>JAGBNF010000026.1 GCA_017634555.1 Eubacterium sp. | reverse complement strand
CTGTGCTGTAAGGTTAATTGTAGTTGCTTTTCTCCCCATAGTAATTTGCCTCCCTTCAAGGGTATATTGGTATTATACTATAGGAAGAAAATAAAGTCCATTTATTTAAAAGATGTTATACTAGATATTATTATCAAGATGGATTGACATATTATAATGAGAGGGAATATGAAAAAGCCATTAGTCGTTTTGAGGAAGCTCTTAAGTTGGATACTGATAATGTTTCAATATACTATAATATGACGCGGGCTTATTATGAGCTGGATAACTATGATGAAGCATTTGCGAGTGTTACGCATGCATTAGATTTAGAACCCGAATCTATAAAATGTTTATCATATAGAGCGGATATACTCTTTAATAAGGAAGAATATGATTTGGCATATAAGGATTATGAGAAAGTCTTATCAAATCCAATAAAAAGCACAAATTTAGGAATTGCATATTATAGAGAAGCTGTATGTTTATTTAGGCTAGGGGATTTAAGTGGGTCTAAGATAAAAATAGAAAAAGCGATTACTATAAAGGATGATGATGATTATAGAGATTTTTTGGATTTGCTGCATAAGTATGAGGAAGTGAAACGAGAAAAATCGGTTACGACGCTTAATTTGTTGGGAAATGCATATGGTAATGTGGGATGGTATAAAGATGCATTAAAGAATCATTTAAAAGCGCTTGAATTATTAGTGGATAACGATGTTTTAAACTTTAATGTTGCGTTTGATTATTATAAGCTTGCTGATTATGATAATGCAAAAAAATATATTAATTATGCAATAAAGCTTTCCTATAATCCTGATTATATAGCTTTTAAAAAACTTATTATTGTTCGCAAGAAAAAGGAAACAGGAGAAGATTCGGCTCAGAAAGAAATTGCTCTAGGTAAGGCATATTATGATTATGGATGGACAGAAAACGCAATTGATAGCTTTAGGCGTGCGATAGAGTATGATCCTGAAGATGTTACAATTAATGATTATATTAATATATGTGAAATGAAGAAATATTGTGATCATTCAGATTATGAAAGCTGTGATGCACAGGAAATAATGGATTTGATCATGGCGCTGTATAAAAAAGAAATGTATTATGGATGTGTTAATGAATGCGAAAAATACATAGAAAAAGAAGAATTCCAAACAAAGGATAAGTTTTACCATTATTATGGTTGCGCATTATGTCATATAGAAAACTATGAAAAGGGCGTTGAAATGTTGAAGATGGCTTATCAGTTGAATCCTGATGAAGGGTACTTGGAATTGATTACAAAGTATTCAGAGTATTTGGATAATTAATTGATTTTGATTATTTAAGATTTTTTAAAAAAGTTTTAAATTTGTTATTGACATATATAGCGGTATTTGATAATATAACGCTTGAGAGAAGTGCCTGTCTCTCCATTTGTTATGCTCAAATGGAGAAATGGGCACATTTTTATTTTATGACAATCCTAATGAAAGAGGTAAGGAAAAGCAAATGAGAACTTTAATAATGTACAGAATAGATCTCATTATACGACCTGCTATAAGTGGGTTTGATTTCCCATGCCTTAATCAGCCGCAGTGCGATATAGATATTAATAATGGGATTAGACAGGATAATAGGAGTAGGTATAGACGGAAGTAGGCGCTTTAGGCTTAAAAGATGAACTTTTCTACCGTCTGTATCCGGGAATCCGAGATCCAGGCGGTTTTTATTTTATTCAGATCATTAGTTTAACGGAAAGAACACGTCGCTACGAACGATGAGATATAGGTTCGACTCCTATATGGTCTACTAGAAGCAGTAATGCTTCACTATAAATAATTATATAGAGTGGGAGAAAACAGGCACTTCTCTCACTCGCATGTGGGTATCGTATAACGGTTAGTATATTAGTTTTCCAAACTGGTGGTGCGAGTTCAATTCTCGCTATCCACTATAGGTGTCTATTGGACGGATATTATTGATTGGAACGGGTCATTAGTTTCAGCGGACAATAGATACTCCAATCAGGCTGTGTGGCGTAATGGCTTAGCGTACCAGATTGTCTCTCTGGGGGTAAGGGTTCGATTCCCTTCATAGTCGCTTATATTGAGAACGTGGTGTAATGGTAGCACGCTTGCCCTGGGAGCATGAGGCGCAGTTCGAATCTGACGTTTTCAATCGCGGGACAGGCACGGATTTGCGAAGCAAATCCGTGCTCCTGAGCAAAGCGAAGGATAAACCACTTGTGGTTTACAATTATCAAATGGAAGATGGCCGGGCCCATAACCCGGAGGTTGCCGGTTCAAATCCGGTTCCCGCTACTCTGATAGAAACTATAAGAAAGGAAGAGGAACAATGTATTCTACAGTGATGATAAGACAGAATAATAGGATTCAGAATATAATTCAGTTTTGTTGCAATATAAAAATCTGGATCTCTTATGATGTCTTTATCAGATTATGTGGATAATGTAATGAATAATCAGAAATTATAGTTTCTCATTTCATGACCATCTGTCTGATAAGGATAGGTGGTCTTTTGAATTTTATAGTAAGTACTTCAAATCCCTATGTAGAACAATGGTAGTTCGGCTCACTGTTAATGAGAAGGTTGGAGGTTCGAGTCCTCCCGTAGGGGCTGGGATGTAGCTCAACAGGTGAGAGCCACGGCCTTATAAGCCGTAAGCCCTGACAAGGTAAATATGGGTTCGATTCCCATCATCCCGACTTTTTACAGGCGTAGCTCAATGGATAAGAGTATCGGATTTCTGATCCGGCGGTTAAGGGTTCAAGTCCCTTCGCCTGTATTTCGATATACTGTAGGTCTACTTTACTTATAAGCTGGTGGTGCTATAATCAGTGCATAACATACGAAAGGAAAACAAAGCAATGAAAACACTTAGTCTTGCATATCTTCATAGTGAATATTCGCTCCTCAGCTTGGAATCAGAATCAAGTGAAGGATTAATTGTAATGCATTGATATATAGGTGATTGTCATAGATAGAATGATAACCGCTTATGTTCATATGCATAGGCGGTTATTTTTATGCTTAAAATAAGCCTGTGTGGTGGAATGGTATACACAGCGGTCTTAGAAACCGTGGCGAAAGCATGAGAGTTCAAGTCTCTCCACAGGTACTGAATATACCCTCGTAGCAGAATTGGAATATGCATCGGATTTAAGCTCCGTGGTCTGTGAGTTCAAATCTCACCGAGGGTACATGGTCCCATCGAATAAATGGTTAGTTCGTCGGCCCTTCAAGTCGGAAATGTCGGGTTCGAGCCCCACTGGGATCACTGTGGCTGTCGTACAAAGGCAGCTATATTATAACAGTATAAGTATTTTAATGGATGGATAACCCGTAATTGGTAGCGGTGCTGACTGTAAATCAGTTGTCTTAGGACTCTGGAGGTTCAAGTCCTTCTCCATCCACTATGCCTGTATAAGCCTAATTTGGTAAGGCAGCAGATTGCTAATCTGTGAGTAATCAGAATTCTGGTGTGTTGGTTCGAGTCCAGCTGCAGGCGCTGAAAATTTTGGCTATATGCTGTATAATAATTATATGTTATTAAATAGTTATATACCGTTAAAAAACCGGTCTTAAATATGATGACCGGAGACAGGGGGATGCTATGATTATTGAAGATATTGATGAAGGCAAGGCGTTTGATTGGGGCAAGGCTTCCAAGGATTATGCGAAGTACAGAGATATTTATCCGCAGGAGTATTATGATTACATACTGAAGCTCGGTTTATGCAGGGATGGTCAGAAGGTTCTCGACATTGGTACGGGAACAGGCGTTCTTCCGAGAAATATGTATAAATACGGAGCTGTATGGACAGGAACGGATATAGCAGAAAATCAGATTCAGCAGGCGAAGGAGCTTTCGGAGAAAGCAGGAATGAACATTGAGTTCTTTACGGCGAAGGCTGAAGATGTTTCCTTCCCGGATAATACCTTCGATGTGATCACGGCGTGTCAGTGTATCTGGTACTTTGATCATAATATTACATCCAAGACCTTTGCAAATATGCTGAATCCGGATGGAAAGTTTCTTATCTTATATATGGGATGGCTTCCTTATGAGGATAAGATCGCAGGCAAGAGTGAGGAGATCATCTTAAAGCACAATCCGAGCTGGTCGTCATACGGTGATAAGGTTCAGCCTGTCTGGGTACCGGATCAGTATATGGATACATTTGATCTGATATCTCAGGAGCAGTTCAGGATTGATATTCCTTTCACCAGAGAGGGATGGCACGGACGTATGCGTGCATGCAGAGGAGTCGGGGCATCGATGTCGCCGGAAGCTTTAGCTGCCTGGGACGAGGAGCATATGCGTATGCTTGTGGAAAATGCACCGGAGGAATTCCTTGTTAAACATTATATTTCCATTGCAGAGCTTAAAGTGAAGAAATAATAGGTTTGATTTTTACCCTCTTTATCGGATGGAAACGGTAAGGAGGGTGTTTTTATGCACAAATTTAAAATGCAAATAAGTTGCAAATTCTATTGACAATCCTTCTGCACGAGATTATAATATGCAACTGTGTTGCAAATGTGAGAGAGCAGGTCATTATTTGCTCGTAAAGAAAGCATTTCACAGGAGGATTTAAAATGAGAAAAACTAAACTTATGGCAGGATTACTTTCTGCAGTAATGACAGTCGGATGCTTTGCAGGATGCGGCTCAACGGGAGCGGACAGCAGCCAGAGTTCTAAGACAGCCGAGACAACAGAGGTGGCTGAGGCAAAGAATCAGGAGGACAGCAGCGCAGCAGTTAAGGCGACTGCAACGGAAGCAGAAGCAGATACACCTGCTGAGGATAAACAGATGAAGATCGTTACGACTATCTTCCCTGAGTATGACTGGGTAAAGACAATCCTTGGAGATAAGGCATCAAATACAGAACTTACTCTTCTTTTGGATAACGGTGTTGATCTTCACAGCTACCAGCCTACAGCAGAAGATATGGTTAAGATAAGTGAATGCGATATGTTCGTATATGTCGGCGGTGAATCCGATGAGTGGGTTGAGGATGTTCTTGCATCTGCTGAAAATGAAGACATGGTTGTAATCAATCTTCTCGATGTGCTGGGTGACAGCGTTAAGAATGAGGAAATCATCGAGGGTATGGAACACGAGCACGATCATGAGCACAGCAAGGAAGTTTCTACATTTGAAGATTCAGAGGTTCAGGATAGAGAGCTTTCTGACTGGGAAGGTGACTGGCAGTCAGCTTATCCTTTGGTACTCGATGGCTCACTTGATGAAGCTTGGGAACATAAGGCTGAAGACGGTGATATGACAGCTGCTGAGTACAAGGACTACTATACAAAGGGATACAAGACTGATTACACTGCTATTAGTATTCATGACAATAAGATCTCATTTACCGATGATAAGGGAAATGTTACAGAGTCGGCATATAAGTATAATGGTTTTTACATTCAGAACTGGTCTACAGGTACTAAGGCGGCTATGTATCGCTTTGAGGCTGAGGACAAGGAATCAGGGGCTCCTATCTATATCGAGTTTAACGATCATATAATCGAGCCAGCTGATGCGGAACATTTCCATATTCGTATGAGCAATGAGAGCTATGATGCAATCGTTGATCCTGAGGGCAACTGGCCTACATTCTTTGATGCTTCACTTTCACCTGAGGGCGTGTGCGAAGAGGTTATCGGTCACGGTCAGCATAAGGATGACGAAGATGAAGATGATGAGCATGAGGATGCAGATCATGAAGATGGTGATGAGCATGAGCACGAGGAAGAGAAGGATGAGCATGTATGGCTCTCACTCAAAAATGCGGACGTTATCTGCGCAAATATCGCAGTTGAACTTGGTAACATAGATACAGCAAACAAGGATCTTTATATGAGTAATTACTCAGCATATAAGGAGCAGCTCAAAAGTCTTGATGCAGAGTATAAGGCAGCAGTTGATGCAGGTAAGAACAAGACACTTCTCTTCGGAGATAGATTCCCATTCCGTTATCTGGTTGATGATTACGGACTTGATTACTTCGCTGCATTTACAGGATGCTCTGCTGAATCTGAGGCAAGCTTTGAAACTATTGTATTCCTTTCAGGAAAGGTGGATGAACTCGGTCTTTCCGCAATCATGACGATCGAGGGGGCAAATCATAAGATCGCCGAAACTGTAAGGGATAATACAACCTCTAAGGATCAGAAGATACTTACTATGAATTCAATGCAGTCAACGACATCAGAAGATATTGCTAACGGAACTACTTATCTTTCAGTTATGACAAGCAATCTCGATGTTCTTAAGGAAGCACTGCAGTAATACGGACTAACAAAGAAGCGGAGCGATAAGCGTGTCGGAAGTATATTTTATAAACGGTTTTCTGGAAGGCGGTAAGACGACATTTATAAAGGACCTTTTGGAGAAGAAGTATTTTAAGATAAAAGGCAGAACCCTCCTCATTGTATGTGAGGAGGGGGACACCGATTATGAGAAGGATGAACTGAAGAAATCCAAGACAGACATAGAGTACATTGAACATGAAAAGGATTTTAATGAGGAATATCTGACTTCTCTTGAAAAGAAATACCGTCCGGAAAGAGTTATCGTTGAGTATAACGGAATGTGGAACAGAAAGGACCTCGAGTTCCCTTGGTATTGGGAGGATGTGGTAGAGGTTGCGCTTTATGATGCGTCCACATTTAAACTATATGCAGACAACATGCGCTCTATTCTTGCGGAACATGTGAGAAAAGCTCAGATAGTGGTTTTTAATCGATGCGATGAGGTTAGAGACAAGCTTGCCTCTTATACCAGAAATATAAAGGCAATCAATCGTAGTGTAAATTTCGTTTTCAAGGGTAAGGATGGCGATATCCTGCTCGATCCCGACGAAAGCCTTCCGTATGATATGACTCAAAATGAGTTACATCTTGATGATGTAGGGTTTGCAGTATTATGTATCGATGCACTTGAGAGGTATGACAGATATGAAGGTAAAAAGATACATTTTACTGCAAGAGCCTACAAAATGAAGGGCGATGATGAGTTTCAGTTTGTGTCGGGAAGATACATAATGACATGCTGTGCAGCGGATCTTACCTTTGTGGGAATGATCAGCAGCTACTTTAAGGCATATGAACTTGAGAACAAGGAATGGGTAAATGTTACCGGGATAATTAAGGTGGTATACGATTCCGAGATGAAAAGAAAAGTCCCTGTATGCAGAGTGATAGAACTTGAAAAAGCCAAACAGCCTGAAGAGGAAATAATATCGCTGCTATAGAGAACTATCGGTTAATTATATATTTTAACTTTCGACAAGTATGTCATATTATACGAATGCAAAGGAGCGTTTTATCGAAAAGGTACAAATCGTTTATTTCTGATTGAAAATCAAAAATAATTTTGATATTGTTTAGTTGATTATGCATATTTCACGCAATGCATTATAAAGGCAATAATAATTTCGACAGTGCCGAAAATGCCTCACCTCGGCTGAATTATTGGGAGAGGGAGACTGAGTGTTATGAAATCGATTCAAACAAAACTTATTTTTGTTATTTCATCAATCATTATAGTCGTAATCCTGGCGTTTCTTATTACTTCAACTTTGCGCACCAATGCCATTCTGGACGATGATTCTAAGGACATCCTTTCAAAGACCGCAGATTACTATGCGAACGTAATCGATGATAACTTCAGGTCTACAGAACAATCCGTAGGAACTATTTTTAATTATGCAAACAAACGCGCTGAGACTTATACTCGATTTCTTGAGGATGAGAATGAGCGTAATAAATATACTTATGATGTTTCCGAGCTCGGCAAAAGTATCGCGGAAAACACTCGTGGAGCCATGGCCGTGTATCTTCGTTATAATCCTGACGACTACGGCCCGATCAGCGGCTTCTGGTATACCATCAACATAGATGACCGATCATGGCAGCCATCTGTGCCGACCGACATGAGTCTTTATGACAGGAATGATCTTGAGCACGTCGGATGGTACTACATCCCTGTTGCCACAGGCAAGCCTATGTGGATGGATCCTTACTATAACGCAAATCTCGGCGTTGATATGATCTCTTATATTATCCCATATTATTATAAAGGCTATACCGTTGGAATAATCGGAATGGATATAAGCATGGACCTCCTGAAGGAATCTGTGGCAAATGTTACGGTTTATGAAACCGGCCGTGCATTTCTTATAGATAAGAAGGGAAATGTAATCTATCACGAAGATTATCCGGACGGAATAAATTTTCCGGATCTTCCTGAGAGTGATCAGGAATACTTTACAAATGTGCTGAATCAGAGACTCAATATTCCGATAGTATTCAGTTCTCGTATCGGTACAAAGCAGAAGCTTATCCTTAAGGAACTGAAGAACGGCATGATCCTCGGAATCTATGCACCGATTCAGGAAATTAATGCACCGCAGCAGAGTCTGATGGGACGTCAGCTGTTTATTTCGGTTGCAATTCTTATCCTTGGTATTTTGATAACACTTGTATGGGTTAAGACCATAACGAGTCCTATACAGAGAATGACCGCTGTTGCAGAAAATTATGCTAACGGCGATTTCAGTGAGAAGATGGGCGTCCAGAGTAAGGACGAGATCGGAATACTCTCACGAAGTCTCGAGACAATGTCTTCGTCGCTTCAGGAGCAGATTAAGATTGCCGATTCGGCAAATCGTGCGAAGAGTGATTTCCTTGCAAATATGTCGCATGAGATCAGAACACCTATCAATTCCATACTCGGAATGAATGAGATGATACTTCATGAATCAACTGAAAATGAGATTCAGGAATATTCATCGAATATACAGATGGCAGGAAAGACGCTGCTGTCACTGGTCAATACGATTCTCGACTTCTCGAAGATCGAGGACGGAAAGATGGAGATCATACCTGTCAACTACAGTACTTCATCTATGATCAACAACCTTGTTATTTCAATCCTTGAACGTGCGAAGGCGAAGGGACTGAACTTTATAGCGGATATCAGCGAGACACTTCCGTCGATGCTCTGCGGTGATGATATCAGAATCACACAGGTAATCATGAATCTCCTGACAAATGCTGTTAAGTACACCGAGAAGGGTACTGTAAGACTTACAATAAAGGAACAGGAACGAATCGGTGATAAAATCAGACTTTTCATATCCGTAAAGGATACGGGTATCGGAATAAAGGAGGAGGATCTCGGAAAGCTGTTCGAATCCTTCGAGCGTATTGAAGAAAAACGTAATCGAAACATAGAAGGAACGGGCCTTGGAATGGCTATCGTTAATAAGCTTCTTCCGATGATGGGAAGTGAGCTCAGAGTAAAGAGTACCTATGGAAAGGGTTCTGAATTTTCATTTGAATTACGTCAGAGAATCGTGGATGAACGTCCGATAGGCAATTACGTGGAATGGCTGCATAGAAGTGCAGATCAGCCGAAGCATAAGGTACGCCTGAAGGTTGAAGGAGCTCATGTTCTTGTAGTAGATGATAATGATATGAACCTTAAGGTTGCCAAGAACCTGCTGAAGCTTTTCGGAATCATTCCGGACCTTGCAAGCTCAGGTGCAGAGGCTATAGATAAGATCCGTGAAAATGAATACCATGTTGTATTCCTTGATCATATGATGCCGAAGATGGACGGTATCGAGACACTGGAAAAGCTTCGTGAGGAAAAGCTTCTCAAGAAGGATACAGAGGTAGTCGCTCTTACTGCAAATGCTATCGTAGGAGCGAAAGAAATGTACATGGATGCAGGCTTTAATGACTATCTGTCCAAGCCTATCGATATATCCAAGCTCGAAGAGATGCTGGTGAAGTATCTTCCGGATGACCTGTTTGTTAAGGAAGAGATGATGGAAGACGCAAAGAAAGAGACTCAGGATGAAGCGAAAGCAGAAGCTGAAGTGAAGGAAGAAGCTGTGACGGAAGCATTTGACAGTGACGATAATTATGATGATGACGATGATGCACCGTTGGAGTTCTTCCCTGAGGGAGAGGATGATGACGATGCTGAGCCTGATGCAAAGCCGGAAGATCCGATAGGAGAATTGAGCAAACTCGGAATCAATACCGAGAAAGGACTTTCCTATTCAGCTGAAGATAAGGATCTTTATCTTGAGCTGGTAACGGATTTTGCCGAATCGGCTACTGAGAAGGCAGTCACAATCAGAAATGACTATAAGTCAAATGATATACGAAACTATCAGATCCGAGTACATGCTCTTAAGAGTAATGCGAGAATGATCGGAGCGGATGACCTTTCAGAGCTGGCTCTGGAACAGGAGATGGCTGCAAAGGCTGACGACAAGAATGTCATCGATAAAGGCGTGAATAAGCTTTTGGATAGCTACATTCTTACAGCGGCTGAAATTAAGAAGGCGCTGGGGTTATAATGTTCTATAGATTCATACATAAATAAGAGTATTTGAGGATAATGAGATGATCGTAGACATATGTATGCTATTTATAAAAAACAGAATAATTAATGTGATTCCCCTTGGAGGCGGACATATCAACGAAACCTATCTCATAGAGACAGAAGATGGAAGATATATCTGCCAGCGTATCAGCAGGGACATGGATACGGCGAAGCTTGAACATAACTACAGCCTTTATTCTAAGGCGTGCAGCGAAAGTGACTTAGCATATCCGGCCTTGCTGAAGACCGACGAGGGGGATTTTTTTGCGCTAGATCCGGATGGCGGAAGCTGGAGAGTATATCCGATGATCGAGGGCGATATACTTAATACCTCGCCAATCAGCGAAGAGGAGCTGAGAGAATGCGGAATGGGACTGGCGCGGCTGCATGGAATGCTCAGTTCTGTGGCAGAAAAGCCACAGGCTAATTACCCGCATCTGCATGACCTGAAGCATTACTATGATATATATAGAAGATCCCTTGAAAGTACTGACCTGAGTGAAGAAAACCGGGACCGTGATCTGGAAGAGCTTATAGAAGAAAAATATGCGGCCATGCCTTACTATATGGCAGAACCGAGATGGGTCATTCACGGAGATACAAAGCTTGCGAACATCCTTTTCGAGAAGGAAAGGGTTAAGGGCTTTATAGATTTCGATACGATAATGATGGGTTCTGTGGCAGAGGATGTGGCAGACTGCATACGCTCCGCCTGTTTGAGGGATGGAGTTCTTGATGAAAGGGGAGCTGCACATTTAACTGAAGGATATTTATGTGCGGCGAGGCCGGATATGGCAGAGGAAGTAAGAGAGCTGCTTCCGGCGGCATTGAGTAAGATATGCTTCGAGCTTGGACTCAGGTACTATACGGATGCTGTGTCGAAGAGTGAGATCTTCACAGAGAAATATCCGGGCTACAGAATCGTTAATGCGAAGAATCTGATTGCATTACAGAATTGTAAGGTTTTGTAAGGTTATTCATGCGACCCGACAGCGAAATTGCTGTAATATGATCACGTAAACACGGGGCAGGTATACTACGAGTTGATTGATAAAAGTATCGTGCTATGGTATTCTGTTTCTTCGTGACATAATTTTTTTACAGCATAGTTGGAGGGGATAAAATGAAAAAGATTATCATGATCATTGCAGGAGTTGTTGCTCTCGGAGCGATAGCCGGACTTATCTGGTTATTCGCTGTAAAGCAAAAGAATGAAGGCAGCAGAGCAGGTAAAGAAACAGCAGTTGAAAGTACTGCAGGTACTGACGAAGGTTCAAACAGCGGAAGCGGTGAGAGTGCTGCGGTAAGTGCTGAGGAATTTGAAAAGGCAGCTGCAGGTATTGATGGCATCACGATTCCTGAGGGAACAAGAATTGTTGCCCTGGGTGAAGCAACCCACGGTAATATCGAATTTCAGGAGCTTAAGCTTGAGCTGTTCAAGCATCTTGTTGAAACAACAAATGTAAGAGCACTCATTCTTGAAGGTGATATCGGAGGATGTCAGATCGCAAACCTTTATATCCAGGGCGGCGAAGGAACTGCAGAAGAAGTTACTGAGCATCTCGGATACAAGATCTACAGAACAGATCAGATGTGTGAGCTTGTGAAATGGATGCGTGAGTATAATGAGACTGCAGCGGATGGCGACAAGGTTCGTCTCTACGGAATGGATATGCAGTACGACCAGGATATGATCGCTGTCATCAATGCATTTTACGGCAAGGTAGATGCTTCAAAACAAAGCAAGTACAGTGCCAAGATGACAGAGTTACTCGGTGATTCATATGATACATATAAAGCTGATAAGTATGATGATATCGTTGCTCTGATGGATGAGATTGAAAGTGATATCGACAGCAACTCTGCAGCATATATCGAGAAGACAAGTGCTGAAGAGGTTGAGATGACAAAATATCTTGCTGAGAATATAAAGTACTTCATCAGCTACTGTGTGAAGGAAGATTCGGCAAACAAGGCAAGAGATACATATATGAAGAAAAATGTGGACTGGTTCCTCGGAGTTGAGGAGACTGAGCATAAGGGTGCTGTCATGATAGGATGTCATAACGGACATATGACTCAGAGTCAGATCAATGCATATAACATTCTCGGTTCACTTCTTAATGAAACATACGGTGACAGCTACTTTGCTATTGGAACAGACTTCTACTTAACCAAGGACAATGTTCCGAATGGTGAAACAGGTGAAAGAGTGGTTGCAGAGCTTTGTTCTGATGATCCGCTTGCAGCAGTTGTAAAGGATCTTCCGGAGAACAGATACTATATCGACTTCAGTAAGGTTGATAAGGACAGCAGTCTCGGAAAAGTGATAAATGATAAAATGACTACAGGTTCTGTAGGAGAATATTATGATGACAGTTTCAAGACTATGAAGCCGTATTATCAGATTTCTTTTGCACCGACAGATCTGTATGACGCTATGATTTTCTACTATGAAGTAAATCCTATCGTTATATGGGGCCTTAATTGACAAATTTCGCAATAAAAGTTAAGTATTTAGCAACATTTGGCAAGTAAAAATATCTGTTCTATGGCATTATATCCATACTTAGAAGTGTACATTATAAATGTGATATAGAAAAAAATAGAAAATTAACTGAAAGGGAGCAGATATGAGAGCAAACGAAAGAAAACCGTTAGTAACAAATATTTACACAGCAGATCCTTCAGCACATGTATTTGATGGAAAGATTTATATCTATCCTTCACATGACGTTGACTGGGATTGCCCTGAAGACGATGACGGAGAGCAGTACAAGATGGAGGATTACCACATCCTTTCTATGGATTCTCTGGATAGTCCTTGTGTTGATAATGGAGTAGCTCTCCATGAGAAGGATGTTCCATGGGTTGGAAGACAGATGTGGGCTCCTGATGCAATAAAGCTTAACGGAAAGTACTACCTCATATTCCCTGCAAAGGATAAGGATGAGATTTTCCGTATCGGTGTTGCTGAATCTGATTCACCTGTTGGTCCTTTCAAGCCACAGGAAAACTACATCCCGGGAAGCTACAGCATTGATCCTGCTGTACTCGTAGATGATGACGGAAGAATTTACTGCTACAACGGAGGACTCTGGGGAGGACAGCTTGAAATGTGGCAGTCAGGAAGCTTCAATCCTGATGAGCATCGTCCTGAAGGAAATGAGAAGGCTCTCGGACCTCTTTTCGCAGAGTTCAAGCCAAGCATGGATGAGTTTGTAGAAGCTCCTAAGATGATAGAGATACTTGATGAGAACGGTGAGCCTATCAAGGCCGGTGATGAGGACAGAAGATACTTCGAGGATCCTTGGATGCACAAGTTCAACGGAAAGTACTACTTCTCATACTCAACAGGAACAACACATTATCTCTGCTATGCAGAGGGAGACAGCCCTGCAGGTCCTTTCACATACAAGGGAAGAATCATGGAGCCTGTTCTCGGATGGACAACACATCACTCAATCGTAGAGATCGAGGGTGAGTGGTATCTCTTCTACCATGATGCAGAGCTTTCAGAGGGATGCTCACATAAGAGATGTGTTAAGTACACAAAGCTTAATATAAGTGAAGATGGAACTATTGAAACAATCGTTCCTTATGACCATCTGTAAGATTTAACGATTACGATCACAGCTGCGGTTTCGTAGCTGTGATTTTTTTTACCTTGAATTTCATTAAAATTAATTTCATTGAAAGAATATTCAAAAAAGTTATTGACAAGATACAAACTCGGTGATATATTGAATACAGATTCAATGAAACGGAATTCAACAAACGATTCCGAAAACAAAAAAGTGAAGGAAACATTTAAGGAGGATATAAAAAATGGCTAACAATGGTAAGGAAAAGATCGTAATCATCGGTGGTGGAATTGCAGGACTTGCAGCAGGTGTATATGCACTTAAGGCAGGCTTTGAGGCAGAGATTTATGAGAAGAATGCAATCCCGGGCGGCGAGTGCATCGGATGGAACAGAAAGGGATATCATATAGATAACTGTATTCACTGGCTTACAGGAACAAGAAAGGATACAGAGCTTTACGATGTATGGAAGACAGTCGGAGCTTTGTCAGATGATACTGAGTATGCTAAAATAGATTCATTCTATAGCACAATACATAATGGTCAGACAGCTACACTCTGGAATGATCTTAAGCGTACAGAGAAAGAACTTATAGCTATATCTCCTGAGGATGAGGCTGAGATTAAGAAGTTCATCCAGTATGTTGAGTATTCAAAGCAGTGCCTGATCCCGGCAAAGAAGCCTATGGATATGTGGGGCGTTAAGGATTACATCAGCATGGGAAAGAATATGGCAGACTTCCCAAAGGTTATGAAGGAATATGGAAAGATCTCACTCGCTGAGTATTCAAAGAGATTTAAGTCACCTGTACTTCAGAGCCTTATGTGTGATTATCTTCCAAGAGATTACACAGCTTATTCATTCCTTGTATCATATGCAACAATGGCAGACGGAAACGGTATGATCCCTATGGGGGCTTCACTTCAGATGTCACTTCGTATGGAGAAGAAGTTCAAGGATCTCGGCGGAAAGATTTTCTATAACGCAGGCGTTGAGAAGATCGTTCTTGAGAATAAGACTGCTACAGGAATCAAGCTTGAGAACGGAAGCTTTGTAGGTGCTGATTATATTATCCCTACTGTAGATACAAATTTATTATTCAATAAGTTCATCCCAAACAGCTACATGCCAAAGGAGCTTAAGGCTGCTTATGCTGAGCCTTCAAAATATCCTGCTACAAGCGGATTCCAGGTAGCATTTGCTGTAAGTGAAAGCTATAATAGGGGAGAGACTGTATTTATCGATATCGATCCTATCAAGGTAGGAAAGAGAACATGTGACAGAATGTATGTTAAGGCATACGGCTATGATCCTGTTTTCGTAAAGGATGGAAAGCAGGTTATCCAGACATGCATTACACAGATGGATGATGATTTTGATTTTTGGAAGAGCCTTTCAAAGGAAGAATATGAGCAGGTTAAGGTTGAGCTTACACTTAAGGTTCAGAAGGCTATTGAGAAGGCATTTCCTGAGACTGTCGGTGATCTTGAGTTCCTTGATGCGTGGACACCGCTTACATATGAGAGATACTGCAATGCTTATCACGGAAGCTACATGAGCTTTATCACAACACCTGAAGGCAAGCCTGTTCGTCTTAAGGGCAAGCTTAAGGGAATCGATAATCTCTATCTTGCAGGTCAGTGGACAAGCGCACCGGGAGGACTTCCTGTTGCTGTTACAAGCGGAAAGTTCGCAGTTCAGAGAATTCTTAAGAGTGAAAAGAAGAGTATAGATATCTAAGTCAAATTTTACGAGGGAGACTACATGACAAGAAAAGAGCAAAAAGAAGAAAGAAGACAAAAGATACTTATGACCGCGCTTACTCTTTTCGTGGATCGTGGTTATCATGAAACAAAGATTACAGATATTGCAGCCGCTGTTCCAATGAGTACGGGACTGATGTTTCATTATTTCGAGTCGAAGGAGGAACTGCTTCTCGAGCTTGTGAAGATGGGAGCAGCTTCGACGAAGGCGGCTTCGGGATACGGTGGAGCAGGCGGAGAAGGAAACGCTGATGTCGAGAAAATGGCTCAGATTCCGCCGCACATTTATCTTGAGAAATTCCTCGGACAGCTTTTCTCTTATGCGAAGGAGCAGCCATGGGTTTTCAACATGTTCATTCTTATGGGACAGGCAAGAAGAAAAGGCATGCCGGAGGAGGCAAGACAGATTGCGCTTTCGGTGGATGCGATTGATTCGACAGCACTTATGATAAAGAAGGGACAGAAGGACGGCGCGTTCAGAGAGGGTGATGCAAAGCTCCTTTCGAAGTGCTTATGGTCTTCTGTTCAGGGTATTATGGAAGAGATGGCAATGGATAAGGAGATGGAAACTCCGGATCCTAAGTGGATTATGTCAATTATTCTAAAATAAGATCAATTCTTAATAAATTCAGTATATTGACCGCAATGATTTCTCATTATATCATTATGCTTTGTAAGCAATATTGTACTACCCGACAACAGGAGGACACAAATGAATGAGAAAACTTTGGGAAAATGCAACAGACTTTTAACTAACAGGGATGTGATTGCGGCAAGATTTAAATTCGGCCATTCACTTATGAACATCGCAGCGGCCCTTATTTTTTCAGGCGCTGAGAAGGAAGTGGATGTTGAGAAGCTGAAGCAATGCAAAAAGCTCCTTCAAAAGAATACGGGAGCTTTTTCCGGTTTTCAGGCTAATGCAAAGCCGGTCATCGTAAGTAAGATGGCGATTTCGGAAGACCCTGAAAAGTATCTTGAGGATGTAAAGGCGGTTTACAAGAAGATATCAAAGGGAATGCATTCCGATAACGGATATCTTGTTTCAGCAGCAGCAATTGTTTGCGATGCGGGAAGAGCCGCTGAGGCAGATGAGATCGCAGTCAGATTTAAGGAATTATATAAGAAGATGAATAAGAAGCATCCAATCCTTACATCTTCAGAGGATGTAGTTTTCATTATGCTGCTTGTTCTCACTGATAAGGATATCGATGCTCTTGTTGATGAGATGGAAGAGTGCTATACATATATGAAGAAAGAGCTTAAGCTCAAGGTTTCATCTAATGAGATCCAGGGTGTAAGCGAAGTGCTCGCACTTTTAGACGGTGATATGAGAGAAAAGAGTGATAAGGTCGTAAAGCTCTTTAATACATTTAAGGCACATGGTGCTAAGTATGGTACATCTTATAACGAATTCGCATCACTCGGTGCACTTATAGATATTGATATAGATGCAGATAAGCTTGTGGATGAGATTATCGAGACAGCAGATTTCCTTAAGGAAAATAAGGGCTTCGGATCATGGTCAATGAACAAGAAGCAGAGACTTATGTTTGCAGCTATGCTTGTAGGTGATGCATACAGTGCAGACAGCTCTATCCTCGGCAACGCTGCTCTTAACAGCTCTATAGTAGCGGTTATTGCAGAAGAGGTTGCAATGATCGCATGTGTTGTGGCTACAACAGCAGCATCAACATCACATTAATAAAATACGGGAAACACCGTTCACGACATTTTATAATCTTTTTACAACAGAAAGCCCGCATTACAGAGTTTGCTGATGTATTATTCGATCATCAGATGATGAAAGGAAGCGAATGATCATGGCATATGTTAAGGGTTGCAGTTTTATTACATTAACCGATTATATATTAAAGAAACTTGATACGGGCAAGATCGCAATTGCTGACGGATTAAAGGATGTTCTTCCACTTATGAAGCTGCATGATATGGTTGCAGCTGCAAAGAAGAACTTCGTCAACTATGCGGGTGAAGAAGTGAAGTATACGCCGAGTGCCAGTGTATTCGCACTCATAAAGAAGATAGATAAGCAGAAGGTACTGCTCGGAGTTGCGGTAGCAAAAAGAGTTCCGGGTGAGCCTACAGATAAGAAAGGCTTAGAGAAGCTGTTCGCAGCTTCTACAGACAGCTGCATTACGGATGATATTTATTTTGCTGAGGGCTTTGAGGCCGAAGAAGAGTATTTTGACGAGTGCATGCTGAGTCATTATAAGGACTACGTAGGCATGGGACAGGTAAAGTCTGCTGATTATCGCGATAAGACAGTAATCTCAAGTGAGACAAAGAGTTTCCTTGGATCGCCGATAACAAAGTCTGCATACTTCATTCTGATGATGATCATGTGGAGTATCGTATTTAAAAATCCCGGAATAGGTATCTGTTTTGCTTTTCTTTTTACATCATCCTTTACGATGATAACAGCGAAGGCAGGAGCCAAGGATTGTTCGAAGGATACTTCGAATGAAGCAGGCACTGAAATCGCTGAATGCGTTGAAGGTGCAGATAAGAACATTGGATAGAGATATAACGGAATAACTATTTGGACTCGATATAGAGAGTAACCTCGAAGTCGGTTCCTGCAGTGGTCTGAGGCGGAATGCTCTGTCGATTGACACGGCTTGCTTCGGATAATCCCGTTGTTTCATATTCAATCTTTATATTATAAAACCCAATATCAGATAATTTATTATAGGCCGATTCTTCCATCTGACCTACAACGTCAGGCATATAGACATGCATGATCTTGTGAGGCGGTTCGGGAGATTCGGTCTTTTCTGTTCGTGAATTGTTGACTATAATACCTATAGTTATTATGATCGCTATGATCACGAGAACAGGTATACAGATAGTTTTAATGCGTTTCTTCTCCATGGTGTAACTCCTTCGGAAATCAGCTTTCCCCTAATGATTTTATCCGAATATTATCTTCTCCGAAAATGAGTATACCATATCGATACGCTTATCGTTAAGATGTTTATGGCACAGCCGTTAGGAGGTAAATGTGAGTCAGTATAAATTCTTTGCAAAAGTATATGACCGTATGATGGATAATATTCCCTATGATGAGTGGAAGCAGTTTCTGCTGCAGCTCATGTACAGATATAAAGTTAAACCCTGTGCGAAGATCGCGGAGCTCGGCTGCGGTACGGGAACTATGACGATGAGATTGGCGGAGGATGGATTTCAGATGACGGGAATAGATCTTTCCGAGGAAATGCTTGAAGCCGCAAGAGCGAAGGATCCGTATTCCGATTACAAATGTATGGATATGAGAGAGCTTGTTCTTCCTGAGAAGCAGGATGTGATAATAAGCGTGTGTGACAGCATGAATTATCTTCTCACAACGGAGGACCTTTATAAGACTATAGCGGCTGCCCGCGACAATCTGAAGGAAGGCGGAATCTTTATCTTTGATCTTAAGACGGAGTACTTTTATAAAGTCATTCTTGACGGATATACCGATAAGGATGATTTCGGAGACTTCTCCTATGTCTGGAAGAATATCTATGATTATGATACGAAGATCCATAAGTATTATCTGAAGTTCAGATATACGGAGACGGATGAAATCGGCCGAAAGGTAGATAAGGCAGAAAGAGAAGTACACAGACAGCGTGCGTTTTCCGCTGCAGAGATAAGGGAAGCGGCAGAACGTGCAGGCTTTACCCATGCTGCTGTGTATGGCGGGAGTTGTATTGAAAAGCCAAGATTAAACAGCGAAAGGATATTTATCTGCCTGCAGGTTCTGCCGCGGTAGGAAAATTCCTGATTACGAATGACGTAACCAAATATTGAAGAAGTTTATTGGTAAATACATTAAATGTATCACGAACCCGTAAAGTCGTATCTGTCAACTCCGAGCATCCAGAATTTGTAGCTCAGGTAGAAGAACAGAAGTCCTATAAATGGAGCAAGTATTGTCAGGATCGGGATGTCACCCGGTGAGAGTATTGCCATACTCGGATAGTAAGCTATAAAAGCAACCGGGATTATAAAGGTAAATACAAACTTAAAGAATCCTTGGAATATGGTTGCCGGGTACTTTGCGAAGTCCTTGAATCTGAACAGTATTACCATGACGTATCCCGAACCCTGAATCCAGAAACATGTAGCTGCAGCGAAATTCATGATAGCAATCATGAAGAGTGATGCAGTGAAAAGATACAGCAGAAGCTTCAGTATAGTAACGAAGGTTACAGGAATACCTATGTGAGCCCATGCATATATCAGTGTGCCTGCTCCGAAGGCGAACTGTCCGAGACCCTTAACATCGAATACCTCGGAAATGAAGTAGAAGAAGATGTTGATTGGTCTGAAGCAGTATTTGATGAAGTCACCGCTCTGTACGGCCATACGTAAGGACCAGTTGTTATCGAAGAAACACTGGACCGGTGTAAGTGCCAGAAGTGAGAAGCCGTACAGGAACAGCATATGGTAGTAATCCCATCCGTTGATGGTTGGGAAATTATGAAAAAGAATCATAAATGAGACGAAGCCGGCAATGTTTGTCATTATCATTCCGATGGTGGAAATGATGAAGTCCGCACGGTAGCTCATTTTACTCTTAAGATCCTGAACAAGGATCTTTTTATATATTGAGATATAGAAATGCAGTCCGCGATGCTTTTCGCGTTCAACCGGCATTCCATTAGTTATGACTGCGTTCATTGTTTAGCCTCCGTTTACAGTTATTTTCTTTACAGAGTGGTTCCAGAAAAGATTACTGAGGATGGTAAGCACTATCACCCATGCAAGCTGGAAGCCGATAAGACTGAGCATTCCTGTGAAGGTGTCTGAACCGTTCTTTTTGAGAAGAACAGTGAGGGGAACATCATATACCGCACGGAACGGCAGCATGTCTACTACTCTGCGTAAGCCTTCAGGGAAGAAGGCAAGAGGTATTGTCGCACCTGAGAGGAGAAGTACTATGGTTTCCTTTACGATGTTGATTCCCCAGGTTGATTCTGTATAAAGGCAGATCGTTGCGACGAGCATTTCAATATTGAAGTTTACAAACAGTGCGAGTGTTGTGGATATAACGAAGTAAAGAAGATTCAGTCCCAGCGGAATCGCACCGTGTGTGAGCCACATTACGATCAGGAAGGTCGGGAAAAAAGTAAGAACAAATGATATTACATGTGAACCCGAATAATTCCAGAAGGTGAATTTCCTGAAGCTCATCGGCTTCAGAAGGTCGAGGATGATCTTTCCCGACTGAATGCTGCGGCTCATATCCCATACCATGAACATTTCAAGAAAGTTGAAAAGTGCAGTGGCAAGGATCAGATATATTATGGTATCTGTAAAGGTCATGCCGTTTACCATGTCCGTTCCGGAGGAAGCGTAGATCGCTTTCCAGAGATGGTATACCAGCACCAGATATGTCAGATTTCCGAACAGCGTTACGAAGGTACCGAGACGAAAGTGCAGACTTTCCATGATACCGACACGCGTCAGAGCCAGACTTTTTTTTAAGTTCATTATCATGATGCTTTCTCTTCCCCTTCATATATTTTCTTGATAACCTCTTCGGTTGAGATTTCCAGAAGCTGGATGTCTTCAACCTTTGTTTCAGCACTTCGCTTCATGATGATCTTCATTACATCAGTATGCTTCTCATCGATGAGCTGCTCCTCCCAGACACCGCCCTTTGTCTTAAGACGAAGAGTTCTGTAGGAACCGAAATAGTTTTTCAGGTGACTGATATCGTTATCGTATATCTTCTGTCCCTTATCGATGATGACGATCCTCTTGCAGAGTGCGTCCACATCGCCCATGTCATGGGTTGTAAGGATTACTGTTGTGTTCTTTTCTTTATTAAGTCCGGCGATGAGTGAACGGATCTTAGCCTTCATTGATACATCAAGACCGATGGTCGGCTCATCCAGGAATACGATCGACGGATTGTGAAGGAAGGCTGCAAGTATGTCGCTGAGAGTTCTCTGACCCAGTGACATCTGCCTTACCGTCTTATGAAGTATCGGTGACATATCAACCAGTGAACTGTAAAGCTCAAGGGTGTCCTGATATTCTTTCTCCGGGATCATATAAATATCTCTGAGAAGCTTGAAGGACTCGATGAGCGGAAGTGACCACCAAAGCTGACTTCTCTGTCCGAATACTACTCCTATATTTTCTGCGTTCTTTGTTCTGTTCTTAAAAGGAACTGTTCCGTTTACGAGAATGCTTCCCGATGTCGGCTCAAGAACGCCGGTCATTATTTTAATAGTTGTTGACTTTCCGGCACCGTTAGGACCGAGATAACCGATGATCTCGCCGTGATCGATGGAAAGCGATACATTTTTTACAGCAGAGACAGTTTTATAATCTCTGGAGAAAAGATCCTGTATACTTCCCTTAAGTCCCTCATGTCTGTTGAGAACCTTGAAGTCTTTACAAATGTTGTTCATAACAATTGCTTTTTCTGCCATTTTATTTTCCTCCAAAATCAATGCTGCAAATGTTTTTTAGACGTCTTTTTTTTCACTTGCATTTCTGTGATGATACAAGTATATTGTATGCAGACGTAAAAATATACGCCTAAAATGCCACAAAACGATAACTATGTTACATGGATGTGGAATATTGTTATCATGTTGTGGAAGATATCGGGGATTGAAAAAGGAGATAGAAATTTATGAATCGTGAAGTAAGAGGTCTCATAGTAAAGCGTGAAGACGGTTCTGAAATAGTTAATTATGATAACCCGTCCTTCCCGTCATACATCTATGACGGATGGGTTGCGCCGCATGTTACATGGGAGCGAGTACCTCATTTTCATGAGGATTTAGAGATAGTTGCAGTGAAGTCGGGAAACATGGCTTATTCGGTAAACGGTAAGACAGTTATGCTTTCACCGGGCGATACCATAGTTGTAAATTCCAATCAGATTCACTACAGCATGTGTATAAATGATGAGGTTGCGAGATACGTGATCTTTGTTGTTCATCCGAGCATCATGATGTCATCGGTAGAGGTTGAGATGCAGGCGGTGCGTCCGATCATAGAAAATAAGGATTTGAGCTTTATCCGATTTCGCAAGAATAATGAATATTCCGAAGATGTTTTCAATATAATGCTTCAGCTGCCTGAGATAAGAAATGATGCGTTCCAGGTAACGAGGCATCTTTTTGATCTCTGGGATTATCTGCTGAAGAGCGGATCACGTTATCAGATGATTGATGAGAATACATCCTTTGATCCGAGAATGAATCTTTTCAAAAGTATGATGTATTACATTTCCGAGTCCTATAAGGATAATATAACCCTTGCGAAGATTGCCGACAGCGCACATATCAGCAAGTCTCTCTGCAACAATCTCTTCAATCAGTATGTCGGAGAGTCACCGATAAATTACGTGATGCATTTCAGATGCAGGAAGGTTGCCGAGTATCTGAGATCATCGCCAATGTCGCTTTCTGATATTGCGGCTATCACCGGATTTAACGGTGTAAGTTATATGTCTGAGGTGTTCAGAAAATACTTCGACAGTTCTCCAAGTGAATATAGAAAGAAATGGGCTTCTATTTAACGTCTATTAAGTTTTTCTGGTGGAAAGATGGCTGTTTACCTAGTATAATTATGTATGGGTGTACGCATTTTATTTGCATTTACTTGGGGAGGGTTGAGCATTGGGTGAATTCATCGCAAATGAAAATCTGAATGACAGTAAATACATAGAAATAGCCAGAGCTCTTGCTGATAAATACGAGGTTATCTACTACGTAAATATAATCACCAATGAGTATGAAGAATATAGTGCCAGCATGGAATATGCCAGGCTTAAGATAAGCACGGTCGGAAAGAACTTTTTTGAGGAAGCCCAGGAGAATATGAAGAGGGATATTTATCCTGAGGACTATCCTATGATGGCTGCAGCTATGCAGAAGGAAGCCGTACTTAAGGGTATAGAGGAAACGGGAAAGTATTTCCTTAACTACAGGCTTATACTGGACGGATCTCCGCAGTATGTTACGCTCAGCGCCGTACGTGCAGAGGACAGAGAGGATTATATGATCTTCGCTGTTGCAAATGTAGATGCGGAGAAGCGTAAGGAAGCCAATCTCAGAGCCATAGTTGATGAGGCTATGGAGCTCGCAAACCGTGATTCACTTACGGGAGCGGGTAATAAGAGATATTATTTCCGCAAGGAACAGGAAGTTGACGCGAAGATTGCAGAAGGTACACAGGGACGGTTTGCAGTCATCGTCTGTGATATAAATGAGCTTAAGAAGGTAAATGACAGCTACGGCCACAGTACGGGCGATGCATTTATCATAAATGCGTGCCGTTCCATAAGTGATGTTTTTGCTCAGAGCAACATTTACAGATATGGTGGAGATGAATTTGTTGTAGTCCTTGAGGAAGAGGATTATGAAAATAGATTTAAGTTAATAGAAGAATTTGACAGGCTGCAGGTGGCAAACCTGAAGGACGGCAAGGCTACAGTGTCCTACGGTATGGCCGAATTCGAGCATGGAGTAGACAAACGTCTGCATGATGTTTTTGAACGTGCGGACAAGGAAATGTATGCCAACAAGCATGCCATCAGCCAGAAGAATGAAGAACTGAAAAGAATTACCAAGGAAAAGCCGGAACAGCAGATAATGATAGACGGAAATGTGGTCGAGTTCTATAACCTTTTCTCAAAGCTCGTATCTGCCATGACGGATTTAAATGAGCCGGATATTCCTCTTATAGAGAATCTTCTGATAGATATATCTTCGATGTTCAGACTTTCGAAGGCAGTTACGAAAGTGTTCAAGAGTTTCGCTGATGAGGAGGCGGGCGTCGGAGAAACCCTTTGCTGTTATGATACAGGCAAAGAGGGTGTAGAGATAATGAGCTTCAGAGCGGTTAATACTGTCCAGTCGGTTGTTACAATGCATGTATATATGTCGCCGGATGAGGAACCACTTACAGATGATGAGAGATGGAGAGTTGACCTCGTAATGCGTACAACGGTCTGCTATATAAGCAGGAACCGTCTCAAGCAGAGAGTCGAAGAGCTGACCTTCTTTGATGAGTACGGATACAGGAATCTCAGAAGCTTATATAAGTATATTATGACAGAGGCGGTCGATCAGAACATGGCCGGCAAGGCTGTCATCAGATATAATCTCAGACATTTCACGCTGGTTAACAAGGAACTCGGAAAGACTATAGGTGACAAGGTCATCAAGAGCCATTTCAACAGACTGGCTGAAATTATAGGTGACGAGGGAATCGTATGTAGACTCGGAGGTGACAACTTTGTATGTGTCTGCGGTGGACATCAGATAGGAAATGTACTGAATTATCTCACTGAGGCTTCGGTGGTATATGATTCTTCCGAAGGAAAATGTGTGAGTATTTCAACAAGCGCCGGAGTATTCAGAGTGCCGAAGGATTTCGTGATACGTCATCCGGGCGATGTTATGGGTAAGATCATTACCGCATATCAGATAGCTCAGAACGGCGGTAAGGAAAGAATAGTATTCTATGATACAGAGCTCCTCAGGGACAAGGAAAAGAACATGAAGGTTCAGCAGATGTTCCCTGAAGCACTCAGAAAAGAAGAGTTTACAGTTTACTATCAGCCTAAGGTTAATATCAGGACCGGTGAGATGATCGGAGCAGAGGCTCTATGCAGATGGATACATGACGGAAATGTTATATCTCCGGCAGACTTTATCCCGATGCTTGAGGAGACAGATGATATCTGTAAGCTGGATTTCTACGTGCTGGAGCATGTATGCAGAGATATAAAGAAGTGGATCAAGGAAGGAAAGCATGTGGTCAGAGTATCTGTTAATCTGTCCAGAAAGCACATGATAAACCGTAACCTTCTGAACTCCATATTAAAGATCATTGACAGACATGAGATACCTCACAGCCTTATTGAGATAGAGCTGACGGAGACAACATCGGATGTCGGCTTCAGTGATCTGAAGAGAGTAGTTAACGGATTACAGACCTATGGAATATGGACGGCGGTTGATGATTTTGGTGTGGGTTATTCATCACTTAACCTTCTCCGTGAGCTTCCTTGGAATGTTATCAAGATAGACAGGAGCTTTCTTCCGACTGATGAAGAGGATGTGAGCTCCAGAAATATCATGTTCAAGTATGTGGTCGCTATGGCGAAAGAGCTTGGAATGGAATGTATTGTTGAGGGTGTTGAAAACGAGAAGCAGTTGAAGATGCTTCAGGATAATAACTGTGATTATGCACAGGGATTTATGTTTGACAGACCTCTTCCGGGGAAGGAATTCGAGAAGAGGATTGAGAGAAGATATTACAGCGTTAAAGGAGATTAGTTATGGGTTTAGAGGATCACGAGCGTAAACATAACAGGATGATGAGAAGATATGGCACTGAGTGCTGCGTGCTTCTTAAGAAAGACGGAAATTTCCCACTTTCCGCATCAGCGGATATAGCTCTTTACGGAAACGGAGCAAGAAACACTATAAAGGGAGGAACCGGTTCGGGTGAGGTTAACTCCAGATTCTATGTAACAGTAGAGAAGGGACTTGAGCGTGCAGGTTTCCGTATCATTACAGGTGAATGGCTTGACAGCTATGATGAAGTTGCTGCCAAGGCAAAGGAGGACTTCATTAATAACATTAAGAAGGAAGCTAAGGAAAACCATATGGATGTTTTCAACTTTGCCATGGGACGTATCATGACAGAGCCTGAATATGAAATCCCTATTACAGTAGAATGTAAGACAGCAATCTATGTGCTTTCGAGAATTTCCGGTGAGGGCGCAGACAGAGACGGAATAGCCGGAGATATACTTCTTACCGATACGGAGAAGAGAGATATCGCTCTCTGCAACGAGAAGTATGAGAACTTCATGCTCGTACTCAATACAGGCGGTGTGGTCGATCTATCCGAACTCGGAGATATAAAGAATATACTTCTCCTTTCGCAGCTCGGTGTAAAGACAGGTGATACCTTCGCGGATATCGTTCTCGGAAGATCCAATCCTTCTGGAAAGCTTGCTACCACATGGACAGCATGGGATAAGTATCCAAGGATCGGAACATTTGGAGAGAAGGATGATACCGAGTATAGGAAGGCATCTATGTAGGATACAGATATTTCGATACAGTAGGCGAGAAGCAACTCTATCCTTTCGGATACGGACTTTCATACTCATCATTTGAGCTTGGTAAGTCTGATATTTCCATTGCCAAGGATATAGTAACTGTTGAGACAGAGGTTCGTAATACAGGCTCCTTCACCGGTAAGGAGGTTGTACAGGTTTATGTATCGGTTCCTGAAGGAAAGCTGGATCAGCCTTATCAGGTACTTGCCGGATTTGGAAAGACAGATGATATACTTCCGAGAGAGACTGAGAAGGTTTCGGTAAGCTTCTCGATGAAGGACATAGCTTCCTATAGTACAGCCGATGCCGCATATATACTTGAGGCAGGAGACTACATCCTTAGAGTAGGAAACGATAGTGTAAATACCGTTAAGGCGGGAGTAGTTAAGGTTGAGAAGGAACTCGTAGTAAAGAGAGTTAAGAATATAGTAGATAAGCCGGAGTTCGATGATTATAAGCCGGAGAAGAGAGTCGGCTATGACAGTGATGCATGGAATACGGATGGTTTAAAGTCGGTAATACTCAGTCCGGCAAGCATTTCCGAGATAACATTTAATTATGAGAGCAGTGCATATATTGATGACAGTCTGCGTGAGATGACGATCAAAGAGGTTGTAAATCTTACGCTCGGACATTATAATTCAAAGAACGGTCTTTCAGCTATCGTAGGAAATGCGGGCTTCACTGTAGCAGGTGCTGCGGGACAGACTGCCATGGGCTTTGAGGACAAGGGCATCCCGACACTCTGTATGGCAGATGGACCTGCGGGATTAAGAATCAGCAAGCATTATACAAAGGATGATAAGGGAGTTCACGTTGTTGGTGATTCGGCAATGATCGAGTCGGTACGTGAGCTGATGCCGAAACCGGTATCAAAGATCCTCAGCCTCGGCAACAGACCTAAGAAGGGGGCAGAGATCTTTCATCAGTATGCGACAGCAATCCCTATCGGAACAGCCATCGCACAGAGTTTTAATACAGAGCTTGCAGAGGCATGCGGTGATATAGTAGGCGAAGAAATGGAAATGTTCGGCGTACAGCTCTGGCTGGCACCGGCGCTTAACATCCATAGAGATATAAGATGCGGAAGAAACTTCGAGTACTATTCGGAGGATCCTCTTATCAGCGGTCTTATGGCAGCTGCAATTACAAGAGGTGTTCAGAAGCATAAGGGATGTGGAGTTACTATCAAGCATTTCGCTGCAAATAATCAGGAGTACAACAGATTCCAGAACAACAGCGTTCTGAGTGAGAGAACTCTTCGTGACATTTATCTCAAGGGCTTTGAAATCTGTATCAGAGATTCGGCTCCTAAGGCTGTAATGACATCATATAATCTCCTCAACGGAACACATACATCACATTCAAGTGTTCTTACAGAGGATGTACTGCGTACCGAATTCGGACATGAGGGAATCATCATGACCGACTGGGTTGTACGTGCTGCAGGTTCTGATAATACCTGCAAGTATGATATCGCTCATGCACCTGAGGTTATCGATGCGGGCGGAGATCTCTTCATGCCGGGTTCAAAGGCTGATTATGATGACATCATGGATGCAATCAAGAAAGGAAAGCTCAGTGAGGATAAGGTTCTTGCCAGCGCTACAAGAGTTGTAAAGATGGCAAAGCAGCTGGGCGAAATTAAGAAGGAAGATGCCGAGTAAATTCTCGGAAGTATTAAGGAGTTTACGAGTAATGAAGATCATTGATATTTTGAACAAGAAGAACATGTCGCTGTCTTTCGAGGTATTTCCTCCAAAGAGGGAAAGTACATTTGAAAGTGTGGTTGAGGCGACAGAGGAGATTGCTGCATGCCATCCGGCATTCATGAGTGTTACCTATGGTGCAGGCGGCGGAACCAGCAAGTATACTCTTGAAATTGCGAAGAATATCAAGGAGAAATATAACGTGCCTTCACTGGCACACCTTACATGCGTATCCTCAAGCAGGGCTACCATTAAGGAAAAAATCAAAGAGATGGAAGAGATGGGCATCAAAAATGTAATGGCTCTCCGCGGAGACCTCACACCTGAGCTCGAGAAGACAGATCCTTCAACATGGGATTATAAGCATGCAACAGAGCTTATATATGATCTGAAGGAAAGCGGCGGAGACTTCTGTATAGGAGCAGCCTGCTATCCGGAGGTTCATCCTGACAGCGTAAATCAGAAGGATGACCTGATCCACCTGAGGGATAAGGTGGAGGCCGGTGCTGAGTTCCTGACAACTCAGATGGTATTTGATAATAATCTCTTCTTCAACTTTATGTATAAGATAAGAGAGATAGGCGTTACCGTTCCGATAATACCGGGAATCATGCCTATAACAAATGCAAATCAGGTTGCGCGTGCGATAAAGCTTTCAGGCTCATTCATGCCGCAGCGTTTCAAGAGTCTCGTGGATTATTTCGGAAATGATCCTGATGCTATGAAGCAGGCAGGTATCGCCTATGCCACCGACCAGATAATCGATCTTTACGCAAACGGTATTACAAATGTTCACGTTTATTCTATGAACAAGCCTGATGTAGCAAAAACGATAATGGATAACCTTTCGGCTATCTTGGGCAAGGATTTTGCAAGATAATAGGAAATGTGCGGTGCCGGGCACTGTTGCACTCGCGTATTAACAGCGGGCAGCAATGGTTCCCGGCACATTATGAAAGGATAGGATTATGAGAATTCTTGTTGTTGAAGATGAACATTCTCTGGCAGATCTCGTTGCGGACAGACTGAAGAAGGAGCGATATGTGGTAGACATTTCCTATGACGGAGAGGACGGCCTCTATAATGCGCTTACGGGAATATACGATCTCATACTTCTTGATGTAATGCTTCCGAAGAAGGATGGCTTTGAGATACTGAGGGAGATCAGAGAAGAAGGAATAACATCGAAGGTCATAATGCTGACTGCAAGAGGTGAGCTGGATGATAAGCTGAAGGGCTTCAGCGAAGGTGCGAATGATTATGTACCGAAGCCTTTCCACATAGATGAGCTGATAGCAAGAGTCAGTGCACAGCTGAGAACCGAGAAGACGGTTAAGGATTCCATAGAGTTCGGAAATACGATTCTGGATTTTAAAATTCCGGCTGTGATAAATAAGGATACCGAAGAAAGTATCAAGATAAATAACAAGGAGTTTCAGCTCCTTGAATACTTTATGATGAACCCGAATCAGGTTCTTTCGAAGGATGTTATCTTCGACAGAGTCTGGGGTATGGATAACGATTCACTGTCGAATAACCTTGAAGCGTACATTTCTTTTGTAAGAAAGAAGCTGAAGGCTATCGATTCGGATGTGACTGTAAAGGCAATCAGAAATATGGGTTATAAGTTCGGGAAGATAGACGAGTGATAATATGAAAGAACTGAGAAGAAAGGTCTTTTTTACAATCTTCATCATACTTACGCTGTTTAACTGCATCAGCCTTGTGATAATAAACATCGTGAGTTATCGAAGAGAGTATGAAAGCATAACTCAAAATCTGAATATTATGGATGATAGAGGCGACTGGATGATGCCGGGACGCAGATGGGGCGAAGGCCCGGGAGGCGGTATGCCGGAAATGCTCGAACGGCCTGAAGATTTTGAAGGGCCTGATATGGAAAACATGATGTTTATGGATCATGAGGTATATACGGTTGAGCTGAACGAGAACGGTATTGTCTGGATAATGAATAACGGCAGAGTTGATTCGGATTTCAATCCGGTGACGGCAGCAACGGATATACTTTCTTCATGTGAGGGAGATACCATTAAGATCGGAAGCCTCTATACCGGCGGATATTCCTTCAGATATCAGCCGAGTCGTTCGATAATCATCATCAATAAAGATAAGGTGTCTGAGAAGCTGGTGAAGCTTCTTATTGAGACTATCGCATTATTTATTGCTTTGGAGCTGGTGATAATGCTCATATCAAAGCTTGTTACCGGATGGACCACGAAGCCGGCCAGAGAAGCCTTCGACAGACAGAAGGAATTTATAGCGGATGCGTCTCATGAGCTGAAAACGCCGCTGGCTGTCATCATGGCTTCATCGGATGAGCTTTCATCGGATGAGTCTAACAGACGATATGTGGATAATATCAAGTATGAGTCCGATCGTATGAACAAACTTATCACAGGTTTGCTGGATCTTTCAAAGCTTGAAGAGGGAATATCGAAGGAGAGCTATAAGGAAGAAAACCTGTCGAAGATAGTGGATAAAACCTGCCTTGTCTTTGAGGGAGTTGCCTTTGAGGAAGGTGTTGGGATAGAGACCGATATTGAATCGGGAATATCTCTTAAGTGCAGTAAGGAAGAAATGGAAAAGCTTGTATCCACACTTCTTGATAATGCTGTAAAGCATAGTGATAAGGGAACTTCGGTAGAAACAAAGCTGTACAGAAGCAAGGGTTCGGTCATCCTTAAGATAATCAATACCGGTGAACCAATCAAAGAAGGAGATGAAGAAAGAATCTTCCAGAGATTCTACAGAGCCGACAAGTCACGTAACAGAAGCGAAAACCGTTACGGACTCGGACTTGCGATAGCAAAAAGAATAGTTGAAAACCATAATGGAAATATAAGAGCCTATTCTGAAGAAGGAAAGACAGTATTCAGAGTTGAGTTCAAGTAAATGCGTCAAAAAAATTTTTTTTGGCGCATTTTTTTAATTTTCGTTTAAGCTTCGGCCTTTATTATGGCATCAGTAAAGAGAGTGTGTGACAGCAAAAAATAAAGGTGGTGATCAGATGAGCGGATATATAGATGTATTTAAAAGAACAGAAATAAAATATCTTCTATCACCTGAGCAGTTTGAAAGGCTGCAGGAGTTTTTACAGGATTATGCAAGAGTTGATGATTACGGAAAGACAAGGATAAACAACATTTACTTTGATACACCTGATTACAAACTTATAAGAGCATCTCTGGAAAAGCCTGTATATAAAGAAAAACTTAGGCTTCGTACTTATGGTGATACATACGATTTTACGAATTCCTTCATAGAGATAAAGAAGAAATATAAAGGGATTGTTTACAAAAGAAGAGTCGCAGGAGCTTACAAAAAGGCTTATGACTATCTGATAAAGGACGGAAGCCCGCTGGATGATTCACAGATATCTAAAGAGATTGAGGGCTTCAGAATGATGTATCAGGGACTTCGACCGGCAATGGCCATATATTATGACAGGATAGCGATGATAGGTACAGAAGACCCGAACCTCCGGATCACATTTGATACAAATATAAGATGGAATAAGGACAGCTTAGACCTTAGGAAGCTGACAAAAGGAAATGTGATCGTTAAGGATGGAGAATATCTGATGGAGATAAAGGTTGCGGAATCAATGCCTCTCTACCTTGCAAGAGAGCTCAGCAGGCTGGGAATTTTCCCTGCATCCTTTTCAAAATATGGCAGAGGATATACAGAGATGATAAGCGGACAGACACATAAGTTTATAGAGGAACCGGAAACAATCGGAGGATTTGAGAGAGAGGTGATTGCGTATGCTTAACAATATATTTACTTCAATACTTACGGAGGGCACATTTACAGCTGCTCAGCTTGGAATAGTGACGATAACATCACTTATATGCGGACTTATAATAGCGCTCGCATATTCGGTAAAGAATAAATGTTCGAGAAGCTTTACAACAACACTGATAATGCTTCCGGCTATAGTGGAGCTGGTGATAATACTGGTGAACGGCAACATCGGAGCAGGTGTTGCCGTGGCAGGAGCCTTCAGTCTGGTACGATTCAGATCGGCACCCGGAAGAGGTCAGGAGATAACAAGCATTTTCCTTGCAATGGCTGTAGGACTTGCAACAGGAATGGGATATATAGGCGTAGCAATCCTTTTCACAGTGATCATTTCGGCAATCAACTTGATGCTGAATATCACAAAGCTGGGAGCAGCGGATGAATATCACAGGATACTGAAAATTACAGTTCCGGAAAATCTGGACTATGAAGGAAGGTTTGAAGATATCTTTAATAAGTATCTTTCAGACTATACATATGAAGAAGTGAAGACAAGCAACATGGGAAGTCTTTATAAGATAACCCTCAGCGTTGCACTTAAGACAGGAGTATCGACGAAGGCGATGCTGGATGAGATAAGAACCAGAAACGGAAATCTGGATATAAGTCTCGGAAGACAGATGGAAAATATGGAAAGCTTATAGGAGGAAAAATTATGAGAAAGGATAAATTCAGAAGAATATATATAACAATCGCTGCGATGGTAATGGCAGGAATGATGACAGCATGTTCGGCATCGGGCTCGGCAACAAGAGATAACGGAGTTGAGACAGTGAAGACGGAGGCTTCGGTTACAAGAAGCGAAGAGAAGGAAGTGGCATCGACGGAAGTAGATAATAAGTCTGTGGATGCTACGGTTGAAGAGAAGGATACAGCCGATGCGGATTCTGAGAAGGATGATGCAAGTGAGGCGGATGCCAAGTCGAAATCTGCGAGTGGTGATTCCGATATCTTCACAGACAGAGATCTGGCACAGACAGCAGATCTCACCGGAGCAGAGAATATAGCTCTCAGCAGCGGACAGGATGTAAGCATCACAAAGGAAGGAGTATATGTTCTGTCAGGTGATGCGACAGATGTAACCGTAACAGTTGAAGCAGCTGATGAGGATAAGGTTCAGATAGTTCTGGATGGTGTATCGGTAAAGAATGAAGGAAGCTCATTCATATATGTGAAGAGTGCGGATAAGGTATTTGTAACTACTACTGAGTCTGAAAACAAGATTGAAGTTACAGGTGAATTTAAGAGTGACGGAGATACCAATGTAGATGCGGCTATCTTCTCAAAGGATGATCTCGTGGTAAACGGTCTCGGAACACTGAGCATCACTTCTTCAGATAACGGAATCACATCCAAGGACACACTGAAGATCACAGGCAGCATCATAAATGTGAGCTGTGAAGGCAGTGCATTCGAAGCACATGATGCTATAGAGATTGCAGACGGCGTGATAAATGTAACGGAATGCAACGACGGACTTCATGCAGAGGATAACGATGATGATACCATCGGAGCAATCTATATAGGCGGCGGTACATTTAATATAAAGGCTGTTGACGATGCAATCCACGCAACTACCACTATAGATATTAAGGGTGGCGAGTTTACACTCGAAGCTGGTGAATGTATAGAAGGAACTTATATCACGATTGATGATGGAAAGATAGATATTACGGCTTCCGATGACGGAATCAACGCAGCAGCGAAGTCGAAATCATATACACCGACATTTGTGATGAACGGAGGTGAAGTTACTATAACAATGGGTGCCGGCGATACTGACGGAGTTGATTCAAACGGAAATATAGTGATCAACGGCGGAACGATCAGTGTATCGGGACAGTCAACTTTCGACTACGACGGTACGGTCGAATATAACGGCGGAACGATAATTGAGAACGGTGTAGAAACGAATACAATGACAAATCAGACATTTGGCCCGGGCGGTATGGGAGGCCCGGGCGGCAATATGCGTGATTTCGGCAATATGAATCCTGAGGACTTTGGTAACATGAACCCTGAGGATTTTAAGAATATGAATCCTGAAGATTTCGAGAATATGAATCCGAATATGATGCCTCCGAATGGAAAATTCAATCAGAATGAAGGATTCAATCCGAGTGAAAAATTCAATCCAAACGGAAATTCCGATTCGAATGAAACTATTTAATCCGCAAGGCGGATAACGAGTCGGCCGTTTCCTTCGGAATCCTGATGCTGACCGGATGACAGGATTTCTTCGATAACAGCGAGGCATGAGCTGGCAACAACCCGTGGCTTCCTGTTCTTCTCAACTTCCTCAAGATCAAGGTCGAAGGAATCCTTCATATTCTGGAAATGGTACTGCTGCAGTCCGATGCTGAATAATCGGTCATCATCAACAGGTTCGCCTTCGTAATTGAATTTTACGAAGGAATGTATCGTCTGATCGTATTCCACTTCAAGCCCCCTGGAAAGCTGGTAAAACTCGGTATGTGCACCTTCGAAGGTTTCGTCGCGGAGCATATGCATTATCGCATGCTTAAGCTGGGCACCTGTCCAGTAAAGAAGATAAGCTGTATCATCATATGGGAAACAGGTACAGAAGTCACCTTTTGTGACTATAGGGCCGAGGGTTTCGGTACGTATCGAGCCGGATGCCAGAAGAAAGATGTCCACACCAAGGGCATCTTTTATTATGTCCGAAAAAAGGTCGCCCAGCTCAGTCTCACGGATACGTGTCGGATGAGTCAGCTCTCGGACAAATGTGGTTATGATGCGGCCGTATATTTCATCGGTCTGATCCTTATAAACGTTGATAATCTGCTCGATGGCCGGATTCTTCGGACAGTTTTCCGAATTGATCGGAACAGGCTTCCATGTATAGCTGTCGATGCAGTTGTTATCGATATCAATGTTAATGTCAAAACGGCCTATCTGGTCTGTACCGATTCCGGCCTGAACGATAGGAATGCCGTTTACTTCTGCAGGTTCGGTAAGAAATGTGTGAGAGTGGCCTCCGATTATCACATCAACTCCCCATGCCGGGTCGAGCATTTCGGCGAGGTGCTTATCCTCTTCAAATCCGATATGTGTAAGAAGGACGGTGAAATCCACATCTATAGAGTTGTAGGTGTTGCAGATCCTTCCGATCTCTTCCGCAGCATCCTCAAGTGTAACGAAGGTTCCGATAAGGTGATCCTTCCTGCATTCGAGAAGTGTGATCTCGGTAATGATTCCGATGAAGAGAACTTTCATGCCGTCAATCTCGATAATCTTGCACGGTGCGAAGAGCCGTTTATGATTTGTTGTTATATACATATTTGCATTGATGATAGGGAACTCGGCACATTTCTCAAGGAAGAGAAGATGAGCGAGTCCGTAGTCAACCTCGTGATTTCCCAGGGTGACAATATCCGGTCCAAGGATATTCATTATCTGAATGGTTGATATTCCCTTAAACTCCGAGTCGATGATCGAGCCTCGGAACATGTCACCTGAAATGGCATAGATTACATTTCTTTCCTCTCGGCGGACTTTGTTTATATATCCTGAAAGCATGGATACACCGCCGACGAGTTTCTCATCCAGTTCCTCAGCCAGAAAATCTCCATGCATATCGTTTGAATGAAGAAGTGTGAGTTTTTTGATGTTTTTCATATGGAAAAATCCCCTTCCGAATATGGTCGTATGAATTAATGATAACATATGGAAAATGTGTGTCAATGAAAGTTGAGAGAGGTCAAAAGAGTTTTTCGGTAAGGGGCACATTTCCGTAAGATTTATGGCTAATCTGTGAAAAAGAGGTGTATATTTAGCGAACAATGTTACTTGTCATAAATAATTCACAATGAGGGGTTATATTTATATAAAAAACAGCAAATTATTATAAAAGACAGAATTTTGTTTGTGTTAGATTATCACCCAGATAAATCAATCAAATTTTTAAAGAGGAGGTAGCGTCATGAGCGAATCTAAGGTGATTGAAAGTTTAAAAAATGCATGTAAAGAAGATAGCGGCATCCTGACAATTGTCAGAATAGATAATTACGATGAACTGAGTCACATAAGGGATGTGGCCGGAGATGTCCTGACCAAGCAGCTCAGAGAAGAATGCATTAGCATTATTGATGCTGCCACCGATGTTGATTATATCAAGGCAAGTCTCGGAGAAAATGAGTTCGTACTTTTTGTATACGACATCAAGAACAAGAAAGACCTTGCCGAAATATATTTCAAGGTTGTAAAGAAGATCAACGAATCTATATCGGATCGTATCAGCGATGACATCTCGGCATGTGTGGAAATATCGGTAGGTGCGGCGATAGTTCCGGAGCAGGGCAATGATTATCTCACACTTTTCTCCAAGGCTGACAGAGCTCTGGAATATGTAAGTGAGTCGGGCGGACACACCATAGCATTTTATGATCAGGACGAGGATCAGGAAGATGAAGAGGGTGGCGCTATGTGGCTTGATGAGGACGAGTATCGTGTGGTTTATGACTACATGAGCAAGTACATCAAGACATATAAAAGACCAGCTTGTGAACTGGAGATAACCTTCTATCCGCACGATGACGAGATGGATATCGACATTTATACCGAGATTCTCTGTCAGTACGTTGAGGCTGTAAGGCATACACTCAGAGAAAGTGATTCAATGACACTCATCGGAAATCAGCTGGTAATGCTTCTTCCTGAAATGTCAGGCCAGTTTGTTCCGGGTGTGCTGAACAGGATTAAGAACAAGATGCAGGCAGTGGGCTACGGAAATTTGTTGGATATCAGCATCTCATCAACAATGATAGGACCGGATCAGGAACAGACGATAAGTATAAACCTTGCAGTTTAATTTTGTTTCCCTTTCATAACTTTCATTGGTTTGAAGTTTTTCGGCTGCATTCGGCGGATTTATATCAAAGACCTCGTGGTATAAATCTATGCGGCTGAAGAACTTCGAATCGAAAGCTTAGATGATTTATATAGTGTGGGCGAAGAGATGGATGATCATAGAAGTGGTCATCCATTTTGTTATGCGAATTTTCAAGAAAACATTTTTTTAAAGGATATCAGATGTTATAATGTTGGCATAGTTCGTAACGAACTATGTCAATGGGGGTTGGGGTTTACAAAGGAGTTTGGTATATGGATACAAACAGTACGCTTAATTACCGTCTGTATCTGCAGCGACAGGAGGAGTTTGTCAGAGCAGATTATCATATGGAATTTAAGCAGTATAATCGTATTAAGAATGGGGATGTTGAAGGAACAAAGGCGCGCTTTAGCATAGCACGTCAGAATTTCCTTGAAGGACGTGGTGTTCTGTCGGATGATCCGCTCAGAAATATGAAGTATCATCATGTGGTTGCTGCTGCGGTCATAAGCAGAGTGTGCATCGACGGAGGTATGGAGCTGGATACTGCCTACACGCTTTCAGATATCTATATACGAAGGGCTGACGTTGCAAAGACTGTTGAGGAGGTTCTTGATATTACGGCGGAGATGCAGATAGATTTTGCTACCCGTATGCGTGAGCTGAACAAACGTGATGCGGTATCTCTTCATGTACGACGCAGCATAGATTATATCTACGATAATCTTCACAGACAGGTTACCGTAAATGAGCTGGCTGTCAGAGAGGATCTCAGTGCGGGATATTTCTCCAGACTTTTCGCCAAGGAAACGGGAATGAATGTTAATCAGTTCATCAACGAGGCGAAGGTTAAGACTGCACAGAACATGCTCATTTATTCTGAGTCATCTATACAGGATATTTCTCTTTCACTGGGATTCTCATCCCAGAGTGCTTTTTCGGCTGTTTTCAAGAAGGTGATAAACATGTCTCCGAGAGCATACAGAGAAAAGTATTATCATAAGAAGATGACCGAAAAGTAAGAAGCAGAGTTATGAAAGGTTGGTTATGGAAGGCAATACGAAAAATCCAATATTGAAGAATAAAATGTACCTGTATCTGACAGAGTTCTTTGCAGGTATGTCGGTTATGGCGGTAGAACTTGGCGCAAGCAGACTTCTGGCGCCATATTTCAGTTCATCGCAGATAGTGTGGACTATCATTATCGGAACCATCATGATAGCAATGGCATTGGGAAATATCATGGGCGGACGTTGGGCCGATAAGGATCCGAATCCCGACAAGCTGTATGGAAGGATAATCATAGCAGCTATCTGGATAGGTCTTATCCCGGTAGTGGGAAAGTATATCGTAATCGGTATTTCCGCACTTCTTGTTTTTACTATCAGTACGAATTTCCTTATCATTGCTGCCTTCGCGGCATGTATGATAATCTTTGTTTTTCCGCTGTTTCTTCTGGGAACTGTAACGCCTTCGCTCGTTAAGTATACCGTTGACAGTCTGGACGACAGCGGTAAGGTCGTAGGATATCTGAATGCTTCAAATACTATCGGAAGTATCATCGGAACCTTCGTTCCCACATTTATCAGTATCCCTGCAGTAGGAACAAGCATCACATTTCTTATCTTTGCGGGAATCCTTCTGATCCTTGCAATCCTCTACTTTGTTGTAGGAAAGAAGAAATCTGTGAAGGCAATAGTCGGAGTGATACTTTTCATTTTCTCATGCATATTCGGACATGGTGATTCCTTTGCTTTCTGGCAGAAGGATCTGACCTACGAGGGAGAATCTATATATAACTATCTTCAGGTTTATGAGGACGAGCATAAGGTTGTCCTTTCCACAAATGTGCTCTTCGGAGTTCAGTCTGTATACCGTAAGGAGAAAACTCTCACCGGTATGTACTATGATTATGCAATGGCTGCACCTTATATGGCAGGTATAAAGGAGAAGGATAATGTGGATATCCTGATCCTAGGAATGGGTTCCGGAACCTACGCTACACAGTGCAGCAGATATTTTGATAATGCCACAGTTGAGGGTGTTGAGATAGATCAGAAGATCACTGATCTTGCACATGAGTACTTCGAGCTTCCGGAGGATGTTAAGGTTACAACCTATGACGGAAGGGCATATCTTCAGTGCCTTAGCTCGGAAGCTAAGTCGGGCAAGGAGGTGAAGAAGTTTGATGTCATCATGGTTGATGCATATCAGGATATAACGATACCTTTCCAGATGTCGTCGGTGGAGTTCTTCACGCTGGTGAAGGAGCATCTTACAGATGACGGCGTGATGGTAGTAAATATGAATATGAAGACCAACACCGAGGGCGGAATAAATGAGTATCTGGCAGATACAATCTCGACAGTGTTCCCTTCGGTATATACGGTTGATGTATCAAACAATACGAACAGGGAGCTTTTCGCTTCTTCAAATCCGAAAATGGTTGAGAGACTGAGCGCAGGCATCGAATCCGAAGAGGATGCAGATCTTAAAGCTATGATGGAAAAGGTGGATGCGGGACTTAGTGTATATGAAGCGGGGAACCTGATACTTACGGATGATAAGGCACCGGTTGAGCTTCTCAGCATGAATGCCATAGATGCGCTTATAAAGGATGAGGTTGCTTACTATAAAAAGATTTATGATGAGCAGGGACTGCAAGGCCTGATGGAGAGCTTCTAAATCCGGAAGCAATCCTGAAGACAAAGTTAATGAAAAAACCGAGCTGACTAGAGCAGCTCGGTTAATTTTTTCTTATAGAAGAAGTTATGTGTTATCTTGTAATATTCCTTCCACATGGCGAGGGTTTCGCAGCCCTTCTTACGTGGACAGTTGTAATCCTTATCCTTGAGACATGCAACCGGGGCAAGTGTTCCTTCCATAAGTTCGATGATCTCTCCGACGGTATAACGTGATGCTTTACGGCTCAGCATATATCCGCCGCCTTTACCGCTGACACCCTGGATCATTTCTCCGCCAACAAGCTCCTTTACGATTATCTCCAGATACTTCTTTGAAATATCCTGTCTCTCGGCAATATCCTTGAGAGGTATATAGCCTTCCTTTTCATGCTGTGCAAGATCTATCATTACTCTAAGAGCGTAACGTCCTTTTGTTGAAATCATATTAGCCTCCGTATATAACTGGTTATAATATGGTCTTATAATACACCCTTTTGACCTAAAGGTAAATAGGTAAAATATATTTTTTACCTATTGACACGGTAGGTAAAAGGTGTTAACATTTCATCATCACTTCAGAAAAAATAGTCAGTGTGAATTAAGACTATAATAGATATGAGCGTCAGGATGAAATATGAAACGCATATCACAATATTCAAAATAAGGAGAGAACAGTTATGGGCAATATTTACAAGGGAACACTTGGACTTATCGGAAATACACCTCTCGTTGAGGTTACAAATATTGAGAAGGAGCTCGGACTTGAAGCTACAGTTCTTGTAAAGCTTGAGTACTTCAATCCGGCAGGAAGCGTTAAGGATCGTATCGCTAAGGCTATGATCGAGGACGCTGAGGCAAAGGGACTTCTTAAGGAAGGATCAGTTATCATCGAGCCAACATCAGGTAATACAGGTATCGGTCTTGCAGCTATCGCAGCAGCAAAGGGATACAGAGCTATCCTTACAATGCCTGAGACAATGAGTGTTGAGAGAAGAAACATCCTCAAGGCTTACGGCGCAGAGATCGTTCTTACAGAAGGCGCAAAGGGAATGAAGGGAGCTATCGCTAAGGCTGAGGAGCTTGCAAAGGAAATTCCTAACAGCTATATTCCCGGACAGTTCATCAATCCTGCAAACCCTGCAGTTCATAAGGCAACAACAGGTCCTGAGATCTGGAATGATACAGACGGAAAGGTTGATATCTTTATCGCTGGTGTAGGTACAGGCGGTACTGTTACAGGTACAGGCGAGTATCTTAAGGAGCAGAATCCTGCAGTTCAGGTAGTAGCACTTGAGCCTGCTGATTCACCTGTACTTTCAGAAGGAAGAGCAGGTGCTCATAAGATCCAGGGTATCGGTGCAGGTTTCGTTCCTGATGTACTTAATACAGAAGTATTTGATGAAGTATTTAAGGCTTCTAACGAAGATGCATTCGCTACAGCTAAGCTTCTTGCAAAGAAGGAAGGAATCTCTGTTGGTATTTCTTCAGGTGCAGCACTTTACGGTGCCATCCAGCTTGCAAAGCGTCCTGAGAATAAGGGCAAGACAATCGTAGCTCTTCTTCCGGACAGCGGAGACAGATATTACTCAACAGCACTCTTTACAGAGTGATCAATAAAACAACTCCTGTGATATAATTTAAGTGGTAATTCAAAAAGACAAATTGGAAGGCGGTTCTCATATGAGAATCGCCTTTCGTGTATTGTACGTTAAATATGTATGAATAACCTTTTCAAACAATTGCATTCAAAAAATCAGTCTGTTACAATAGCTTTTGATGAAACACGTAAACTTTTGGGAAAGGGGCTTTAATCTCATGGGAAGACTCGATAAAGAAAAGGTTTATAAAGACATCAGCAGTTTTATTTATAAGTATACTCATGACAGTGCGCTTACTTATCCGCTTCCGGAAGATTATGTTGAATTATCAAAGGATATGCATTTCTCAAAGAATATCCTCAGGATCACATTTCCGGAGGGTGAGCATGTAAGAGGCGGTCAGACCATCGAAAGAGTTATCTATGATTCGGGAAGACCGATGGGACTTGAAAGAGCATACAATTATAAGGTATCTCTCGGAGGAGATATCGAAGTGGTATATTATCTTGATGAAGGATTTGAGCCTGATGAGGAAGAAGAGGAATTGTATCAGTGGATATGTGATCAGATATTCCTTGTATACGGTAAACAGCAGGTTGTAGATGTACTGAATCTGGTATCGAAGGTAAGACGCGATGAGGGCTTACACAGGTCTGAAGCACCGACAGAGGTACTGAGGTCGGAGCCGGATACACAGCCTAACATACAGTCGGATGCCAGTAGATAAGATATATACACTTAGTTTTAAGATGATGAGGAAAAATAATGGATTTAGGTAAATGGAATACACTTCGCGTTGACCGTGTGAAAGAGGTCGGAGCATATCTTACTGACGGAAGAGAGGATGTTCTTCTCCCGATAAAGCAGGTTCCGCGCGATATAGAGGTTGGTGACAGTATCAGGGTATTTGTATATAGGGATTCAAAGGACAGACCTATAGCAACTACCAGAGAGCCGCTCATCACAGTAGGAGAGATAAAGAGACTTAAATGTAAGAGTGTCGGAAATATCGGTGCTTTCATGGAGTCAGGTCTTGAGAGAGATCTTCTTCTTCCTTTTAAGGAGCAGACGACACCTGTTAAGCAGGAAAAGTCTTATCTTGTTTATATGTATGTTGATAAGACCGGACGTCTTGCTGTTTCTATGAAGATCAGTGATAAGCTTCGCCCGAACGATAAGTATAAGAAGGGCGATATGGTCAAGGGTACGGTTTATCAGGTGAAGAAGGAATTCGGTGCTTTTGTAGCAATCGATGATGAGATGACCGGACTTATACATGAGAGTGAGATTTTCGATTCAATCTATGTCGGTGATATAGTTGAATGCAGAGTTGTAAAGGTTCGCGAGGATGGAAAGACAGACCTTGCGATGAGACAGGAAATACCTGTACAGATGCTGAAGGATGCTGAGATGGTATATGATATCATTAAAAGCTACGGTGGAAGGCTTCCTTTTAACGATAAGGCATCTGCAGAGCTTATAAAGAAGGAGTTCGGAATCAGCCGAAATGCATTTAAGCGTGCGGTAGGACATCTTTATAAGGAAAAGAAGATTGAAATAACCGAGACAGGTATAGTAATTACTGATAATTAAAGTATTGAACCGAGATAGCTAATGTGTTATTTTTTGTGTTAGATGATTTTGTAATAATAGTGGAGGAAAGAGAGGCTTATTATGAAGACAATTATAGCAACAGACAAGGCTCCGGCAGCTATCGGACCATATTCACAGGCAGTAAAGGTTGGCAATCTCCTTTTCACATCAGGAATGATCCCAATCGATCCTGCAACAAATACACTTGTTGAAGGTGGAATAGAGGTTCAGGCTGAGAGAGCACTTATGAACGTTAAGGCTCTTCTTGAGGCGTCGGGATCATCTCTTGATAAGGTTGTTAAGACCGTGGTTTTCATCAAGAACATGGATGATTTCGCAAAGGTAAATGAAATCTATGCTAAGTATTTCACACAGGATTTCCCTGCAAGAAGCTGCGTAGAGGTAGCAAGACTTCCTAAGGATGTCCTGATCGAGATGGAAGCTATAGCTGAGATTGACTAATTTACGGTTTGTATTTCATACGGAGGTATCGTAATGAAGAAAAAGTTGATCGTAGCAGGTCTTGTTCTTGGCATTATGATGACAGGACTTACCGCATGTGGCGGAGAGACCGCACAGAATATTCAGGAAAATAACGAAGTATCTATGGGTATTAAGCTTGAGGATAAGGCAAGCGATCTTGTAGATCAGAATAACGAGACAAATCAGAACCTTGACGGTGCTCTTGATATGTCTGGAGAAGAGTAATTTCCTTAATAGAATAATTTAATATGTGCTGAATTAAAATGTATTGAGCCGGGTATATGTAGTCATATACCCGGCTCATTGTTGGGATTGGGTAACTGTTCGACAGCTCTCTCAAAATCTACCGAACAGCCAAAGGGCTAGATCAATCTGATGCATCCTGCATCAGCTGCAGCTGCGATCGGTCCCGGAATAGCGGAATCATCTCTCTTGTTACCGAAGTAATCGGTATCAAAGATGATGTCGCTTCCGTCAGGACTCTCGAAACGCTGCTCAGGTTCGAATGCACGACCGAGATCATCGGTGCACATTATCTTATTCTTAAAATCTCCCAGGAGTGAGAGAAGGTTAGTATCAAGTGAATAGCTGTCTCCGTCAACTACGATCTTTGCATAAGCTTTGCTGTCTGAGTCAACGAGCATCTCCTTTTCGTGTTTGCATACGGTTGCACCGTTGAAGTAAGCATTTCCGCCAACCCATACAGGAAGGTGTCCGAAATGTGCGGTTGCAAGTGCACCCATATCAGGCTCCTTAGTAAAGTCGAACTGAGCGATCCACTCATCATATGATGGGAAGATATCGAACGGTGCGGTTCCTACAACTTCATATGCAGCATCTGCAGGTGTAAGAGAATCATTCTCTACAGGCTGATTCTGGATGAATATGTTGTTGTAGATTCTGTCGTCACCGTGAAGTATTGTCATAAATCCGGCAACCTCAGTCCTATGTCTTATATGGTATGGTGTATATCGAGGCTCACGCTGGTTGTTAACTATTGAGTCAACACCTGAGTTGATAAGGCTGAAGGAACCACCGACAAGGTTATTGATAACTGCAATACCTTCACTAGGAATCGTGATTGAAACCTTTGAAAGAAGGATGTTGTTATCTATAAGTGTCGGGCCGTGACCAACCTCGATGAAAATATCATTACTGAACATTGCGCCCTTTGCTTCTATTGAATCCTTTGGACGCTGATTATCATGAAGAAGATTTCTTGTAATTCTTGCACCCTGAGCTTCCCAGTCAAGCCATACACCCATAATACAGTTATGTATATGGTTTCTCTGGATTGTTACGTCGATAGCTGCATGAAGCTTGATTCCTGCAGTCTCAGCACCGCCAAGCTGCTGTGAATTACATACATGATGGATATGGCAGTCCTCGATAGTTGAGAATACTGCACCCATTCTTCCTACAATACCTGTCTGCTCACAGTGATGAACATGACATCTTCTGATGATATGACTTCCGATATTCTCCTTAAGCCATCCGTGATACTGTCCACGGCAGACTGCGTCACGTTCCATCTGTGTAGGGCTCTTAACCTGCTTTGTATAGAAATACATATCGTTTTCTTCATCGCGGTACTTTCCGAGTGAGATACCACAGCATCTGCTGTTGCTTACTTCACAGTCCTCGATGATCCATCCCTTGCTCCAGTGAGGACCGATAAGTCCGTCCTGATAAGCTGCAGGAGGTGCCCAGGTAGGAGCTCCCTTAGTGATAACAAAACCACTTACTGTAATATAGTTGATGCCGTTAACTGCCGGCATGAATACATTTCTTCTTGTACTGAACTCTACCTTCTCTTCGTTAGGATCAAGTCCGCCGAAGTTAGCATAGAGTACTGTCTCATTGCCGTCCTGCTCTGTATACCACTTAAGCTTTGACTCTTCATGATTCCATGCGGCTGTATCAGGCTCACCTGCGATACACTCATCAAGTGTTACAGTCTCATACATCATAAGGTCATTTAAATATACAGAACCTGTGTGGCGTACTGTTGGTGCGAAGTACCAGTCTCCGCATACATATTCGGTATATGGATTGTAGTCTCCGAAGATTGAATTATCTACACGGACTGTCCATACATTACCTTCGTGCTTTGCCCAGCCTGTTATAGGATCGGCACCTGTAATAACAGCACCGAGAGGCTGTTCTGATCTATAGGTGATCGGCGCATCTTCTTCACCGGCATTGATAGGGCATACCCATTCGCGGTAAATTCCCGGTGCAACAATAACCTCATCACCCGGCTTTGCGATAGCTGCGGCATCATTGATCTTTACGAAAGGCTTATCCTTGGATCCGTCTCCGCCTACAGCTGCAGCTGCGTCAACATAGTAAACTGTTCCTGACTTTTTTACGTCTGACATGATATTCCTTCTCCTTTATGATATTTTATTCAGGTCGAAACTTAACTGTCCTGCGTACTGCATTTTTGCATTGTACTGCTTGAGAAGGACAGACCCCTTTTTGTACCCCGACCCCTTTTATAGAAAATATTCTAACATACGAAAAATCACATTACTTGTTATTATTTGCACTCTTCTTCTCATTATTTGCGATTGAGAAATAGGATTTTTGTTTTTGTATTAATATTCTTGGATTTGGGCTTTTTGGGAGATTTAATGGATGTGGAGTGGTGTCGAAGTTGTTTCATTGGATGTTGGAGTTGCGTCGGAGTTGTGTCATTGGATATTGGAATCTGCAGTTTTTTGGGCGTTTACTAACATTAAGTGGAATAGTTGGAAATGTGTTAGTATAAGAAGCGAAAAATAGGCGGTAAAATGAAGAAAATACTAACATAGGAAGCATAATATGCGTTATATGTTAGTTGGCAATTTGATCAGAACTGCTAAAAACGGCAAAATTTACTAATATTACAGAAAGAAAAGAGTGGAATGTTAGTATTTGACAGAAACTGAAATTTTATGACTGCAAAAAATACTAACATATTAGATATGATAGACAGAGATGTTAGTAATTAGACCGAAAACATGGGAAATTAGACAGTGTATATATTATACCAGCAGCATAAGTGACAGATAGTACGTGAGATGTTATTATAAATACGGTTTTACACTTACTGATAGGTAATAGGAGATGATATTTAGATGGAATATACTAACGAACCGATAGAAAAAGTAATACTGGTCGGTACGGACAGCTATGAGGCTCTGGATGAGCTGAGGGAGCTGGCGGAGACGGCCGGGGCAGAAACTGTTGCTACGATGGTTCAGCATATAGATACACCGAGTGTTTCCACATATCTCGGAAGCGGTAAGCTTGAGGAACTCGCGGCGGTTATTGAATCGACGGAAGCTACGGGAATCATATGTGATGATGAGCTGACTCCTATCCAGATGAGTAATCTTGAGAGGATTCTTGATACCAAGGTCATGGACAGGACAATGCTGATTCTGGATATCTTTGCACAGCATGCCGTTACATCAGAAGGAAAGATTCAGGTAGAGCTGGCACAGCTTCAGTATAGACTCACAAGACTTACCGGTAAGGGACGCGCCATGTCGAGACTTGGAGGAGGAATCGGTACCAGAGGACCGGGTGAGAAAAAGCTCGAGCAGGACAGACGTGTGATAAGAACCAGAGTATCGCAGCTGAAAAGAGAACTCGCGGAGGTTGTTAATCACCGTGACCTTACGAGAAAAAAGCGTGAAGGTAATCCGATACCTGTATTTGCCATAGTAGGTTATACAAATGTGGGAAAGTCGACTCTGCTTAACCGCCTTACGGGAGCAGATGTTCTGGCAGAGAACAAGCTCTTCGCAACGCTTGATACAACAACCAGAAGCATTCTGTTGGAAGGAAAGCAGCAGGCACTGCTTACCGATACGGTTGGATTTATCAGGAAGCTTCCTCATAATCTTGTAGATGCTTTCAGAAGTACGCTTGAGGAAGCAAAGTATGCTGACTATATAATTCATGTAGTGGATGCATCATCGGAGAATGTGGAAGATGACATGAGAGTAGTTTATGAAACTCTCGATATGCTGGGTATCGAAGGAAAGAAAATACTAACGGTATTTAACAAGATGGATAGGATCGATAGTATAGAGAAGAAGTCTTCTGATCCGTGGGCAGAATTTGATAATGAGAACCGGGATGTAGAACTGCATCTTCGCGATGTCAGAGCGTATATGACCGTAAAGATATCGGCGAAGACCGGAGACGGAGTGGATGATCTGCTTAATTCAGTGGGTGAGATGATCAGGCAGGACAGAAAACGTCTGGAGAAGACATTCAGTTATTCCGATATGTCTGCAGTAGCCGAGATCAGAAATATGGGTAAGCTGATCACTGAGGATTACAGTGATGATGGTATCTATATCGAAGCAGAGGTTCCGTTCAGAATTTATTCCAAGTACAGTAAGTAGATTATACTATGGGCAGTATAAAAGATTTTGAAAAATTTTGGGATTAGTTAAGGATTTAAAAGAATATAAGGAGTATAATTCATCTAAAGTATTTATAGGGAGTTGCACATTTAAGGAATACTATAGGGGGATTATATGAAAAAAAGATTGATCAAGTTGGCTTTGGCTGCGTTATTTCTTATGTTTATATCAGGATGCGGAAGTGTAAAAGGCTCGAAGTATCTGACCAAAAAAGCTGAGGAAGTTCATGGAAAATGCAGCGTTGTCTCAAAGGTGGAGGAAAAGGACCGCACTGTTGTGGTTCTGAAGGACGAACTCCAGGGGTTTGAGTATAAGGTTGGCAGCGGTATGTATGATATCAATATTGATGGTTCATATTTCGGATCGGTTGCGGATGAATATGACAGCTTTAATATGGAATTGAGAAATTATACCATGACTCAGGTTCAGCCTGATCTGGACAGCATCTGCAATAAGTATTTTATTACCTATGAGCCGGTGATCGATATAGTATTTATTAGGCTGATATACCCAAGTTCTCTGTCGGATGATCTGGCAATTAAAGCGACAGAGGAGATAGCTCAGGTATTCCAGAAATATAATGTGAACAATCGACTCGATGGATATAAGATTTATCTTGAGCATGATCATGAGTGGTTCACGAGTGTATATGGCAAGTATAATCCGGGACATAATGATTATCCGGAGGAGACTTATTCCGCAGCGGGGATGAGCGAAGCCTGTCACGTCGGATCAGTCAGTCTTCCGGACTGTAAATTCCATAAAGGTGAGTATTAGTAACTAAATTAACCGCATCACTATCTATACAGTGATGCGGTTTTTTGTACATTTGATTTTGTACATTTGATTTTGTATGTTTTACTTTGTATGTGCATTTTAATTGTTCTTCTTCCAAGGAAGTTCATCATCGGATGCCTTGAAGTTGTATACCGGCTTCATAATATCTATCACATCTACGGATTCGCTGATGACATCTATGATATCGTTCAGTGACTTGTAGGCCATAGGCGCCTCGTCGAGAGTTTTCTCGTTTACCGAGGTTGTGTAGATACCCTCCATGGCTGACTTATAGTCATCCATGCTGAGCTCTTCCTTAGCCTTTGATCTGGACATCAGACGGCCGGCACCGTGTGGTGCTGAATAGTTCCACTCGGGGTTACCCTTGCCGATGGCGATTACCGAACCGTCACGCATGTTGATAGGGATAAGAATCTTCTCACCCTCGTGTGCTGCTATGGCACCCTTACGGAGGATCATCTCATCAGTATCAATGTAATTGTGAATGGTATGGAATGCCTCGACTGCGTGCATACCTGTTCTTTCGAGGATTATTTCAGCCATTATCTCGCGGCTTCTTTTGGCAAAACGCTGGCATATCTCAACATCGTGAAGATAGTCATCAAGTAAGCTGCCGTACAGCCAGCACAGATCCTGGGGAACAAGAAGTGCCTGTACCTCATATGAGTTCTTGAGTTCCTCAAGCGCTGTGTTTATTTCCTTACGGCGGCCTTCAGCCTTATAGCTTGCTATAATCTCATCACGCTTCTTAAAGTATTCCTCCTTTCCGGAGTGGAGATCGATCGCGAGCTGCTGATATATTTCCGCAACCTGCTTTCCGAGGTTACGGCTTCCTGAATGAATTACCAGATAAAATGTACCATCTGAGGCCTTGTCTATCTCAATGAAATGGTTTCCGCCTCCAAGTGTACCGAGGGAGCGGGCAAGTCTTTTAGTGTCATGCAGACTGCGGTAGCAGCGGAGCTGAGTGAGGTCGAACTTTTCAAGACGACCATCCCATACATTAAGGCCCGAAGGGATGTAGTGGCAGGCTGCATCGATTTCCTCAAAGTTGAGGTCTGCTGCATCAAGCTTTACAGTGTACATACCGCATCCGATATCTACGCCTACAATGTTAGGACAAGCCTTGTCTACAATAGTCATTGTTGTTCCGATCGTACAGCCCTTGCCTGCATGCACATCCGGCATGATGGCAATGTGTGAGCCCTCGGTAAGAGGGTAGTCGCACATTCGCTGTATCTGCTCTATAGCGCCGTCCTCTACGACCTTTGCGTAGCAGACTGCTGTGTTAATCTTTCCTTTTATCTCAAACATTTTAAATCCTTTCCGAGCAATGTTACGATGTAGGTGCCGGGCACCTGTTCAATGTGACTGTTACGTCATGACTGATCACGTCCTGTCGATAGTGACATGATATCAACCGGAATATTATTTATCATGGAAAAAAAGTTGCGAACGAAAAAAACTGCGGATTATAGTCCGCAGCTTTTCTGATATATAAGTCTTTGTTTTATTCTGTTTATGAATGTTTCAGGTTCGGTAACCTTGATAAGAGGGCCGAATGACAGGATCCTTATCACCATTTCGGTTTCATCGTTTATATCATAATATAATGTAACCTTATAAGTATCCTCGCCCGTTTTCTCAACCTGCTTTTTAAAATGTGCGAAGTGCAGAAGTACACGGTCGAGTGCATTTCTTCTATCTATAAGGTCGAAGCTGACCATACATTCCGCGGGCTTTCTGAGTGTAGTTTTTTCAAACTTTATTTCTTTGGTACATTTAGTGCATCTGGTGATCCTTCCGAGATTCACTATGCATTCGCCCTTACGTGTCAGGCCGCGAAGCCTGAACTTAGCTTCCTTCTCGGAATATTCAAGCAGCTTTGGCAGTATGTTCTGCGTGCTTCGGATATCTTTACGGCTTTCCATTGATATAGTAAGAGGATAGCCGTTATGTATCGCATCGAGTATCATTCGGAAGTTCGAGATATATTCCTCGTTCTCATAGTCGTCTCCGTCTGAATAGCGGTCGAAGATCATGATGTCTTCGGGATAAAAGAGCGGCTCAACATCCGGATAGTCGATAATGTCATCCGTGAAAAGTCTGATCCTCGGATCGAGTGAGATCGCCTTGAGCCAGCGCTTCTCGATAAGAGTGAGCGGCATCTCGGGACGGTTCTCGATTACGGTCGAACCGTCCGGCAGGAGAAGCTGCCAACGTTCTTCGGTGAGGGACGGCTCTATATTCAGCACGCTTTCGCCGAAGGCCTTTTCTTCAATGATTCTTCTTATATCATCCGGTGTGACGGGACGCTTCGCTGCGGCGGCGAGTATTTCAGCGACCGCATTATAGTATGCACTGTATAATTCACTGAATATCATAGGGCATCACCGCCTTCTATACCGTACAGCTTATACATCATTTCGATATCATTCTTGAACCTCTCCTCAAGCTTCTCATTCGAGAAATGAATTTCCGTGATACGGCAGATAAATGTTCTGATCCATGGCATGAGTTCGCTTGAATCATAAACATCCGCCTCAAAGCGTGACGTGTTATTTCCTAAATGTGTTACTGTGCCGCAGCGTTTTTCTCTCTCAAGACGCTGTGGGATATGCATCTCATTGTCGCGGTAACGAACGGTGAAGTCTACATGTTCCATTCTGCTTCCGTATCTGCTGTCAGTGCTGACGCCCCATATATGAGGGATCATGCCTTCGAGTGCCTCGCGGTATTTATCGTATTTATCACATTTATCACCGGACTTAACAGACACTATCGAATCCAGGCGGAAAGGCTTGATCCTTCCGTGTTTCGGATTTGCGGCCATCAGGTACTGGCGTCCGCTCTGCACGCTGAACATGATCTTAAGAGGAACAACCTCGTTTGCCGTCGCGTGATCTTTCTTTTTGTTGAAGCCTTCTATGAGAAGAGTCCTGTGATCGCTCATAGCTAAGAAGATGCCGCAGAGAACCTCGCTGTCCATGGCACCGGTTATATAATGATGTTTAAATGTGAAGATATCGTAATATCGTTTTTCTTTATCAAGAAGAAATGAACCGACTACGCCGCATGGAGATACCTCCGAAAAGTAATTCAGTATATTCGTGTCGTAGAACGGTTCGGACGCGGTACATTTATAATAAAGAGTTTTCCCACGCTTTTCGGCAGTGACGATCCCTTCGGATATATACTTATTCAGTCTCTTACGGATCGTGGACTCGTCGAAGGTCTTCGGGTTCTCAAATTCGGACAGGTATTCATCGACACGCTCCGTGATCTCGCTGATGGAAAGGCCGACGTTTTCCTCTTCGGAAAGCTGCGGCTCCGTGGAAGCAGATGATTCTATAGTCGTGTCATGAAGGATATCCATCAGGATAAAGTGGAGCGTGATCTCGCCGTCAGTGAAGCTCTTTGCTTTCCACGCTGTGTAGAGCGGATTATGCTGAGTGAGACGGCTGTCTATAGATATGAAGACATTTTTTCCGTCGGCACTCTGCCTGAACTGCATATATTCGCCGAGCCAGCTCTCGAGGCGGCGCTTTTCGCCGTCGTAGGAACGCTTGCTCTTTGCGGTATACTCGTCGCGGCTCTTGAAGCCATAGACATAGAACTCACGCATATAGTTACGGATCGTATTGAAATTTTTTACTACTTCACTGTATGCCATAATTCTTCACTTTCATAGATTTGTGAAATTCCAACCGAAGAGGTCGGAACCCTAATGAATATTTTAGCGGGTTTGACAGTTACAAACAATATAAAAAAGTGTTACAATACGAAATGCAGATATGCAAAAAAGCGTTTAAATAAGCGAAAAAACCCTTGACGGAGGGTGCTTACTTTGCTATTATATCTGTTGCGCTTGGTATTCGCGGCTGGATACCTTGCTAAATGATTTCGCATGCCCGGTCGGCAGATGATATATTCCGTCACTGCCTGTAAATCCGAACGTGTCTTGGCTAAACGAGATCGAAGGACAGAAGCCCTTGTTAAGGGTAGGTTATTGATTATTCGTAAAATTCCGGAGGTAAAGAACAGTGGCTAATATTAAGTCAGCTAAGAAGAGAATTCTTGTAAGCAAGAAGAAGGAAATGAGAAACAAGGCAATCAAGTCTAAGGTTAAGACTCTTGTAAAGAAGGTTGAGGCAGCTATCGCTGAGGGTAACAAGGCAGAAGCTGAGGCAGCTCTCCTTGTAGCAACTTCTGAGATCAGCAAGGCAGCTTCAAAGGGTATTTACCACAAGAACACAGCTGCAAGAAAGATTTCAAGACTTACAATTGCTGTAAATAAGATTGCTTAATTAAGTTTTATACTTATATAACGCTAACAAAAAAGTGGTAGCATGCTATGCATGTTACCACTTTTTTGTTATAAGCTGCTATCGATGAAACCGTGATTATTGTGAAATTACAGCAGATCGAGAATAAGCTTCTCGGCTGTGTTTACATCCGACATCTGTCCGCTCTTGACTGCGAAATCTGCAGCAAGGCATAGTTCTGATTTTCTGAGAAGGTCTGCCGTGGTCTGATTATTCAGCTGCGGCATATATTTATTTACGGCAAAAGACTTGATTCCGATAAGAGCGGCCTTGTCCTTGACAGGCAGCTTCTTATCCTTGCCGTTCTGCATGAAGCTGAGCTGGGAAAGAATCCTGAAATGTCTCGATATCATGCTTATTATCATCATCGGCGAAGTCTTCAGTGCAACGAGGTCGTTGTAGCGAGAGATTGCCGTATTGCTGTCGTGACGTCCGATGGCGTCACACATTTCAAATATCTTATCTTCAATCTTGCTGTTGCAGAGAAGACTGATATCGTCGAGGGTGATTGTTCCCTTATCCATAGCGTAGCAGGAAAGCTTTTCGACTTCATTCGAAAGGTTCAGCATGTTCTCGCCTGCGATGGAGACTAGCATTTCCGGCACACCATTCTGAATTCTGATGTTGTCTCTGGAGAATCTGCCGATGATCCACTTGATAAGATCATCCTCGCTTGGAGTTGCAAACTCCAGAACCGTTCCGTACTTGGCGGCAGCCTTATAGGTTGAGGTCCTTTTATCCACATTCATCTCACTGAAAATGAGTATGTTTTGCTCACCTATTTCCGGGATCATATCCTTGATCTTATCGTTGGAAGAATTGAAGTAACCGCTGTCCTCAATGAGTGCAACCTTGAACTCGTCAAAGAAAGGCATGGTAACTGCATCCGAACAAATGGAATTTATATCACATTTGTCGGAAACGTAATGCGAAAAGCTCATGGAATATCTGTCCGGCATGACCGCATTTACAAGGTTATTCACGTATTGTTTTATCAGATACTGCTCGTCGCCGAAGAACAGATATATACGACTGAAGCTGTGCTCAGCGATGTGTCTGTTTACGACCTGGATCGGATTCTGATTTTTCTCGTTATCTGCCATTTTTATGCTCCCGATATCGCGGTTTCAAAACCTTACAAAACCGCCGAATTGTCTATGATTATACTGAATTAAACAGTTTCATTCAATGGTAAATTGTGGTATCATTTAAATAATTATTGGGTGAAATTTGAGGTCCGTTTATCGTGCATTTTTCGGACTCAATAACAGTAGGAGGGTTACTAAAATGGATGACAGATTAAAGAATTGGGTCAACTGGATCCTGTACGATGAACTTATAGACGGCAGGATAAATGCTCCAAAGCATCTTCTCGGTAATCATGACTTCGGAGAAGGACAGGTTATCACATGCTATAAACCGCATTCAAGCAGCGTTTCTATAAAATCCCCAAAGGGTAAAAATTTAATGTCTCTTGAAAAGATCAGCGATGAGGGCTTCTATGGAATATATTTTCCTAAAAAGAAGTATACCGGCACCGCTTATCGTCTTGTGACGCAGTACTACGACGGTACGACTGTTGAGACAGCTGACTGCTACAGCTTTGACGGCATTTTCACAGATTATGATGCTTACCTTTTTGCAGAGGGTAAGAATTACGATATATATGAGAAGCTCGGTGCACATCCAATGACCATCGACGGTGTAAAGGGTACATACTTTGCGGTATGGGCTCCCGATGCAAGACGTGTTTCGGTCGTGGGTGATTTTAATATGTGGGACGGCGCTCTGAATCCTATGCAGATTCATAATGTGTCGGGTGTGTACGAACTCTTTATCCCGGATGTTGAACCGGGTGCGGTATATAAATTCCAGATACTTACGAGATACGGCGATATTCTTTACAAGGCTGATCCGTATGGCAACCAGGACCAGGTTCGTCCGGATAATGCAAATGTGGTCGCTGACATCTCAAATTTCAAGTGGACCGATTCTTCATGGATAGAGAAGCGTAAGAAGACAGACAGGGTTACACGTATGAAGCAGCCTAAGTCCGTCTATGAATGCCATCTCGGATCATGGAAGAAGAAGATAGAGGATTCGGATTTCGGATTCTTCAACTACAGGGAATATGCCGACGAGATCGGACAGTACCTTGTGGAAATGGGCTATACACATATCGAGCTTATGGGTATCGCCGAGTATCCTTTCGATGGTTCATGGGGATATCAGGTAACAAATTATTATGCTCCGACATCGAGGTACGGAAGTCCTGATGACTTCGCTTACTTCGTGGATCACATGCATTCACTGGGAATCAGTGTCATCCTTGACTGGGTGCCTGCACATTTCCCAAGAGATGCTCATGGTCTCGGACGTTTTGACGGAATGGCTCTTTATGAGCATGAAGACCCGAGGAAGGGCGAGCACCCTGACTGGGGCACATACATTTTCAATTACGGAAGAAATGAAGTAGCTAACTTCCTTACTGCAAACGCACTCTTCTGGGTAGAGAAGTATCATGTTGACGGACTTCGTGTGGATGCCGTTGCATCAATGCTTTATCTGGATTACGGCAAGCAGGACGGACAGTGGGTTGCAAACAAAAACGGCGGCAAGGAGAATCTGGAGGCAATCGAGCTTCTGCAGAATATCAATACTGTTATGGAGGAGAGAAATCCTGGTGCTTATCTCATCGCTGAGGAGTCTACTGCATGGCCGGGAGTTACAGCTCCTGCGGATATGAAGGGACTGGGCTTCCTCTTCAAGTGGAACATGGGATGGATGAACGATTTCCTTGAGTACATGAAGCTGGATCCATACTTTAGACAGTTCAATCATAACAGACTGACCTTCAGCCTTTCCTATGCATATGCGGAGAATTATATTCTCGTTATCTCACATGATGAGGTTGTTCATCTGAAGTGTTCGATGTTCAACAAGATGCCGGGACTTGAAGGTGACAAGTTTGCAAACCTTCGTACGGCTTACGGATTCATGTGCGGACATCCGGGCAAGAAGCTTCTTTTCATGGGACAGGAATTTGCTCAGTCAAGAGAGTGGAGCGAGGCTCGAAGCCTTGACTGGTACCTGCTTGAAAATGAGAATAACAAGGGTATTCAGGAGTACGTTAAGGACCTGAATCATTTATATACAAAGTATGATGCTCTCTACTACAACGATAATGAGCCTATCGGTTTTGAATGGACCAAGGTTGATGATGAGGAGAGCGGCGTGGTTGCATTTATCAGAAGAGGTAAGACCGCAAAGAATCAGATAATGTTTATATGCAACTTCGTTCCTGTTGAGAGAAAGGATTACAGAGTAGGTGTTCCTTGTCTCACAAACTATACCGAGATACTGTCATCTGATGACAAGAAGTATGGCGGGCTCGGAAGAAATAATGTAGGAAAGAACGGAAGAGCCAAGGTGCTTAAGGCTGAAAAGGTTGCCTGCGACAGATGTGAGAATTCCATCGTCCTTGATGTTCCGCCACTTTCTGTAACTGTACTCAGATACGATTATAAATAAAGCGGGATATCATTTTATCTTTGGGGGAAGTGAATTAAATTCCGAAAGGTAGAAACAGATATGGCAGAGCTTACTGAAAAGCAGAAGATAAAAAATGAAAAGAAAAGATTAAAGAATGAGAAGACTCTTCGAAAGATGAAGAAGAACCGCTGGTGGAGCGGCTTTATCGGATTCATCCTGTTCTCATCGATCGTTGCTGTAACGCTGGTCGTTCTTATAGCATGGATGATGACTTTCGTTGTGGAGAGTAAGCTTGTAGAGGAATCGAACAATGCGCGTCTGATCGCTCAGTTATATTCGGAGAAGACATCCGATAATAAAGAGATGGACAAAATGCTTGATGCCTTGAATCTTCAGAGAGATTATATCGTACTTGATAAGAACGGAACTCAGCTGGAGCTCAAAGGAACCGATACAAGAAACGGAAACAATTCATTAAACTATACGACGGCAAAGCTAGGAAACGTTGTGATATATCAGGATATTCAGGGACAGTTTCTTAGGATTGATGAGGAAAATTCTGTAGATCTTGATTTTGCGGGAATCATAAATAATAAGCCTTTGGCAGCAGGCGGAGCGAGATATATAGCGCAGGAGAATGATCTGATCGTTCCGTTCTGGATGGGTGTAGAGGTTCCGAACAGCGACAAGATGATATTTGTAAAGTCGGCTGTGGATATGGACGAAGGCGATGTCATCTTTATGGGCATTGTGATCGGTATTATCGCACTTATCCTGGTGGGCGGCTATGTGATCATGGTCATCAATCTTGTCAGAGGTATTGCAAATCATCGACGTATCAACACTATGCTTTTTACTGATCCTGTGACAAAGAACACAAACTGGACCTGGTTCAAGGCGAAGGGTGAACAGCTTATATCATCAAGAAAGGGTGCTGCATATAATTATGCGGTCATCGATTTTGATTTTGTTAAGTACAGAAATTTCTGTATAGCACATTCGGTTGAAGAGGGCGAGAGAGCCCTTAAGGATATCTTTGATGTGATAAGTGCAGGGCTTTTAAAGAATGAGATATGTGCTCATTCGGCAAATGCACATTTCGCAGTGCTTCTTACTTATGTGAATGAGGAGAATCTGGATTCAAAGATCAGATCCATCCTCTCAAAGCTGGAGAAGCTTTATATTGAGCATAAGCTGGCTTTCCACGTGGGAGTTGAGAAGAAGGGCGTTAAGCTTGACGACAGAGGAAAAGCAATCCGAAGGATCGATGCCAATATCGAACAGGATTATTTCAATGCCTGCGCTGCGGCAGAGGAGCTTTCCGAAAGTGATGATTCGGGAATATCCTACTTCGATGAGATTCTGATCGAGCAGCAGAAATGGATCGATACGGTAAATGATAATCAGGAAGCTGCTGTGAAAAACGAGGAGTTTCAGGTTTATTATCAGCCTAAGTATGATCCGAAGACGAATAAGCTTGCGGGAGCGGAGGCTCTTATCAGATGGAATTCGCCGGAGTACGGATTTGTATCACCTGGTAAGTTCATACCGATCTTCGAGAAGAACGGATTTATCACGGAGATCGATCACTACATGATAACTCATGTTGCACGTGACCAGAAGAGATGGCTGGATCAGGGCTTTAAGTGTGTTCCTGTATCCGTAAATGTATCCCGTGCACATTTTGTCGAAGACGATCTTGCAGAGCAGATAAGGGATATGGTGGACAGGGAAGGTGCACCGCACGATCTCGTTGAGATAGAGCTTACAGAGAGTGCATTCTTCGATGATAAGAATGCAATGATAACAACTATAAATAAACTGAAGGAATATGGTTTCTCGGTTTCAATGGATGATTTCGGTGCGGGATACTCATCACTTAATTCACTGAAGGATATGCCGCTGGATGTTCTAAAGCTGGATGCCGAATTCTTCAGAGGGGATAAGGCTGACGGCCGCGGTGAGATAGTTGTATCCGAGGCAATCAGACTTGCAAAGAAGCTGAACATGCGCACGGTTGCCGAAGGTGTTGAGGATAGAGCTCAGGTTGAATTCCTCGCTCAGCATGACTGTGATATGATACAGGGTTACTATTATGCGAAGCCAATGCCGGCAGTGGAATATGAAGACAGAATGCGTGTCGGCGTGAAGGATGTTGAGGCTGAAAAGGCTGCGGAGGCAGCAAATGCTGCGAGTAATGCGAATGCCGAAGTACAGGCAGCAACAAATTGATGGGGTTTAAATGGATCAGGAGTGATTCATGAGGATATAATTCATTAATGAAGGAGGTATTTTATGGACAAGTATGTATGTGTATGTGGTTATGTTTATGATCCTGAAGTAGGTGATCCTGACAGCGGTATCGCTCCGGGAACAGCATTTGAGGATATCCCTGATGATTGGGTATGCCCTATCTGTGGTGTTGGCAAGGATATGTTTACCAAGGAGTAAGCGTAATAAGGATTGACTTAAGATAAAGATTTACAGGGAATACTATGCAGGAATTAATAAGCAAATTAAAGGATAACATAGGAAGCAGGTTTATAGGCAAGGATGCCGTGATCCACAACATGATCACGGCTCTTCTTGCGGGCGGACATATACTTATCGAGGATGTACCGGGTGTGGGAAAGACAACTCTCGCCAAGGCTCTTGCAGGCTCTATAGATTCAAGCTTTGCAAGAATCCAGTTTACTCCGGATACGCTTCCGACAGATGTTGTGGGAACATCTATATACGATGCGAAGGAAACACAGTTCCGTGTTGTTAAGGGACCTATCCATAATCAGATCGTTCTGGCTGATGAGATAAACCGTACATCACCGAGAACCCAGTCTGCACTTCTTGAAGCTATGGAGGAAGGACAGGTCACAATAGACGGAAACACATTTGTTCTTCCGGAGCTTTTTATGGTCATTGCGACGCAGAATCCGTCGGAGAATATAGGTACTTATCCTCTCCCGGAAGCAGAGCTTGACCGATTTATGATGAAGATAAGTCTCGGCTATCCCGACAGAGAAATGCAGATCCGCCTTTCGAAGAATTATCTGAACGGCGTTATGGAAGATGCGGTGCAGAAGATACTTTCTGCGGAAGATGTAGTGAATATGAAGAAGGAAGTCCGTGAGGTTAAGATCAGCGACGAGGTGCTTGAATATGCACTTGAGATAGTGGACGGTACCAGAGGACTTGAAGAACTTAAGTACGGACTCAGTCCTAGAGCGGCTCTCGATCTTCTTATGGCATCAAAGGCAGATGCCTATATAAGAGGCAGGGACTATGTCATTCCTGAGGATGTTATAGAGATGGCGGGTGTTACGCTTCCGCACAGACTGGTTCTTACGGCTAAGGCACGTATGGACAGATATACAGCTGAACAGCTTCTTACAAGGGTTACAGATAAGATCAGCAGACCGAGATAAATATGAAATTCAGCAAGATTAGGAAATTCTTTAAAGAAAAGGGATATAAGAAAAGAATACCTCTCATTGTTTACCTTTTGATACTTGTCGGCACGGCAGTTTTGGTAAGCTTTAAAGGGGGAGCTTTTTCTTATGTCCTTTTTTTCGCGACTCTGGCCTATATCCCGGCTGCGGCAATCCAGATAGTTTATGCCTTTACGATGATCAGAGTTTATCAGGAGGTAAATGTGCGTCTGGTATATAAGAATTCGGCGGTTCCGTATTCTGTAACGCTGGAAAATGCGGGGCCTATCCCGATAGGTGGTCTAAAGCTGATCAGAGACAGAGAATTCACGCATTTCAAAAAGGATTTCACCGGAGAGGTATTTAAGCTTCTTCCGGGAGAAAACCGGGAGATTGAAACGGACATTTCATGCAGATATGCGGGAAGCTACACAGTGGGAATAACAAGTCTTTCCGTAACTGATATTTTCGGGATTGCAAGTATAACCTTCGATATTCCGGCGCCTCTCAGACTGCACGTGCTTCCGACCGTTACGGATATAGCGGCGGCGGATATCGGCAGACTCTATGAGGAGAATATGAATATCAGCAGCATTTATAAGATAGACAGGAAGGAGGATTTCCCGGGCAATGAGCTGAAGAAGTATACGCCGGGCAATCCGCTGAAATATGTTCATTGGAAGAATTATGCCAGAACAGGTGAAATGTATGAGCGAATGCCTGACAGACAGGATTCGGAAATGATGACGCTGGTTGTGGTTAACGAGCATGAGCCGACGGTTGTGGAGAGGGATTATCTTCTGGAATATGTTGTATCCGCTGCCAACTGGTTTGCCGGTCAGTCAAAGCCGGTCAAGTTTATGTACTGGTGCTCGGGAGTTAAGGATTTTCTGATAGACGGCTATGACAGCTTCAATACATTTTATTTTGAAAAGCTTAAGGAAATAGGAAGAGAGACGCTTCCGGATACGGAAGAAAAACTTATGGCATCACTGGAAAACAGTGGCGGAATAGCTGCGATATTCAGTGAGAAGAAGGGTGAGATAAGCCTCAGAAAGGACGCATAGGATAAGTGACTGAGAGAAGCAGACGAGTATTTGAATATCTGCTGATACTGCCGATGTATATAGCGCTTTCGGTGCCGATAGGTATTATGCTTAACGGCCTGGGGATAAAGAGCGTTGTTGTGCTTTTTTATCTGTGCTATCTGACGGTCAATCTTATGATCGGAATGATCGTACATGCGGCAGGCAGAGAGAAATGGGATATCCTCTATATATTTATAGCGGATGTTATTTTCGTGCTGCTTTTCAGAGACATAATACTGACGATAAATATTGCTGCGGCATTTGCGGCATCGGCTATAATTGCGATACTCAATATCCGGAAGATAAAAAGATTCGGATGGGCAGTTGCTGCAGTTGCGGAGATTACGGCAGCGCATCTTATATTTGATACGACGCTTCCTAAGTATGCGGCTGTATGTATAGTCATTCTCACATTTTACGGAATCGCAATGCTTCTTAAGAAGGATGTCAGATACTATGTGGCAATCCCTATCATTATGTGTATCGTAGGTTTCCTGGCACCGGTGAGCGAGGAGCCTTATAAATGGGATTTTGTAAGAAAGGCCATTGACGGAACCGGAAAATTCATAAGCAGACTTAAGGATGAGACGGTATACTTCTTTGAAGGATTTGGCTCCGGAAATCTGGGCTATACGGGTTATACCGGAACAGGAAAGGTTTCGGGCAAGATTGAAAAGAATGTTAAGGAAGAGCTGAAGTTTGATTTCAGAAGTAAGAGCCTTCCTGTATATCTGAAGGGCCGCAGTTATAAAACCTTTACGAAAAATGGTATGACTGACCCTGAGGAAGAAGCAAACTACAGTGACTGGTTTGCTGTATATATGAATTCACTTTATTACGCGGGAGTTGATCATGAGGAGTCCACTTACTTCTCGAAGATGATGATCGCGGATGTCAGCTATAAGTATCTGAGGACGGAGGATGTGATAAGGCCTCAGACTGTTCTCAATGTTGATTATAATGATAAAGTTCCGAAGAAAAAGAAGAAGGGCTTCGGCTACAGAGTCCGCTATATCGCACTGGATACTGCCAGTCCGGACTTTGAGAAACTGGTAAACAGCGTGGATAAGGATGCGGAGCCGCTCAGCTACACGGATATGATTGCCTATGTTATGGATGTATATGGTATTGACTTCAGGACTGTCATGACTGAAGAACAGTATTATGCGGCGGTTGCTCCGAAGGATATGAGTGCATATCTGGATACTTCCATGGCGACTGACAGAATGATCGAGCTGACAAATGAGCTGACAGAGAACTGTGAGAGTGATTATGAGAAGGCTCTTGTGATAGAGGATTATCTCAGACATTATGAATATAGTACTGCTGTGGATCTTACGGATAAAGAAAACTATATAGACAGCTTCCTTTTCGAGGAGGGCAGGGGCTACTGTATCCACTATGCGGGTGCGATGGTCATGATGCTTAGAATCGCCGGAATTCCTGCGAAGTTCACTGTTGGATATAATCACAGTGATACGGAGTCTTCATTAGTTCTCAGTACGGAATCCCATGCATGGCCTGAAGCTTATATAGCAGGTATAGGCTGGATAAACTTTGAACCGACGGCAGTTTTCGAAACAGCAGCCGATACTACATGGGGACTGGGTGAAGACAGCAGAAAGACATCATCAGGTTCGGTACCGTATGATGATGAGTACTGGAAGCGGTACATTCCACAGGGAAATGATCAGCATGTTCCTATAGATGTACAGATTGAGCAGCAAAAGAAGGAGGCTGAATTCAGAACAGGAACTGCACTTAAGTTATTGGGGTATACAGGTTCTATGGTTGCGGTGCTGATCTTATTTATTCTGGTGTTAAAACTTATAGGTTATATAAAGTATATGAGGCTTTCACCGGAAGGTAAGATAAAGAGCAATATGGTAAATGTTTTCGACATAATAGATAAGAATAAAAAAGTGAAAAAGAAGAAGAACAGATCTATCTTCGAATATCCCGATCTCATCGCGGATGAAGAGCTTAGGGATAAGCTGAAATCGCTGATAGAGGTTTATATAAGAATCAGGTTCAGAGGGGACGATGCAGATGATGAGATCATCAGGAAATCGAGAGAGATGTTCAGGGCTATAAAGAAGTCTTCCGGGAAGGTGCTGGTAAGTGAATAGCGTCCGCATTTATTTACAAAGAAATAGCGTTATGATAAAATTTTACACGGTGTAAAAATATATTTCAGGAGGTATAAAATGGGAGGACTAACTGTAGCTCAGATCGGTATTATCGTGTCCATTTTTGTATACCTTGCGGGTATGCTTCTGGTCGGTTTTATCGCATCTAAAAACACAAATGATGTCGGAGATTTTTATCTGGGGGGAAGAAAGCTCGGACCATTTGTAACTGCCATGAGTGCTGAGGCATCGGATATGAGCTCATATCTTTTGATGGGTGTACCGGGACTTGCTTATTTCTCGGGTATTGCCGATGCGGGATGGACGGCAATTGGACTTGCCGTAGGTACTTATCTCAACTGGCTTTTCACAGCCAAAAGACTTCGTAACTATACTGCTAAGCTTGATGCGATCACGCTTCCGGAGTATTTCAAGAAGAGATTCCGTGATAAGAGTAATGTGACACTTCTTATCGGAGCTATAACGATCATAGTATTCTTCGTTCCTTATACAGCTTCGGGATTCTCAGCTTGCGGTAAGCTTTTCTCAAATCTTTTCGGTGTTAACTATGAGCTTGCAATGATCGTTTCCGCTATCATTATTGTTGGTTATACTACAACAGGAGGATTCCTTGCAGCATCAAATACAGACTTTATTCAGTCGATAGTAATGTCTATAGCTCTTATCATGGTTCTCAGTTACGGTATTGCTAATGCAGGCGGACTTGGTGCGGTAATTGATAATGCAAATAACCTTAAGGGTTATCTGGATATGAATGCTACATTTAATAATACGACAGGTACCGGAGATCCTTATGGACTATTCAATAAGATTACTATGTTCTGCTGGGGACTCGGTTATTTCGGTATGCCGCACATCCTTCTCAGATTCATGGCTATCGAGGATCCTAAGAAGCTTAAGCTTTCAAGAAGAGTTGCATCTGTATGGGTAGTTATCTCTCTTGCAGTTGCTACATTCCTCGGAGTAGTAGGACGTGCCATGACACAGGCCGGTGCACTTGAGTCTCTTATCGTTGATCCTACAAGTTCATCAAAGGCTGAGACACTTATCGTTGTACTTGCCGATCATATAAGTAAGCACGGCTTCGGTTATGCACTTATCGCAGGACTTATCATCGCAGGTATTCTTGCATCAACAATGTCAACGGCAGACTCACAGCTCATCGCTGCTTCATCTGCTGTTTCGGAAAACATATTCCAGGACTTCTTCAAGATCAAGATGTCCGAAAAGGCTGCAATGGTTACAGCACGTCTCACACTTGTTGTAGTTGCTGTCCTGGGAGTTGTGATCGCATGGGATCAGTCAAGCTCAGTATTTAATATCGTATCCTTCGCATGGGCAGGCTTCGGTGCCGTATTCGGACCGGCAATGCTTATGTCACTGTTCTGGAAGAGAGCAAATGCAGCAGGAACTGTTGCAGGTATGATCTCGGGAGCAGTTATGGTATTCGTATGGAAGTACGGCGTTCGTCCGATGGGCGGTGCCTGGGATCTTTATGAGCTTGCACCTGCATTTGCGGTTGCGATTATCATGATCGTAGTTGTAAGCCTTATCACAAAGGCTCCGGACAAGGAAATTGTGGATGAGTTCGAGAGCGTGAGAGTGATGTGATTGAAGACATGTTAGAAGTGCGACAGAGGGTGGTACAACAAACATTCATGCTTACGGTGCTTCGCACCTAGCCGTCCCTTTCAGGGACTAAGCATTTCATGTTTTTTGTACCAGTCCTGCTTCGCAGAACTCGAAATAATAATCAGAACGTCCCTAGAAAACAAGTTTTCCGGGACGTTCTTCTATTATTCCACCCTCCTGTCACAATTGTTAACTGTTAACAGTATGTTTACATATTGTTTAAAAACTCTTAAACACTATATTCTAGGGTTGTAGTAATATACAGTTAAGCCAATTGAAATTGTAACGGATTTCTCTCAAAGGTTTATAGATTAATAGTGTAAAAAGAATTAAGCGCCTAGATAGGCGCTTAATCTTATTTATGGGATAGTTATCCGGATTCGAAAATCCGGATGAGTATCGTTATATATTTTCAATCTGCCAGTCGATAGGCTCGGCGCCGTTGGCTGACAGGAAGTCGTTGCATTTTTTAAAATGACCGCAGCCGAAGAAACCTCTGTATGCAGAGAGGGGACTCGGATGAGGTGCTTCAAGTATCAGATGTTTCGGATTATCCAGCATGGATTTCTTGCTTCGGGCGAAGCTTCCCCAGAGCATGAAGACTACCGGAGCATCTTTTTTATTTACTTCTCTTATCACGGCATCCGTGAAGTTTTCCCAGCCCTTGTTCTGATGAGAAGCTGCCGCATGTGCGCGGACGGTAAGTACTGCATTTAGAAGAAGAACTCCCTGCTCGGCCCATTTTACCAGATAACCGTTGTTTGGAATGGAACAGCCCAGTTCGTCCTGGAGCTCCTTATATATATTCTGAAGTGAAGGCGGGATGTCTATGCCCGGTTTTACAGAGAAGGAAAGTCCGTGGGCCTGTCCCGGTTCATGATAAGGATCCTGCCCTATGATCACAACCTTGACCTTTTCGTAAGGAGTCAGGTGAAAGGCGTTGAAGATATCGTCTCCCGGCGGATATACGGTATGGGTGGAATATTCTTTTCCCACAAATTCAAAAAGCTTTCTGTAATAGTCCTTTCCATATTCCGGTTTTAACTTATTGAACCAGTCATTTGTGATAGGCGGCATGACATTTTCCTCCCGAATTGAATTGATTTTCAATAAAATATGACATACGGATTGCTATGTTTCTTACTGACACTTATGTCATATTTTACATTAGATACATTTCTGTTGCAATTGTTGCATAATATATGTGTCGATGATTTAATAAAGATATATTTTATGAACTTTTTCTGCAGAAATGAAAATATTGTATATGGTTATCATCAAAATATTTAAGTGAGGAAAGTATTTCATGAAGAGACAGATTATCGTACTGACATTATTCTTTGCTTTAACATTCGGCTTAATGAGTTCAGGGGCAGTAAGAGCCGATGAGCCGGTAGGGAATGATACGAACATCACCGACGACTCGGGACAGGCGACGGTAACGGATGCCGATACCGATCAGATATTAAGTACAGAAAATGTACAGCTGCCGGAAAAGGCTTCGGCACAGGATGCTGAAGACAGGGCACCGGGCATGATCAGTGATCCATATCACATTGTTTCATTAGGTGAACAGTTGGGAAACGGAGGCCTGATATTTACTTCGCCTCTCAAGAAGAATATGGCTTCGGCAGCTGATAATGGAGGCATTTATATAAACGCTCCGGCGGATGTTCTGAATGCGGGAAAGATAATAATAAATGATACATTTAATTTTGATGCAAATCCCGTGGGAAGAGTTATGCTGGACGGACTTCTTGATCAGGGACTTACAGGAACTGTCAGCGTTTATCTTGATGATGAGGAAGCTCCGCTGGCCAGCTTTAATATGAGAAATTATAATCCTGCCGGATATGAGGATTATGATTCTCTGAACGATGAGTATGATCAGAAAGACGGCTGGGAAGAGCCGATGTTTCTTACACAGGATGTATATGGAAGAAGGATTACGGGACAGCATAAGGTTTCGATCGGTTTCAATATATCGGGAGGAGCAGCGGGAGCTGATGTGAAGATTCTCCTGAGAGGAGTTGAGTTTACTGAGAATTCAATACCTGTTGTATATGTAAACATTGACGAGTCAAAGGGAACTATCCAGGCGATGAATGACAGCCCTGATCATACTGAGGAGTGCTATGGTTCTATCGATATTCAGGTACCGGACGGATATAAGTCCGAGTATACCGGTAAAGAGGAATCGTCATATACGAAGCTGAAGCTGGATTATATCCGCGGACGTGGTAATTCCACATGGTGGGCAAGAAAGAAGCCGTATAAGTTTAAGCTTGATAAGGGTGCGGATCTTTTCGGTATGGGAAAGAATAAGCACTGGACGCTCGTTGCGGATTACTATGATAATTCTCATATGAGAAACCGTATGACTTACTGGCTCGGTGCTGAGCTGGGAATGGATTACACACCTCAGTGTATTCCGGTAGAGGTTGTAATGAATGATATGTACTACGGTACATACTTACTTTGTGAGCAGATCAGAGTCGGTAAAGGGCGAGTGGAGATAGATGAACTGACACCTGAGGATTATGATGATCCTATCATCACAGGAGGTTATCTGCTGGGAACCGCTCCGTATGAAAATGATCCGGAGGAATCAAAGATATTTACCACGAATGCCTTAAGCTTCCTGTGTAAGTCACCTGATTTCTCTGAGGAGGGAAATGAGGCACAGAAGAAGTATATATCCGATTATATTCAGAAGACAGAAAATGCCATATGTAATGAGGATTTTAAGGATGAAAACGGTGTAAGCTATAAGGAATATCTGGATCTTGATTCGGCAGTTGATTACTGGTGGATTCAGGAATTATCCATGAACGGAGATGCTTACGGAACACCGAGTACATATCTTTATAAGCCGAGAGAAGGAAAGCTGCACTGGGGACCTCTGTGGGATTTCGATTATGTTGCCTGGGGAGATCTCGAGTACGATGAGTTTGATGTGGCCGGTTTCAATATCAGATACATGCTCTGGTTTGATATGATGAAAAAGGATAAGGATTTTATCGCTGCGGCAAAGGCTCGTTGGAAGGCTATAGATGAAAAGCTTGTTGAGATAACTAGGGAGGGCGGACTGCTGGACAGATACTATGAAGAGCAGAAGACTGCCGCAAGCTACAATATTGAATTATGGGGATTTTATAGCAGCCCGCTTACAGAGTATAAGGGTGAAGTTGAAGCACTCAGGGGCTGGATTAATGAAAGAAGAAATTGGATCAACGAAAACTTCGAGAAGCTGGATCACCTTACATATAATGTGGAGTTTTATGTTGATGGACAGCTCCTTAAAAGGGCGATAGGTTTTGTGGATTCTACCACGAATTACGATCCGGATCCTCCGGAAAAGGAGGGATATGTCTTTAAAGGCTGGTTTACCGAAGACGGTAAAAAATTCGCTCCTGATAGTGATATCGTAGAATCGGATATGAAGGTATATGCACAGTATATCAGAGAGGATGAAGCAAAATGTGCAGAGGATATCTTCTTTGACAATTATAAATGTCTGGTAAATATATATGATGAAAATTATATTCGTAATATTTATACACTGTATCCTTCGGATTGTGATTTTGCAGGCATAAAATGGTCCAGCTCTGATGAAGATGTTGCGGTTGTTGATGAGGATGGAGGCGTAATAGTCAATTCAGAAGGAACGGTTACTATCACGGCGACTCTTATTAACGGACGCACTAAATCGTTTGAGCTGAAGATTGTTGCGGTTGACGGAAGTATAGATGGTATAGATAAGATGAGCTATTCCCATGATACGGAAGTGTATGTTGGTGAATATAAGCAGGCACTGCCTGATATTGAGCCGGAGTTCTGCCGCAGGTTCCTCTGGTACTATGTAGATAATGAGGAAATTGCAACTGTTGATGATTGCGGAGTTGTTACGGGATTAAAACCCGGAGAAACAGTACTTCACGCAAGCAGATGCGACAACGATGATGAAGTTACATGTAAGGTTATAGTTACTGAAAGGCCTGATCCGGTTTATAAGGTAACGAAGGGTGCGGATGGTTCCTGGACAAAGGGCAGTAAAGAAGGATTCTCGCTTACAGTAGAGCTTGAAGGTGATAACGATGCGACATTCGCACATTTCACAGGTTTAAGGATGGACGATACGGAAGTCAGACCGGTACACTATATAGCAGAAAAGGGAAGCGTTAAGCTTACTCTTAAGGCGGAATATATGAATTCACTGTCGGTCGGAAAGCATAAGCTTACAGTTCTTTTCGACGACGGAAGTGTTGACAGTGTGATAAATGTTATAGAAGGAAAAAAGGAAGAAAAGACCGAAGAGAAAACTGAGGCCACAACAGAGAAGCCGACGGAGAGTACGACTGAGGCCACAACTGAGGCCGCTACTCAGGCTACAACTCAGGCCACGACTGAAAAGCAGGGCACATCTACCGAGCAGCAGAAGGGTAATGCAGGTAAGGATAATAACAAGAAGAATGAAGGTTCTGTAAAGACGGGGGACGTTGCACCTATTGCAGGCATTGCGGTTATTATGATCCTGGCTCTTTCTATGATAATTGTCATTTATAGGAAGAAATCAAATAAGTAATTTAATGAATGATAATGAAGTAGAGTGATACCGCGCATCATAAGCGTCTCTAAAAGCTGAAAGGCAGATAGAGGCGCTTTTTATTTGCCAATCAGCAGAAATGGTAGTACAATAAAATTTGGACTGCTAAAGTCCGGCCGTAACTAACATCACAATCTTAAATAATTGACCGGGATTTCCCGGCAAGGGATAAAAATGGCGAAAAAAAGAGTAACTGAAGACAATATTATAGAAATGGGTGGCTCCGCCGAGCTTGAGGAGATGAACGAAGCCAGCCGTGCCAGATACAGTCAGGTGCGCACAGGTTTTATAGTTCTGATCTTTCTTGCAATCATAATAGCCGGAGTAGTCTTGTATGTACATTTCAGTATGGAGGAATTCAAGGGATATAAGGTCCTTTACTCGGCTGAAACTGTATTTGAAGCAAATGCGGACTATCTGGAGTTCGGTGGAAATCTGCTCAAGTATACTCCGGACGGTGTTTCCTATATAGATAAGAGTGGAAATGTGGTCTGGACGGCAGGTGTCGATTTTAGTGTACCTATTGCTGCATGCAGAGGTGATTACGCTGTAGTTGCCGACAGAGGCGGAAACAAGGTATGCGTATTTAATACAGAGGGCATGATAAGTGAAAACAGCATGCCTTACAGCATCTGCAGTATAGATGTAGGAGTTCAGGGAGCCTTTACGGTAATCCTGGAAGGTGATGATACCAACTATATCAATATGTATGATGCTAACGGAGGAGAGGTTTATACCTTCAGGACATCCATAGATAAGAGTGGATACCCTCTGGATATAACTATATCCGAGGACGGAGTGAAGCTTTTTACAAGCTACTTCAAGCTGGACGGAGTAAACTTCAAGAACAATGTTGCTGCATATAACTTTGGCGAAGTAGGACAGAACTCGGGCGCTGACAGAATAGTGGGCGGATATACCTTCGAGGACGAAATGGTTACCAGAGTCAGATTTGTGACAAACGATGTAGTTGTCGCATTTTCAGACCTTGGATTTGTACTGTACGATTTTAGGGAGAAGCCGTCTGAGAGAGCCAGAGTAGAGTATGGTTCGGAAATCTACAGTATCTTATATAATAAGAACTATGTAGGTTTTATAAAGAAGAATGAGGGCGAATCGGATAATGCCGGTTACGTTCTTAAATGCTATGATCTTTATGGAAAAGAGTTATTCAGTTATCCTTTCGACATCGAATATGATAACATTTATGCAGCGAATGATGAGATCATAATTACAGGCGGAAACCAGTGCCTGATCGTTTCGAAAAAGGGAAGAACAAAGTTTACGTATGCCTTTCCGGATATGATAAAATCCATGATTCCTTCTTCGGGTTCGAATGAATACATCGTTACCTTTGAAGGAAAGACGGAAACTATCAAACTTAAAGCCGAGGATGATTAAATGTATTACATGTTATTCAGCTGTGGAGCGATAATGCTTCTTTCAGTTATAATTGGCTTCAGAAGAGGGCTCTTAAAGAGCCTTCTTCGCGTTATAGCCGTAATAATAGCGGTAGTGGCTTCATTTCTGCTTTCACCGCTTGTTGTAGATCTTCTGTATCAGAATACCGATCTGGATGAACAGATAGAGCAGAAGATATATACTAAGATAGAGGCGGGCATCCATGAACAGGTTGCGGACGTTCTCGAGGACTCGGGAGTAAAGGCGGAGGATATTCCGGAGCTGGCAAAGCAGGAAACACTCAGCATCATGGAAGACGGAACGGATAAGGCTACCCAGATGGAGATGATCCGCTACATGAAGCTGCCGAAGGCACTCAAGGATAAGCTTATCGAGAATAATAATGAGAACATGTATAAGAGCCTGAATGTTACGGGCTTCTACAGATACATGTCTTCTTATCTTACAAAGATTGTGATGAATATAATCGGTTCTGCGGGAACATATCTTGCAATCCAGTTTGTTCTTCTCGTAATATGCTGGATCCTGGGAGCGGCTGTTAAGGAGGTTCCTATCCTTACGGGAATCGATAAGCTGGGCGGTATGATCCTCGGAGCGGTGGTTGGACTTGCCATAATTATGATATTCATGGCCATCGCCTTCTGCGCCCTTAAGGGAAGCTACAGCGAGATGATAGGGGATAATCCTATACTTTCACTTCTGGATCAGAACAATGTCTTTATAAAACTTCTGACGAACATAAAGTAAATAAATAAACAAACAGGATGATAAAGCTTCGTATATGGTACATTTTATATAAATGCCCTTATGCGAAGTTTTTTTATTTTTTTATCCGGTTTTAAAGACTTTTTAAAAAGTGGTGTATTATATTAGTTTCAAGCTCGGAGCAAAGAGGTAACTGAAAGGTTATCAGAAGACTGATAAATAAGGAGAACAAATCATGTTTTTCAGAATGATACAAAGAGATTTAAAAGAGAGTAAGGGGCTGAATGTCATCATACTTCTTTTCATGGTGATGGTGTCCGCTTTGGTGGCGGCCAGTGCACTCCTGATGTTTGCCAATATCAGAGGTGTGAAGGTTTCCCAGGAGAGATGCAAGCCTTATGATTCTATAATTATTTATAGCAAGCTGCTGGACGATGCTGAAGGACAGCAGAAGGCTATGGAAGATATCATAATGGCAAAGTACCCGGAGGCAGAGATTGAACATAATGAAGCCATTCGATTTGAATATACAAATTTATATTATGAGGGCGTAGATTATGATTTTCTGAACCGTAGTGCGGGAAATAAACTGTATGCACTTATGAAGCAGCCGAGGGAATATAACCTGGTTTATGATGGGAATAATAAACCGTTTTCTATCCGCAGCGGAGAGGTGGCTGTTCCGTATGCGTTTTCTATGCAGACCGGACTTAAGGTAGGAGATGATCTTTTTATTACCGCACCTTCGGGGAGACAGTATAAGTTCACTATTACAGCAATCACAAGGGATCCGATATTAGATTTTGTTTGCAGATTCATATTATCTGACGCCGATTACGAAGTGATGAGCTCCGAATGTCCGCAGAAGATAGGAATGACCGGATTTGATACCGAACAGAAATATACCGAAAATGACAGAAAAGTTCTTAATTCGGAATTAGCAAAGGATGAGAATTATAAAGACTATTTTATGCATTGTCTTGGAGATGGACATACGACAAGTAATGCAGCACTTGTGTCGGTGCTTATTACATTTTTTATGCTTATAACCTGTATATTCATGGTTCTCATCATACTTTTTACTATCGGATTTACTATCAGATCAGCCATTAAGAAGGAGGAACGGGAACTCGGAATAATGAAGGCTCTGGGAACGGATTCGGTTTCCTTCAGGTGGCTGGTTGCAGCAAAATATGTAGCATTTTCCGTTGTCGGCGGAATTATAGGAATGATTCTCGGGGCTGTTGTGGGAAACAAGCTTATCGGAAGATTCTATTACAACATATCTTACTCATTAGGAGTAGTTGATTATGTTGTAGCTGCTCTATCTGCTGTATTTATCGTTGTACTTGTAATCCTCTTTATCCTGTTTTCTATGAGGAGAATCAACAAGATTTCGGTCATGGATGTCCTTCATGGTGAAGCGAGACAGGAAAGAATCAAGCATAGTGACCGTTTCAGTTTAAGCAAGAGAAGAAAGATGTCCCTTCCGCTGTTTCTGGCGCTTACGGATATATTCGGTAATTTTAAAAGATACATACTTCTCTTTATTGCATTTGCCATAGGAAGCAGTGTGGTTCTTATAAATATTCAGGTCAGGGATACGGTTATCAGTACTGACTTCCTATATAAATTTTATACATGGAAGAAGCTTGAGGCTGTTCCTAATCTGGACAACAGCACATTTGATGAACTTTCCAACGGAACAGGAAGAGCTGATATCATGGTGAGAAATCTGAATACTCTCATGGAACAAAATGGTATCTCAGCAACCTGTGAAACAGTGGATCGTCAGAATGCAAATATGATCTTTGGTGATGAAACAGAAACGATTCTGATGAATTTTCATTTTGATCCCGAGGGCATGGTTATAAGAGAGGGCGGACAATATCCTAAGCTTAGAAATGAAATATTGATGGATTATTTCACAGCCAGCAATCATGGTGTGAATATCGGAGATAAGGTCCTGATAGAATATGATAAATATTCTGAAGATCGTTTATCCGGAGCACGCGAGCAGGAAGAGTTTGTGGTAACGGGCTTTGTTGACAGGCTTTCAGCATTTAATGACAGAGACGTGATCATGTCGGCGGAGTTTAATGATGCGGTATCTGAAGGATGGAATGCGGTTGGATTTACACTGGATGTACCGGATTCGGAGAAGAAGGCCGAATATGAAAAACTTGATAAGTTATTCCCCGGACAGATGATGACGGATGAGGATTTTGTTGCTGCTGCGCTTGGAATATATGATGTTCTGTTTACGTTTTTACGAAATATGATGGCTATAGTTGTAACGGGAGTTCTGGGATTCCTGGTTGTGATGTATCAGACAGTATTTATGAAGGATGAGGAACCGGAGATAGCGCTTCTTATGAGCACCGGAGTGGATGAAAAAACAACGAAGAGATGGCAGTTCGTAAGAATGATGTTGCTTTTTGCGGCAGCTATGGCGATTTCACTGATTGTTACTCCAACGCTTATATCTCGAGCAATCGGATATATATTTAATGCTATGATTGGTCTTACCGGATTTGTATTCAGTGGTGGAGTGCTTCTTTCAATAATATGGACGATTTTTATAACAATGTTTATAGCTATGGTTATGATGCTCGTGATAAGAAAGATCAGAAATATCGAAATATGGAGGATTAGAAATGAGTAATAAGGTTTTAGAGGTTAAGGATCTTTGCAAGACCTATGTGATAGATGAATATAGTAACAATGTACTTCAGAATGTTAACTTCAGTATGGGAGAGGGGGAATTTGTATCTATAATGGGGCCTTCAGGCTCAGGCAAGTCAACCCTGCTTTATACCGTAAGCGGTATGGACAGTATGACTTCAGGTGATGTTACATTTGACGGAGAAAATATATCAAAGCTGGATAGGAAGGCTATGGCAAAGATTCGTCTTAATAAAATGGGTTTTGTCTTTCAGCAGATGTATATGATGAAGAAGCTGAATATCTTAGATAACATTATCCTTCCGGGATATCAGTCAAAGCAGAAGTCCAGAGCTGAGGTTAATAAAGACGCGGAGACTCTTATGAGAAGACTTGGCATCATCGATACAGCAGACAGATTTATCACAGAAGTATCAGGCGGACAGCTGCAGAGAGCGTGCCTCTGCAGATCTCTAATCAATAATCCTAAGATGGTATTTGCTGATGAACCGACCGGAGCCCTGAATCAGAAGGCTTCCATGGAGGTAATAAGAGAGCTTGTAAATGCCAGCCGTGAAGGTACATCGATCATGATGGTAACTCACAGTGAGAAGGTTGCCAGCTGCAGTGAGAGAGTGATCTTCCTTGTAGACGGTAATATTCAGGGCGAGCTGGTTCTGGGGAAACTGGAGTCGGAGCAGGATATAACCGTAAGAGAGAGGAAGCTGCGTAACTGGTTACAGGAAAGGGATTGGTAGAGATAATAAAATGATAAAGAAAAGTATAAGTAATGGATTATTAATAACAAAAAGAATAGCCGTTTCCACGCTGACTCTTCTTATGGTGACTGCCTTCGGTGGGTGTGGAAAAACGGAAACTTATGATAGCTTTACATTTCCGGAATCTGAAGAAAGCAGCCTGACTCCTGTTTCAAATACATATGTTGATGAGCTGAAGAAGTATGAAGATGATGGAATCGGCGATAAGGTATTAGGCGAATTTTCTTCAAAAGACGGAGCCTGTGTTATAAAGAAGATGGAGCATTATTATGATGTGACTCTTGATTATGAAAATCATACTCCTGAAGAGGTTGGAAAAGCTTTTGCAGAGGAGGTGCTTGAAGCTTATCCTGATTTCCATGAAGTTATGGAGCCGTATATTTATGAAAATATCTATTGGGGATTTCCGGCGCTTGTGGATGACTTTGATCCTGTATGGGACAGAGTATCATATCTTGCCAAAACTGTAGAAGAAGACGAGAGATTATCTGACTACTGGAAGGAACTGGATGCATATGCGGAGGCGATGTCCGGTGGAATTCACGGATATGAAGAAGATGGCCATATCAGTTACGAGGAGGCGGTAACATTCAGCTTTATTCCCGAAGCTCTTCGAGGAACAGCATGTTCAGCCCTTTCCCTTTGGGGAGATAAGACAGAAACGGGAGACAGAGTTACAGTTCGTCTGCTTGATTGGAATCTGGGATCTGACGGTCAGATGTGTGAGGCGCACAGCATCATTCATGCCAAGAAAGGAGACAGATCCTATACAGGTATTTCGTTTTTAGGGTTTGAAAGTATTGTCTCGGCAATAAATGATGACGGTGTATTTGCGGCAATACTTGACGTGGGAACTATCAGAGAAAACTATATCTATGAGAATAGAAAATGTTATACCTACGATCTCAGATATGCGCTGGAGGAGTTTTCTTCGGCGAAAGAAGTCGGTGATTTTATGGTGTCGAATAGTGCGAATTATACCTGGAGCCATAATCTTATAATCTCGGATGCAAATTCCAGCTACTGTGCTGAGGATGCAGTCAGCCAGCTGCAGGAGAAGGGAATGGGATATTCCATACTTCGTGATAATAAGACTCCACTTTTAAAAGGACTTACCTGGGATAATCCGGACAGTCTGTGCGTAGTTAATTCATTTGTCACAGAGGGGAATCAGGATTTTCTTTACCAGGATGTTAATGCAGTTAGATGGAATAAATATAATGAGTGGGTAGGCAGTAAAGATAAGTTTACGGTAGGTGAACTTAAGACAGCGCTTACTCAGGAAAAGGTTAATCAGGGTGAGGCAAAGGGCGAAGCTAATGTGGTAAATGTAAGGAATACCGGCACTGCACAGTTGATCATTGTAGATTATCACACCGGTAAAATTCAGGTGGCATTCACGCCGGTAACAGGACCGACAGATGATGTTCTTTTCACCGATGTCGGCTATTACTAAACTACTAAATGTGTTAATATGGTGGCAAAAGTGCATTGAGCGCTTTTGTCACTATTTGTTCAGGAAAAGTAGAGAGGTGCGCATATGACGGATATTCTCATAATTGAAGATAACGAGCAGCTGGGACAGCTGATTGCGGATTTCCTGAAGAAGGAGGGATGGACCATCGAATGGGTGCAGAGCGCCGAGGATGGTCTTGTTTTACTTGAGAAGGAATCCTTTAAGCTGATGCTACTGGATGTTATGCTGCCGGGTAAGGATGGCTTTGAGGCTCTCAGTGAGATCAGGAAGACCAAAAAAATGCCTGTTCTTATGATGAGTGCAAAAACCGATGATGAAAGTAAGATTCTGGGAATGGAGATCGGAGCGGATGACTATGTGGATAAACCGTTCTCAATACCGGTACTTACCTCAAAGATAAAAGCTCTTATGAGACGTTCGTATGATATAGCCGAAGAGAAGGAGATTCTTTCGGCTGAGGGAATAACCGTGGATATAAGTGCGAGAAAGGTATATAAGGGCGAAGCTCTTATCGATGTAAAGGGAAAGGAATTTGATCTTCTTGTATTTCTTATGAAGAACCGGGGCAAGGCACTTCGGAAGGAGACTATTTTCAATAATGTCTGGGGAGAAAGCTGCTTCAGCGAGCTTTCTTCGCTTGGCGTATATGTTAGCTGGTTAAGGGACAAGATCGAAGATGATCCGCGGGAGCCGAAGCTGATAAAGACCGTATATAAGGTTGGATATCAGTTCGGAGAAACGTCATGAGGGCCTATATAGGCAGGCTTCTGGGAATTATTCTCGCATTTGGTCTGCTTTTTGTATGCGTGAATGTTGTAGGGGAGAAGCTTACCACAAAAAGATTATCCGAAAGAAATGTGGTCGTAGACCGTATTAATGCCGAAATAGAGTCTGAAGTCAGTACGGCGGCATTTAAGCTGGATGTTATGGATGCATGGCCGAATGATTCTGTTATCAATGTCGAAAAGATAATGGATGAGGTGTTTTATTCCAGAGAAGATGAGTGGAAGCGTCTTTACGGAGAAGAAGCGTGTCCGAAGGATGTAAGGATAATCCTGTTTGATAACAGAAATAACGAGGAACAGGTAAGGGAAGAAATTGAAATCGGCGGCGAAGGATCTTTAATCCGTGGAATATATATGCTTGATAGACTGGTCGGGGTTTCGGAGTTTACTTTTGCAGAATTCAGACAGAGTAAGATAATTCTGCTTATGAATATTGCAATAGCAGTATGTATGCTGCTGGTTTTAGTTTACGGTATATGGATCTGCAGGAAAGTCATAATACCGTTTAATCGTTTGTCGGATTATCCTGAAAGATTATCAAAGGGTGGTTTTACAGAAAAACTTCCGGAATCTAAGGACAGATTTTTTGGAAAGTATATCTGGGGCATGAATATGCTTTCGGATAAACTTGAAAACGACAGAAGGTCTATAAGAAGGATAAGTGACGAGCATCAGAATCTGGTTACGGTATTAGTTCATGGCATTAAGACTCCGGCTGCAAATATAAAGCTGCTGTCGGAAGCGATAGCAACGGGACTGTATGATCCGGAAGGCAAGGTAAATGAGAAGGACGCAGAGCTTGCGGGAAAGATTGAAAGCAATGCGGATGAGATAGAACGTATCGTAACAGAAGCGGTTGATGCTGCAAATGCTACGATATTTGATTATGATCCGAAGAAGAAGCCTTTCTATAGAGATGAGATAAAGGAATTTATAGAAGAGGAGTATGCTAATCGTCTGAAGGTTGGAAGGATACCTTTCAATGTTGAGTATGAGGGTAACCCTCTTATAGACAGTGATAAGGACGGAGTATGCAGGATCCTGAGGCAGTTTATGGATAATGCTATTAAGTACGGAGACGGAACAGGGATAACTCTCAAAATGGATAAAACGGATGAGGGACATTTCATTACTGTGATCAATAAAGGTGAACCTCTTCCGGAGAGTGAGCTGCCGTTTGTGTTTAACAGCAGGTGGAGAGGATCCAACTCAACAGGGGTAGAAGGAAGCGGTATCGGATTATACGAGGCTAGATATATTGCAAGACATCTGGGTGGAGATATTCGTATGAGTTCAGGAAACGGCGAAATAAAAATTACACTTTTTTTGCCTTCAAAAAAGGGCTAAATCGGGAGACTGAAAAAATTTTTAAAAAAAATTGAAAAAAAGTGTTGACATTATATTACTTACGTTGTATTATGTACAAGCTGTCGCTGATGACGAAGACCACTGAGGCCAACGCCAGTAAGGGTTTACAGCATTTGATCTTTAATAATTTATTAACATGACAACCCCGAAAATTCTTTTAAAAAAATGATTCTTTCACGAGAATCACCGCGGTAGAAATACCGCAAAAGAATATTCGGATTTGAACGAATCCAAAATCAGTAAATTTTTGGAATGGTAAAACGTTAACGTTTAATCATGACAAGGATTACAAACTTTAT
>JAGBNF010000025.1 GCA_017634555.1 Eubacterium sp. | reverse complement strand
CAGAACGGCGAAAACGGTCAGAACGGCGAAAACGGCCAGAACGGCGAAAACGGCCAGAACGGCGAAAACGGTCAGAACGGTGAAAACGGCCAGAACGGTCAGAACGGCGAAAATGGCCAGAACGGTCAGAGCGGCCAGAATGGTGAAAACGGTCAGGGCGGACAGCAAGGTGGACAGCAGGGCGGCCAGGGATCAGAAGGCAGCCAGGAGGGTCAGAGCGGCGAAGGTGGTCAGGAAGGCCAGGGCGGTGAAGGCGGTCAGGGCGGAGCCGGCCAGAGCAATTCTGGAAGCGGCAACAGTCCGAACGGCTACAGTGAAGACTATATAGCGGTTAATAAGAATCTTCAGGGAAAGTACGGAGACAACAACAGCTCCGAGTTTTCGAAGGAACAGAACGGACTTACCTGGGAGGGTGAGAAGGTTCCGTACAGCTCGGTAATAGGTGATTACCAGGAAAGCGCTTATGAAGGAATAGAACAGGGCAAGTATCCTGATACTATGTCTGAGGTTATAAAAAATTATTTTGGAGGTCTTTCGGAATGATCAGTTATGAACAGGGAGTATCCCTTATAGGAAGGGTAAGACAGGAAATATCTAAAGAGATAATAGGTCAGGGAAATGTGGTCGACAGCGTTATCATTGCCCTTCTGACTGGAGGAAATGTACTGCTTGAAGGTATGCCGGGTCTCGGAAAGACAAGACTCGTACAGACTATCAGTAAGGTAATGAGCATGTCATTTAAGAGAATACAGTTTACTCCGGACCTTATGCCTGCCGATATTACAGGTACAAACATCATGGTCAAGGATGAGAACGGAAGCGGCTTCAGGTTTGAAGCAGGTCCGATCTTTGCAAACATTATCCTTGCGGACGAGATAAACAGAGCAACACCGAAGACACAGTCGGCACTGCTTGAGGCGATGCAGGAGCATACGGTAACTGTAGGTGATACATCCTATATGCTTCCACAGCCTTTCTTCGTACTTGCAACACAGAACCCGATCGAGCAGGAGGGTACATATCCGCTGCCTGAGGCACAGCTCGACCGTTTCAGCATGAAGGTGCTTGTTGAATTTCCTACCAGAGATGAGCTTAAGGGAATAGTCGGTCTGACAGAGAATTTTAATACAGCACCTGTGGAGCCTGTGCTTGACAGCAGCATGCTGCTTGAACTCCAGCAGATAGTACAGAGTATTCCTATAGCCGATGCGGTTATGGACAGGATACTTGATATAGTAATGGCTACACATCAGGAGAATAAGTATATCAGAGAAGGCGTCAGCCCTCGTGCGGCTCAGAATCTGATCAGATGTTCAAGAGCGAGAGCTTTCATGAACGCACGTATGAATGTAGCATTTGAGGATGTGGATGCTGTAATGTACAGCGTTCTCAGACACAGACTTATAACAAGCTTTGATGCGGTTGCAGATGGCGTATCTGAGGATATGATAATCAAGCAGCTGCTGGGATAGTTTTTTGTGGGATAAAAGATGAGAACTGTAAATGTGGAAGGTCTGGCGGGACTTACCAGACTGAGATTTACAATTAAAAACAAAGCCGTATCTCAATATGAAGGAGGCAGAAGGTCAAATATCAAGGGCAGATCCACCGAGTTTTCGGGCTACAGGGAGTACATTCCGGGAGATGACATGCGATATGTTGACTGGAATGCTTACGGCCGTCTGGACAAGCTTTATATCAAGGAGTATATGGAGGAACGTGAAGGTGTGATCAACATATTCCTTGATACCAGCAAATCCATGGATTACGGTTCGCAGCCGAAGGATGAGATAATGGCGGGACTTGCACAGGCTATATGCTTCGTTGCCGATAAGCAGAAGGACAGCGTAACGGTGACGGATCTTGCCGAACCTCTGAAGACCATGAAGCTTCCAAAGGGAAGACTGGGAATGATGAGACTTAAGGCTTTCCTTGCAAATTCCGAGATAAAGGGAAAAATCGATCTCGGTGATGCCATAAAGAAAGCTGCTATAGGAAAGCACGGCCTCACATTTATCATATCGGATTATTATGATGAGGGATTCCTGGATGAGGAGGTTGAGCTCTGCAGGTATATGAGATATCTGAGGCATGACGTTGTGCTGCTTCAGGTTCTTTCACGTGAGGAGCTTGAGATAGATGAGACAGGTGCTGCAAGAATGCATGACAGTGAGAAGGTTGATGATATGGTTACCGCAACCTTCGACAGAGAGACTGTCGAGAGCTATATGCAGGCGCTGAAGGATTTTAAGAAAGAACTTTCCGGAAAGGCTGAAAAGGCCGGAGCTGGATACTATTTATGCAGGACCGACAGAGGTCTTGGAAGAATACTGCTTGAGGATATGAGAGGACTCTATGACATTTAGTTCTATGTGGCCGCTTTTGGGACTTGCGGTCATACCTATCATAATCATAATATACATGCTTCGTCCGAAGGGAAAGAAGATGATCGTTCCCTCACTTATGCTGTGGAGAAATGCTGAAGTCAATTCCAGCAGCATGAGTCTCGTAAAGAAGCTTCTTAAGAATATCCTGATGATAATCGAGATAATCATCGCGATACTTCTTATTCTCAGTCTGATGTCACCGTATATCAGGACAGGATTCGGAAAGAATAAGGTTAAGACTCTGATCGTACTTGATACTTCGGGAAGTATGAAGCACGAGATGACATCGGACAAGAGCGATAAGAGGACGAGATTTGATACCGCTGTGGCTGAAATGACAGACTATGCGGCTTCTTCTGATGGAGTTCTTTCTGTCATGACCTGCAGTGATACGACCACACTCGTAGTAACGAATTCAACAGATAAGCTTCAGAATAAGAAGGCTATTTCAAATATAAAATGTACCGATACCGAGGGTTCGATAAAGTCAGCGAGAGCAGCTATCGAAGCTCTTGAGGCTGAGAAGATAATCATCTATACCGATGCGGCCGGAGCGGCTGATATCGCAGAGCTGACAAGAGAACTTGGGGCAGAGGTCAGGATCATAGGAAATCCTGTAGAGAATGCAGCGCTTGTTTCGGTAACGGCAGCGGAGGCGGATGGCGGACTCTATGATGTTGCGGCAGACGTACATTTCTACGGAGATGAGCAGGTGACTGCCGACGTATCATTCTACGACGCTAAGGATAATCTTCTTACGGTACGTTCGGTTACACTGGAGCCGGATTCCGGAAGGACAGTTATCGTTAGAGGCGTAAAGGCAGAGGGCGGATATATCAGAGCCGAGCTGAGCGGAATAGCGGCAGACAGTATCGCGGAGGATAACATTTCCTATGCGGTTCTTAACATGAAGACAAGCCTTCCGGCATATCTTGTCGGCAGAGGCAACACATATATCGAGAAGGCCTATAAGGCTGCATCGGGTCAGGATATCATCAAGGTCACCGATGTAAATGAGCTTGAGAATGCCGAGAAGGGCATAGTTATCTGTGACGGCGGAAATTATACTGCGGAAGATCTGCAGGGCATGAATTATATGCTGGTAAATGATACCGTGGATGCGGCAGGTACTATTGAGGGCGGATACGTTAAAGTGTCCGGCGGTGCACTGATCGGTGGTCTGGCAGACTTTACCTTTGGTGCCGGAAATGTGAGCTTCTATACACTTCCGTCATGGGCAACAGAATTTATGTCTATCGATGGAAAGACGGTGGGCTATTACGGCATCAATAACAACAGAAGAGTAATAGTCGTCGGTTTTGATATCAGAAACACGGAATTCCCGCTTATGGCTGAGTTCCCTATCTTTATGGCGAATGCAGTTGATTTCCTGTCAGATCAGAGTCTTGTAGGAAGTCCTTATGTAATCGCAGGTGAGGAAATTTCGGTAAGTCCGACAATCGGTGATGATGCAAAGATAACCTATCTTCCAGAGGGTAAGGACACACTGCTTTCGAGAAAGTCTGAGGTACCGTACACAGGAATTATCGAGTGCAGTTCAGAGGGAAGAACAGATTATATCTCTGTCAGATTCCCACAGGGTGAGAGTGACGGAAGAGCCGTAGCAAATAATGTTGAAGGTGTAGTTGAGAAGAGCAGCGTAAGCATGAGCAGTCTCAGAAGGGTGCTTCTTTTTATCGCGCTTCTGCTGCTCATCCTCGACTGGTTCTTATATATCAGACAGAACAGACGTTTTACAAGACCGGCAGCGGTAGTCCGCGGACTGTTGGCACTTCTGATACTGCTGGCACTTATCGGTATCAGACTTCCGGGAAGAAGGAAGATGACAGCAACGATCTTCGTTGTGGATATGTCCGACAGCTCATCTGAAAATGTGGCTGAGATGGAGAAGTATATCAACGATAAGCTGAAGACCATTCCGCCGAATAATGAGTATGCTATCCTAACCTTCGGTAGAAACAGCCTGTCAGATCAGTTCCTTACGGACAACGTATCCTTCATGGGCTTTGGAACTGAGCCTGACGGAACGGCCACGGATATAGAATCTGCTGTAAGAAATGCAGCGGCTATGATACCTGATTCATATTCGGGAAGAATTGTTATCCTTACCGACGGACAGGAAACACTGGGCAATATTGGAAAAACCGGTGAGCTTTTGAATGCTACAGGTATTGAGCTTGACAGTGTAATCTTCGAATCAGAAGAAAAGAATGACTGCTATGTTTCCTCTGCAGAAATGCCGGACAAGCTTTATCCGGGAGATAAGTACAGTCTGGTAGTAAATGTTTATTCAAATTATGAGACCGATGCTGTTGTAAGAGTAAGACAGGACGGAGAGGAAAAGGCAGCAAACAGTGTCCATCTCAAGCCGGGCAACAACACATATCTTTTTACTATGGTTGCAGGCGATAAGCCTATAGAGGAAAATGATATCATAGTTCAGGCTGAGGGAGACCAGATCGGAGAGAATGATGTATACAGTCAGGCATCTTCTGTAGTTATGGCTCCGAAGATCCTTATCCTGTCGGGACTTACACATGACAGTGAAGGCCTTGAGGATATAATGCGTACCATCAATCAGGATGTTACGACGGTTTCGGTCTTAAATGCACCGCAGTCTCTTGAGGAGATGCTGGTTTATAAGACCATCATACTTGATAACTGCTATAAGCCTGATATACCTGAAGGCTTCCTGAATAATGTAGAGGACTATGTTAAGGAATACGGCGGCGGACTTATCGTTGCGGGAGGAGACTCCAGCTTTGGTCCGGGCGGATACCGTGATACACCGCTTGAGGAAGTGCTTCCTGTAAGCATGATACCGAGGGGCTTAAATGAAGCACCGTCTATGGCCATGGTAATGGTAATAGATAATTCGGGTTCCATGTCATCACCTGTTGAGTATAATACGCTTACCGGTCAGGATGACGGAAGAACCAAGCTTGCCATTGCACTTGCTGCTACGATTGAAGCTATAGATAACCTGACTCCGAATGATTATGTCGGAGTGGTAACCTTTGATGATGATTTTGTATGGCGTCAGGAAATTGGAAAGGTTGAGGATGTAAAGGAATCCGCAAAGAAGGCAGTACTTAGTACACCTTCGGGAGGAGGTACCGTAATATCTCCACCTCTCAATGATGCCGTAGATAAGCTGATTCCGGTAGATGCCGGTATTAAGCATATACTGCTGCTTACCGATGGTGAAGGTGAGACTCAGAATTTCCAGGAGATAATTCAGAAATGTAATGATAATAATATTACTCTTTCCACAGTTGCGGTAGGTTCGGATTCGGATGTTATGCTGCTTGAATCCCTTGCAAGACAGTGCGGTGGAAGATATTACTTCTCGGCATCGGCATCTGAGGTTCCGAGAATCTTTGCGGAAGAGGTTTACATGTCGGGAACCGCATATTTCAAGAAGGGTGAGTTTACTCTGGCAATGAGACAGAGCAACGAGCTGGTAAAGGGACTTTATGCAAACGGTGCACCGATCATCACTCAGTATGTTGCATGTACGGCAAAGCCGAATGCTATAGAAGTAATGAGCAGCAACGAGGAAGATCCTATACTTGTATGCTGGCAGTATGGTCTCGGTAAGGCAGTTGCGTGGACGACTACTGCATCCGGAACCTGGAATGAAGGCTTTGCGGGTATGACCGATTATGCCCAGATGTGGAGAAGGATTCTCGACTATGCATGCAATCAGGTCAGCAGCTCGGGAGATGATGTACGTGTTGAAAAGTCAGGTGAGAGACTCGTTATCAACTATTCAGCCGGTGAGTTCGGCGAGGATACAGAGATAGAGGGTGTCATCACATCACCTTCGGGAGAAACGGAGAAGATAAGCTTCACGGCAGACAGTCCGGGCCATTACTCGGCCGAGGCCATTCCGTCGGAGATGGGAATCTACAACATAAATGTAAGGCGTAAGAACGGAGAAGATATAGTTGCTTCGCAGAATGCCATCGCAACGGTACATTTCTCTGATGAATACAGACACCTTTCGAATGAAAGATATATCAGATATATCACTGAAAACGGTAAGATACTTACCGTAAACGATAAGCTGTTTGAGAAGGTAAGGATCAAGAAGAACGGAAAGCGCGATATTACATCGCTGCTTATAATGCTGTCGCTCTTCATCCTGCTTGTCGATATAGTTATCAGAAGATTTAACTTCACTATGCCGAAGCTTGGCAGAAGGAAGGCAGGAAATGTGGGAGCACCTTCAGCTGCTGCGGTAGGAAGAGGCATGGCAGCGGGAGCGGTTAATACTCCTTCGGCAGGAACATCGCAGGGCGTTTCAACCGGTGGTATGAACGCACCACAGGGAGGCTTCGCACCGAACGGTATGAACGCACCACAGGGAGGCTTCGTACCGAACGGTATGAATGTACCACAGGGAGGCTTAGCACCAAACGGTATGAATGTACCGCAGGGAGGCTTCGCACCGAACGGCATGAATGCTATGCAGGGCAGATCGGCGGCTATGGATCCGAAGCAGGTGAAGAAGGCTGCAAAGAAGGCAGCAAAACAGCAAAAGAAGCAGGCGAAAAAGCAGCCTGAGGCAAATATGCTGGATACATCACTGCTTCTTCAGAAAAAGCAGGACAGAAACGATTTTAAGAGGTGATAGGGTTGTCGACAAAAGATGTAGTCCTTTCCATACTTGAAAAGAACAGAGGAAGCTATGTTTCCAGCCGCGATATCATTTCGGAGGCAGGGGTTTCAAGGAACGCCGTTTGGAAGGCGGTCAATGAACTTAAGAAGTCAGGCTATGATATTGAGTCGGTGACGAATAAGGGCTACTGTCTCAGCTCCGAGTCGGATGTTATATCCGTACAGGCAATCGGTACATTTCTTAAGAACAAGTCACTTGCTGACAGGATAGTTATATATGATGAGCTGGCTTCAACAAATAAGGCTGCGAAGCTGAGCCTGATTACGGGGGAGGATGACAGGAATATAATCATTGCGAGACGCCAGACCGAGGGTGTGGGTCACAGCAGTGAACATTATGAATCTCCTGAGGGCGGTATATATATAAGTATCATCATCACGCCGGAGAAGCACAGTAATAAGAAGCTTAAGGCGTCGGCTATCGGAAAGAAGGTTGCCGAAGTTATCGAAAAGCAGTCCGGCCATAAGGCTGAGCTGGATAAATCCACGAATCGCATATACATAAACAAAAAGAAGGTCTGCGGAATCCTTACGGAATACATAGCAGACCTTGAGACAGGAGATGTATCCTGTTATATAGTCGGAATCGGAATTAAAATGAAGAACATGCAGAAGAACAGGATGATCGCAAAGGTGATCGAAGGAATTCTTCAGTTATAGCGGTCATGCCAGTCTTTTGAGCTTCGTTAATAATTCAATATCGTTCTTTATTGTGGAGCCTGTTGTTGTAAGCATATTTCCGGTGATTGCTGCGCTGGCTCCACTTTTATATGCTGCTTCGCCGTTACCGGATATCAGGCGTCTGCCTGCGGCAAGGCGTATGTCAGCTTCAGGATTTATAAATCTGAATATTGCAACGGTTCTCAGGATTTCCTCTTCTGTGAGGAGAGGAAGCTTTTCGAGAGGTGTATTCGGAATCGGAATAAGAGTATTTATCGGTATGGATTTTATTCCCAGTGATGAAAGGGTGAATGCCATATCTATACGGTCATCCATTGTTTCACCCATGCCTATGATTCCGCCTGAACAGACTGTAAGTCCGACACTCTGAGCACGTCTGATATTCTCGAGCTTATCCTCAAAAAGATGGGTAGTACATATTTCCGGAAAGAACCTCCGTGAGGTTTCGATGTTATTATGATAGCGACGTACGCCTGCATCATAAAGTCGTTTAAACTGTTCGGTACTGAGAAATCCGAGAGATGCACAGAGGGATATGGAAAGCTCCTTGTTAAGTCGTGTATAGATATCTATAAGCTTATCGAATTCCTCATCCGTCGGACCCCATCCGGAATTGACTATGGCAAATCGTTTTACGCCTTCGTTCATATCTGATAAGGCTTTTTCGTAAATGGTATCGTAATCAAGAAGATCATATACATCGCAGCCGGTATGATTGAAGGCCGACTGTGCGCAGTATTTACAGTCTTCGGTACATTTTCCGCTCTTACCGGAAATTATAGAGCAAAGATCTACGGCATTTCCTGAGAAATGTGCTCTTAATCTGTCGGCTTCAACCGACAGTTCATCAAGAGGAACGGCCTTCAGAAAATCTGTATCGTCCTCTGTGGTGAGACGTCTGCCGTTTATTATTTCTGTGGTGAGATTTTTGATGTTCATCTTTATTTCGCCTCCGATGAGTCAGTTGATGTGTCGGCTTCTGTATCGTCGGATATTTCATCTTCTGTATCGTTGGATGTTTCATCTTCTGCGTCAGATATTTTCCCACGGATGGAGAGTAAGGAAATTACAAGAGATACTCCCATACCCATAAGGGAAAGGTAAGATGCCGACTTTCCGAAGAATTCAGCAACTGCAGGAATCTTGATCAGATATGTGGATGTGATTCCGAACATACCTCCGAGGATAACTCCTATAAGCCAGATCTCTTTATGCAGATGTCTTCTGTTATGGCAGAAGATGGCAACAGTAAGCGGGAAGATAACACCCGGTGTATATATGGAATAAGCACCTGTGAGAAGACTCATGATATCGCTTCTTCCGCCGAAGGCAAGCAGTGCGGCAAGGATTCCGATCACGAGAGTCGTTACTCTGACAAGTCCGACATTCTCTTTTTTCAGGATATCCTTTGTGAAGATACTTGATGCATTTATAAGACATGTGTCGGTGGAAGAAAGAATGGCCGACAAAAGTCCGAGGATCAAAAGAATGCTGAGGGGCCTCGGGACTACATTTCTTATATAGAAAAGAGCACTGCCTGAAAGCTGATCGGCCGGTACATTTACCTTGATCCACATACCGATCATAGTGATGATGATCGAGAAGATGATAAGGAAGATTCCACCTGCAAGTGCAGATATACGGGCTGTTCTTTTGTCCTTGGATATGAAGTTTCGGGACATTATATCGGGACCTATGAAGTATACTCCACCGATAACGAAAAGCTGTGTGAAGAGGTTTACCGGAGTATAGTCCTTGTTGAGTAATTCGATATTTGAGAATATTTCAGCGTTTGCATCGCCCTTTACTGTGTAGAGGAAGATCATTGAGATCACGATGCCCGCGATGATTACTAGGAACTGAATCTTATCCGTACGGACTACGGAACGCTGACCTCCTGTCAGTGTATAGAGCAGGATGATCACTGAAACGATAATACTGATAAGGGTACTGTCATTTCCTACAGCAAGTGAAATGAGATTTTTCATTGCTACCAGCTGACCGGCGATGACTCCGACCCAGGATATTACGATTATAAGTGCGAGGAGCATTTCGGCTGCAGGGCCGACGGTTTTTCTCGCAAGATCCGGAAGTGTAACTGCACCGATACCGCGAACCTTTTCAGAAAGAAGAAAGGACTGAAGGATCAGACCTACGGCGCCGAACATCAGCCACCATATTCCCGGAAATCCGATGGAATATACAGTATCACAGATACCTATAGTGGTGGATGCACCGATTATGGTTGCGAAGAGAGTCATGGTAACACTTACGGTACCGTGTGATCTTCCGGCTACTACAAAATCTGAAAAGTTTTTTACCTTTTTTACATCCATGATACCAAGGATGATAAAAAGAGAAAGATAGATGATCAGAGCTGCTAAGAAAATTGTGTCCATAATTGCAAGTCCTTTCGAATTACATGAAAGTTATAGATGTATAAACGGCTATGTCAGAGCCTCAAGTAAGATAACACACGAATAACAAAATGTCAACTTTAGAATACATATAGGGTGACAATTAAAAAGACGGGTGACATTCTTTTAAGCATAGAGTTTTAACCCGGATGATGTTATAATAATAATTCCACTATTTAAATGGAGTGTTTTTCTATATGAAAAGTTTGTTTATAGCAGAGAAGCCTTCTGTGGCACAGCAGTTTGCGGATGTCCTTCATGTTAAGGGAAATAAGTCACAAGGGTATATCGAGCAGGGTGACAATATAATAACGTGGTGCGTGGGACATCTTATTACAATGAGCTATCCCGAAGCATACGATCCGAATATGAAGAAATGGGCGCTTGCAACGATCCCATTCATACCGGAAAAATATAAATATGAAGTTATCGGAGCTGTCAAGAAGCAGTTCGATGTGGTAAAGAAGCTTCTCACAAGAGAAGATGTGGGCACGATTTATGTCTGCACCGACTCGGGACGTGAGGGAGAATACATTTACAGACTGGTTGACGAGATGGCTAAAGTCCCGAAGACCAAGGATAAAAGAAGAGTATGGATCGATTCCCAGACAGAGGAGGAAATACTTCGAGGAATCAAGGAAGCGAAGCCGCTTGCAGAGTATGATAATCTGAGTGATGCGGCATATCTTCGTGCGAAGGAAGATTACCTGATGGGTATCAACTTCTCAAGAGCACTTACACTCAAGTATTCTTACGGCATCAAACAGTATCTGGGTGTGGATAAATGTGTTATAGCCGTCGGTAGAGTTATGACCTGTGTTCTCGGAATGATAGTCAAGAGGGAGAGGGAGATAAGAGAATTTGTTCCTACCCCTTTCTACAGAGTGCTGGCTGATATATGTAAGAAGCCTGAGGAAGGTGCAGAGGATGCGGCTCTTCAGAAGATCTTCGAAGCAGAGTGGCATGTATCAAAGGGAAGTAAATATGAGAACAGCCCGCTGCTCTATAAGGAGAACGGATTTAATAAGAGAGAGGATGCAGAGGAGCTGATACGTTTTCTTTCGGATCCGGAGCCTGTGGAAATGAAGGTTAAGTCGGTAACGAAGAAAGCCGAGAAGAAGAATCCTCCGACACTATACAATCTGGCCGAGCTTCAGAATGACTGCTCAAGGCTCTTCAAGATAAGTCCTTCGGAGACTCTTGCCGTAGTTCAGGAATTATATGAGAAGAAGCTGGTCACATATCCAAGAACCGACGCGAGAGTTCTTTCAACCGCAGTCGCTAAGGAGATAGATAAAAACCTTAAGGGACTGATGAATTATAATAAAGAAAATCTGAATGCATATGCTGCAAATGTGGTTCAGCAGGGAGCTTATAAGGGACTGGCAAAGTCCAAGTATGTCAACGATAAGCTCATCACAGACCACTATGCGATAATTCCTACGGGACAGGGTCTAAATGCACTGGGAAGTCTTGACTCACTGAAAAACAGTGTTTATGAGCTGATAGTAAGAAGATTTCTTTCAATATTCTATCCGGCAGCAGAGTATCAGAAGGTTGCACTGGTCCTTGATAGAAACGGAGAAGAGTTTACCGCTTCAACCAAGCAGCTTGTAAAACCGGGTTATCTGATAATCGCAGATAAGAATTTCGGAAAGAAGAAGGCTGCCACCGAAGGTGGAAGTAATGCAGAAAAGAAGGATGATGCAGCAGGTCAGGATGACGCTTCCGGTGACAATGAAAATGCAGTTATGAGCCAGGACGTTATAGATTACATTTCAGGTCTTAAGAAGGGAACCATGCTTTCCTGCGGAGGCTTTGAGATTAAGGAAGGAAAGACTACGGCACCGAAGCGATATTCATCTGGTTCACTGATCCTTGCCATGGAAAATGCGGGTCAGCTGATAGAGGATGAAGAGCTTCGTGAACAGATAAAGGGAAGCGGTATCGGAACGTCTGCCACAAGAGATGCGATAATCACAAAGCTTGTGAACAACAAGTATATCGCTCTCAATAAGAAGACACAGATACTTACACCGACCTTCCTGGGAGAGATAATCTACGATGTTGTGCTCAGATCCATAAGCGGACTTCTGCGAGCTGACCTTACGGCAAGCTGGGAGAAGGGACTTACAGGAGTTGCTGAAGGCAACATTTCCGAGAAGGAATATATGGATAAGATGACTGATTATGTTACACGAAATACCAACTTCGTAAAAGGACTTAATAATCAGTATCAGATGAATGCGGTCTTTGATCAGACAAAGCCATTCTATACAAAGAAATAGGAAATATACAATGAGTAAGAGATGCACTGTGTTTGCTGTCCTGTCGGTGATCATAATGATCGGAATCTTTATGTTCTCTGCAAAGAACGGAGAAGAGTCAACAGATCAGAGCCTTAAAGTAGGAATGGCGGTAGGAAAGCTTACTGTAAAGAATTTTGATAAGCTCCCTGAGCAGGAGCAGATATCCTTTGCCAAGAAGATAAATCTTGTTGTCAGGAAATCCGCACATTTTACGGAGTATATGCTGCTCGGTTTAATGCTTACAGGATTTTATACAGGAATAAAAAAATATAAGATGAGATTTCAGCTGCTTCTGGCATGGCTTACGGGAACGCTCTATGCATGTACGGATGAGTTCCATCAGAGGTTTGTTCCGGGAAGAGCATGCAGTCCGATCGATGTGATGATCGACAGCTCGGGAGTGCTGACGGGAGTTTTGATAATGACACTTTGCCTGCTGATCATAAGGCTGGTGAGACGAAAAAAAGCGGAGAACAAAAGTAAATGAGATTTGTAGTTCAGAGAGTTACCTCAGCTAAGGTTGAGGTTGAAGGAAAAACAACAGGAGAGATCGGACTCGGGTTTTTCGTGCTGATCGGAGTAGAGGAGGCTGATGATAAGGCGGTTGCCGATAAGCTTATCAGCAAGCTCATCGGACTCAGGATATTCAGTGATGAGAATGATAAAACAAATCTTTCCATAAAGGATGTAAACGGTGACATGCTTCTGGTATCGCAGTTCACGCTGTATGCGGACTGTAAGAAGGGTAACAGACCGAGCTTTGTAAAAGCGGGAAGCCCTCAGCATGCCGAGGAGCTGTATGATTATATAGTTGATAAATGCAGAGCCGAGCTCGGAGAGAACAGGATCGGAACGGGAATGTTCGGAGAGCATATGACCTGCAGTCTCGTTAATCAGGGACCGTTCACCATAATTCTCGACAGTGACGAGATCATGTCGAAGTAAGAGTAATGTTTATTGGGTTATAATGTCATTTGTTAAATGACAGAATGGAGAAGTAATGTATAAGAATGTGGCGTTTGATGTAGGAATGGTACTTGCGGATTTCAGGTACAGAGCGTATATGAAGGATCTTGGATTCAGTGATGAATTGATAGAGATCTTTTCTGACAAGGTAGTAAACTCTCCTCATTGGAGCAGACTTGATGAGGGAGTTGCCGATGAGGATGAGGCCGAAGAATATTTCAGAGGAGTGGTTCCTGGATATGAGAAGGAACTTGCTGAATTCTGGAAAAATCTTGAATTTATCACAGAGGAATACGATTATTCGGAGAAGCTGGTACTGGATCTGAAGGAAAAGGGCTATAAGGTATTTGTTGTTTCAAATTATCCTGATAAGCTGTCGCAGCTTCATTGGCCTAAGTTTAAATTCCTGCCTCATACAGACGGTTATATAATTTCATCAAAGGAAAAGTTGATAAAACCAAATCCGGAAATCTATAAGCTTCTTGAATCAAGATTTGGCATAAAGCTTTCTGAGACCGTATTTGTAGACGACAGACAGATAAATGTGGACGCTGCGAACAGTCTCGGAATGAAGGGAATTTTATTCAAAGGAATAGATGATTTAAGAGCTCAGCTCGAAAATTTGTAAAATAGGCTTAAATATTGTGTAAATTGGGACAAAATTTTTGTATATAATTGTACAAATTTACAAATAAGTGTGTTACAATATGATTTAGTGTTATTTACATGCACGAGGAGAAGTCAAATGATACTTATAGACACACAAAAGGAAGAGTTTAACAAACTGAAGCATGTGCGCATTTTCAGCAAGGTTGAGAATGAGAATCGTTTTAACGGTGATCTTCTCGTTATCGGACTCGGTGGAGTCGGCGGAAAAGTCGTAACAGCTCTGAAGCGGATGATGATGGGAAATATCAGCCGCGAGGATAATATCAGTTTTCTCCTGATGGATTCAGATATACCGGCAATGGAAGCAACTATCAAGGATAGTAAAGAGGGTTATGGTCTTAATGCATTGGAAGTACTCAGTATTTACAGACCGAACCTGGGAGATATCCTTACCAGAGGTTTTAACAGCATGCCTGTTCAGGAATCTCTGGCGAAATGGATGAGTCCTGATTTTCCGCGAATTTCTATCGGAACTACAGGAGCTGAAGGCAACAGACAGATAGGAAGACTTATGTTTTCAAATGCTTATGAAGACATGAGAATACTCCTTTTTGAAAAACTGGAAGATCTTTACAGTAAGTCAAAGGGTGGCAAGCTGGATGTAATCATAGTATCCAGTACAGCCGGAGGAACAGGAAGCGGAATTCTGGCCGATGTTACATATAACATCAAGGCATATGGAAAGTCCCGCAGATGGAAGAATTTCCGCGTAGGTGGATGTCTCATTACTCCGGATGCGCTTTTTGCAAACAAAGCAATCTATGATAACGAAGATAAGAGAACGCTGCTTCTCGCAAACTCTCATGCAACTCTTGAGGAGTTGAGCCAGTATATGCAGATAGCTTATACAGGAGAGAGTTACAACTTCGAGAGTACGACTCATAGGCTCACGATGAAAGAAAACATTTTTGATTCCTGTGTACTCGTATCCGGAAAGAAGGATGATCAGGGATATATACCTGAGCACGTTGTATTTAATGATGTGGCTTACTTCCTTCAGAAGCTGGCAATCAACAAGTATATAGATGATTCCGATATAAACGGAAATCGTATGCTTATCAGAGATTCATTCTTTGAATCAAGCAGTGTAGGTCTTTTCAAGGTTGTTAATGAGTCGGATTATAAGATTCCTATCAGAGAGATAGAGAATATATGTGAGCAGGACATTTTCAGCCGCGCTGAGAAGCTGCTTTACGAAATGCCTGAGAAGGATGAGAGCATAAAGAAGGATGTGGATGACACCTTCGGAGAACTCAAAACCTTCTTCGCAGGAGAACCGGGAGATGAGATCAATCTCAGTGTTAACGGTCTGATAAAGGTAGGTCAGTATTCGAAGCAGCCTTATAAGGCTATCAAGAAAGGAACGGATGATTTCAGTACGATCCTTCCGAGACAGCTCGAGACTATCAAGACCGATATTCCGGTTATAGTAAAGTCAATACGAATAAAGCTTACATCTACACTTGACGGTCACATAGATAAATATCTGAGACAGTTCGGTCCGTTCGTAACAATGAAGATGATCGGTGCGAGAAACATCGGTGGATGCGAAGAGGACGGCGGAATGATCCAAGAGATCAAATCTCTTGAGACAGCACTCAGCAATTACAGTCCGTTCAGTGAGTTTGAGAGAATCAGAGAATCCATACTTGCGATTGTTAAGAAGAGATTCTTCACTTTCCCTAATGCGAAGAAGGAAACCGAGAACGGTTACTATGAAGCCAGCATCAAGGATGCTCTCGCTAAGGAAAGAAATATGCTGATGGAAGAAATGAACCGTCAGGATGTTCTGGGTGATATAATACGTCAGCTGAGACACAGAGCTGAACAGCTCGATGATATCTATTCACAGTTTGGAGTAGATCTCAATTCTGCAATCAGCGGTCTTTCAAATGACGGACGAAGGATAATAGGCTTCATGCTTAAACAGGCAAAGCGTACGGAATTCCTTCCGAAGGATTACATCACTGATGAGAAGGTAGAGCAGATGAAGACAGGCCTGATCAACTTCATGGTAAGTCATGAGAGTGATCTGGATAATGACAGACTGGTTCCTGTAAGTCAGGAGATGGAGAGAATATATAAGAACTTCTTCAACGGAGTAGGAGTTTATGCACCGGAGAAGCTTATATATAATGCATTTGCGGATGAGCAGCCTACAATGTCAGAATGCAACTTCGTGTTTGTCGGCAAGGATAATGATCAGCGCCGTGCAATCATGAAGAAAGCAGCAAAGGCCTTCGTAGACGGAGCCTTTGAGAAGACAAAGAAGAAAAAGCTTTGTGAGCTGGTACCGGGATTTGAGAATCAGGTTCTCAATAAGAAGTTCATATCACTTCCGGAATCGATGCCATTCTTCAGCCAGGCTGTTAAGGAAATCCTGATAGGTGCTCCTTACAACGAGGATCCGGATGCAATAACCATGAACCCGGGAGAAATGCAGATTTCAGTAGATAATTTCTACATGGGTATACGTCCTTCAATGCTTGCTTGTGCAGAGGAAATGAAGGCAGCATACGATAAGGTAATAAGCGGTGGTAACTACTACGGACTTCACGCAGATGAATCACCGAAACAAGCTTCATAACATAAATCAATCTTTCCTGCGTCAGATAAGTATTTATCTGATGCAGGTTTTCTCTTTTATAGGGAATACTAAGTTTGACATCTTTAACCTAAAATAGTTGTTAATTGTCTATATATAAGGTATAATATTGTTCGCTGGGCTGGTTGGTAGGGTCCGGTGAATTACCATAAAGTCTGTTTATCAGACAAAGAATGAATTAATTATTTATTACACGGAGGTAATATATCATGTTAGTTTCTGCAACAGAAATGCTTAAGAAGGCAGTTGAAGGTCACTATGCTGTAGCTCAGTTCAACATCAACAATCTTGAGTGGACAAAGTCAGTTCTGCTTGAGTGTGAGGAGCTTAAGACACCGGTTATCCTCGGAGTATCAGAGGGTGCAGGTAAGTATATGACAGGCTTCAAGACTGTAGCTGCTATGGTTAAGGCTATGGATGAGTCACTCGGAATTACAGTTCCTGTAGCTCTTCACCTTGATCACGGTTCATACGAAGGTGCTAAGGCTTGTATCGAAGCTGGATTTACATCAATCATGTTCGACGGATCTTCACTTCCACTTGAAGAGAATATTGCGAAGACAAAGGAACTTATCGCTATCTGCAGAGAGAAGGGCATTTCTCTTGAGGCAGAAGTTGGTGGTATTGGCGGCGAGGAAGACGGAGTAGTATCAACAGGTGAGTGTGCTGATCCTGCAGAGTGTAAGCAGATCAACGATCTCGGTGTAGATATGCTTGCTTGCGGTATCGGTAACATCCATGGAAAGTATCCTGATAACTGGGCAGGTCTTCAGTTCCAGGTTCTTGAGCAGATCAAGGCTGTTACAGGCAACACACCACTCGTTCTTCACGGTGGTTCAGGAATTCCTGATGAGCAGATCAAGAAGGCTATCGACATGGGCGTAGCTAAGGTTAACGTTAATACAGAGTGCCAGCTTGTATTCGCAGCTGCTACACGTAAGTATATCGAAGAAGGCAAGGATCAGCAGGGTAAGGGATATGATCCACGTAAGCTTCTTGCTCCTGGTGCTCAGGCAATCAGAGACGAAGTTAAGGACAGAGTTGCTGTATTCGGTTCAGCTAACAAGGCGTGAGACAGAAAATTGATATAAATCACAGCGTTAGTAATAATAACGAAAACATTTAGTAATTATGTACAAGAAAAAAATGCCGCGTTTGATTCTTTCAAACGCGGCTATTTTTGTGCACCTTTCACGATAATTGTTAAAAATATATGTAACTATTGACTACATATATTTATGTATGTAAACTCCAAACTTGAGGGATAAAGAAAAGGGAAAAAACTTACACTATTAATCTATTAAAACCAATGAAAGGGAGAGAGAGATGAAGCAGAGAAGAATCACGAAAAGGATTCTGACGTTTCTGCTGGCTTTTTCTATTGTATTTTCGTGTCTCGGAAGCGGAAATTACACAGTAGTCAGAGCTGCCGGAAACACAATGGTTCTCAACGAGAATGCCACAATGGAAATTGTCAGTGCAATTGACAAGAAGACCGGTGAGAACCTTCTGGAAGGAAACAAAACCGTTACTCACGGTGACAGCCTTCTTTTTGAAATGAAGTGGGCTTTTGATGATGATCTGAAGTTCACAACAGCTGATACTTTTACTTACCAGCTGCCAAAAGAGATCACATTTACAAATGTGGAAAACAGACCTGTCATGAACAAGAATACGGAGATAGGAAAGTATTCTATAGTGAATAATGTTATCTCTATCCGTTACACAGATGAAAACTTCTGTGCAAGAGACAATACAAGATCGGGACAGCTTACATTTTCGGGAAATATATGGAGTGCGCCGAACCCTGATAAGCCTGAAGATGATGTAAAGATAAGCTTCCCGGATGCTGTGGAATTTACAATTCATACAGTTCCGAGACCTGTTGAAACAGAGCTTAAGATTGATAAGAGATTTACAAATAGTCGTCAGAGACCATCAGATGACATTTATGAATGTATAATTGCCATTGAAGCTGTTAATGACAATACTGATCTTGATTTTTATGATTCAATGTATCCGGGAATGTCACTTTGCTCAGATGTAAAGGTGTATTCGGATTCGGCTTGTACAGTACCACTCGGTAGCGACGATTACAGAGTGACACTTGCCGAAGACAGAGAGATCGGAATTATAATTAACGAGCTTGCTGACGGCGAAAAGATATATGTAAAGTATAATGTTAAGGTTGAGCCTGATATGTATGGTTGGGATTCAGCCAATAAGTATATAAGTAACAACCATTTTGAAAATTACTATCCAAGCAGCTATGAAGGACGTATTCCGAATGTTGCGGGTGTAAAGAGTAATGAAGTACCTAAGTATGTAGACAGCTGGGACGATATTCATACACTCAGAGCAGCCTTCAATAAGTGGAGTGCTCCTGAATACGATCAGCCGGGTGAGCTTGGCTGGATGATAGTTCTTTACGGACTTGATAAGCATTATGATAAAGGTTATGTAAAGGATATTCTTCCTGATAATACAGAGGTTGTTATCGAGTCTGTACAGGCAGAGGAAGTATATAATCATTATAATGTACTTCCTAATGCAGTCAGTGTTGAAACAAAAGTAGAAGACGGAAAGAACATTGCATACTTTAACTTCAGTCCTGAACTGATAAAGTACCTTGAGGATCATAACGATAAGGATGGTTCTCTGATAAGGATCATGTATCGTACAAAGATCATCAGACAGGATACAGATTCTTTTGATTATAAGAATGCAGCTGAAATCTGGTTTGACGGAACTAATCCGATGAAAACACAGACAGCAAGAAGATATAAGAAGCCGGAGACTCTGGCGAAGATCGGTGATTATGATGTAGATACTGCACCGAATGCGGGATATACGATCAAGGTTAATCCTGATTCTCTTGATCTTGATCCGAATGCAGATGAACTCACATTGGAAGATACTATGTGTCCTTCATTTGATCTTGTTATATCATCTGTAAAGATAAATAAGCAGACACCTGCTGAGGGTACATTTACATATGACCCGACAACACGTAAGTTGACATTCAAGCTTGAGGATGCTAAGTCATATATCATTACGTATGAAGTAACTGTAAATCTTACTGCTCATTCATACTTTGATGATACAAATAACTGGAATGCTGTTGAATTATTCTCAAAGAATAAGAGCCTTGCATCTGATGATATGAGATTCAGAGGAGAGATACACGACAGTGCTGCAAGCTCGTCATCACAGACAACTCCTGACCTTGGTACTATCAAGGTTATCAAGCATGACAAGGATTCAACAACACAGCTTCTTGAGGGTGCTGAGTTTACACTTTCAAAGCTGACTGTTGAGAATAATACAGAAAAGTTTGAAAAGGTTAAGTCAGCCACAACACTTGCTGATGGTGAGGTATCATTTGGCGGACTTGAAAGAGATACTGTATATATGATTCAGGAAACAAAGGCACCTGATGATTATAAGCAGAGTAATGAAGTACATTTCTATGAGTTCCTGAATGCAGGAACAACTGCTCGAGAGAGCGTTACATATGAAGGAAAGACTTACAACGTTGAGACTGTAACAAGTGATAAGGCAAGCCTCGCTGTATATATAGCAAACGAGAAGAAGCCGGTAATCGAGAAGGCTGCTCTAGAAGTTTCTAAGGCAGTTAAGGATGAGAACGGAGCTGATATCTCAACAGATAAGAGTTTTGAGTTTACTCTGAAGGATGAGAACGGAAATTACTTCGACGGAACAGGCTTCACAGCAGATGATCAGACAGCAGTATATAAGAGTGTAACAACAAGTCAGTCAGCAATCTTTGCGGATATTGAAGCAGAGAAGAGCTACACGGTAATTGAAAAGACAGATGATGTTACAATAGATGGATATACATATGTAAGCAACGATGCAGGAGCGGTAACGCTTGATAAGAACGGAACCAAGGTGACTGTAACAAATAATTATGAGACGGTTAAGATACAGCCTACACAGCCGACAGACCCGGCAACACCGACAGATCCGGCATCACCGACAGATCCGGCGTCACCTACAGATCCGACAAATCCAACAGATCCAACGGAGCCGACAAATCCGACAGATCCGACAGAGCCTACAGAGCCGACGGAGCCAACGGAACCAACAGAGCCGACGGAGCCTACAGAGCCGACAGAGCCAACGGAACCTACGGAGCCAACGGAGCCTACAGAGCCGACAGATCCAACGGAACCAACAGAGCCGACGGAGCCAACGGAGCCTACAGAGCCGACAGATCCAACAACACCGACAGTTACAACACCTACAGCTCCTACAACTGAGGAGAGTGACACAACAGAAGTAACAACTGAGACACCTTCAAAGGTTGTTGTTGATGACAACAAGAAGACTACAAGTAATGCAACTGTTGAGACAAAGAAGGTTGATTCAAACGCAAAGACAGGTGATACATTTGGCGGAATGATGGCTATAATGGCTGTACTTGCAGTAATATCATTGATGTATATCGGATTCTGGTTCTTCGTTAAAAGAAGAAGATAGGATTAATGATTAATACATATATTTGAAAAAGTGTGGGAAATGCCCCGGAGAGTTTTATCTCCGGGGTGTTTTTATATATGATACGGTGTTTCTGATACATGTTTTTGTGGTATTACAGGCCATTTTATAGTAAAATATAACGGATTATGGAAAAGTATATTCTGACTAACGACATAATTAAAAATCACACTGAGCGAATGCTTAATCTGAGAAAGTTTTATCCTTTCTTCAGTATACTGCAGTCGGGGATAAGTGCGCCCTCGGAGAGTGGGGATGTGGCCATAGATATGGGCTATATAACACTTGCTGTTCTCAGGTATCTCATAAACGAGAATAACTTCAACGAGCGTGAGGTTACCCGTCCGGAGGTACGCAGATTTCTTGCGGAGATACTGACCCGTGACTATGAGCTTACGATGTCGAAGAGCGAGATGGAGAACCTGACAGATAGTATCTTCGATAAGCTGACGAACGGCGGGAAAGCATTTGAGATAAGCTTCTTCGATCCGGCTGACAGGAAGACGAAGATTATAAGAGTAAGACTTATCGAGGCAAATGTGCATGAATCCGAGGTTACCTACTCGATAACCGAGGAAGGAATCGAGTTCTATCTTTCAACCAAGGAGATGAAGGATGAGAGCCGCATCAGTACCGATCAGCTGCTTCTTGAAAAGCTGATCAAGGCTGAGAACTATTCCGGCGGTATAGATGTAATAAGCCGTATCAATCTCGAGGTTTCATCACTTCATAAGAAGAGAGATGAGGCAGTGGCACTTCTTCTTTCGGATGTACATGCCGGTACAGCAGCGGTAGACGACTTTATGGCAAGTACATCAAGATGGTTCGAGGAGGAACGTAAATCCTTTACGAAGAGCCGTGAACTGGTTGATAAGGCTGCATCAAGGCTCGACAGAAGCTCGAACGGAAAAGCGGTAAGGGATATAACCAGACTTGAGACACTGCTTAAGCAGGCTATAGATAATCACAGCCGATTGATCAAGGCCTCCGCTGAACTGTCACGTTTTGCCGATGAGATGGTAAGCAGGAAGAAGATGCAGATTCTGAGGAATACATTTGACTTCGAGGAAGCACTCAGTTCACTTGAGAAAGTTGATGCACCGGACAGACTGGCTGCACTTATCAGTCCCCTTCTTACACCGAAATGTGAGAAGAGCTTCCAGATATCGATGATCGATTCGATAGTTCTGAAGAAGATAAATCAGGATGATGTGACTGAGAAGGTTGAGCATCAGGTGGCAGATCTCAGTTTCAGATATGAGGATGAGATACTTTCGGAGCAGACGGGAAGAAACTTTGCAATGCTCTTCAGAGAACTGCTTGAAAGACTTGAGAAGTGGGACAAGCTTACTCTCAGAGAATACAATGCTATTCTTGAGATGAAGTTTACCGGTGATATATATAAGAACAGAGACTACTTTGCGTATCTGGTACATTTATCTGAAAAAGATAACTACAGCATAAGAGGAATGCTCGAACAGCAGGAGACCTTCCTGGAGGAGCTGGCTGTTAAGTACATGTCGGATACGGACAAGGAAAGATTTGCGGATATCAGATTCCGACTGGTCTTCGGTGACGAAGAGGTGGCGATAGAGGAATCGTCCGTTACGGATATAACATTTGAGAGGATGTAGAGATGGAGGACAGAAGTCTGAACAAGGCGCTGGATATTTACAGCGCATTAATAACCGGACAGAGCATATCTCTAAAGGATAAGGCAACCGCAGAGCTGTATAACGAGTTCTATTCGGATTCCGAGGTATATGATATTACAACGAAGATCCTGGCGAGGCAGGGACTTTCAATCTATGAGTATAACGAATCCCTCTTTGTAACTGCGGGAAGCGGCAACAAGGTTTTCGGTTATACGAATGATGAACTGAAGCGTATACTCGGCCTCAGGTTAAATGTGGAGCTTTACCTCGCGTTCTTCATTACCTACCATGCGCTCCTTTATTTCTATAAATCTTCGGATACATATCAGGTAAGAGAGTATGTTAGAGTTGACGAGGTGATCAACAGTGTAACGCAGGATCTGAGAAAGGTTCTTGGAGATGCTGCCATAGCTGAGGATCATACAGAGAACAGCTTTAAGTCCATAGCTTCACTTTGGGAGGGACTTCCACCTTTCCTGAATGAGGACAGGGACAGAAATAAGGCGTCGCGTGGTTCGAGATACGGAATGACGAAGCTGACCTTCAACTTCCTTATTTCGGAAAAGCTTTTTGTAAATGTGGACGACCGCTTCTATCCGACGGATAGGATGCATGCACTGGCAGAGAATTATTTTGAGGAAAACAGGAGCCTGATACAGGAATATCTGGAGCAGGAAAAGGACAATGCCTAATATAAACAGAATCAGAGTAAACAACGTTAAATATAATTTCGGTACACAGAGCTATGATGATTTCATCATGAAAATGTACGGCAGAAACACCCTGTATGACCTTGCGAACGGTGGTGGTAAATCTGTACTCATGCTGCTTCTGATGCAGTGCGTTATCCCGAATTCCACCCTTGATGATAAGCAGCCTATAGAGAAGCTTTTCAGAGGAAATGATAATACCTGTATCCATTCGCTTATTGAGTGGAAACTGGATGATTGTGATATCACCGAGGGTCTGCGTTACATGACAACGGGCTTTGCGGCAAAGAAGGCAGGCAGCGGAAAGGACGCGGATCAGGTTATGATCGAGGGCGTCGCTGAGGAGGATGCAGGCAGCGGTGAAGAGAAGACCACTGCGGAGATAGAGTATTTCAATTACTGCATTTTCTATAGAGATTACAACAAGAACGATATTATCAATCTCCCGCTTGTAAAGGGTGAGGAGAGAATTACATATAAGGGACTCAAGAATTACCTTCTGGATCTTGCCAGAACGGATAAGAACATTATCGTTAAGGTGTTTGACAGGAAGGGTGAGTATCAGAGATTTATCGCAGACTACGGACTCTATGAGAGCCAGTGGGAGCTGATAAGAGGAATCAACCGTACTGAGGGTCATGTTAGAACTTATTTCGAAACGAACTTCAGGACTACGAGAAAGGTCATCGAGGATCTTCTTATCGAGGAGATAATCGAGAAGGCATATGCAGTAAAGACAGCTGCAGCTTCGGGCAATTCCGGAAATACGGCAAGCCTTCTTATGACCATTCAGGAGGAGCTCAAGACTCTTGCTGAAAAGAAGAAGAGAATTGCCGATTATGATCATGAGAAGGAGCTGGTTCAGCTGCTCAGTGACAGGATCGGTACATTTGAAGAGCTCTTCAGAGAAAAGGAAAAGACTGCCCGTGGATTTGCGGGAATATATAGAACTATAGAGCTTGAGAAGAAAAATGCGGACGAGGAGCTGGAAAAGCTTGAGAAGGAGCTCAGTGAGCTTTCGACAGGTTCTGACAGGATCAATCAAGAAATCCAGCAGCTGAAGATCGGAATCACAAAGAAGGAAAGAGATGAGGCTGAGAAGAAGGCCAAGCTGCTTGAGGAAGCGCTCAATGCTATAAATGAGCTCATCGAAGAAAAGAAAAAGGAGCTCAATGAGAGAATCGCAGCAGGCGAGTATATCGATCTTCTTGATGCCAGAGAAAAGCTTGCCTCACTTGAAGAGGAAAGACGTGCAACTCAGTCCGATTCAGAGGGAAAGATCGACAGAGAATGCATAGCTTATAACATCAAGCTCCGCATGGAAGAGAAGAATGCCGAGTTATCCGAGAAGGAGCATAAGATTGCCAACAGGATAGCAAGGATGTCAGAGGAGAAGGAGTCTGTAGAAAGACTTCGTGATGCTGCTGTTCAGAATCTTGCGGTTATCGAAAGTAAGCTCCGGGATAGAGATGAGAAGTATGCAGAATGTCTCAAGAAGACTGAGGAGCTGGGAAGCGGACTATCTGAAAGAAAGCTTCTTCCGCCGCGAGAGCTGCTGGATGAGGCAGCAAAAAAGAGAGCTTCGATTCTTTCGGGTATAGAGTCCGGCAGAGCTGAGATGGAAAGAGTATCTGCACTCCTTGAACAGCTGACAGGAGAGAAGCAGCTGCTTGAGCAGAAGGAAGCGATACTTAAGGAGAATGAAGCGGGCTTTAAGCTTAATATCGATAAGCAGCGCGAGGAAGCCGGAAGACTGAAGAGTCTGGCAGGTATATATGGTATGGCAGATGATTATGAGGGAGACAGTCAGTCTATAGAGAAGCTGGCTGATATGATCCAGTCTGCAATCAGAAAGGACTATATCAGAGTTCATGAGACTGGCAAGGCTGCAGAGCTTTCAGAGAAACGTCTTAAGGATATAGAGATGGGCGTTATCCTGAAGAGGTCTGATGATATCGAGAAGGTCAGGGAATATATAATCACGAGACACAGTCACAGTGCCATATCCGGAATGGATTATCTTTCAGCACTGGGAAGCGAAAAGAGTGCAGAGCTGCTGAAGGTCAATCCTTCACTTCCGTATGGAATCATAGTCGATGATCTGGCAGGAATAACTGCAGATCCGGGACTGGGAGAGATTGAAACTTCAACAGAGGTAATGCTCTACGATAAGGAGAGCATAGATTCCGCACATAACATTATCGGGGAAAATGTATTCGCGGTGAGACGTAACAGCGATTACTTTACCGATGAGGAAAATGTGAGCCGTCTTGCAAATCTTGAGAGAGAGAACCTCAGAACTCTGAATGAAGAAAAAAGAGCGGTTCAGGATATGCTTTCAACAAAGCAGGCCGATCTTGCATTTGCTGAAATATATATCGGAAAGGGATATGATACCCTTGAAGAAAGAATAAAAGAAAATGAAAAGCAGCTGCGCACTGTAGGTGACAGTCTTCTTGAGGCGGAGGAGAAGGAAAGACGTATTCTCTCCGGAAAGGAAGAGACCGAAGGAAAGCTTCATGAAGCCGAAAAGCAGCTGGAGATCATCGATGCAGATATAGCCATACTTCGTAAAATGGCAGAGATAGCAGAAGAGGAAAGAAATCTTACAAGAGAGACCTCAGAGCTTAAGTCTTCAAAGGATAGTACCGAGCAGGCACTTTCCTCTAATGAGATGAAGCTGAAGAAAATCTTATCCGAAACAGCAGACCTTGAAGCAATGAACAATGCCATACGGGATGAAGTAAAAGAGATGGACTTCAACTGGGATAAGAAGTATTCGGTTTACTATACCGATATGGTAAGACCTGATCTTAATATGACACTCACAGAGCTGATGTCACTGTTCGATAGACAATCGTCTAAGGGTGACGAAGACATTTTCTCAAGAGAAAAGGAAAAGCTTCTGAGAGATACACTTTCCGATAGTGTGAGAAGACTTGAAAAGTCTATTGGAGATAAAAATATCGAATGGTCAGTACTTGAAGAAAAGGCAAATGCGGGCCGGCTTTTCAAGACACCGGAATCGGAGCTTATCAGCATCAATTCCGAGATCATGAGACTGTCGGAGGAGAGAAAGGGAAAGGCTGAGCTTCACGCTGCATCAAGGACGGAATTCGAGAGAATCATCGGTAAGCTTGAATATGCAGAGAAGGCACTTCATGATAAGTACGGTGAGGATATAGAGCTTCCTGAGAATCTGGATTATGAGAAGGAACTCCTTCACAGAGAAAATGATCTGAAGGAAATGGAGTCTCGAATCGCCGATGCTGATAAGAAGCTGAAGAGCTTCAGACGCAGAATCAACGACAGTGAAGAGCTGATGAGATATGCGGGACGTATCACAGAGAAGGAAGCTATAGATACGTCGGGTGCAGAGGTGCTCGGACAGGAGGTTGATCTGAGAAGTCTTTTCGATGATCTTCTGCTTGATTATGACAGAACAAATAAGAATATAGACAGAATTAAAAATGATACACTGAAGGTTAAGATGATGGTTGTCGATTCGCTTCAGGCAGTCGGTGCATTTCAGCTTGCAAACTCTATAAGAGATGAGGTTGAGCTTCCGTCTACGAGAAGAGAGGCAGACGAGCTTCTTAAGAAGCTTAACTCCGAAGCTGAGCTTATCACACTTGAGAAGGAAAGAATCGAGACCGGACTTACAAGTATGGAGAAGCTCCGTGAGAGCTTTATAGATCAGTGTATAGAGAGATGTCTCGATGTTAAGACAGAGCTCGGAAAGCTCCAGCATCTGTCAGAGATAAGTCTCGGTGATGAAGCGATAGAAATGATCAGACTATCAATTCCTTATGTGAAGGATGAATTCATGAAGGACAGAATGTCTGAATATATAGATAGGGTTGTTGCAGAGCTTGATAAGAAGAGTTCGGAAAGCGAGAGGCAGAAGTTCCTGAATCAGAGCCTTTCCATGAAGAAGCTGTTCAGTGTTATCGTAACTGATATGAACAGGATAAAGCTTTCACTTTATAAGAGAGAGCGTATCAAGGAGCAGAGCCGCTATCTGAAGTATGAAGAGGCTGTAGGTAGTACGGGACAGTCACAGGGTATTTATATACAGTTCCTGATATCGGTTATCAATTACATTTCCGGAATGTATTCGGCAGGTGACGGACAGAAGAGAACGAAGACCCTCTTCATCGATAATCCGTTCGGTGCTGCGAAGGACATCTACATATGGGAGCCTATCTTCAGGCTGCTTCAGGAAAACTTCGTACAGCTTGTAGTTCCTACCAGAGGTGCTACACCGGAGATCACGGGAAGATTTGATATAAACTATATACTCGGACAGCAGAAGACAGGTAAGCGTTCGACAACAGTTGTTGTAAATTACAGCAGCAAGACCGACACCGAAGAACTCGAGTATATACAGCTTGATTATGAGCAGCAGACGTTTGACTTTGTCTAAGATAAGCATCGAAACTCGGGCGATTTCCTGCTTGCAGGAAAAATCGCATGAGTTAACGATGCAAGAAAGCATGAGGATGGAGCGATTTGTGTAAGCAAATCAGCGGAATCCGAATGCGTTCAGGATTGCGAGAGTTGCGCAGCAACGGAGCAATCCGTCTATCTTAGACATATCTTAGATATATATGTAACATGTATTTGGGGGATTAGCATGTACATCATCGATTCTAAAACAATAGTCACACCTCAGAACGGACTGAATATCTATCGCGGACGTACCGAATCTGGCATTATCAGTATGGAACCGGAGATTACGGATATAGGAGTGAAACCGGAAGCAGACCTTCTTCTTGCCGGTACACTTAAGAAGCGCAAAAGTAAGGGCATGATCCTTGCGGGAAATATGGGAGATCCCTATAACAATCTCGAGAAGAAATACGGTCTGATGCGTAAGAGCCTTAAATGGATCAGCTTTTATGACTTCGGAATAGTGATAACTACAAGACGAGAGCTGCTTCTCAGAGATATGGATCTTCTGAAGGAGATACACAGAAAGACAAAGGCTGTCGTTGAAATCCCGATACCATCGATAGAGATTGAGAAGCTGCGTCTGATAGACGGCGGAAGTCTGGGTGAAAGAATAACTCTTATGGAGACTCTTTCGAAGGAGAAGATTCCTTTCATCATAAATATCTATCCGCTGGTGCCTTTTGTAAATGATGATCCGGTAGTGCTGAAGAGTATGCTTGGCGTGCTGCAGTCATATAAGCCGACGGCCATCGATCTCGGAGGAGCGAAGATACCGCTTGTTAAAAAACAGATGGATTTCTTCTATCTGGAATATGAGAAGAGATTTCCTGAGCAGTATAACAAATATATGGATCTTTACGGTCGCTCCAAGGAGATAATCATAGAATCCGAGATTGAACTTCGCGATGAAGTAAGGAAAACGGCAACAAAGATTGGTGCTCTCTGGAGCCCGCCTGAGATACTTGATTGGAAGAGAAAATACGAAAATAAACAGATGGGCGATCAGATGACATTTGACTTTGAAACCGATGAGTGAAATAATAATCCGATAGTTAACTATCCGGTTTGCTGATGCATTGGCCGGTGTAAATACAAGTTTTCAAGGAAAGAAGGAAAAAATTATGAATTACAATGAGATGAGTTTGAAGCTTCATGAGGAAAACAAGGGTAAGATGGAGATTGCTCTCAAGTGTCCGCTTGAGAATAAGGATGATCTTTCAACAGCATACACACCTGGTGTTGCACAGCCTTGTATCGAAATTCACAACAATCCTGATGATGCTTATAAGTATACACTTAAGCAGAATACAGTTGCTGTAGTATCTGACGGAACTGCAGTTCTCGGTCTTGGTGATATCGGACCTCTCGCTGCAATCCCTGTAATGGAAGGTAAGTCAGTACTTTTCAAGAGATTCGGAAATGTGGATGCATTCCCTATTTGCCTTGACACAAAGGACGTAGATGAAATCGTTGAAACAGTTAAGAGAATCGCTCCGTCATTTGGTGGAATCAACCTTGAGGATATCTCAGCACCAAGATGCTTCGAAGTAGAGGAGAGACTTAAGAAGGAGCTTGATATCCCTGTATTCCATGATGATCAGCACGGTACTGCCATCGTTTGTACAGCAGGACTTACAAATGCTCTTAAGATCGTAGGAAAGAAGTGGGAAGATATCAGCATCGTAATAAGTGGTGCAGGTTCTGCGGGCATTTCAATCTGCAAGCTTTTCCAGAGATTCGGTGCTAAGGATGTAATCCTTGTAGACAGCAAGGGTGCACTTGTTGACGGTGACCCAAGACTCAATCCTGCAAAGCAGGCAATAGCAGCAGTAACAAACAAGAATAAGGAAGCAGGAACACTTGCTGACGTTATAAAGGGTAAGGATGTATTCATCGGTGTATCGGCTCCCGGAATCATGACAAAGGAAATGGTTGAGTCAATGGCTAAGGATCCTATCATCTTCGCTATGGCAAATCCTACACCGGAAATCATGCCGGATGAAGCTAAGGCAGGCGGAGCAAGAATCGTTGCAACAGGACGTTCAGATTTCCCTAACCAGATCAACAACGTACTTGTATTCCCTGGAATCTTCAGAGGAGCACTTGATGCAAGAGCAACAGGTATTACAGAGCCTATGAAGGTTGCAGCAGCTAAGGCTATCGCTTCAATCGTAACAGATGAAGAATTAAATGAAGATTACATTATCCCTAATCCGTTTGATGATCGTGTAGCTCCTGCAGTAGCAAAGGAAGTTGCTGAAGAAGCAAAAAGATCAGGAATTGCTCGCGTATAATTATATATTAACAAATAGTAATCATACTACATGCCTATTGTGACTCGGCTCGCGCCTCATGCCGTAACGTAGCGGACACTAAGCTCACAGCATGTTAATACATGCTGTGAGCTTAGTGCCGACGTTACTCTATGGTCACAAAGGCATGTGTATGATAGGTATTGTATAAATACAATTATGGAGGAACTCAGATGGGAGACATACAGAAGCTGACTGCCGTTCAGGATGCGGTCAACAGTGTTATAAAGGGAAAAGAGCACGTGGTTGAAAGCGTGCTTGCTGCAATAATCGCCGGTGGCCATATCCTTATGGAAGATATCCCGGGAGTCGGAAAAACAACACTTGCGATGACTTTCGCAAGAGCATTGTCGCTGGATTATAAGAGAACTCAGTTTACCCCGGATGTTCTTCCGAGTGATATCCTTGGTTTCTCGATGTATAACAGTGCTACCAAGGAATTCGAATATAGAGCGGGAGCGGTATTCTGTAATCTCTTCCTTGCTGATGAGATAAACAGAACCAGTCCGAAGACACAGTCGGCGCTCCTTGAGGTTATGGAGGAAGGAACCGCAACGGTTGACGGAGTGACAAGAGCACTTCCGGATCCGTTCACCGTAATCGCAACGGAGAATCCGTACGGTTCATCGGGTACACAGATGCTTCCGGAATCGCAGCTTGACCGTTTCATGATCTGCGTTTCAATGGGTTATCCGGAGCACGAGGATGCGGTTGCAATCCTTAAGGGAAATGCATCCAATCCGGTAAGTCATGTAAGACCGGCTCTGGGACTTGAAGAGCTGAAGGCTTTGAGAGAGGAATGCAACAATCTTTTCATTAGAGATGAAATATATGAGTATATAGTAAATATCGTTGAGGAGACAAGACGAAACAGCCTCTTCTCAATGGGTGCCAGCCCACGAGGAACTATAGCAATCCTCAAGATGGCAAAGGCAATGGCGATAATAGATAACAGAGATTTTGTAACAGCCGAGGATGTACAGAAGGTTGTCAGAAGTACACTCGGACACAGAGTTAAGCTCGGTCAGCGTGCGCGCGCCGAGGGTATCGATATGGATAAGGCGATAAAGCTTCTCCTCGAGACAGTAAGGGCTCCGAGAAGTTAAGGAGAATTATATGTCAATATCAGAATATGAAAAAGCGAAGAAACTCGGTGATAAGGCCTTTAGAGCAGATATCTCTAAGGGTGTACATCCATACCTTCCGGTATTGGATGATATCCTGACTAAGGAAGATATAGTGGGAGAGGTGAATCTCGGTCTTGTAAACATTCCGCTGGACAGAGTTGTCGGAACCAGTACAGCATCGAGAACGAACACATTTGCCCGCAACTTCATGCCTGTTATGGATATAAATACCGAATTCGGTCTGAAGTGGTCATCGCTCTGTGACGCACATCTTAAGGAAGGAATTCATGATCCTATCAAGGTTTACGAGTTCATGAATTATTACTACGTTGTCGAGGGCAATAAGCGTGTAAGTGTACTTAAGTATTTTAAGGCTGATTCGATATCCGCGTTCGTAACCCGTAAGGTACCGAAGCTGAGCGACCGTAAGGATATAAAGATTTACTATGAATTCATGGATTTTTATAAGAAGACCGGAGTTAACTATATCTGGTTTTCAAATGAAGGAAGCTTTGCTAAGCTGATAAGTCTTGTGGGTGAGGATAACGCACCTGAGGATATGAGTGTAAGCTCATTCGGAAGCGTGGCCGAAACAGCGGGTGAGGTAAAGGTTGTTACCAGGACTGAGTTCGGAAAGGTCTGGAGCGAAGATAAGACCAGAGAATTCAAGGCTTCATATTATAGATTTGAGAAAGCGTTTAATGAGACAAACGGCGGCAAGCTTACTCATATAACACCGGGGGATGCATACCTCGGACTGCTCGAACTTACAAGCTTCGATAAGCTCTGTGATTTTTCATATGATGATACTGTAAAGGCTATTAAGTCGGTATGGCAGGAGTTCCTCGTAATGGAGGAGCATTATAAGGTTGAGGTTTCACTCAATCCGCCGGAGGCAAAGCGTTCACTGATATCGCATATACTTCCTGCAAGCTATTCGGCATCAAGACCGCTTAAGATCGCATTTCTCTATGACAGAGAACCTGCGCAGTCTGACTGGCTCTATGCACACGAGCTCGGACGTAATCATATAAAGGAGGTTTTCGGAGACAGGATCGTTGCGCTCAAGATTACGACTGCATCAACCGAGACGGAAGCCATCGAGGCAATGTCCGAACTTATAGAGAAGCAGGGTGTTGAGGTTATCTTTACCACGACAACAAGACTGCTTGATGCGAGTCTGAAGACCGCGATTAAATATAAGAATGTTAAGATACTGAACTGTTCGCTGAATACATCACACAGGTATATAAGAAATTACTACGCGAGACTTTATGAGGTTAAGTTCCTTTCGGGAATGCTGGCGGGAATCATGACAGAGACTGGAAAAATCGGATATATCGCCGACTATCCTATCTTTGGAAATGTAGCCAATATCAATGCGTTTGCTCTCGGAGCCAGCATGGTAAATCCGAGCAGCAAGGTTTATCTCAAATGGACTACCATAAAGAATTCGGGTGGAATTAGTGAGATATACAGATCTCTTGAAGAAGATGAGGGCGTAGATATCATTTCCGATCAGGATATGATCACACCGAACAGAGCTTCAAGAAGATTCGGATTATATAAGGTTAAGGACGGCGAGCCGCGTAACATGGCAATGCCGGTCTATAACTGGGGAGTTCTCTATGAGAGACTGATAGATCTCATCATTAATGATTCGTGGGCAAGTGCCGATTCCGAGAAGGAAAGCACACCGATCAATTACTGGTGGGGACTTTCTTCGGGAGTTGTCGATCTCATCTTATCAGAGAAGCTTCCGATGCAGGTTGAAAGAGTTGTAAGTACCCTGAAGGGACTTATGACACGCAACAGATTTGTTGCATTCTCGGGAGGTATCGTGTCTCAGGACGGAACCGAGCGCTGTAAACCTGATGAAGAAATGAATGTAGATGACATTATCATGATGGACTGGTTATGCGAAAATGTCATCGGTAAGATTCCGTCCAAGGACGAGCTCAGAGAAAGAGCACGACCGATAGTTGAAATGAAGGGTGTTATTAAAGAAGATAATGAAGATACTTCTGTTAGCTGATCTTGAATCAAAGTATTTATGGGACTTCTTTGAGAAGTCAAAGCTGGAGGGAATAGACCTCGTCCTTGCTGCGGGGGATCTGGCGCCGCAATACCTGTCGTTTATTGCTACATTTACGACAGCTCCGGTTTTGTATATTCATGGAAATCACGATGCATGTTATGATGATACTCCGCCGGAGGGTTGTATCTGTATAGATGATATGATCTATGAATATCAGGGTCTCAGGATTATGGGACTTGGCGGAAGCATGCTTTACAACATGGGTAAGTATCAATATAGTGATAAGCAGATGCGAAACAGATATCTGAAGCTGAAGCCGAAGCTTTTTTTCTCAAAAGGTATAGATATTCTGCTTACACACAGTCCCGCATATGGTATAAACGATCAGGAGGACATGCCGCACAGGGGCTTCAAGGTATTTAATACAATACTTGATAAGTACGAACCGAAATATTTTATACACGGACACGTGCATTTGAATTACGGAAAAGGAATCAAGAGAGTTGATACCTACAAGAATACAACGATTATAAATGCGTTTGAAAGGTATACGTTGGAAATATGATAGACAATAGCGAGATAAATATTCTTATAGACAAATATGTTGAATTTTGCGGAGACAGCGGCCGTATAGATCAGACCCTGTATCAGAAATACGATGTTAAGCGCGGCCTCCGTGATTCAGACGGAAAGGGAGTACTTACCGGACTTACCGAGATATCGGATGTTAACGGTTTCAAGATGATTAACGGAGAGAGAACACCTATCGACGGTGAGCTTTACTTCCAAGGCTATAACGTAAAGGATCTGGTTGAGGGCTTCAAGGGAAGCTGCCACGGATTTGAGGAAACAATATTTCTTCTGCTCTTTGGAGAACTCCCTACCGAGACACAGCTCACAGAGTTCATGAAGGTTATAGGTGAAATGCGCCCGTTACCGGAAAACTTCAACAGAGATGTTATCATGAAGGCTCCGAGCCGGAACATTATGAATGCACTTGAGAGATGTGTTCTTACACTTTATACATATGATGATGATCCGGATAACATTTCCATAAGACACGTGCTTGAGCAGTCGCTGGGACTTATCGCACGTTTCCCGGTAATCGCTGCATACGGATATCAGAGCTACAAGCATAAATTCCACGATTCGAGTCTTGTCATTCACAGACCGAAGCCGGAACTTTCAACAGCTGAAAATATACTCCGACTTCTGAGATCGGATCCAAAGTATACAAAGCTTGAAGCAGCAGTACTCGACATCTGTCTTGTACTTCATGCCGAGCACGGTGGTGGTAACAACTCCACATTTACATCTCATGTAATAACAACCTCTGGTACGGATACATATTCGACGATCGCAGGTTCACTCGGTTCACTGAAGGGACCTCGTCACGGTGGAGCTAACCTGAAGGTTCAGCAGATGTTTGCTGATATGAAGAGCACAATTTCCGATTGGGAGAACGAGAAGGAGATATCAAATTACCTCCAGAGTCTTCTTGATAGGAAGGGCTTTGATAAGTCGGGACTTATCTACGGAATGGGACATGCTATTTATACATTATCCGATCCGCGTGCCGTGATCCTCAAGGAGTATGCAAGACAGCTTTCTGAGGAAGAGGGCTTTGAGAAGGAATTTGCACTCTACGATAGAGTTGAAAGAATCGCAAAGAAGCTTATCATGAAGAATCGTGATATGAAGAAGCCTGTATGTGCAAACGTCGACTTCTACAGCGGACTTGTATATACAATGCTGAGAATACCTATGGAGCTCTTCACACCGATCTTCGCAATCGCGAGAATCGCAGGATGGTCGGCACATAGAATCGAAGAGCTGGTTAATAACGGAAAGATTATCAGACCTGCATATAAGTATGTGGGAGATCATAAGGAATATTTACCGATTGAGGAGAGAGACTGGTGATATGTGGTTAGCAGACAGATGGAAAGATTATGAAGTGATAGATACAACACGCGGGGAGAAGCTGGAGAACTGGGGAGGATACATTCTTCTCAGACCGGATCCGCAGGTTATCTGGAATACGGAAAATGCAGCACCTGAATGGAAGAAGCTGAACGGTCATTACTTCAGAAGCAGTAAGGGCGGCGGTGAATGGAAAACATATGATCTTCCGGAAGAGTGGAGCATTAAGTATGATCTTAAGATAGGAAAGCAGCTGACTTTCAATCTGAAGCCTTTCGCATTTAAGCATACGGGAATCTTTCCTGAGCAGGCAGCAAACTGGGATTGGTTTTCTTCTCTTATCAATAAAGCAGTTACAGAGGATGGACGTACAGTAAACAGTGAGAGACCTATAAGAGTTCTGAATCTCTTTGCTTATACAGGTGGAGCAACACTTGCAGCTGCAGCTGCGGGTGCAAGGGTTACTCATGTAGATGCATCAAAGGGAATGGTCGGATGGGCAAAAGAAAATGCGGTTTCATCAGGACTTGGTGAGGCTCCGATAAGATGGCTTGTAGATGACTGCAAGAAATTCGTAGAGCGTGAAATAAGAAGAGGAAACAAGTACGAAGGAATCATCATGGATCCTCCGTCATACGGAAGAGGACCTAAGGGTGAGGTATGGAAGATAGAAGAATCAGTTTATGAGCTGGTTGAACTTGCAGCACAGCTTATATCTGACGAACCGTTGTTCTTCCTTATCAGTTCATATACAACAGGACTTCAGCCGGGTGTACTTACATATATGCTCGACAGAGCAATCGTTGCAGAGCGAGGAGGCAAAGCAGAAGCATCCGAACTCGGACTTCCGGTACGTGCGGCAGGTGCACCGCTTCCATGCGGAGCCGCAGGAAGGTGGATAGTATAGTTCACAAAAATGATAAAATGAGGTTTACTTTTATTACTAATCATGTTATAAGATTAATAGGATGATATTAATACATGACGTATTAAAGTCGAAATCCCCGATAGTTGCAGGCTAACGGGGATTTCTTCACTATTTATGGTTGTGCTTCCGTTTAGGCTGACGCTGTCTACTTATCTCTGTCCAGCCATTTGCAAATATAGTATGCTACTATAGATGCTCCGACAGAAATGATTAAGGATGATATGATATTCATGACGTATTCACCTCCTTCCTGCTGGAAAGAGTCGACAGCAAATTCAGCGTAACACGATTGCAATTGATTGTCACGAAATATCTTGTAAATGCTCATAAATCGAGCATTTAAGGGTTTTATAGAAAGAATAGGTTGCAAATGAATAATAAGAATGGTTTTTGGACGCTGCGGTATACTCTGATAAATGCTCTGTATTTCGCGGCGTTTTGTACTATACATGCACTCGCTGCAGTATATCTTCTTGCAAATGGATTTTCAAATACAGAGGTTGGAATACTGCTTGCTGTAGCAAATATCACATCGGCTTTATGCCAGCCGATCATCGCGGGAATAATTGATAAACCGGGATGGCTGACAAACAGAAGATTTATAATCATTGCGGTAATGATCATTATGTGCGGATCACTGATTCTGATGGTGTCGCATGACAATAAGATACTGATCTTTATTGTGTATGCGATAATCTACATGATCCAGTTCGCGTATCAGCCGGTTATGACAGCGCTTTACTTTGAATATGAGAAAGCAGGATGCAAGATATATTACGGACTTGCGAGAGGACTCGGATCTGCGAGCTTTGCGGTTACATCAGCATTCATGGGCGGACTGGTCGAGAAAAGAGGAGTTGGTATACTTCTCATAATAAATGTGATCACTATGGTTTTATCGGCGATAGTTGTATTCACATTTAAGAAGCCGGAAGGTGAGCCTGTTGCAAACGGTTCGGATAAGAATTTAGATAATACTAATGGTGTGGAAGCACATAATAATTTCATTGATTTCGTCAGAACATATCCGGCTTTTGCTGTATTTCTTATAGCAACGATCTGTTTCTACTTCGCCCACAATATGATCAATGATTTTATGATCCAGATCATCAGAAATCTCGGCGGCGGAGAGAAGGAACTTGGATATTCGAATTTCCTTCAGGCAATCCTGGAACTTCCGGTAATGGCACTGATAGGATTCGTATTAAAGAAAATATCTTCAGGTAAAATGCTTGTCTTTTCGGGAGCGGCGTTCTTCGTAAAGATACTTATACTTATCTTTGCAACAAGCATGGTCGGTATGTATACGAGCCAGTCGTTCCAGCTTTTTGCATATGCGGTATTTATACCTGCAGCAGCTTACTATGTAAATGAAACAATGAGTGAGCATGATCAGGTAAAAGGACAGGCGTATGTCACAAGTGCGATTACAATCGGTGGAGTCTTCTCGAATCTGATAAGCGGAGTGATACTCGATCATCTGGGAATCAAACCTATGCTGATAACGGGAACCGTTGTTGCTGCTGTCGGAGTGGTTATCGCCGTATATGCCATGATGGTAATGAAGCAGAAGAAAGCTACGGAATAAATGAACGGATTGAGGAAGAAAACACCATATTGGTATGATATAAAAAGAGTTTCATGACGAGGTATGCAATGACTATATGGAATCCGTGGCATGGGTGCAGAAAGATCAGTCCCGGATGTGCGAACTGCTATGTGTACAGGAGGGATGAGAGTATCGGTAAGGATGCATCTCAGGTTACAAAGACAAATGATTATGATCTGCCGATAAAGAAGAACAGGCAGAAAGAATATAAGGTTACACCTGCAGACGGAATAGTATTTGCATGTATGACTTCGGACTTCTTCCTTGAAGAAGCTGATGAGTGGCGCGAAGGCTGCTGGGATATCATACGTGAGAGACGAGACCTTGAGTTTCATATTATTACGAAGAGGATTCATCGCTTCGAGGAGTGTATACCGCCTGACTGGGGTGGTGGATGGGAAAATGTAACCATATGCAGTACATGTGAGAATCAGGACAGGGCGGATTACAGACTGCCGATACTGCTCAGTCTTCCGATTAAACATCGTGAAGTGATCGCGGAACCGATGCTCGGTGAGATGGATATTGAGAAATATCTGGTTGCCGGACTTATAGAACATGTGACTTGCGGTGGTGAGTCCGGACCGAATGCCAGACCTTGTGACTTCAGGTGGATAAAAGAAGTAAGAAGACAATGTGTAAGGACAGGCGTTTCGTTCACATTTAAGCAGACGGGAGCGGTCTTTGTTATGGATGGCAAGACTTATCATATAGACCGGAAGCTTCAGATAGCGCAGGCGAAGAAATCGGGATACAGTTACACTCCGGGAATGGGGATGGCTGATAAGATAGTGTATACACTGCCTGATAGGAATGACCTTTGGGCAAGGTTATCAAAATCGAATTTTCGCAGCAGATTTCACCTGTCTGAGAATGATAGGAAATATGTGGTAGAGAAAGGCCGGGATACGATCAGGAAGCATGCGGAAGACTTTGTTTTGAAGAGGCTGGCATCCGAGAATCCCGAAAATGACGGAAAGCAGACTCCGATGAAAGGTCATCCTGTATTCACGGCGCAGCACGCAACAGCCTGCTGCTGCAGAGGCTGTCTTGAAAAATGGCACAATATTCCTTCGGGAAAGGTGCTTAATGATAAAGAATGCGCATATATAGTTGATGTGCTTATGGAATGGATAAACAGAGAAATAGCAAAATCCCCGGAACGCTGATGAGGTGTAACGGGGATTTTTGATTTAGAAAATTGATATTTTTAAGATCTATAAATACAGTAGTCACAAAAAAATCATTATTGAGACATATCAAAAATCACGGCAGAATCGTTGACATAAGTCTTTTGTGGTATTATAATAAAAAATGGTTTTTTGCTTTGTACAATTTGTACAATGAAATATAGAAATACAGTCATAAATATTAAATGTCTGTATTTAGAGGTAATCTGTGGAAGAAATAAAAGAATCGGACGAAAAGCAGAAGACGGATAAGAAACAGAATGATAAGACAGAGAAGAAAGGTAAGCCTAAGCGAACCGCAACGTCTTTCATGATCGAGTTCTTTATAAAAGTCGGTGTAACAGCAATTATAGTTGCTGTTCTTTTGACGTTCATTTCGGGTGTCTACGTAAATCATAGCAATTCCGCATATCCGATGATCAAAGACGGAGACCTCTGCATAACATATAAGCTTGCGAACCTTGTTAAAGGTGATGAGATTGCTTATGTAAGAGATGGAAAAATTAAGTTCGGCAGAATAGTTGCAGTTGCAGGAGATACTATAGATATAAGCGAGGATACTATTACTGTTAACGGTATGGGTGTATTTGAAGATACTGTATATCCTACAACATCCGAAGGATCATCTATATCGTATCCGTATATAGTCTCAGCTGATACTGTATTTGTCCTGAATGATTACAGGGATGATATAACTGACAGCAGAACTTATGGCAGCATACCTCTTTCTGATACAAAGGGGAAGGTAGTACTGGTGCTGAGAAGAAGGGGAATATAAAGCACCGGATAAATTAGGTTCTAAACTGCAATAGTGCAGGTGAGAATATAAAAAATATTTTATGGAGGTATTAAATGGTGAAAGGAAAGAAATTTAGGAAACTGACGTCGTTAGCAGTAACGGCGGCAATGTCAGTCATGATGATGACTAGTGTGGTAAGTGCTGCTGGAAGTGATTACACTCCAGTCGAAGGTGATGATACTTATACTTTTAATAAGTATTTGATCATGGATGAGGGAGATAGTGTTCCGAATGCAACATTTAGCTTTACTATTGAAGCAGGAACAGCAATTTCAACAGATACTTCTGATAATGCTGTTATGCAGGTTCTTCCGGGAGTGATGGTTGGTACAGGAGCTAATCAAAAGCCGTCTATTAGCGATGTGACTTTTGCTCCGAATGATCCAACTGCTACAGCTGTTGGAACTAACATAGATGTAGCACGTGTGGCATCTGAAAGAGCTGATGGGCTTACAGCAGCAACAGGTGTTCAGTTAGAAAGTGGCGAAAAGTATGCAACAAAAACTGCAACTATTGACTTTAGTGGTGTAACGTTTGATGAACCGGGTATTTATCGATATGTAATTAGAGAAACAGCAAGTACTACAGATGAAGCAGCTGGTATTATGCATGATAATGATACAGATCGAGTTCTTGACGTATATGTAGTAGATGCAACTGATGATTCAGGAAAAAAACTTTCAATAGCATCGATTGTTATGCATACAACAGAAGGTAATGTCACAATCAATTCGACAATGGGTTCAGCAGACGTTACAAACCAGTTGGATGCGCTTACTGACAAGACAGATGGATTTACTAATGAGTATAATTCTAAAGATCTTCAGTTTGAAAAAGCAGTTGATGGAAATCAGGCATCGCGTGATAAGTATTTTAAGTTTACAGTTACACTGAATAATATCAATAAGGATGATAGTTATAATGTAATACTTACTAATGCAGAAGCATCACCTACGAAAAATGCAGCTACTGTTTATTCTACTATGACTAATCCTAGTACTGTAAGTGGACAGGACCTTCTCGATGGACAGGAGTTTTATCTTCAGCATGGCCAGTCAATCATTATTCAGGGTATTGCTCCAAATGCTACATATAAAGTAGAGGAGGATGCAGAAGACTATAGTTCTGCTGTTATGGATGGAAAAGTAAATGAAACGGCTACAGGTAAGACAATAAAAGATGTTGCTAACGCTAATACTGCAAATACTAAACAAGCTGAAGCCGGATTTACAAATACTCGTGCAGGTGTTATCCCAACAGGTGTTATCCTCTCAGTTGCAGGACTTCTTGTAGTTGGTATTATCGCAGTTATCGGATTTGTATTCTTTGGTATTCGTTCAAAGAAGAGATATGATGAGGACTAATTATAGACGTTACTAATGGCTATATGAACTCCTATTCTTGGAGTGTGCGATTATGAGCACATTTCAAAGTCGGAAGGAAATATGATATGAGGCGTTTTTGGATAAGAATGAATATAATCTATGAGAAACTTATGTTTTTCATATTTCTTATAGCGCTTCTGATAGTTATTTATGGTCTATATGATGCCTGGTATGTATATAACAAAGCAAATGATGATAGTTATCTGAGATATAAGCCGATCCCGGGAGAGAGCATACCTGAAGATATGCCGATCACCGATGATATGGTTGCATGGATAACTATTGATGATACAAATATTGATTACCCTGTTATGCAGGGTGAAAACAACATGGAGTATTTAAATATAAATCCGTATGGTGAGTATTCTCTGTCAGGAAGCATTTTCCTTGATAGTAGGAATAACGCGGATTTTAATGATGAATATTCCATCCTGTATGGACATCACATGGAACATGGTGCGATGTTTGGAGCTCTGGATGAATTCCTTGATAAGGGTTATTTAGAGAACCATAGTACGGGAACACTGATAGTAGGACGGAACAGCAGCAAGGTATATGATCTTGGTATATTTGCATGTATGAAGATCAATGTATTTGACAAGAAGGCTCTTGATCCGGAGTCTTGGGGAATGGTAAAGGAACTGATTCCGAAAGAGGCTTCTGCTGTTAATACCTCCATAACTAAAAGCAGTCATATACTTGTTTTATCTACATGTGTTGAACCGGTATCAACCAACAGGCTGCTGGTGTTCTGCTATATTTATGAATAACAACTGTATCATATACAGTTGAATGAAACGGAAACCGCTATATGATTAAATATACAGTTCGAAAATCTAATAGCAATGTTTTTACAAGCTCAACCGTGAGAAGGCTGGTAACAGCCTTCATCATGGTGATGAGCTTTTTATGCGTTATTGGAGAGAAATGTGCGGTTCATGCGGACTATCTTTATAAGCCTGTGGATGCTCATATAACATTTATATGTCAGGGGATTGAAGGTATTGAAGGAGGTCAATACCGTATCAGCATCAAATCGGAAACAGGGCTTGAACCTTTACCAAGCCAGGAGGTAATTACCGTCAATGAAGACGGAAAGGGAGAGTTTATTCTCCATATCACAGAGCCGGGTACATATGATTATCAGGTATACCAGATTAAAGGCTCGGATAAAGAAGTTTTATATGATGACACAAAGTACGACGTGCATGTATTTGTCATGTCAGATGAAAATGGAAAACTTGAGTATACAGTTGCTGTGAATATTTCAAATACAGATCAGAAGCCTGATACTGTTGAGTTTAAAAATATTGCAGCTAATACTACAACAGAGGCAACTACAGTTCCGCCTACTAGTATAACATCTTTTAAATAAATGGACTTTATTTTCTTCCTATAGTATAATACCAATATACCCTTGAAGGGAGGCAAATTACTATGGGGAGAAAAGCAACTACAATTAACCTTACAGCACAGGATCGAGATTATCTTG
>JAGBNF010000024.1 GCA_017634555.1 Eubacterium sp. | reverse complement strand
CCTATTCCATGGTCGCGGATAAATATTCTGGTGAATACATTGTTTGCTTCAACATGTATTTCTATATCTTTTCCGTCATCGGAGTAGTCTGATGCATTTTTTACTATATTTATCAAGGCTTCGGTGAGCCACTGCGGATCTGCCGAAACAGCTGCATCCTCACTCACCTCATCTAGAATAATCTTCTGATTCTTTTTGTCCGTCAGATAGCTGATGGCTCCTCTTACTTCATCGAGTATCGCACTCACCGAAGCTTTCTTTATATCAAAGTCGATAACCCTTGCCTCGATACGTGCAAGCTTCAGCATGGAGAGGACCATCCACTCCATTCTCGACATCTGATTTTCCGCCTCTTTAAGGATCTTCTTTTTCTCTTCTTCCGTCTCAAGCTTATCATTCAGCAGAAGATCTATAAAAACGTTCAGCGATGCAAGGGGTGTTTTCAGCTGATGTGAAATGTCCGACATCACATCCTTCAGGAATTCCTTCTCCTCGGCTTCCTTCCTCTTACCCTCTCTGAACATATTTACCAGCTTCTCGAAATTCGAATTAAGTATTCCGATACTTCCCTCTTCCAGCTCCGTAGTCAGAGTCTTGTCCGAATCCTGCATCAGCTCATCCATCATTCCGGCTGTTCTTTCAACTGCCTTATAAGCACGCCCTACCTCGCAGGAGCATAGATAATATATCACAGCAAGGGCTATACCCTCAATCACTCCCACAAGAATAAAAAGCAGATACTCATTATCATCATAAATTCCCAGAGCATAGGCTATCTTAAGCACGCAAAAACTGACAGCGAGAAATATCGCTGCCACTATAAGATAATTTCTTCTGAATTTCTTTCTCTCATAATCGCTTGTCATCAATCCTCCGAGAATCTGTAGCCGATTCCCTTTATAGTCTTTATATATCCCGCATCCTCCCCGAGCTTATCGCGAAGACGCTTTATATATACCGAAAGCGTATTGTCATCTATATAGCTGTTCTCCGTATCATACAGCTTTTCGATCAGCTGATTTCTGGTGAGAGCTATCCCGCTGTTCCTGAGAAACTCCCTGAGCAGTCTTATCTCTGAAGGCGTACACTCAACCATATCCCCGTTATTATATAATCTGAACTGTGAAACGTTAAGTACATGTGAACCGAAGGTATATTCATCTCCTATAGACTCACTGACCTGATTATCACTATTTCTTTGATCTGCCGCCATTCTTCTTAAACGCTCCTCGCGTCTAAGTACTGCGGAAATTCTCGACAGCAGCTCCTTCACACGGTATGGCTTCGTCACATAGTCGTCCGCTCCGAGATCGAGTCCTCTTACTATATTTGCCTCATCCCCCACTGCCGTAAGAAAGATCACCGGTATCTCCACCTGTTCATCCCTCAGCTGCTCCAGATAGTCGAAGCCGCTTCCGTCAGGAAGCATAACGTCAAGGAGTATCAGATTTATCTCTCCGTCTCCTGCTGCTTCCACTGCCTGTCTTGCCTCCTGAAGATTCTTCGCATGACGGATTCCGTAGCCTTCGGCCTTCAGCGTATATTCAGTTCCCATTGCCAGAGCATAATCATCCTCCACAAGAAGGATGCAGTATTTACTATCCATCCGCCTACTCCAGTTCTTCATTGATCTGTCTTATATCATCCTTAAGCTTCCTGTACTGCAATATTCCTATTATCAAATAACATAATCCGTAGCCCGCAATCGTTGAGATTATCGCTTCCGGATAATGATGAAGCTGCCATATCAGAATCGCTATCCCTACGGCAACCGGAGCCGTAACCAAAAAGTATATGATATTCTGAAGCACCACGCCCAGCTTATTCACATCGTAAATAAAGCTCATCACAGAAAATGTAGCCCCTATTATTCCATACAAAAATACATTTACATATGCCGCTATCACAGGGGTCGGAAAAAGGCTCCTGAATTCCGGAGACATGGAAATAAAATTCTCAGCTCCCACCGCATTTGCTATTATATCGATTATCAAGTTAACCGCAGTACCGATAAGGGCCGACATAGCAAATCCGATAAATCCCCTTTTAAGTATCTCTTTCACTGCCCTCACCTCGATTCTTCATCAAAATCTCCTTGATCTTCGCTACATTTCTTCTTGAAGTATAGGTTTCATAACCATTCTTCATTATTACCTTGATAGTTCCCGTGAAACTCATATCAAGACTCTTTATCTTTTTAAAATTCACGACCTCTGACTTCGAAATTCTGACAAATCCCGATTTACCATACTTTTCCTCAAGCTCATAAAGCTTGCTGGAAACACTGTATCTTCCGGAATCATCAATGGCAAAAACCCTCTGACCTTCAGCATAAAAGCTTACTATATCAAGGGGTCTCAGCACACATTTGTTACCTCTCTCGTCCGTACCTGTAAGCGTCTCATCGAAAATGCCGTGCAGTTCACGCACCACATTTCTCACCTCATCATCGAGACTGTCCTTCAGGACATGGATTTCGGTCTCCTTATATTTCTTGTCGATAATGGTCTTTATCTGCATCAGTCTAAGCACGCTGCCGGGAATACATCTGTCCCGAACCACATTTTTCTGCGTGTCCCTTCCTGATTCAGTATAGTTAATTCGCTCTTCTATTTCAAGCGATGACTTATCTTAAAAGCTCTGTCCTATGCCAGATCTGCCTTCATTCTTTTCTTGAAGCAGAATACTGCAAGTATCGAAAGAACTATAGCAGAAGCACTTACTATAATGATCGGAAGTCCGAAGGTCTCCCATGTAAGGTCAAGCTTAATGGCTGATCTCACAGTCTTTGTGCAGTAGAAGAACGGCAGACATTTGCTGATCTTGCATATAACTCCTCCGGCTCCCTCTACATCAAACCAGATACCTCCGATGAAGGATCCGAGGGAAATGATGATCGAGCAAAGTCCCGGAGCTGCCTTCTCATTGAAGAGTGTTCCGAAAATGATTCCGATTGCAATAAACATTAATGCCGATGGAAGCATTGCTGCAAGTACAAGCAGGAAGCCGAGAAGCTTGATCTCTACTCCGACAATAAGTGCGATCAGAACTGCAACGATAAGTGAGATCACTGCCTGAACAACCGCAACAAGTATCATAGGAAGTATATATCCGTTTGTAAAATCACTGCTCTTCATCGGTGTTGCGAAAAGCCTGATCAGGAATGAGCCGCCCCTGTCCTTGGCAAGATTAATGGCTGTAAAAAGCATAACGAAAGTCTGTCCGAATATGATGATTCCACCCTCCAGGTTATCGATCCTGAAGATGGTCATTCCTGCCTCCTTCGGAATGCTCGAATTTACAAGTGTCATAATGATCAGCATAACGATAGGAAATGCTGCGCAGAATATATAGCTAAGTACATCTCTTGAAATCTCCATCAGATTTCTTTTTGCAAAATTAAGTGTTCTGTTCATGGTTTACTCCTCTCCTTCGGCAACGGTAACAAAGATTTCCTCAAGTCCCTTCTTGCCTGTATCCTTCTCAAGCTCTTCAAGTGTTCCGAGCTTTACCAGATTTCCCTTTATCATGATACCTATTCTGTCAGCCAGTGCTTCGGCCTCTTCCATGTAATGTGTCGTAAGAATTATTGTTGTGTTCTTCTTCAATGCTTCAACCGCTTTCCAGAGCTCTCTTCTCGCGAGAACATCCAGTCCCAGTGTCGGCTCATCAAGGAAGATAACTTTCGGCTCTCCGATGACTGCCATTGCGATGGACAGCTTTCTCTGCCAGCCTCCCGATAAGGTCTTAGCTTTCTTATTTCTTACCTCATCCAGCTTAAATGTACCGATTACATCTTCAACTCTCTTAGCAGCTTTAGCTTTTCCCTCATCTGGGAAGTAAATGCCTGCCATAAATCTCAGGTTCTCTTCAACCGTAAGGTTATCGGCAACTGCCGTATCCTGTGTAGATATTCCCACAAGCCTCTTTACATCATCTATATCTTTTCTGATATCCTTTCCGAATATCTCTGCGCTTCCGCCCGTCGGTACCGAAAGCCCTGTAAGCATTCTGATGGTTGTTGTCTTTCCCGCACCGTTAACTCCCAGCAGTGCGAAAAGCTCACCCTCATATATTTCAAGGTTCAGTCCCTTGACTGCCTTAACTCCCGAATATTCCTTTGTAAGTCCGTTTATTCTGATTGCTGCGTTACCTTTCATAATCCACCTCCCGAAAATCTGTAACTCATTTTCTATCTGATGTCTGCATCTTACATTTTCCATTATTTAAAGAAAACAGATTTGACATGAACGGTATTCCGGGAAATATGAACGGTAAAAAATCCACGAAATCATACAAAATCCCACAAAAAAAGAATGACCGTCGGGACAATCCCAACTGTCATTCTTCATTATTCCTATCTTTCCGGAAATGAGATCCTTATCGCAAGTCTTCCGTTCTTATATTCGGCTCCTATCTCTCCGCCCATCTGTTCAACGAAGGTTCTAGCGATTGAAAGACCCAGTCCCGTGGAATTTCTGCCTGTCTCCACCGTATAGAATCTGTCGAAAAGACGCGCCGCCTCAACCGATGTAATACCCGATGCCTTGTTTGAAAAGATCATCGTTCCGTCATCCTTAAGCTTTATATCAAAGTCGCCGTCACTGTACTTTATCGCGTTGCTTATTACATTTGATATAGCCCTGTCGATATGTGTCTTATCAAGCTTCCTCACGATCTTATTCTCAGTGATATCGATTGTCGGCTCAATTCCTCTCTCGCTGAGTGCACCGTAATACTCCATGATACAGTCCTCAAGAACCTTGTTAAGACTCACGTCCTCAAGCTCAACCTGTTCCTCGGAATTGAGAATAAGCGAATAACTGAAGAGTCCTTCTGTAAGCGCCTTCATATGCTCCGCACGCTCGTCGATAATATCGAGGTAGCGTTCCATTTCCGGCGATTTGTCCTGCTTCTTCATAAGTGCCAGGTATCCGCAGATTGCCGTAAGCGGAGTTCTGATGTCATGAGAGATATTGGTTATGGCGGTACGAACCTCCCTGTCACCCTCTTTATATTTATGGAAAGCCTTCCTCAGATCGACTATCACATGATTCATATCATTCGTGAGCGCCCTGATGTCCTTATCTCTGGATGAAACGCCGATCAGAGAATTGGAATCCAGCTTTCCTCTATCACCAAAATCAGTCCGGATCTCCCGGACTGACTTCTTCATCATATAAATTTTAAGTAACAATATGCATATGATAACTATACATATCCCCAGTGCAATTCCCATATCGCACCTCCCGATTTTTACTGAAGGTCTCTCTTATTGATCTTAAATGTACCGATCATATAGTAGATTGCTGCCATTACAAGTGACAGGATGATTGAAACGATCACTCCCGGATTCAGATTAGGATCGCTGAGCTGTGAATTAGCAAACCAGCGTCCCATTGCAATGCTGTTTCCGATATATGTAAGAATCGTTCCAAGTGTTGTTCCGAAGTGCTGTGATATCAGCATGAAGATGATGATAACTGCCGTAAAAGCTCCCTGAAATGCAAGTACTCCGATGGTAGCTGATGTAACAACCTTTCTGAATCTCATTCCGATAAATGTCATAAAGGATGAATATGCGATCATACTGAAGATAAGTATTACACTGTAGGCAATAAGCCATGAGCTTATCGAAACACCTGCGATAACTCCTCCGATAAGCCAGCACAGTATGATAACGATGGAAGCAACAACCATTGTTAAGAAATGTGCTGCATAAATCTTATTCTGTGTAATTCCCATTGCAACCTTATTTCTGATGGTACCGCTTGAATACTCGGCACTCTGGAAGATCGGTGCAAAGATTGAAATAAATGCGATAACTCCGATACTGATAAGCTCAAGTGCCATGTCATCAGATCTGAAATGTACATCAAGTACAGTCTCTGCATTATGGATGAAAAATACTGTGATAGCTGCGGCAAGAATGCATCCGCCGATAAAAAATTTATTCTTAAAAAGTCTGTTTAAATTTGCCTTAAGTACATTTAACATTTCAATTACCTACTTTAAATCTTTCTTCTCAAATATAACCATTCCAAGGATTAATGATACTGCTGAGAGAACAGCACCTCCTATTATATATGCATCCCAGCCAAATCTCGGGAAATTTATAAGGTGCATAAAAGGAATATATTTATCTATAAAAGTGAAAACTGCAAGTCTTGTTCCCGAAATGAGAAGCTCTCCCGTTTCAGGATAAAGATCCTCCAATACCATCATTGCCAAAAACTTGATTGCAACAGCTATAAACGGTGCTGCAAAAAGGCTTATATTATTTCCTGCAAATATGAACATGAGTGTCACATCAAATATGGTGATTGAAACCGCTGCGATAAGATATATAACATTTATCTGAAGTATATATGTCATCGGTGATTCAAATCCGGCCATAAACACATTTCCGAATATAAGAATCGATACAAGCGATACTGCCTGAAATGCTATAGTGGCAACGATCATTGTTATCACTGATGATAAGTAAATATCGCTTCTTTTTGCTCCCGATGAAAGCTTGTTTCTGATGGCTCCATCGGTAAACTCCTTCATCACGAATGACGTAACGAAAATTGCAATGGCGATCGCTGCAGTTCCTGCCTGACCAGCAAGCTCAATATCTGCAGCTCCCGGTGAATCATGTGTAAAGAGATGTATTATCCACATGATAAAAGGATTAATTCCGGTATAAAGGAACGCATAAAATATGAGTCCAAGATAAAACAATTTCGATGAAAAAAGTCTGCGAAGATCGCTGCAAAGCATTCTATACATTTGCCTCACCTCCCAGAAGTGAGAGATAGAAGCCTTCAAGGCTCTCATCATGCTCCTCCATGGAAATGATGTCGCAGCCCTCCTTTGCAAATATTGAAGCAATATCGGAGAACTTCATTGTTGAATAAACGTCTGCAGAATCATCACTGATAATAGTGTATTCAACTCCCATCTTCTCCATGATCCTTGCAAGCTTTCCTGTATCGCTGACCTTCATTCTGATGCTCTTGCGGCATGCTGCTTCAAGCTCTTCGGCGCTCATTTCCTTAATGATAACGCCCTTATCTATAAATCCGTAATGTGTAGCAAGCTTTGCAAGCTCGTCAAGAATGTGGCTTGAAATAAGAACTGTGATACCCTGCTCTCTGTTGAGCTTAAGGATCAGCTCTCTGATCTCGATGATTCCCTGAGGATCAAGTCCGTTAACCGGCTCATCAAGAATTATGAAATCCGGATTTCCGCAAAGTGCAACTGCAATTCCCAGTCTCTGGCGCATTCCGAGAGAGAAGTTCTTAACCTTCTTCTTTCCTGTATCTGAAAGACCTACCAGCTCAAGCAGTTCATCTATTCCTTCATAGCTCGGAAGACCGAGGTTGATGTACTGCTGCTTCAGGTTATCCCTTGCTGTCATATCCTGGAAAAGTGCAGGTGACTCAACTACCGCACCCATGCGGCGTCTTGCCTTATATATATCTGCGGAATCACTTTTCTTTCCGCAAAGCTCAAAGCTTCCCTTGGTTGCAAGCTGAAGTCCTGTAAGGATTCTTATCATAGTTGTCTTACCTGCTCCGTTTTTACCTACGAAACCGTAGATCGAACCCTTCGGGATATTCATCGTAACACCGTTAAGTGCTTTGAAGTTCTTATAATATTTGCAAATTTCATTAGTTCTTACAATGTATTCCATAATTTTGTACTCCTATGTTTCTTTCGATGTGCTTATATTACCAAGTAATAGTCAAGAAACCGGCCAAGGAAGTGTCAAGATATCGTCAATATTCTCATGAGCCCTGCGGAGCAGGGTTGAATGAGTAGTTATAGTTTAATAAATTTAAACCCAATCCCATAAACAGCCTCTATATAATCCACTCCGTTAACCGCCTGAAGCTTCTTACGCATATTGCTTATATGCTGCTTCAGCGAACGCTCCGTACAATCCGGAGTATCATAGCTTATCTTATCGAGAATGGTATTTCTGCCTATCGGTCTTCCCGCATCCGTCATAAGGATTCGGAGTATGGCGCATTCGGTTCTTGTAAGCGGAACCTCCTCACCGTCAATCTTTACTGTATGAAGCTCCCAGTCAAGGGTTATACCGCTTGCTGTGATTTCTGTATCTGAATGGTATTCTTCTTTATCTGCTTCACCTTCGGCTGACGCACTGCCTGCAGCAGCCGCTCCCGCCTTCAGCAGCTCCGCCTGTCTCAGCTGAACCACTATCCTTGCCAGCAGCTCATCCATATTGAAAGGCTTTGTCACATAATCAGCTGCTCCGTCGAGAAGAAGCTTAACCTTATTTGTCATATCCAGCTTTGCACTGACAATGATGACCGGGATTCCCTCTATCATCGGAAGTATTTCCTCTCCCGTAAGACCCGGAAGCATCAGATCGAGAAGTATGAGATCCGGCCGCACATTTTTCAGCACCATAAGTGCTTCCGTTCCCGAGTACGCTCTCGTCACTTCATAACCCTCAAGCCTGAGAGTTTCCTCAAGCATGTTACCTATATGCATATCATCATCAACGATCATTATATTTTTCATTGAAGTTCTCCTTTATTTCAGACTGTGAATAGACAATCACACAAAACATATCTTATAATATATATACTGATTACTCAACTCGTCAAATGTAACAAATCAGTTTGTTATTCAGATAAGGAAAGGACAGTAAAATGAAGCTTTACACCGAATGTTTCTGGGGAGAATGGCACAGGGTCGTGGATATCTACACCGAACGATGTGACACCATCCCGGACTATATAAACGACAATACCACTTATAAGCTGATAATACTTGAAAAGGGCATTCTCCGAATCAATGATAAGGGTTCCGACTTTGAAGTCAAGGCACCTGCTTTTATCATGCTCTCCGAAAAGGACAAGCTCAGTTTCCGTATAATGCAGAAAATTAAAGCATATATTTTATTCTTCAAGCCTTCCGCAATCCGTGATGAGTTTACCTTTGACAGGATCAACTCCGGTGAATTTTCGAATATGTATGGCCAGAACATTTATCAGGATTTCACCCTTATCAGAGGATTTACGGATTTTGAATCCCTGGCCGAAAAGTCCCTCGCTCTTTCAATGAACGGACTGGAAAGAATAAAGGAGCTTTTTACCTCCACCGAGGTAGAGCTGAAGGGACAGCGCGACGGCTTCTGGCCATGCCGCAGCAGATCCTACTTTATGGAACTGCTTTTCTATATCATATATTCGTGCTTGATCGAAGCTCATTTCGGTACAACGCATGAATCGGAAGATAAGTCATTATTCTCTCAGATCACCGCTTATCTGAATGAACATATAGAGGAACAGATAACTCTTGAGACCGTAACGAAGGAATTCATGATCAACAGAAATAAGCTGAACGATATTTTCATGCAGCATTCCTCCATGACCTGTCTCAATTATCTGCTCAACCTAAGAATGGATCTTGCAAAGATCCTGCTTACCAAGACCGAAATACCTATCGGCGAGGTAAGTATCCGTGTGGGCTATCCGGATGCAAACTATTTTGCAAAGGTATTTAAGAAAAATGTGGGGGTCAATCCGAAAAAGTTCAGATATTCCTGATATTATTTTTGATATTGTGCAGATATTACTATAATCCGTGCTGATATTACTACTTTTACTTCCTCTCATAGATGTAGAATTATATCACGAATCGACAATAAATAGCTTACAAAATAATGGACGCTGCAGAAAAAATAAAGAGGAAAAGAATGAAGAAGATAATTTATTTAACAATTATGTTGATCGGGCTTACGGCCGCCTGCATCCTTACGGGATGCTCGTCATCGGGTTCCGAATCTGCATCGGATTCCAAGCCTGCATCGGGTCCAAAACTTGAGAATGTAGTGCTTGAAGAGGACAACAAGTACACTTGTACTTTTGAAGATGTAAAGCACGAATTTGTCATCAGTCTTCCACAGGAGAGTAAGAACGCACCTCTCATCGTGATGCTTCACGGATCCGGTGATTCAGCCGAAAACTTCCGCCGCACCAGCGGTTTAGATGATGTTGCGCTTCCGAAGGGCTACGCTGTCTGCTATGTTGGAGGAACTAACAACGCGAAGGCCGGAAGAAACCTTAAAAGCTGGAACTACGGAAGGATCGAGAATGATTACAACGATGTCGGATTCATTAAAGCTCTCGTAAACTATCTTATTGATGAGTACTCGCTCGACAAGGATCATGTGTTCTGCGCCGGTTTCTCAAACGGCGGATACATGAACTTCAGACTCGCGCTTGAAGCTCAGGATACATTCCTTGCCTGCACAAGTGTCGGTGGTGATCTATGTAAGACACTCTGGGACAAGCGTCCCGAAAAGAATGACGTTGGAATGCTTGTAGTCTACGGAGAGATTGACGAAGCCGTTCCGAAGAATTTGGATGGCAGCGCAAAGACAGCTCTTGATCCCGCTATTGAGGACGTCCTTGATTACATGGTTTCTTCAAACGGACTCGAAATGCAGTCCGAAGGAGAGATAGGAGACGGTTCTATCATCCGCAAGTACGGAGCAGACTCGGATAAAGACATTGTGTGGAGCGTCGTTGTGAAGGATGGTAAGCACGGATGGCCTACTGAGGAGCTTAACAGCTTCAGTGTGAATGAACTCATTCTGGAATTCTTTGAAAACTGGAGATGATCGAGAAATTTGATACCTGAGAGGAAATAATATGAGAAAAAGAAATATTAAAAAAATCACGGCTTCGGTTTGTCTGGCTCTTGCACTAGCCCTCGGCACGACAGGCTGCTCCGGTAAGGAGGAAGCGGCTTCTACTGTAGCAGCGACCGAAGCCCCTGCAAAGGAAAGTAATACCACAGAGGCAACCGAGGAAGCTGTTGCGGAAGCCCCGGACTTTTCAGCCGGTATAAGCGATGACGATGCTGCAGGTGCTGTTACGGCAGAAGGTGCAAGCGATATAACCGTCAACGGTCATAATGTTGAAGATGTCTCCGGTTCGGAATTCGGAGATCAGTATATCGGCCGCGATACAGTAAGCATTACATATACTGCTCCAAATCCTACAGGTCTTCTTCCTCAGACAGTTACCAAGGATTACGAATTCTATTTCAATAAAGATTCAGGTTCATGGGAAGCCCTGAACGAAACCTTAACTGCATGTGATGTAAACAATGAAGCCCTTCCTGGCAGCAACTGGAAGGCATCCACTACTAATGCAGATACTCTCTCGAAGCTTTTCGGCGATGAGGTTCCTGCAGGTGATACAGGCGCGCTTTACATCCACTTCAATAAGAAGGTTGGACTCTTCGCATTTAACATGAAGAATGAGAAGAATACTTCCGAAGAACGTTTCTTCACATCCAACGGAACAGGAAAGTTTACCTGGGTAGGCGAAGCCGGTACTGTAGAGAAGAGCTTTAACGTAGTAGACGGATCTGTAACTGATGCCGGTGATACAAACATCACTCTTAAGACTGATGTTGACAGCGTATCAATGAACTTCGGAAAGGACGTGCTTCCTATATCCGAGTATGAATACGATATAGCTCTCGGCCTCGAAGTTGAAGAAGGCAAGGTATATATCGAGGCACTTCCTGTATTTGAAGTTACTTCAACAAGTATGGACGGTGCAAACTGGAGACAGGCAACAGGTTCCCGTTACGATAACATTTCACCTGAACTTACATGGGAAGGCTATGAGGGTGCTTCAAAGTACATGATCCTCATGATAGATAAGACAGCATTTAACTGGCTCCACTGGTGTGAGCTTGTAGATGCATCCGAAGAAACACATTTCGATGAAGGTAAGTTCTCCGGCCTTGATCAGGGCTACGTAGGACCATATCCTGAAGACTTACATGAATATGATGTTTACGTTATCGCACTTGCAAATGAACCTGCAAAATCATCCTTCAAGGTTGATGCGATCGGCGAAGATATCCATTCAAAGCTGACGGATCTTAATACCGCAGCTGACGGAAGCATCGGAAATGTACTCGCTTACGGAGTTATCAAGGGAGGCTTCGAACCATAATCCTTAGATATAAATCTCAAACCCAACAAAACATAAGATAACAATAAAACAGAGGGTGTCTCAAACGAGGCACCCTCTTCGTATTTACAGTATAACTATTTTACAGTACTACTTTTCTTGATCTACATAACTACTTTATTCTTACCGCTGTTCTTTCCCTGATACAGCTTATCATCTGCCGCATCAACCCATCTTTCTACAGTCTGCCACTGACCTCTTTCGGCAACGCCTATGGTTACGGTTACTTTGATCTCCTTATCTTCATAAACGAATTTCGAACTCTCTACAGTTTTTCTGAGACTCTCCATTCGTTCCTTTATGAATTCATCCGATAATGCTTTACCCGACTCCGAAGTCATAAGTATCAGGAACTCTTCACCGCCCCATCTGGATACTGAAAAGTCCTTACAGTTCTCTTCCATTATCCCTGCCAGTGTCTTCAGAACATAATCTCCCGCATTATGACCGTATACATCGTTTATCTTCTTGAAGCTGTCGATATCGATCATTGAAACATATGCGTCCTTCTTCAGATCTTCCGCTTCCTCAAGGTATTTCATAATATAATGTCTGTTATGAAGCCCCGTCAGATTATCTATCAGCGCGATATTCTTAAGCGTTTCTTCGGAACCAATGATGGTCTTTATCATAATCCACGTATAAAATATGAGGAACCCGAATACGAGAAGCGAATTTAATATCCAAAAAGCCCTCGCTATATTTTTATCTGCCTGATATATAGGTCCCCAGATAAAAGGTGACATAGTACATACAAGATAACACAGCACTATGAAGCCACTGAACAGGAAAGGATTTACCTTTCTGCTGTTTATCTTATAACCCAGATAATCTGAATAGAATGTGATCGGAATCATGGACATTCCGTACAGATGGAATCCGTAATCATATCCGAGACATACCGTACAGATTCCCATATAGATTGTGATCCAGCAGTAAACCATGACCACATAAGGATAAAGCAGCTCCCTGCTGATAAGCACATAACCGATAATATATACCAGCAGCGTCGGAATGCTGAAATATACGAGAAATGTTGCCCTGCAGAATACAAAAAAGCCCATGAGTCCTATAACCATAAGGAGTATGGCAGTATTGACCGTATATGTAAGTTTTTTAATACCGGCAATATTCATAGGCTACCTCCCGTAAGGGATACATTTTTCATGGAAACTTTTTCAGTGATATGCCTCTATTTTAATTCAATTTAAAGGATTTTACAATAAATTATAAATCTCTGTTTGTTGTAAAAAAGCCCTATAATGCTATAATATGTTGGTCTGAGATTTATGACAAAAAACAATCTAAAGGACAATAAAATGATTCAGGAAATCTGGCACAACTTAACATCCATAGACTTCTGGCTTAACCTGCTGAACAGCTTCAGGCATCTCGGTCCGCTGGCACCCATAATCCTTGCCGCCATCGAGTCCATAATTCCGCCTCTGCCGCTGGTTGCCATTGTCCTGGTAAATGTAGCCGCCCACGGTATCTTCCTCGGCTTTCTCTACAGCTGGGTAGGCACATGTATCGGCTGTACTATAGTATTTATGGCCTTCAGGCATTTATTCAGAGACAGATTCCTCAGGTTTTCGGACAGACATCCGCGGGTACTGAAAGCACGTAAATGGGTGGAACAGACCAATACCGCGACACTTTTCATGGTAGCTCTCTTTCCCTTCACACCGTCAGCTTTCGTTAACTTTGCCTTCGGTGTATCCGAGTTTTCCAGAAGGAAATATCTCCTTACTTTATATGTAGCAAAGCTTATAATGATCAGTCTTCTTGCCGCAGTCGGACAAAGTGCGGTGAATGCTATACAAAATCCTTGGTTTATACTTGTATCTATATGTATACTTGTTATAACATATATATTATCTAAGAAGGTCACGAAGATGAAGATCGATCATGTTGATAAGGATGAGTAGATCCGTCTTTAAGCTGCCCCATATACGGGCGCGCAAAGTATAAAGGAGGGATTACAGTTGAGAGTAAAGAGAAAAGTCGTTACCTTCGCACTCGCTGCGATGATGGCATTCAGTAATGCTCCTGCCAGAGTTTTTGCCGCAGAAGATACGAACGTCGAAACCACAACTGAAAGCACGGGCTATACAGAGTCTGAGCTTAATGATGCAACACCGACTGATTCCGAAGCATCGGAAACCACAGAGGCTGCACCTGATACGGATGAGCCTAAGGAGTCCCCTGCTGAAGAACCTGCAGTCACATTGCCTGCAGCTGATACAACAGAATCCGAGGAAAAATTATCCGAAGAGGAAATATCCGAGGATGCACTCATCCCTGACAGCGATATTATGATTGCAGAGGACAGTGCTCCTGTACGTTACACCATCACATATGTTAACGGAAAGACAAATCCGGACAATCCTGCACAGTATGCCAAGTCCGGAGAGGACATCGCTCTGAACGCCCCTTCATGGAAGGGCTACACCTTTAAGGGCTGGTACAGCGATGCCGATTATACAAACAGAGTTTATAAGATTGCTGCCAATACCTCAGGCAACTTAACCTTCTATGCTAAGTGGGATGCCAACAAATATACCATAGAATTTGACGGAAACGGTGCAACCTCCGGAACCATGAAGCACATGGTATGCAGATATGGTGAGGAATATTTCTTAAGATCAACCAACTTTTATCGCAAGGGCTACTTCTTCTCTTGCTGGAATACCAAGCCGGACGGAAGCGGAAAGAGCTATCCTGATCAGGACTTAGTCACAAATCTTCGTTCGGGACAGGATGCTGAGGTAACTCTGTATGCTCAGTGGGATCCGATATCATATAATATCGAGTTCAAGCCTTACCGTGCATCAAGCGGAACTATGGAATCCAAGACATATCTTTACGGTGAAACATATAAGCTTCCTGCAAATGCATTTAAGAGAACCGGCTATACATTTACCGGCTGGAACACAAAGGCTGACGGATCGGGAAGAGCCTTTGGTGATCGGGCAAAAATAAAGGATCTTACTTCTGTTGACGGAAACACTCTTTACTTATATCCGCAATGGGAAAAGACAAAGTATAAGATTGTTTATAATATAAGCGGCGGAACTAACAATTCCAAGAACCCTGCAACCTATACTATCACATCCAATACCATCACACTGAAGGATGCATCCAGACCTGGATATATCTTTGAAGGATGGTACAGCGACAGTAAGTATAAGAACAAGATAACTACAATCCCTAAGGGATCTACCGGTAAGAAGACACTGTATGCGAAGTGGTCCATAAGAACCTATTCCATCAGCTACAAATATGAGGGAACCCTCTACGGAATAGCTCCTCAGTCATATACAGTTGAGACGGATACATTTACTCTTCCGACTCCTACCCTTACAGGTTATAAGTTCTGCGGATGGTACAAGAACAGCAATTACACAGGAAAGGCTTTATACAGCGTAGAAAAGGGTTCATATAAGAATCTTCACTTATATGCAAAGATGGTTCCTATAAGCTATAAGGTAGTATTCATGGGCAACGGTGCTACAGGCGGCAGCGTAGCAGCTATGAACTGCACCTACGATCAGGTTTATAAGTACCCTGCAAACGGTTTCACAAAGACCAAGAGCATTTTCCAGGGCTGGAGCCTGAGCAGCGTTAACGGCGCAAGCCTTCTCGGTCAGAACTTCAAGAACCTTTCGGTTAAGGACGGAGCTACTGTATATGTTTATGCACAGTGGACCGGTGCTCTGAAGCTCTCGAGAACTCAGGGTTATCCGATCAACGTAAGGACAGTTGATAAGAGTAATTCTATAAATGCAATGGTAAATGTAACCAGCATCACCTTCGATTATATTGAGAAGGATAACCACAGATATGATCTGACTATACATGTTTCGGGAACAAAGACCTATGAGCGTACTGCAAGACGTACTGCCGGAATAGGCTTCACAGTAACAAAGTCAGGTTCACCTATAGCAAACTCTGCGGTATATGTAACAAATACCACAACTAACGGAACCTTCACACAGGATATCAAGATAAACAATCTGGAACAGGGAAGCTATTCAATATCCTTCCACGATTACACCGAATAATTAATTCAATAAACTTGCGCCGTCAGGCGTAATGCAAAAATCCCCTGTGCCCGGCACAGGGGATTCTCTTATTTAAAAACCATTCACTATTCTGAAGCCTCTTCCGATGCTTCTTCTGACGTTACATCACTGCCTTCCGTTACCGGAATTACCACCTTATCCAGTATCTCATGAATCTCACTATCTTTCATATCATCGAAGGCTATATAACCCTTGGCATCATCATATGCCAGCATGACATAGGTTCTGATTCCATCTGGTGTTCCGCCTTCCTGCTTCGCTTCGACATCATCAACCAGTGTAAACTCTATTCCCGATTTGGAAATATATGTTCTTTCATTACCGGTCTTATTAAGGATCACGCTGTAGGCTGAGTCTGATGAAACTCCATCTGTCTTCGACTGTGCAACGAAAACCTCCTTTCCGTTGCAGTTAAACGTACTGTCCAGCTCATAATCCTTATACAGTATCTGTCCTGCAGCCTCTCCCGGAAGTTCCTCGGTTTCAACATAACATATACTGTATGGTTCGCCTATTGGCTCCATGAAGATATTATCAAGACATGTATCCTCTATAGCTTTTTCATAGGTTGAGTATGTGTAATAGGAATTCTGATATGCTCCTCCGGTTATCACAACCTCTTTGGTATCCCACAGATCATCCGGTCCGCCTTCGAAGGTCCCTTCCTTTGTCACAGATACATCCTCCCACGGCTCTGCCAGTTCTTCATCATTAACATATTCCTGATTTCCAACCGAAATACCGTGATCATAAACCGTTGTCTTCTTGAGAAAATAGTTTGCGGCATATACTCCAACCGTTCCGATACTTGCAATTGCAAGAATTACGATGGCCGCTCTTATAAATGCTTTTACCGGACTCGTGTTTTTCTTTAAAGTCTTCTTCGCAGCCGTCTTTACAACCTTCATATTGCTGTTTTGACTGCCTGTTCCGCCGGTTCCGTCATTATCCTTACCTCGAAGCATTTCCTTAAGCTTCATGTTCAAACTTTCATCAGGTGAAAATGAGGGTTTCAGTACATTTGAAAGCATTATATCTAATTCTTTATCTTCCATCTTCCATCCCCTCCTTCAATATTTTTCTTGCCTTGTTCATCCTGCTTTTAACAGTTCCCGCAGGAATCCCAAGAGCCAGAGCGATTTCTTCTATGGACATATCCTCCATATAGAACATCACTATCACGACCTTCATCTTTTCAGGAAGTCGATCCACAAGCATCCTCAGCTTATCTTCTTCCTCATTATGGATCACCGAGTCTTCGACTGATTGATTGCCATCCGGCAGCTGCTCCAGATTCTCATCCTCCAGATAGACCACATTTGCGCTTTTAGCCCTCCAGAGCCTCTTCCGCTTCGTGTTATTCCAGATATTCGCAGCTATCGTTATCAGATAAGACTTAGGATTCCTTCCTTCTTCAATCTCATCTTTTTCGAATGCAACAAGAAATGTCTGCTGATATAGATCATCAGCGTCATCCTTACTCCTCGTCATATACATACAGAAGGAATATATATCACGGCCGTAATCCTCTATGTACTTTTCAAATCTGCCAGAGTCCATGTCACTCTCCCGTCCAACGTTGTCAGGGTTCGAATTTCCGCCCTTCATCTTTATATTTTCATGACTCTCCAAATGGTTCATTAAAATATGCCGGCAAAGAATCTCTCTCAGCCGGCATATTGTTTGTAAAATGTATCTATTCTGTTTTCTGGTCACAAGATCATATCTCACTTACTATCATGTCAGGTCTGATATCCGTATCAACGACAGGGATATGTTCCACCTTCTGCATACCGTAAGCCGCCATAACTGTGCTGTACTTAACAGTACTCTCTATAAGCTTCTCTATATATCTGTCATAATACCCGCCGCCGTAGCCGAGGCGGTTACCCTCGCTGTCGAAAGCCACACCCGGAACGATCATAAGAACATTTCGTTCTTCACTATCCGTCACCTCAAAGCTTTCTTCGGTACAGGGTTCCATTATCCCAAAACTTCCCGGTGCAAGATCCTCAGCTTTTTCATATCTGAAGAATCTCATTTCGGTCTTACTTATCACCTTGGGAAGATAGACCTTCTTGCCCTTCTCTATCGCGTCCTTAAAAAGTGTATCAAGATAAACTTCATTTCTCGTACTGTAATATCCGAGTATCACATCAGCTGCCTCATATATATCAAGGGCTGTGATGGTGCCGCATATTTTCTTTGACGCATTTAAAGCAAAGTCCTTCTGAAGCTTACTTCTTTCATCTATTTTTATTTTTCGGATCTCGTTCTTATTCAACTCAACCTTATCTTTCAAAAAGCTCTGTACTGAAATATCTCTCTCCTGTATCCGGAAGAACTGTTACAACAGTATGTCCCTTGCCCAGAAGCTTTGCCATTCTAAGTGCAACACATACGTTGGTTCCGCTTGAGATACCGCAAAGGATACCTTCCTTCTTGGTCAGTGTCTTTGTTGTTTCGATAGCTTCTTCATCTGTAACTATCTCAATCTGCTTGATGATATCCTGATCAAGGATCGGAGGAATAACTCCGTCACCGATTCCCATCTGTAAATGTGATCCTATGGATCCTCCCGACAGGATTGCAGCATGCTCCGGCTCTGCAGCCCAGATGAGCATATCCGGATTTTTCTCCTTAAGCACACGGCCTATACCTGTGATCGTACCACCTGTTCCGATTCCCGAACAGAATCCGTGGATCGGACCGTCTACCTGAGCCAGGATCTCGCGTCCTGTATTAAGAAGATGTGCATTTACATTTTCATTATTTGAAAACTGATCCGGCATGAAGTAGTTATCATTCTCAGCAACCATCTTCTTTGCTGTTTCGATACATCTCTCAATACATTCTCCGATATTATTGTCATCATGGATAAGCACAAGCTCTGCTCCGTACTGCTTAATAAGGAGTCTTCTCTCCTCACTTACGGAATCAGGCATGATGATTATTACCTTATATCCCTTTACTGCTCCCACAAGAGAAAGACCTATTCCCTGATTTCCACTTGTAGGTTCTACAATAACTGAATCAGGCTTAAGCTTTCCGTCACGCTCGGCAGCCTCTATCATCTGAAGTGCTGTACGTGTCTTAATGGAGCCTCCAATATTCATTCCTTCATACTTAACCAGTACCTCTGCATCATCGGGACCGGTCATATGATTAAGTCTTATCAATGGTGTGTTGCCAACAGCGGCAAGAATATTATCAAATATCATCTCTGTCTCCTAACTAGGATAATCTTCTATTTACCCTATCAAATACGGGATAAATCCTCGCCCACGTATTGTATCATTAATAAACTTCTATTACAACTGACAACTTAACGGATAAATTTCCTGAAAAATTCTATCTGGTCACTGTTTGCCTCAGCACCGTATTCGTCTCGCACATTTACATGGAATACATGTCCCGTCTTCTTGGTTCCGTAGATCTTATATGCACATTTAACACCGCGGCTCTTCAGATATTCGGCCATAGGTTCACATTCCTCAAGTAGCATGTCGCCCTTTGAGCTGAAAAGATATGCCGGTGGGAACTCGTCGGTTATATGCTCCAGAACATCCAGCTTTGCTCCGAACTGATCCGGCTTCGAGGTCAGGTAATCCCTGATGAGGCCATGCTTACCTTCATTCATAAGCCTCTTCTTCAGGTCATATACTCCACAGCAGAGACCCACTGCTCTCAGGTTGATTCTCGGCTTCTTAAAGTCCATTATATTTCTGTATTCCTTGTCAGAATATATAACTCCGTACTGGCATGCAAGCTGCGCTCCGGCAGAATCTCCTACCAGAAATACATTATCCGTATCTATAGGATAATCGTCCTTGTTTGCCATCATCCACTTTATTACAAGATTCAGATCCTCCAGCGGTGCAGGGAAGGTGTACTTCGGTGCCAGTCTGTAATCAAAGTTGATAACAGTAAATCCCTTTTCGGCAAGGCTCGCACAGTAGAACTGGTATACCTCCTTGCTTCCGTAAACATATCCGCCGCCGTGAACACTGATGATCACTGGGAGCTTATCCTTCGAAAGGTCAATCGCTCTTTCCTCCTCGGACTTGTTGAAAAGCCCTCCCTTCTTCTCGGAAATGTTCTTCGGCCAGCAGATATCAAGCAGGTGGAATTTCCTGTTTCTTCCGTATCTGATATCTCTTATATATTCGACACTCTCAGGAATCTCAAGTCCCTCGTCCCTCTTTGCGTCTGATTTCGTGCACATTTTCTTGAAAATAAAGCTTCCTAATGACATATCGCTTACCCCTCATCTGTTTTTCTAAACTGCGTATTATACAGCTCCGTATATACCCCTCCGAGTTCCACGAGTTCCTTGTGATGCCCTCTCTCGACTATCTCTCCATCCTTTACTACAAGGATCTCATCCGCAGCAAGAATGGTTGAAAGTCTGTGTGCGATAAGGATACTCGTCCTCTCCTTGATTATCGGATCTATCGCCTCCTGAATCTTGCTCTCGGAGATCGAGTCGAGTGCCGATGTTGCTTCATCAAATATAAGCAGTGCCGGGTCCTTCAGAAGAACTCTGGCAATCGAAAGTCTCTGCTTCTCTCCACCGGACAGCTTGAGTCCTCGGTTACCCACCATTGTGTCAAAGCCTTTCTCCTGCTTCTCTATAAAATCATAAATGTTTGCCTTCTTACAGGCTTCTATCAGTTCCTCATCCGTCGCATCCTGCTTTGCATATTTCAGATTTGCACGGATCGTACTGTTGAAAAGATAGGTTTCCTGAGATACAACTCCCACATTTTTCCTAAGAAATGTGAGATCCAGCTTTCTTACATCCGTTCCGTCGAAGGTTACAGATCCCGACTGAACATCGTAAAGTCGCGGTATAAGATTGATTATCGTACTCTTTCCAGAACCGGAAGGTCCGACTATGGCAATGCTGTGGCCGCTTTCCAGCTTGAAGCTTACGTCCTTCAATATCTGACGTTCCTCATCATAGCTGAAATCAACATGTGAGAATTCAACTTCTCCGGATGCCTTTACCGGAAGCACTGCATTTTCAGGATTCTCTATCTCAACCTTCATATCGAAGTATTCGAAGATTCTCGTAAACATTGCCATGGATCTTATCCAGTCAACCTGAATGTTGAGCAGGCTGTTGACCGGCATGTAGGTCTTTCCCAGGAGTGCAACGAGAACTGTGATATCACCGACTGTGATGGAGCTGTCAAACTTCATCATAAGGATTCCGCCCACAAGATAGAGCAGCATAGGTCCGATACTCGTAACTGTGGTAAGTACAACGAAGAACCATCGGCCGGCCATCCTCTCCTTGATATGAAGCTTGATCATCCTTCTGTTTACTTCCTCATATCTTTCATACTCCTGCTCTTCCTTTCCGAAGAGCTTTACCAGCAGCTGACCGCTGACAGAAAGCGTCTCGTTCAGGATTCCATTTACTTCATCATTGCAGTCCTGTGCCTCTCTCGTGAGAGTCCATCTGGTCTTTCCGGCCTTACGAGTCGGAATAACGAAAAGCGGAATGACTGCGATTCCGAGAAGTGCCAGTATCCAGTTCTTCTGGAACATGGCGATAAGCGCAAAGATCAGTGTTATGGAGTTCGACAGAATACTCTTGAAGGTATTTGTTATGACCGATTCAACTCCGTCAATATCGCTCGTCATTCTTGTGATAATGTCACCCTGATTGCTGGTTGTGAAAAACCGCTGGGACATTTTCTGAAGATGACGGAACATCTGATTTCTCATATCAAATGTTATATGCTGTGCTATCCAGGTATTTATATAGCTCTCACCGACGCCTATCAGATTCGCTCCGAAGGTCACGCCCAGAGATGCGACTATATAGATAATGAGCAGCTTCATGTTTCTTCCGATGAGACCGTCATCAATTATCTTACCTGTAAAGATCGAAGGGAGAAGATTCATGACCGACGAAAGCGCGATGCATATAAGCACCAGAGTAAACTGCTTCCAATACGGTTTGATATACGAAAATACTCTCTTCAGAAGCTCCGGCGTCACCTTAGGCTGAGCAGCCTTCTCCTCTTCTGTCAAAAAATGACCTCCGGGACCTCCCGGTCCCATTCTTCCTCCAGGCGGCATATATTTCTACCTCCCAATACACTCGTTACTCAAAAATGTACTTTATCTTTATATCATTTCCTTCCGCTTCTATATCCGCGAGAGCTCCGCTGATTATCGGCATCATCGGAGGAAGATGTCCGATATCGAGATCCATTATGATCGGTACCCCAAACTCTCCGATCATATCGGTAACGGCACTATACATATCAACGCCCAGTGCCTCTTCTCCGAAATGTCTCGGACGTCCGAACAAAAATCCCTTTGTATACTTAAACCATCCGGCCTCTCTCATCTGCCACATGGCACGTCTCGTTGAAAGCGGGTCGAGATCGCATGCTTCGATAAACCAGATAATTCCATCGTCCTTATATTTTTCGGCAAATTCCTTTACCTTATCATATTTTGTTCCTACATGAAGTGTTATGATATCCAGACATCCACCGATCAGGCGTCCGTGCATATCGAGCTTTCCCGAGAACTCGTTACCCGATACGACTCCTTCAGTCTGTCCCGGAACAAAATACTGATGTACCGAAGGCTCATTTACCTCATACGGGATAAGCGGATCCGGTTCCTCTACCCATTCCTCTCCGTCCTCAGATGGTATCGGCTTCTCCCAGAGATCATAGCCCGTTACTTCCGTGATCTCACCTGTAAGAAGCTTAAATGCATCGTCTACCGATTTATGCCATGGCTCTCTTCCGAAGGTTGGAATACATGGTCCGTAAATCGCAGCAGTATCAGCAAGTATTGCTGAAAGGAATGTAAAATTACTGTTATCGGAATAACCCATATACCACTTTGGTTCTGCCGCTTTGATCTTCTCGAAATCGATATACGGTACAACCTCACACATCAGTTCTCCACCGCCGCAGGTAATGATCGCATCTGAGTTATCATCCGTCATAGCCGCATTTAACTCAGCTCCGCAGAGCTCCGGCTTGTTGCTGATTCCCAGGCCGCATTCCTTATCACAGTTCGGACCGAGCCACATTTTATAGCCCATTTCCTTTAATATTCTCTGTGCATTCTCAAATCTTGTCTTATAAGGTTCTATAGTACACGCAAAGGATGGTGCTATAAATCCTATAGTTCCGCCTTTTTCAAGTGGTTTTGGATATCTCATTTTTATACTCCTAATAATTTAATGTATGTAACAAAAGTATCTTTATATCAGCTCACATAGTATTCCTTATCTGTTTCCAGACAAATGGCTGCAAGTCGTCCCTCCTTAAAGCAGGCTCCGCAGTCGATAGCTATATGATTATATTCTCTGTAAATAAATCCCGGTTTTGGATTGGTTTCGATAAGCTGTGTAGGCGTATGCCCGTTTATCACATAGAAATTTTTCCTGTCAGGATAATACGGAATATCATAATCCGCTCTTTCCCAGATTATATCGTCCAACGTATAATCATCTATTTCCTTAGTCGGAGAATAGTGACCAAGTCCTGCATGAACAAGCAGATAAGTAACCTTATCTCCCTTCTTCGGTCCGTGAGTTCCGTGTGGAGCTTTTGTTTTGGTCACCTCAACTTCCTCATATAAAGAAAAGTCCTTGATAAAATCCAGTACTTCCTTCTTCATATCCTTATCCAGCTCTGCAAACTCTGCAATAGTCGTAGCTGAACCGTTGTAATCCCAATTAACAAAATTGTTTATCATCTGTGTGCTTATATCCTCGATAGTTTCCGGCGTTATCTCCTTACAGAGAAAGTCCAGACATTCTATCGCCATAAGCTCATGATTACCGACGATTGGAACAACATTCGGCATTTCCATAAGCTTCTGCAATACCTTTATCGGATTAGGGCCTCTGTCAAGAACATCGCCGAGAACATACAGCGTATCATCATCATTCAGACCTATCTTATGCAGCAGCTTTATGAATTTATCATACATACCGTGAATATCAGAAACTACATATGTTGCCATGTCATCAGCCCCCCTCCCAACTAATAACGCTACAAATTTCATTATAAAACAAAATGATTTTTCATGCATCAATTCTTCTTAAATATACTTTTTGACATATATGTCATGCATTTTGTATCCTTTTAAAAACATTATGTATTTATATCATAAACATTTTGTAAAATATACTTGACATACTGTAAAACGAGTGATATATTATGACCATAGCCGGCAGACAAACAAATATAACACTTACAAATACAGATAAATTTTTTAAAAAGAAAGTCGAGGTAAATACTATGTTTATTAATTTCAAGAATTTTAAGAAGGTTCCAAAGAAGGTTGTTGCTGCATATATCGTAAATGTAATTCTTATTCTCACAGGATGCTTCTTTCTTATATCAGATATTTTCGAAATTGCATTCTCATTTAACGCATACATTCCTGCTATGATCTGCATCATCATCGCAAACCTTATCAACATTACAATACTCAACAAGTACAGAAGCGTTCTTAAGGGTTAAGGTAAATAATATGGATCAACAAAAAAAGATGCCGTACCACCGACGAATAATTTCGGTCAGTACGGCATCCTTTTTATCATATTGCCAATCTATGCTTTGATTTCTCTTATGTTTAGTAAAGTATCATCTGTACTGCGGATTTATATTCCGACAAACGTGTTGCTTTATGTATAGCTTTAAGCTGCTTTTTATCAATTCCAAGTCCGAGAGAAAGATAGCTCCAAAGCTCCTTCATCTTCATGACCACCTGCTTCTCTCCTGACATCTCCTCTAAATAGCCCTCGGTTATATCTTTCAGAAATGCCTTAAGTCGCATACGATCCGCCTTTTGTTCTAATACCTCTAGAGTCTTACCCGCATTCTTTATATTGCCCGGAAGTTCAGGATTCATGATCACGCCTCTACCTATCATTATCGCTTCACTCTCTGTATCATTCTCCTCAATAGCCTGTCCGATTCCGATCAGCTTATCGCGGTAAGATTCTACATCAATAATATCTCCGTTATAGCAGATAGGCATTTTGTCACCTAATATTTCTTTCGCATGTTTATAAGCATCCAGTCTTACCTTACCGGAATAAAAATCACTTCGAAGTCTTGGATGTATTATAAGCTCGGAGATCGGATACTTCTTATATATCTCTAAGATATCATCCCACTCTGATTCAAACTCCATACCGATACGGGTTTTTACTGATATCTTAAGTCCGGCATCCGCGTCCGCCTTACTGTTCAACTTAGTCTTTCCCACGAGTTTATCGTATATCTCATACAGAAATTTATCCAGTTCCTCAGTACGCTCCAGAAATCCTGCTCCTCTTCCCTTTGAAACTACTGTTCCCGAAGGACAACCGAGATTCAGATTCACCTCACTATATCCAAGCTGAACAAGCTGTTCGGTGATAGTCACGAAAAGCTCCGAATCATTAGTAAGTATCTGTGGAACCACATTTATCCCCGTATTGTTGTCCGGATGAACTTCCCGAAGCTCCCGTCCCTTTATATGACTCGCTGTCAAAAACGGCGTAAAGTATTTATCAATGTTGCCGTAATGCTTCTCCAGTGCATTTCGATAAACATATGTTGTTATGCCCTCCATGGGCGCCAGATATAATCTCATTATTCAAATCCACCTTAGTAATTCAAAAGCTTTCTAAAATTTATGGTACATTCTCCGTTCCATATCCCTACCGGAATGTCGTCGTCAAACGAATAGATTACCGGCTCATTATCATTCTCAAATAAGTAGACCACAACCTTCTCCATCTCCGGAGATATTATCCAATATTCTCTTACCCCTGCCTTCTCATATTTTCCAAGCTTAATCGTCGTATCCATAAATACATTACTTGGAGAAAGCACTTCTGCTATAAAATCAGGAGCTCCGACTATACGTGGTTCAGTAATCTTATTCTTATCACATATAATAATCACATCAGGTTGCACCATTGTTTTATCATCACAATTGAGCTGTACATCAAGCGGCGAAATATATGGGACACAGCTGCCACTGTTTTTTCTGACATGCATTTTAAGCTCCACATAAAGCTCTCCGGCGATATTCTGATGCTTTGTTGTCGGAGATGCCATATCATAGAAAACACCGTCAATCATTTCAATTCTTGTTCCTTCCGGAAGCGCAAGATAATCATTTATATTTTTATTTCTGCTGTCATCACATGACACTTTATATGATGTCCCTTCCTTCACAACATCATTGTCTGATTGAACGGAAAAACCTCCCATCGCTTCTTCGAAGAACTTCTGTAAAGCCTGTATGGTATCATATCTCGGAGACGATGTCTCCCCTCCGAAGATTTTCTGCACAGTTCCGAATGGCACTCCGGAAAGATCCGCTATCATCCTGTTGGAAAAGCCCTGTTTTTTCTTTATTTCCTTCATATCATCTATCGTCATATCTGAATCCTCACATAAAAATGGATAGTAAAAAGCACATTTTCACTATCCATTATACCATTATTCAACCGTTTTTCAACCGCTATACAACCGCATGTAAGCCGTAACATAACCGTAATGTGAATTTTTAAATTCCGATCACGCCATAAATACAGACGCCCATACCGTTATCATTGCATCATATATTCCATGAAGAATGATCAGCGAAAGTGTTGTACAATGCTTGATCTTCAGTCTCAGGAAGCAATACGTCACTCCTATAAAACTTGTGATGATCATCTGAAGCATATTTCCGCCAAACAGGTGTATGGATCCGAACATGAGCGACGAAACAATGACCGCTATGCTGTCTCTGTTGCTTATCCTTCTTAGCTTCTCATAGATAAATCCTCTGAATACAAACTCTTCCGATAAACCAACACCGATAATAAAGTAAACAAATTCATATATGAAAGCCCATAAAACATTATATCGGTGTCCGTTCTGAACATATTCTCCATAGCCTGCAAGATGCGGGATCAGTGTAAAAATCAGCGATGACGCAATTCCCAGCAGGATTCCCAGAAGGATCTGAAGCCATATTTTTTCTTTCGAAAATCCGTAATCCGATAATTTATCCTTGCTTACGATCATAACGACTATCGGAATCAGCATCAGCAGAATTCTCGAAGCAATGGTTACTGCCATATATCCTCCGACAGACAGTTGTCCGAGTATATTCGTATTAATCCATAGGATTCCCAATAATCCGGCGATCGAACCTGCAAATCCTATTATCAGGCCTATCAATTCCTTTTTCTTAGACATCTCTCCTCCAAATCAATCCTTACTGTATTCCAGTATATCCCCGGGCTGGCAATCCAGCGCCTCACATATCGCCACAAGTGTTGAAAAACGTATCGCTGATATCTTTCCGTTCTTCATCTTCGAAAGATTTACATTTGATACCCCAACCTTTTCAGCCAGTTCATTCAGTGACATCTTCCGATCCGCCATAACACGGTCAAGTCGTAAAATAATCTGTCCCATATCCGTCCTCCTTTACAGCGTCTCGTCAGCCTGAATCTGTAACATCCTTCCGTAATCAAGGATTGTACGAACAACCCATGTTATAACCAGTCCCAGAATTCCGAATATCGATCCCGGAGTAAAGAACATTACAATACTTACAGCTATCATCACCTTCACTATGCGTCGAATCGCCTTCTCCGTAAATGGATTATCCTCTTCTCTTATAATCTTGAACACGCTTCCGATGAGCTTCATCACCACTGCCAGAACTATAAGCATCAGACAGCCGACTGCACAATATACTATAAAGATCACAGAATATGGGCGTGTCTGCAGCATTTCCCTGATTGCCCGAACATCCGAATGCATATTTTCCGGATTAATAACAGATATACTAAATGCACTCACCTCTCCTACAGAGCTTTCGGTTGTTATATGTCCGGATTCGATTCCTCTCCGAACCCATTCTTCAAATGCTTCTCCATTCTTTGCTATCAGTGTGATCATTATCAGACATATAATGCTGCATACCACAGCAATCACAAAGATAACATTCGTAACCTTCACTCCGGTACTGCAGCTCTTTTTAATCTTTTCGAGTTTTACATTTTCTTCCATTTCAATTCTCCTCTTCTATACTAAATATACCGCTTACCCTAATGTTTCATGTTAACCGGATAATATCATTCAATTTAATCTTTGTCAACTATTTTTTAACGTTTATCGTTAAATAATTTATTTATATCGTTCATCAAAAAAGATTAAAAAAAAGTCGGAGGAACATTTCCTCCGACTGATCTATCTGAATCTATACTTATAAAATCTATGCTTCTTTAGATATATTAATCCTCTGCCAGCGTATGTGCGATATAAGAAGATAGATTAAACTGTCTCAAACTCCTCTCCTTATCATAATGCTGAACATTCATAAAGTATCTCTCTGCCAGATCTCCGCCATACTGATAGATAACAGGCGCTGCATCCGTTGAAAGAGTAACCAGATATTTATCATCCAGTGTCACACGTGAATCTACGGTATTTATATGTGACAGATTATAATCCGCAATTATATAGTCAGGACGGGCATACCCGATCATAATATACAGCACGCTTACAACTATTATGCTGTATCTGAAAAGCGGGAAGTCATTCTTGTATATTGATATGATCACTGCCACAAACAGAAGCGACAGCACTGCAAGTCCCCAAAGAACCCAGATTCTTAAAGCTGTAAGCAGATACGCATCTATGTACATTTTTATTCTGAAATAGCTTGATGCGATCATAATGTATGTACAAAGAGAGATGAGTGTCATAAGGATCTTCAGCACGCGGCTTTCTCTGAACCTGTTATTTACATATAGAACCATCAAAAAGTTTATGATGCTTACTGCAAGAAGCTGGAAGAATCCCTTTCTTGCATAATGTGAATATGTATAACCTCCCGGAGGCATTCCCTCTCCGTGGAACAGATAAACAAACTGAATAACCGAGAACATTATATATACCACCGAAATCATCGAAAGAACTGTGATCGCAATTATCGGTTCAAGATTTCTGTTTGTATATACTTCCTCCTGAATGGATTTCCTGGAGAAAAATCTCATGATGCAGTAAGCCGCAAAGAAGATTATGAGAAATGTGATCGGAATACCCATTCCAATTTTGAAATCAAAATCAAATTCAAGTATCCTGCCAAGCATTTCATTGAAAACAATATCTGCCGAAGCAAGAAGCAGAGTAAGAATACCGACAACAGGTACCGAAATCACAAGACCTATAAATACATACTTTATAACCCTCTTCTTTCCTACGTTCATGGAACCGACTGCGCTGCGCTGTTTCATGACTGTCATATCTTTCCTGAAATCATCAAGTGCACCTATGGAGAGAAAGAACGACTCAATAATTGACTTCGCTGTTTTTCCGAAATTCCATCTGCTGTCATCATAAACATTATGAAGCAGAAATATAAATATCATCGCGACTATTCCCAGGTTATTATAAATGTGAAATGTGGGATTGCCTGTCAGGAAATTCGATACCGTAAGCGACATTATCACTGTACCGTAAAACCAGCTCATCCTTTTAATTTCAACACCGTTCAGCCTGAGTCCGTAAATCATATATATAAGGGTCGCAACACCGAAGAACGGCATTGTTATACCTGATAGATTCTCATAAAGACAAAATGTTGAAAATACTGCATATATCAGCGTTGCCGCTCCAAGCCTTTTCGCCATCTTCTCTCTGAAATCCAGCTCCTCAGGGGTTTCCAGATATTTTAACTCATACGATACCGTCTGCATCATGGCACTTACCTCGTTTCTCTGTTTGATGATGTGATTATAAATCCGAAAAAATCGAATGTCAAGATAAATTTATCGTATTTCGATATATTTTATCTTAATCACGATATATTTTACTTTATTATCGATATATTTATATCATTAAACAATACAATTAATACAGTGTCATAAGTGCCTTTCCATTCCATACGACATACGGATTACTATTCTCTTAATTTAAATATATTGACGATTTCTTGACCTTCTCTTGTCCGGTTTCTTGACCATCATGTTGTATTCTTACATCAGACAAGGGGAACAACGAAGGCTTCCCAAAACAAATCAAATCCACGGAGGAAATCAATATGAATACAACAGTAAAGAACATATCAAATAAGAACATCTTAGCATTTTGCGAGCACATCTTTGGTGCAGTAGTCGGAGCAATGATAATCTTAGGACAGTTTTCAAAGAGTCTGGATAAAGACTTCTGGATGTATCTCGTAATCTTCACAGTACTTTTCTCAAACGGTTTTGAATATTCGGATGAAACAATTAAGAAGCGTAACGGCAGGAAGGCTGCAATAATCAGTGTCATTGCAACTGTATTATCAATCGCCCTTTACATCGCTTTCAGAGGAATCTGGGTAATGAATGCAGGCTGCTGGTCACTCTTCATCGGTGTTGCTACATTTTCACTTAACTCAGCACTCATCCTTTTCTATATCAGATCAAACAGACAGTAATAAACCCATACATAACAGAAAAATCCCATCTGCGAATGAATCAATCACTCACAGATGGGACTTTTCATTTATATTAGGTTTTATGGCTCGTGATAATCGCTAATTTATATCCTATATTCATCCTCATGAAGATTATCCGATCTGATCATAGTACTCTTCTACCAGGTCTATGAATTCTTTCTTATAATCATCATCGGAACCCTTTACTGATTCAGCAAGTGAGAGGATAAGCTTCTTATTTGTTGTACCCTTGTACTCGCTGTCCTTCATCTGCATTCCGAATGCTGCAACTGCTGCTGCCCATCTGAGGTTATCACTACCTGTCTTTGAGTAGTTATCTGTCTTGCATACGAAGTCGAGAAGTTCACTCTTATCTGCATCAGGCTCCTTATATCTTACTCTGAGTGTGAAAAGCTCATCATTGTATTCACCCTCACCGTAGATTTCGTTCTCTTCTTTGTTTTCTGAATACTTAAGATCTACTCCGGGCATATCCATATCTGAATCTGCTCTTACGATCTCATAGATTGCTGTTACGCTGTGGCCGGCACCCATTTCTCCGCCGTCCTTCTTGTCATTATTGAAATCCTCTGCTGCCATTGTTCTGTTTTCATAACCTATAAGTCTGTAGCCCTTTACAAGTGCAGGATTGAATTCAACCTGAAGCTTAACGTCCTTTGCTACTGTAACCATATTTGCACCGAGGTCTGTAACGAGTGCTTTCTTTGCCTCGAAGATAGAATCGATGTATGCGTAGTTTCCGTTACCCTTGTCTGCAAGTGTCTCAAGCTTGTTGTCCTTATAATTTCCGTATCCTACACCGATAACACTGAGGAATACACCTGTTTCCTTCTTCTCTGTTATAAGCTTCTCAAGCTCTGTCTCGCTTGTAACTCCAACATTCAGGTCACCGTCTGTTGCAAGGATGACTCTGTTGTTTCCGCCCTTTATGAAATACTTTTCTGCAAGCTTATAAGCTGTTTCGATACCTGCTGCTCCATTTGTAGAACCGTATGCCTCAAGTCCTTCTATCTTGGAACAGATCTCGTAATAATCAGCTCCTGTAGCTCCCTCGAGAACTACTTCATCACTTCCTGCATAAGTTACTATAGATACTCTGTCCTTCTCTGTAAGGTTCTCAGCCAGCATGCACATTGACTTCTGAACCAGAGGAAGCTTGTTCTCATCGAACATCGATCCTGATGTATCAATAAGGAATACTATGTTTGACTCCGGAGCTTCGCTGAAATCGATCTGCTCTGTATTGAGTGAAACCAGTGCAAGCTGTGTATCCTCGTTCCATGGACAATCTGTAAACTCTGTATGTACTGCAAATTTATCACCCTTCTTAGGTGTTTCATAATCATAATTGAAATAGTTGATCATCTCTTCGATTCTTACCTGTCCCGGATCAACTCCGTATCCGTTCAGGATTCCGCTTCGGATCTGTGAATATGCTGCTGTATCAACATCAGCCGCAAAGGTTGAAAGAGGTGCTGTCTTTACTGTCTGCCATGGATTTTCTGCAAGATCGTTATACTCGTTTGTATAAAAATCCTGCTCCTGTTCGTAATCGATATCTACTTCTACACAGTTATTAATATCTCTGGCACCTGCCTTGTAATTTGAAGCGCCTGAAAGCTGGTTTATACTCGCATCTTCATCACATGCTTCATATTCATACATAGGTGCCTGTGTCGACTCAGCTACCTGTGCTGTTGTTGTACTTTCCTGTCTCGTATTATTGCTCGAATCGTTTCTTGATCCGTCTTCTGTACATGCCTGAGTTGATGAAGTTACAGTTGATGAAGTTTCATTGCTGCCACATGCAGCCGAACTCATTATCATTGTTGCTGCAAGGACTGCAGTCATTGTTCGCCGAATATTATTCTTTCTCATATAAAAACCCTCCTAATCTCTCATATAGCACTCGGTGTTCCTTACCGTTGATACTATATATACTTTTTAGGAGGGAAAATTTATGGAAAAAATTTATATTTTTTAATTTTTTTATTTTATCAGCTGCTGATAGACATTTTCGGTCTCCTCAGCAGTTCCGCCGCTTATATAATATGTGGTTCCGTCATAGGTGAATTTCAGGTATTTATCCGCATCATAATTGATGAAAACTATACAGCCTCTCTCACCCTCTACGGTACATTTTCCTTTAATTACAGGAGGCATTTCATATCCGCTGGTCCTGCGTATGTTCAGATCCTTTGCGCCTTCGCCGAAGGTAAGATCTTCTATGGAACCAATCGGGATCACATATTCATCCTTCGAATGATGGCAGATAATATTACCGTTCTCAACACGTACGGAAATTGCCGACTTGCTCAGTGCCCCCGCCCAGATCAAAACTGCGAAGGTATAGATTATTGCAAGCACCCCGATAATACCTATCAGCTTTCCGACAGGATGTGCCATGTTGACTGTAGCACCCATACCCATACGCTTCTCAACATTCAGCCTCTTATCATCAGGATTATAGTAAATTGAACCCAGGATCCAAAGGTCATCATCATCAACCTCTATAGAGGTCTCTCTTCTGTATCTCGCATCGATTGCAAGATTCCTCTTTGCATATACTCCGATACATACCATCAGAATGACCATATAGACGATCATTGATCCCAGATAAACCATATCGCTGTTAATGAAAAATGTGATCGCTACAAAGCAGATTGCAATGAATATCGTATTGACCCATGTCATGCTTGTATTTGTATCAGCCCAGTTCTTCTTCTTTGCCCTGTTAAAGTTGGCATTGATATCACTGTCATCCGAGATAACCTCATTTCTCATTCTGTCTATAAGTATTGCGATAGGTATCATCATTAAACCTATAAAAAGAAATGATGCAAGCATAAATGTATTTGCATAATCGCCTGTCGGAGCCTTACCTCCGATCCTTATCACACCCGCGTCAAAAAGAAGTGATGCAATTATTATCATTGCGCCTACAATATTCGGAATGATGATATTGGAAAGCTTGAGCGCATGAACCGCTCCCGCATTTGTAAAATCGGTATAGGATACGCCCTTTGAGTTAAGTCCGATTTCCTTCTTCAGAGTCTTCATCTCTCCGTTTCCGCGTACGAAAGGGATAATGATAAATACAATATCAAGCATTACAAAGAAGGACCAAAGCATCATCCTCAGTGTAAAATCCGGAATAAACCATAACAGTGCCATGATAACAAGCGAGCATATCAGTATGATCTTTGCTATCTTACGATTGCGGTCTACTATCTCATCGACCTTCGGTACCACATCAAGATTCTTAAATTCTTCACGGTTCCTTACGCCGAAGATAAGCTTTCTGTCTGCCCATTTCTTCGGATAATAATAAAAATACAGTATGACGGCCATCGGAACCATGATAGCCAGCATCGTTATATCAAATAAATGATTATTCATAATCGTCTCCATTTAATAAAACTCATCAATGAGCTTCTGCAGTTCCTTCTTCGGAACACCCGACAGTCGGGATTCCGAAACTATACGCCGGAGCTCAGCCTTATTCTCTTCACTGACCATACCGCTCTTCGCGATGTTGTCCCTGACTCTGGCTCCGTTCTTTCGATCTGTAAGTATGTATCCCTCTGTCTTAAGGAGCTGATAGACCTTACTTACAGTCATAGTATTAATACCCATTTCGAGCGCCAGGGCTCTTACTGTGGGCAGCTGTTCACCGGGTTTAAGTTCGCCGGAGGATATTCCCATTACTATCTGATTTCGTATCTGCATATAAATAGGCACATCAGAGTAGTCGTCTATCTTTATTATCATTCTTATCCAGAATCCTTTCTTCTCATCATATATCTTTTTGTGTTTTGTATTACTTGTTGTAATACAAATGATATTACGAATTTCTCTCCATGTCAAGAAAAAGTGATGATCCATACATAAGATGAATCATCACTTTATTAATATCATTCTTTAGGTTTCTTTGTCGGATCCTTATGTGTGAAGGCTCCGTTATGATTTCTCAGGAAAAACAGGAGCGATATAAAGGAAGACTTATAAAGAACGAATTCCTTATTCTTCAGCATTTCCAGGATTTCCTCTTCGGTTGCCCATTTTACCTCAGCCACCTCGGATTCCTGAAGCTTAAGACTGTCGATATCCACATCCATGTTGATGGTATAAATATCATTGAATCCACCATCAAAGTAAATGGTCATGGCCGGCCGCACATTTGTAAGATCAACATCAATGCCCACTTCTTCACGAAGCTCGCGGGATGCCGCCTCGTTACTTGTATCACCCGACTGTGCGCTTCCTCCTGCGGTTATGTCCCACATGCCTGCCCATCCGCTCTTGAAGGGCTGCCGTCTCTGGATCAGCATCCTTCCGTCACTTCCGAAAATGCAGCTGTGGACCACCAGCCTGTAATAGCCCTTCGGTACCTTGGTTCCCCTTTCCAAGGATTCTCCCGTTGGTCTTCTGTGAATATCATACAGATCGTACCTCTCCATATTCTGCCCCCCTTGTATGATTAATGAAACAGGTATTCGACAATCTCGTTTGCCGACATATTCTGAAGGTTATTCGGATCAGCCAGCGTTGAGCTGTTCCAATGAAATACCGATGCATCCGTTATATAGGAATAGCTTCTGCTGCAATCCGGATATCTTCTGTACCATTCCGGATACTTTGAACTCATGATGGATTCTGCAAGAACCACTGCCTGGCTTCTTGAACCGTCCGGAAGAAGTGTTCCGCAAATGTAGCATCCCGGAGGACTTGCATGTGCGATCAGTATACTTCCGTCTGCGCAGCAGCCCAGTGACATCCATACATGTGTGTCTGTACTGCAGATATCTCCCGGCTTCGGTTTATTTGTATCAACCGTGGTGCCCCATCCCTTTGACAGGAATATCTTCTCAGGCGTCTCTGATACGTAGCCCTCTCCGCCGCTCTTATCATTAAATGTGTTATAGACCATCCAGCCTATATAACCCGTACAATCAAGTCCGTCATGGATCTGATATCTGGTGTTGTTGTAATTGTAACTGCTGTTCTGCTTATCAGCAAATTCCTTCCATCTCGGGCTGACGCCGATGGTAACTGCCTCAACGCCTGCTCCGGTATCTTCTTCATTCCAGCCGCCGCCCCATACATACATTGTCTGACCTATCGGCAGGAGTGCATTTTTCAGAAGTCTGTCCAGTGAATACAGATACTGCTCTGCCTTCTCCTCGGCAACGATATACTTAGCCTCAGTCTTTAATCTGTTGAATTCCTTCTGATTATAGGAAGCCTTTCCTCTTCTTCCTTCATTCATACCCCACTTAATGAAGTGATGAAGTGTCTCGATATCATCATCGCCGTAAGCCTTCTTGATATCCTTATACTTCTTTGTATAGTACTCGTAGCTGTAAATGCTTCCGAACTCGATACCTCTATATTCTGTAACCGGATTTCTGAGCTTCTTCTCTCCGGTTGCCTTTCTCTTCTCATTAAAGCCGTATCTGATGTAATGCTCATAATACTTAGGATAGTCATTATGATAAGCAATTCTGAGATCCTGATATGTTCTGTAATATGAGTTCACATCAAACTTCTTGCTTGCCTGACGCTTCTCTCTCATTCCATAAGTTATGAAATGATCGAGGGCCGCAACATCCGGTGCAAGCTTTGTACTTACGAACTTCTTTATATCAGCATATTTTGCTGTATAGTACTTGTAGTTATAAACGCGGCTGTAATCCTTGCCGTTCTTTGTGCTTACAGGCTTCTTAAGTTCATTGACGCCGGTAGCAACACGTCCTTCCTTCTTACCATATGTAATGTAATGCATATAGTACTTCTTTGCATCCTGACCGTATGCAAGTCTCAGATCCTGATACTCATTGCTGTAGGACTGAACATCGAACTTCTTACTTGCCTGACGTCTCTCGTTCATTCCATAAGTCACAAAATGCTCGAGTGCCGCTGCATCCGGTGCAAGCTTTGTCTTTACGAACTTCTTTATATCAGGATATTTTGATATATAGTAGTTGTAATTATATACATCACTGTAATCCTGTCCGCCTAAAGCGGTTATAGTTCCCTTGCGCTTTATATCACCTGTCGCTTTTCTTCCTTCCTTCCATCCGAAGGCAATATAATGCAGGTAATACTTTGCTGCATCATTCAGATATGCGGATCTGAGATCCAGATATCTGTTGCAGTAGGACTGAACATCGAATTTATCCGAAGCGACTCTTCTTTCTCTCATTCCGTATTCCACGAAATGCTTGAGCGTAAGGTACGGATCTCCGTTAAATACCTTTAAAACATCAGGGTTGTGCTCTATATAAAACTCGTAGCTGTATACCTTGCTGTAGTCGATTCCGTTATATACCGTCACTATAGGATTTGCCGGAATATCGATCTCAAACGCGGTTACAACCTGCTCGCCCTTCATCTCGACAGGTGCTGCCTCTTCAACCTTTGTCTCGATATCGGCTTTTCCTTCTTTCGGTGCCTCTGCTACAGCTATCGTCTCGCCTCCGATGATCGCTGTTTCCTCATTGACTGCTTCTGATACAGCAGCCTTTACCGGCTCTGTCTCCGCAGGCGTCTCAGACTCTTCATCTGCTGTCGTCTCTGCTTCTGCCCCTGCAGGTATTTCCGGCTCTGTGATCTCTGCCTCAGCAGTATCCTCATCCTTCACAGAAACTGTCTCTTCACTCTCTGCGATATCTGCCGGCCACGACTGTTCAGGCGCCGTGATTTCCGTCGGTTCCTTCAACTCCTCATCCGGAAACTCCGCATCAGTCTGTGTAGAGACATCAAGAACAATCGCGTCATCCGCCCCGCTCTCGTCGGCTCGCACATTTTCCGCAAATAAAAATTCTCCGTATCCGAAGATAAGAAGAAATACTATGAGCTTCACTAATACATTTTTCATGCTTTTCATAATAGAATCACCCCTGTTTCTTTATGATATATTCAAATGTACCACTTCCCCAGACCTTTATCAATCGTAATATGACCACCATTGCAAATCATTGACTAAATGTCCAAGAATTTCTATAATTATCTTTGATATGGTTTGTGGAAACTGACATATAGGACAGCATTTCATATAGTCTGCGGAGAAAGGAGGAGATGCTGTATGCAGGATAAAAAGAAACTCTTTGTGACGGTCAACATTTTTAGCTTAATAATGTTTTTCATGTGTATACTTCTGATCTTCTTCACCGACTTTCTGGGTATAGGAATTGCAGGTTCGGTACTGTGGCTTTTATATACGGTTATCGCAAATAAGTACGTGCTGTCAGGGGACACATCAGAGGAAAAGGAAATTTCCTGGGAAAAGCGACTTCTGAAAAGTGACAGTAAGGGACTATTCAAAAAGGAAGTTGCCAGTCTTCTGAGACAGTATAACAGTATCAGATCCAGAGAAGATTATATGATGCGATCTTCCTCAAGTATGCAGGATCTGTATCAGAAGATTCTCGAACAGGCGGAGTCAAATATAGACAGTGCCGCGGCCTATATAGAATCCTATGATTACTATACAAAACCCGATCCCGCTTATCTGAAAGGTATTGTCAAGGACGGCGACGTGCTGGTTGAACGATTTAATACACTTATTCAAAAGATGGTCGATATCGAAACGAATCCGACCACACTTGATATGAAATATGTTGATGATGTAACCGATCTTCTTGATGAATTACAGGAACATCGTCAGGTTATGACCTCCTGACATTGTTTATGAAAGGACAGGATATGGAAAAGAAATCAAAACCAATTGTAATTATCGGAATACTTGTTGTACTTGCAATGATGGGTGTTCTCATTGCTTCTATTGCATCCAAAGCCAAGAGCGAAGGCGTTGTCAACAACGGAAAATCTCTCGAGACTCTGGAGAAGAAGGTAAAAGTTGATAAGAAAACACCTACCAAGGGTACAATATCCTTTAACACCAACAATCTCTATGATGAGCTTCCTGAGATTGATAAGTATCCTCTTGCAGTTGAAGGCAGAGGCGATATCGATATCGAAATCTTCACATCAGGAGAAAAGGCCGGAAAGGGCAATGACTCATGGCTTATCGATGTAGCCGAGAGCTTTAACGGCAGCGGACAGAAGCTTCCTAACGGCAAGACCGTTTCAATGAGCGTACGTTCCGTTCCATCCGGTACAGCTGCGGACTATATCATTTCAAACAAATATCTTCCTGATATCTACACTCCAAGTAACACACTCTTCGGTGAATATGCCATCGCAAACGACGGTGACCTTGAGCTTTACGAAGAGCGTCTCGTAGGAAATACAGCCGGCATCCTCGTTAAGAAGGGAACCTACAGCGACTTTGATTCCGTAATCAAGGCTGTTCAGGATAATCAGATAAATGTGGGTTATACAAATCCTCAGACAAGTGCCACAGGTCTCAACCTGCTTCTCACTCTTCTGAAGGACGGAACCGATAACTTCACAAAGTTCAACGCAAATATTCCTTATGTTGCATATACAACCCAGCAGATGCGTGACAGTGCTTCAAACGGAAGACTGGACGGAATGCTGACAGAGTATCAGGCATATATCAACGACGCAAACCTTACATCCATATACGACTTTATTCCGTTTGGTGTAAGACATGACAATCCTGCATTTATCTGCAAGCCTTCAGAGAAGACTCAGGATCAGCAGGATGCCATCAGGATGGTAATTGATTACTGCAAGAGCCCTGAAATGCAGCAGATAGCAACTTCAAAGGGCTTCAACGCAAACGAAGACTACACAAGTACACTTAGCTTCTCAGGTGCCGAAGTTACTCAGGGGCTTCTTACCTACAAGCAGGAAAAGGATAACGGTAAGGATATCATCGCTGTTTTCGTTGCAGACTGTTCCGGATCTATGGACGGCGAGCCAATGAATCAGCTTAAGAATTCTCTTTCAAACGCTATGTCTTATATCAACGACAATAACTATGTAGGATTCGTAAGCTACAGCAATAATGTTTCTATCGAACTTCCTATAGCCCAGATGGATCTTAACCAGAGATCTTACTTTCAGGGTGCTATCGATAATCTTTATGCAAGCGGAAGCACCAGTACATACGAAGCTCTCGTTGTTGCAGCAAAGATGATCGAAGATGAAAAGGTTAATCATCCGGATGCAAAATACATGATCATCCTTCTCAGTGATGGATATGCAAACGGTAATTATAATCTGAGTGATATCGAAGGTGCTATACGTGAAACCGGTATTCCGGTACACACTATCGGATACGGTGATGACGCCGATAAGGACGCTCTCGGACAGATAGCCAATATCAACGAGGCAGCTACTATCAATGCCGATTCCGACGATATCGTATACAAGCTTAAGAGTCTTTTCAACAGCGAGCTGTAAATATAAAAGGCCGTACACCTAATCGTGTACGGCCTTATTATTTTAGTTCAGTGTTACCGATAATACCACCGGATTATGATTTGTATTTTTAAATTCCAGACCTATGGTAAAGTAGAAATTTATTTCCACATTCTTTGAAATAATGAAACCGTCGGTCAGATAATACTGGAAGAGCTCCTTCTGAGCATCTGCATAGCTCATATCAAGATATCTTCGTGACGGTGTTGAGTTATCCATTATAAACTCGAATTCATCACCAAACTCTGTTGTATCTATGGTTCCGCATTTCCATGCATCATCAAAAGCAATAAATGAATTGCTCACGGATGAAAAGCTCTGATTGAAGTCTCCTCCTGCGATCACATAATTTCCTTTATCAGCCTCCTGCTGCAGGAATTCCTTCAGCTGCTTTGTCTGTGCAGCTCTCGCTTCCTCGGAGTCAAAGGCTTCGAGATGAAGATTAACAAGTACCAGCTCCTTGCCTGTGGCATTACCGCTTTCATCAACCACAGCAACTCTGTCGACCATGAAGCACCTCTTCGGCTTTACGGTTGAAGCCGGCCATGAATATGAGTCAGTAAGCTGATGTCTTGTCGAACCACTCACCTCATAATCAGTCAGTGTCATGATCCCGCTCTTAACCTTTCCCACAGGCGGTACGGGATAAGGGATAAGATCAACCTTATGATCGACTGCGAAGGTTGAAACATAATTCATATCACCGCTATCATTGAGCAGTGACTTTATATTTTGTCCCTCATCTATTCCGTAGGAACGATGGCTGTTCGTATCTACATCCTGAAGGAATACCACATTCGGATGAACCATTTTGATTCCCTCTGTGATGCCCTTCATATTCTCGTTTATGCGGTCCTCACTCGACGGTCTTCCTGCCTTTCCATCTTCCGTGAAGTACTCTGCATTATCACCGAATATACCATAGCCCACATTCCAGCTCATTACATTTACTGTATCTCCTGCTGCGACTGTCGTTCTGCCCGTCAGCTCACTCGGCTTTGCCTCACCGCTCACTGCTATCTCCTCGACGTCGGCAGGTTTATATTCCCTGATGGTAAGATCTGCGAGCAGTATTGCCGCCAATCCCACTATAACCACCAGAACGATGATGAGCGCCTTTATGATCTTCTTACCCGGAGTACTCTGTTTCTTTTTTCCTGACATTATTTCTTACCTTTATTCCTGTATGGATTTTACAGTCTGCGGTACATTTCACAGACTATCTGAGACCTGCGATATCGAGCATGATATCTCTGTCAACCTTGTACGGAATTCTCGCAAGTCTTCCTGCATCGGCAAGCATTTCATCAACTGACTTAAGCTTCAGCTCATCCACCTTATCCTTTGGTGCTTCAGTAATGGCACATTCATGTGCTATAAATTCTTCAAATGTGTCAAAATCCTTGAAGCCTGCAGATCCAAGCAGTATATCCTTATCGGCAGCATCGGCATACTTCAGATATCCCGGCTGGAAATGTCCGATGGCCTTTCCGTGCTGAACGCCGAACTCAAAGGTCTGTCTGTAGCTGAGTGCATGCGGAGCTGATGTTCCTGCCAGCTTTATGGCAAGGCCCGCATAGTTTGATGCAAGAAGCATCTTGTCGAGCTCGTCATAGCTGTAACCCATATCTGCTGCAGTTGCACCCTTTACTGTATCTGCTCCGAATATATCATCCTTCGCCTCTGCCCATATCTTAAGGCCATCTACGCCGATCTTCTTACTTTCATCGGAAGCCGCTGTATTTATATAGCTTTCATAAATGTGTCCCAGTGCATCAATGCTTGTGGACTTTATGATGCTTGCAGGCGCTGCCAGAAGATACTTTGCATCGAGAAATGCCACCTCCGGGAATATACGGTGCGGCAGACTGCACTTAGTCCTCTTGCCCGGTACGGAAATAACCGCAACACCCGTTACCTCTGAACCGGTTCCGCAGGTTGTCGGAATTTCAACAACAGGAAGTGCCTCAAGCTTTAATGACTTGTCATAAAGAGTAACCTCGTCCGCTCCCGGATTCTTCATGATAAGAGCCGCAGCCTTTGCTGCATCCATCGGTGATCCGCCGCCTATACCGATAACGAAATCCGCTCCCGCTTCGGTTCCGGCTTTCGCTGCCTTAAAACAGGTTTCAACCGAAGGATTCTCCTCAATATCATTAAATACCGTGAATCCTATTCCCTCTTTCTCAAGAGCAGTCTTCACATCATCCAACGAACCGTTGGCTGCTGCTGAATGTCTGCCTGTTACGATAAGGGCCTTGCTTCCCAGGGTCTTAAATGCACTGCTGTTCTCAACTACTGAGTCCCTGCCTCTATATATCTTTGTACTCATTTATCTACCTCTCTGATTCTGTCTGACTTAAATCATTCACACATTTTTCACAGTACCTGGTACCGTGAAGATTTTATTCACAGTGCCTGGCACCGTGAAATTTTAATTACTTAGCTGCGAAGCTATCCACCATCTCCTGCAGCTCAATGTATCGTTCCATCTTACGTTCTATCTCAGCGTCAACCTCTTCCTTCTCCTTACTCAGCTCCATGAGTCTCGGGAAGTCTGTTGCCGCTCCTGCCATGAGTTCTTCCAGCTCTGCACTACGTTCCTCGAGCTTTTCAATCTCAGACTCTATGTTATCATATTCCTTCTGTTCGTTGAAGGAAAGCTTCGTCTTCTCACGTGGCGCGCGGTACTTGCCCTTCTTCTTTTCCGTATCATCCGAATTATTTCCGGAAGCATTTGAATTCTTTCCGGCTCCCGAATTCTTTGAACCACTTGCATCGCCTGCACCACTTAATTCTTCAATCACCTTCTTGTGGATCAGATAATCCGAATAGCCGCCTTCACTCTGGAACAGCGTTCCATCCGGTTCAAATGCGAAGATTCTCGTTACAACTCTATCCAGGAAATATCTGTCATGGGATACAGTAATGATTATTCCTGCAAAGCTGTCCAGATAATCCTCCAGTATTCTGAGAGTCTGGATATCCAGATCGTTGGTCGGCTCATCGAGGATAATTACATTCGGCGCAGCCATAAGCACCTTCAGAAGATAAAGTCTTCTCTTCTCTCCGCCCGAAAGCTTTCCTATCGGTGCATACTGCATTTCCGGTGTAAAGAGGAATCGCTCGCACATTGCGGAAGCAGATACCAGTCCATCTTTTGTCCTTATATATTCGGCTGTGTCCTTGATATAATCCACGACTCTGGCTGACTCATCCAGTGCTTCATTTTCCTGGCTGAAGTAGCCTATCTGTATGGTCTGACCCACCTCCACCGATCCCGTATCCGGTTCAAGTGCACCAACGATCACCTTGATCAGTGTGGACTTTCCGCAGCCGTTCGGACCGATGATTCCGATTCTGTCCAGCTTATTAAATGTGTAAGAGAAATTATGGAAGAGGGTTCTCTCTCCATATTTCTTCGAAACGTTATCAAGTATTATAGTTTTATTGCCCATTCTGGATGGAAGTGATGCAAGTTCAACCTGCCTCTCCTCCTCCGGCCGTTCTCTGTCACGAAGTGCTTCAAATCTCTGGATATGTGCCTTCTGCTTTGTGGAACGAGCCCTCGCGCCTCTGAGGATCCATGCCAGATCCTTCTTGTAGAGTGCCGCAGCCTTTCTTTCGGCAGCCATTTCAAAATCCAGTCTCTGCTGCTTCAGCTCCAGAAATCCTGAGTAGTTTGCCTCATATCTGTAGGCCTTGCCCTTATCGATCTCAAGGATCTGATTCGTCACCTCGTCCAGGAAATATCTGTCATGGGTTACCATGAGGATTGCTCCGCGGAACTTCTTCAGATAATCCTCCAGCCACTCTATCATTTCCGAATCAAGATGGTTAGTCGGCTCATCCAGAATCAGCAGATCCGATGGCGTCATTATAGCCGCAACAAGAGCCGCCCTCTTCTTCTGTCCTCCCGACAGAATGGACGGATTACATTCCGGATCATCTATACCGAATTTCTGAAGATTTGCTCGTATCTCGCCCATCTTATCCCAATGGTCGCCACCGGCATAAATGGTATCGGTAATATTCTCCAGAAGAGTTTTATTCAAATCAAAGCTCGGATTCTGCGGAAGATAAGATATCCGGAGTGAATTCCCCATGACAACCTGACCGCTGTCCGGTGAAACCACTCCGGCTACAATTCCGAGAAGTGTAGACTTTCCTGTTCCGTTGGTTCCTACAACACCGATCTTGTCGGTATCGTTTATTCCGACTACCACATCGTCCAGTACAGTCTTCTCCATATATGTTTTTGATACATTTTCTACATTTAACAGATTCATCAGTTTACTCCAGTGAGTCGTTATATACGGCTCTCACACCGCCCACATACTTCGGTCTTCTTCTTGCCCCAACAATCATAGCCTTGCCGATGCTGCGATGTTCAAGTCTGAGAGGAACTACTACAGGATGAATGTGCATACCGATCATAACACCACCGATATCAATACCCGCATCAGCCTTTGCCTCTATACTCTCAACAACGATAGGGTCATTGAACTTGCTGAAGGCTTCAACCGCGAAGGCTCCGCCTGCGTGTGGCTGAGGGATCACATTTACTTCCTCAAACCCATACCTCTCAGCAACCGCACGCTCTATAACAACCGCACGATTCAGATGCTCGCAGCACTGAACTGCCATGTTAACGCCTCTCGCGCCCAGCTCCTTCGATATCACTCTGTAAATAGCCTCTGCCGCATCCTTACTTGAGGCAGTTCCCATATGCTCTCCGATGGTTTCACTTGAAGAACATCCTATGATAAAGAGCTGTCCTTCCTTAAGCTTTGCCTTCTCGACAACTTCAGCAATAACCTCAACTGCATCCTTTTCAATCTGTTCAATAATATCCATAACTGTTAATGTCCTTTTATAATTCTAAATCAATTTATTGATTATAATATACGCACTCTTCTCGGCCGACTTAACTATATAGTCTGTCATCGTATAAATAGTGCACAGTATAAACGCTGTGGCAAGAAGCATCAGTATCGCAATAAATACGTATGCAAAGCCTGCCCAATCCATCTGATATACCACAAATCCTGTGGCAAGCTAGACTACGGCTATAATTGCATGATACACCAGCTGCCCACTGAGGCTTGTCTGACCATAAAATGTGCTGACAAGAATCACTGCACTTACTATCACTTCAATAAGTCCGAGTGCAGTAAAAACTATAGGAAGAATTTCTTTGTAACTCCATTTTTTTGAATCTTCCATAAGCCATTCCACCTTTCCCTGTGTAAGCCTGTACCTATACCAATCCTTTATCCTGTAAATACTTGAGAAATCCCGTGCAGCCTTCCACCACATCTCTATAGGTTGCTTCGAAATCTCTTGTATACCAAGGATCTGCAACGCTTCCCGGACGATCTGTATAATCCATCAGAAGTGATATCTTTCTGCTTTCTCTATCCTCTTCCATCTGACTCGTGGATGTTCTGCCTAAAATGCGCGGCATCCATCTGGAATTCTCTGTATCCATACCGATTATATAATCATAATCCTTATAGTCCGACTTTACAAGAAGCTGAGCAGTCTTTCCCGAACAGGATATTCCAACCTCTGCAAGCTTTGCCTTGGCAGGCGGATATACCGGGCTTCCCTGCCCGTTCCATATCTCATCTGTATGAGTCGCACGTGACTCAATATGAAACTGCTTATCCAGTCCCGCCTCGCGGACCATTTTCTTAAAAACAAACTCAGCCATGGGTGATCTGCAAATATTGCCGTGGCATACGAATAGTACTTTTATCATTAGCTATTTTCCTCATAATCCCTTGGATTTATTAGGTTTTACAACCCTTCCGAAAATCCGTATTTTTGCAAATATCGGCATATTTTTGCATATTTTTGTCGGCATCTGTTGTAAAATCTGTTGTAAATCGGAGGTCCGTACAACAGGCCTTTTTAACGCCTCGAAGAATACTACTATTATAGAGAACTTACCCTCTTCATCTCTTCCTTTGCATCATCCACACTTACGTGAGTGTAGACATTTAGCGTAACACTGATGTCTGAGTGTCCCATTATATACTGAAGAGTTTTGGGATTCATACCTGACTTTGCCATCTTGCTACAGAAGGTATGTCTGCAAACATGAGGGGTAACACGAGGCATTTGAATTTTGTAAATGCTGTTGTATTTTTCCCTGATGTGCTGCATATACTTTTCCCAGTGAAGTGAAACCATCGGCATATCATTCTTATCAAGACAAAGAAAGCCGACAACACCATCAATCATAGGTTCAACCTTTGGCGTTTCCCTATTCTTAATGATATTCTTGAAGCAGTCTGCTACCTCAGGAGTCATGGGAACAAATCTGTTACCACATTCCGTCTTAGGTTTCTCGATAATATACTGCATATCACTGCCACGCTGAAGCTGCCTCTCCACTCGTATTGTCATATCTTTAAAATTGATATCTGACTTAGTCAAACCGCAGAATTCCGAAATACGAAGACCAGTATTTAATAAGATATAAATTGCATCATAGTATCTACAAAAATGCCTGTCTTCTTTTATGAATTTCAAAAGATTCCTTTCCTGCTCTCTGGTAATTGCCTCTCTGGTAACACTATCATTTACAATTACAGAAGAAAGTTCAAAGTCAAATGGATTCTTACGGATCAGATCATCCTCAAGAGCCATACGAAAGGCAGGCCTTAGTACACCTCTTATAGTATGGATAGAACTATAACTTCTACCATCCACCTGCTGAAGCTTTATCAGCCAGGCTTTTGCATCCGAAAGCTTTACTGTGTCAATTCTTCTACTGCCCATGCTATCATTCTTTAGTATGTTGATCACTGTTTTATAACCGGTTCTTGTACTCTTTCTCACTCCAGTCTTAAGTGATACATACCTTTCACATAGGGATAAGACAGTATAATGACCGCCTTCAGGTATTATCTCATCGAAAAGATCCTGTTCTACCTGACGCTCTTTTTCTCTAAGAGACAAATCTCTTTTCTTACCTTTCGGTGTAGGATCATTCTTATCAAGTCTCCAGCTATAGACACATTTTCTCTCTCCTCGTAAATCTCTATAGGAAAATCTGTATCTTCCATCACTCTGCTGAAATTCTCCATCATGCAATATTCTGTTTTTGTTATCTCTCCTT
>JAGBNF010000023.1 GCA_017634555.1 Eubacterium sp. | reverse complement strand
GACATCGCCGCTCAGGAAGGTGATGCAGATGATACAAAGTGCATCAAGTTCCTTAAGAGAGCTAACGGCTATATGCCGCTTACATATGTATGCTTCAAGGATTATGATGAGACAATCCCTAACAAGTTTGTAGCATTCAAGAAGTAGGAGATTACAAATACATTCGGTGAGTACCTTGCAAAGAAGGGACTTAAGCAGCTCAGACTTGCTGAGACAGAGAAGTATGCACACGTTACATTCTTCTTCAACGGCGGTATCGAGGAGCCAAACAAGGATGAGGAAAGAATCCTTGTTAACTCACCTGCAGTTGCTACATATGATCTTCAGCCTGAGATGAGCGCTCCTGAAGTAAGTGAGAAGCTCAATGCAGCTATCAGATCAAATGAGTACGATGTTATCATCATCAACTTCGCTAACCCTGACATGGTTGGTCATACAGGAGTTCTTTCAGCTGCTATCAAGGCAGTTGAGACAGTTGACAGCTGTGTAGGTACAGCAGTTGAAGCGGTTAAGGAAATGGATGGCGTACTTTTCATCTGTGCAGATCACGGTAACGCTGAGCAGATGATCAACGCTGAGACAGGAGAGCCTCATACAGCTCATACAACAAATCCTGTTCCGTTCATCCTTTACAACTATGATCCTGCATATACACTTGCTGAGGGTGGAAAGCTCTGTGATATCGTTCCTACACTTCTTGAGGTTATGGGACTTGAGCAGCCTGCAGAGATGACAGGTCACTCACTGTTAGTAAGAAAATAAATAACGTTAATATGGCACCAAATGCGTGCTTGACTGATATAGATGTGTTTGTTATACTCAACATGTTGAAAGGGAGTAGCTTGCATCATTCCGCAGATATGCGGTGCAGTACCGGTAAGGTATATGGTGTTATATAACTTCGTCAGATCGGGACCTTGTCCCCGGAGTATATTGTAAATTGCGAGACTTTCACTGCGAATTACCGCGGTGAAGGTCTCTATTTTTTTTTGAGATTAGTAACCCACTGAAATTTTTCGAATCATAATGATCAGGGAGGAAATTGAATTGCAGCTTTTTCTAAACTTTTTACTGCTTGTAGTCGGATTTGTAGGACTTATCAAAGGCGCTGACTGGTTTGTGGATGGAAGCGCTGAGGTGGCAAGAAAGCTTCATGTATCTTCGGTAATTATCGGACTTACCATAGTGGCCATGGGAACCAGTGCTCCCGAGCTTGCGGTAAGTACAACGGCCGCGCTTAAGGGATCTAACGAGATCGCTTTCAGTAACGTTGTCGGTTCAAACATTTTCAATCTTATGGTGGTACTTGGTGTATGTGCTGTGATCCACGCCGTACCGGTCGACTCAATAATCATCAAAAGAGATTTCCCATTTTCAATCGGAGCAATGATACTCACATTTATCGCAACGGGTCTCGGAGCTGTTTTAAGCGGTAAGCTTTTTGAAAGCAGTGCCGCAGGCAGACTTGGCCTCGATATGTCTGAGAATATCGGTAAGGTTACAAGACCTTTGTCCATATCATTTCTTGTGATCTTTGTGGCTTATATAGGGCTGCTTATCTACGATGCCAAGAAGCATCCGACTCCTGAGGATGAATCGGATGATATGACTCCGGGTAAATGCTTACTGCTTATTGTAGTGGGCGTTGCACTTATAGTTGGCGGCGGACAGGCTGTGGTATACAGCTCGCAGTTTATCGCACGTTCCTTCGGAATGACCGAAACACTTATCGGCCTTACGGTGGTGGCACTCGGAACTTCTCTTCCTGAGCTTGTGACTTCAATCGTAGCAGCAAGAAAGGGTGAGACAAGTCTTGCCATAGGAAATGTGGTCGGCTCGAATATCTTCAACAATCTTTTTATACTCGGTGTATCATCAACTATACATCCGATAGCAGTAAACAGAGCATCCATCTTTGATATGGTGGTTCTGATACTGATGAGTATCCTGATCCTTCTTTTTGTATTCAGAAAGAAGAAGCTGGGCCGCGCCGGCGGTTTACTCATGCTTGCAATATATGCGGCATATATAGTATTTGCTGCGATACGATGATAGTGAACTGGCTGAATTGTATGGATTGTTTGGACTGGTCGAATTGTTTGGATTGGTTGAACTGGTCGAATTGTTTGAATTGGTTGAACTGGTCGAATTGGTTGAATTGGTAAAAACGGTAATGTAAAGTAGACATCTGGCTACTCCATCACTTGATTTTAGAGGATGGAGTAGCCGTTTTTTCATTTTTTTGCGTGTATTTAAAGCATTGCGTAGCCACACCGGCAATTACCCAATAATAATCCAATAATAACCCTATAATAATTGCATATGATTCAAAAAAACTCTCAAATACATAATATACCGCTGACAATATACAAAAAGTCACATAATATAGACTGTATGTAAAAATAAATAAAATAAATGTAATATATACTTGACAAAATATCAAAGCTATTGTATTATTCCGCTATCAGATAACAAACGTGTAACTATCAGATAACAAACGTGTAACTATCAGACGATAAAAGTGTAACTATCAGACGATAAAAGTGTAATCACGGATTGTAGGGAGGTTGTATTATGGATGGAAATGGAAAATTATTGTTGGCTATTTTTGTAAGTATTTTTGTTGTTTTGATGATAGCTTTTGCAAAAAGCTTTCATAAGGATTCGTCAGTAACACCTAAGTATGACGAAAGACAGATGGCAGTAAGAGGACGCGGATATATGTTTGCGTTTTATATCATTATACTTGTCATGGCACTTATGCCGGTAGTAATAACCGATGAGATGAAAACGTTTCTCGGAGATTTGGTATATTTTATTCCATTATGTGTAGGACTTCCGGTACATGTTATGTACTGCGTATGGAATAACGCATATGTAGAGCTTAACCTGAACGTTAAGGCATGGATAAGAGTGATGTTGGTCATCGGTTTATTTAATCTTTTATTAGGCGGCTATAGACTTGTGGAAGGTACACTGGTCGAAGACGGAGTTTTACAGGCAAATGTAATTAATCTGTATCTCGGAATTCTGGTAATGGTGATAATTATTGAATTACTTATAAAGAATGCGATTGACAGAAAGGAGGCGGAAGAAGATGAAGAATCTGAAGCTTAAAGCCGCCAGGGCAGGACTTGATATGTCGCAGGATCAGCTTGCGAAAGCAGTTGGTGTTTCGAGGCAGACGATCAATTCAATCGAAAAGGGTGATTATAATCCGACTATAAAGCTCTGTATAAATATATGCAGAGTATTGGGAAAGAGTCTTGATGAACTCTTCTGGGAAGAAGAATAGGGTATATCACTATTATGTCATTTACGACAGAAAAGATACATTTTACAACAACATTTTATTAATTGATGTTCGGACGGTGTATAAATGCATCATGTGTTTAATATAGAGGGGAATCCCAAATGAGGTTTTTAATGGAGGTAAGAAATGGGACTGGTTGTCAGAGATTTATTTAAGAAGTATGGAGAAAAAGTGGTTGTGGATCACATCGGTTTTGAGATGTCGAAGCCGGGCGTATATGCAATGCTCGGAACTAACGGTGCAGGTAAGTCCACATCTATCAGAATGATTCTCGGAATGCTTGATAAGGATGGAGGAGAAGCGCTCTGGAATGGTGAGCCGCTTAACTTTGATACCTGCAATATAGGCTATCTTGCAGAGGAGAGAGGACTTTATCCTAAGTATTCGCTTCTCGATCAGATAAGATATTTCGGTGAACTCAGAGGGGTTCCTAAGAAGGAAATAGAAGAAAGAATAGTATATTGGTCAGACAGACTTAAGGTTAATGAGTATCTCTTCCCTGAGAAGTTTGCTAAGGAGCAGGAAGAACTTGAGAAGAAGAGACGTGAAGCTGCAGGCGAGACTGTAGAGGAGGCACCAAAGGCTCCGGTTCGCAAGAAGAAGCTTAAGCCAAAGAGTCCTGATCAGCTTTCAAAAGGTAATCAGCAGAAGATTCAGTTCCTCATTGCTATGCTTTCAGATCCTGAACTTCTCGTTCTCGATGAGCCGTTCTCAGGTCTCGATCCTGTTAACGCAGATATCCTGAAGGAAGTTGTAAGAGAGCAGATTGCAGCAGGAAAGTACATCATCATGTCCAGTCATCAGATGGAGGTTGTTGAGGAGTTCTGTACAGATATCACTATCATGCACAGATCTAAGGCAGTAGTTAAGGGAAACCTCAATGACATCAAGAAGTCTTACGGACGTGTAAATCTTACTCTTAAGGTAGAGCAGGATGTTACTGAGTATATAAAGAAGAATAATATTGAGATCCTTTCAGAGAAAGAAAATGAGTACAAGCTGAGAGTTACAGGTGATGATCAGGCAAATGCACTCCTTAAGGATCTTATTACAGCAGGTATAAATATAGTTAAGTTTGATCTTTCAGAGCTTTCTCTTCACGAGATCTTTGTAAGAGAGGTAGGTGAAGAAGCTCATGACGAGTAATGTAAAGAACGAAAAGGAAAATATCTACAGCCTTAAGGGGTTTGATAAGGTATTTAAGTTTACCCTTGCTCAGACCTTTAAGAATAAAGCTTATATAATCAGCTTTGTTTCATTTGTAATAATGATGGCACTTATGGGACCGATTCAGTATTTCTCGGCAAAGTCCAGCTCAAATGCGGCAAAGAGTGTATCGGATTATAAGGTTTCGGATCCTGTGGCTAAGAAGGCTATAGTAGCTGATGCATCGGGACTTGGTCTTGGGGCTGATGATTTTAAGTTTGATGAACTGGGATATAAAAATATTGACGTATCCGTAGAAGATGTTATGAGTCAGGATACGACATTTGATTCAATAGCAGATTCTCTCGGAAAAGAAGATATGATTATTATCATAGCTGTCGCTCAAACAGGATATCAGGTAAATGTAATTAGGGCTGATGAGTCGGATATCCCTTCAGATGAGATGGATACAGTATCGGGGTATGTACAGGCACAGATCAGTGATATAAAGATTGCAAAATCAGGAATCAGTGATGAAGATGTACAGCTCGTTCAGAAGGGTGTATACACAAACGGTGTAATGTCTGAAACAGAGTATAACAGTTCTGTTTCAAATGAGATGTCCAAGTCAAAGCTCTTCAGTGTTTTAATGATCTACAGTATTGTTATCATGATCGTTTCAACAATGTCAGCATCCTATATTGTTGCTTCGGTAACAGAGGAGAAGACATCAAAGCTTGTTGAGGGCTTACTTGTAAGTGTGCGTCCTATGGCACTTCTTCTTGGAAAAATCTGCGGAATGATGGTATATATCATTTCTATTCTTATCTGCGGATTTACAGCATCTAAGATTTCTAACTTTGCTATAAAGGCGGCTTTCGGAGTAGATGTTACTCAGGGAGTATCACAGTTCGATTTCGGTGCACTGTTTGAGTTTGGAGCAGTAGGACTTGTCCTTATTCTTGTTTCTGTACTTATAGTATATATGGCATTCGGCGGATTCAGCGGAATGATGGGAAGTGCTTGTACAAAGACAGAGGATGTTCAGAGTGCAACAGGAACAGTTATGGGACTTGTTATGACAGGTTATTTCGGTGCAATGTTTGCAGCAGGCTTTGATCATCCTATCGTAAACTCACTTGCTTGTATTATTCCTCCGTTTTCATTCTATACCAATACGGTATATTATCTTGCGGGAAGAATAACACTTCCGTACTTTGCACTTTCAATGGCAATACAGATCATCGTGGTTGTAGTGATACTTGTTCTCTGTGCAAAGACATACAGAAGACTTATTCTTAATGATTCTACTAAGCCGAAGCTTATTGAAATACTTCGTGCACTGAAGAACTAGGAGGTGTAGACGTGTTTAAGAATTTTGATAAAGTCTTTAAATATACATTTAAAAATCAGACAAATACAAAGTCATATAAATCAATGCTGATCGTCGTATCACTTATCCTTCTGATTCTTCCGGCAGCAATCATGGCTATAGCGAATAAGGTTAAGAAGGATGACGACAATACGATCAAGCCTTCAGGTGCATCTGCTGTATATGTGGTAAATGATGTTACACCTGATGTGGATTACGATGTATTGAATTACCTTGGAGTAGAGAATTATGATCATATCAAATATATGACTTATGACTCTATGGATGAGGCACTTGAAGTAGCAAATTACGGAACTGATGTTCTCGTTCTTCATTTTGAAAAGGATGAAGATGAAATGAAGGCGACGATAGTTGTTCCGGAGGGAAGCTCAATCAGCGAAGATGATGCGGACCATTTCAATGACTTCATTGATCAGAATGAAACTATGGTGGCTCTTCTTGCATCCGGTATTCCGATGGCAAATCTGGGACAGATGTCAATGCCTGTAGACGGAGATATCTATACTGTTTCCGGATTCCAGAACGGTGAAAGCCTGATGGAAAACAAGGAAGCTGCTGAAGCTGTAGAAGCAAATGCAGTTAAGTCAGTATTCCAGTACCTTGTTGTATACGGAACTATGATGGTTCTCTACATGGTAATACTGATGTATGGTAACGGAATTTCAGCACACGTAGTTATGGAAAAGGAATCCAAGCTTATGGATACGATGCTTATATCGGTTCATCCGGAAGCACTTGTCTTCGGAAAGATGCTTGGGGTTCTGGCAGCCGGTTTCCTGCAGATCTTCTGCTGGGGAATATCTCTTGTACTCGGATTTGTGCTTGGAACAATACTCGTTGAGTCCATGGGAGGAAGCCTTGGTATCATAAGCTTCTTCAAGTCAATGACAGGAATGGGTATCTTTACAATACCGGGAATCATTCTTGCAGTTGTTGCAATAGTATTCGGTGTTATCTTATATTCTTCACTTTCATGTCTTGCCGGATCTATCTCAAACAACAGAGAAGAAGCTGCAACAAATAACTCAATCTTCATCATAGTTCTTCTTGCAAGCTTTTACATTGTACTTTTCTGCGGATTAAGCGATATAAGCAACATGCCTATCTGGATGATGTTTGTTCCTCCGGTAGCAGCAATGGTACTTCCTGCAGCACTTCTGCTTGGAACAATTCCGCTTGCATCAGGAATTCTTGCAGTAGTTCTTCTGGTAGCAGTAACACTTGCATTAACTATCCTTGCAGGAAAGCTTTACAAGATGATGTCACTTTACAAGGGAAATAAGGTTAAGCTTTCAAAGGCAATCGGAATGTTATTTTCCAAGGCCTAAAGTAAAATTGCATACTTGACATGAGGAGTATAATGATTCTTAAAGGAGCATTGTACTCCTTTTAGTTTTTTCGAAACGGAGATGGGGACAATTGAGTAAGGAAATCTATATAAATGTAGCCGATCTGAAGCTTGGATACGGCACAAATATTGTTACCGAAAATGTATCGTTTCATGTTCATAAGGGGGATTATCTCTGCATAGTAGGAGAAAACGGTGCAGGTAAAAGTACACTTATGAAAACACTGCTGAGGCTAACGCCGCCCCTTGGAGGAACCCTGGAATACAGCAGTGATCTTGCGGCGTCCGACATCGGATATCTTCCGCAGCAGACTCCGATCCAGAAGGATTTTCCGGCTTCGGTTACAGAGGTTGTAATGTCCGGAAATCTGTCACATCTCGGAAAAAGATTCTTCTATAGTGCTGAAGATAAGAAAAGAACCAAGAAGAATATGGAGAGAATGGGAATTACAGATCTTGCGGGGAAATGTTACCGCGATCTTTCAGGTGGTCAGCAGCAGAGAGTAATGCTTGCGAGAGCACTTTGTTCGACAGAGAAGATGCTTCTTCTTGATGAACCTGTAAGCGGTCTTGATCCGATAGTAACAATGCAGATGTATGAGCTTATCGATAAGCTTAATAAAGAAGGAATAACAATAATCATGATATCGCATGATATCAGAAGTGCTATAGAGCATTCCAGTCATATCCTTCATATAGGAAGAAAAAAACACTTCTTTGGAACGGTTCAGGAATATCTGGATAGTGAAAGCAGTGCATTTTTAGGAGGAATGATAGATGATTGATCAGCTTATATTTTATCTCAGCTTCAAGTTCGTTCGTTATGCACTGGTTGTAGGTGTTATGATAGCACTCTGCTCGTCACTGCTGGGAGTAACTCTGGTTCTCAAGAGATATTCCTTTATAGGTGACGGACTTTCACATGTTGCTTTCGGTGCAATGTCGATCGCAACGATCATGAAGCTTACAAGTAATACGATACTTGTACTGCCGGTAACGGTAATTACGGCGATACTTCTTCTCAGATCGGGACAGAAGGCGTCTCTTAGGGGTGATGCGGCAATTGCGATGCTGTCGGTAAGCTCCCTTGCCATAGGATACATTTTAATGAATGTATTTTCGGCATCGGCCAATGTATCGGGTGATGTCTGCAGTACGCTGTTTGGAGCGATGTCCATACTTACGCTTTCAGGTACGGATGTTCTGATCAGCTTCATATTGTCAGTTGTCGTAATCATTATATATATACTTATGTACAACAGACTTTTCGCTGTTACATTTGATGAAAACTTTGTCAGAGCTTCAGGTATGAAGGCTGACAGATACAATACACTTATAGCAGTTGTTATAGCATTAATTATTGTACTTGGAATGAACCTGGTTGGTTCGCTGCTTATATCGGCGCTGGTAATTCTCCCAACGCTTTCGGCCATGAGGATCATGAGAACATTCAAATCAGTTGTAATTTTCTCAGCAGTATCTTCGGTGCTTACTTCATTCTTAGGAATGATTATTTCGATATTCACATCTACATCGGTAGGTTCTACGATCGTAGTGGTTGATATGGCGGTCTTCCTTGTATGTGTAGTAATAGGTAAGATCAGGGGGTAACCAAAGTGAAGAAAAAAACATTAACATTAATTGCAGCAGGTATGCTTTGCCTTATGTCGGCATGCGGTAATTCAGACAGAGCGAACAGCCGACAGGGCAGCACGAATGTTGTGGATGACGCGATACAGAGTCAGATAGCGATTGAGAACGGAAAAGCTATAGTGGATGATAATCCGAATGGTGAGGTCCGTACTACAGAAGAGCAGGTGGTTAAGCAGGCTCCGACAGAGCAGATCACAGAACAGCAGACAACGGAGCAGGTCGCCACAGAGCAGCCGGCAAGTGAAGCGGCAACAACTGCAGCTGTCGATGATACTGAGGAGCTTAAGGGCGAGCCGGATCCGAATGTTGATATCGATCTTTCTGTAATGGGCAGCAATATGATCTATGCCACAGTTTATGACATGATGGCACATCCGGATAATTATGTCGGAAAGAAGATCAAGATAGAGGGCGATTATACCAGCGGATATTATGAGCCTACAGATAAATGGTATCATTATTGCTTTATCTCCGATGCTGCAGCATGCTGTCAGCAGGGACTTGAGTTTACCTGGGATGACGGAAGTCATGAGCTTGATGAGTTCCCGGCAGACGGAGCAAAGATACTGGTCGAGGGTACATTTGAGATCTATAAGGATTTCGAGGATGACGAGTTTACTTATTGCCAGCTTGCTGATGCAAGTCTCTCCGTAGTGGATTCGAACGGAAATCAGAACACCGAAACTGCGAATTAGCAGCACATTTAACGGGGGTTAAAAAATCCGTTCACATTTTGTACAAAAAATTTAAGTTTTATATGTTAGCTTTTTACGAAAATATTTTTTGGCCTTACGAATAAGCCTTTAAAATGGTATTATTATACATGGCAGGCTTTTTAAAGAGGATGAACGAGTAAGGAGTGTGAGAAATGTTTTCGGTAGGAGATTACGTAGTGTACGGCAGTAACGGAGTTTGTAAGGTTACTGAGATTGGACCTATGGATCTTCCGGGAGTATCTAAGGATAAGCTTTTTTATACCATGACACCTTGCTACATCAGAGATAGTTCGCTTTATACACCGATAGACAACACCAGAGTTGTAATGAGACCTGTAATGACTAAGGATGAGGCAGAGAGCTTCGTCGAAAGCATTAAGGATATTGATGGACTGACCATCAAGGAAGAAAAACGAAGGGAATTGGAGTATAAGGAAGCGATTCTTTCATGCGATCCCGAAGTACTCGTAGGTATAATCAAAACAATTTATGGAAGAATGAACGCCCGAATTGCAGAGGGCAAAAAGGTTACATCGTCCGATTCCAAGTATTTCCATATAGCAGAAGATAGCCTTTATGGTGAGCTTGCCATCAGTCTGGGTATGGAGAAGGATGAGGTTAAGGATTATATTCACGAACGTATTGATAGTTAGGATGTGACCGATCAGCAATGATCAACAACAAGAGGCCGATCACTTAAATGTGGTCGGCCTTTTGCGTTTATAGTATAATGTGACATAAATGTCACAAGTCAAAACGTGTTTCAAGGATTGCGAAAGTTTAGTAAGAAACGAAGCAATCCGTATGTCACAGTAATTGCACGCATTAACAGGAACGGAAGAGAGCAGATTATGCAGAAGAATGATATTTATGAAATTGAAATAGAAGATATGTCGGATGACGGTGCGGGAATCGGCCATGTTGACGGTATGGCTGTTTTTGTCAAGGATACTGCGCCGGGAGATACGGCTGAGATCAAGATCATCAAGGTGAAGAAGAGCTACGCATTCGGAAGGCTGATGCAGCTGATCAAGCCGTCGGAGGACAGAGTCGAAGCACCTTGTGAGGTTGCGAGACAATGCGGAGGATGTACCCTCCAGCATGTTAATTACAATGCTCAGCTGAGACTTAAAAGAAATAAGGTTGAGAATTGCCTTAAGAGAATCGGCGGGATAGAGAATGCATCCGAACTCTGTGAGGAAGTGCTTGGAATGGAGGATAATCCTTTCAGATTCAGGAACAAGATGCAGTTTCCGATAGGTAAGGATAGGGATGGAAATGCAGTTCTCGGTTTCTATGCCCAGAGGACTCATTCCATTATTCCTATCGAAGACTGTATGACAGGACATGGGGTGAATAAGTATATCATCGATGTTGTAAAGGATTATATCAATAAGAATAAGATCAGTGTGTATGATGAGGAGAAGGGCACAGGACTTCTCAGGCATCTTATAACAAGGATAGGTTTCACCACAGGTGAGCTGATGGTGGCACTTGTCATAAACGGTGACGATGTGCCGGAGAAGGCTCAGCTGGTCAAGGGACTTGAAGAAGCCGTACAGAAGTATGAAGAAGAGGCGTGTGCGGCGGACGGGGAGAAGAAAACACTCTATCTCACATCAGTAATGCTGAATATCAATAAAGAAAATACAAACAGGATAATAGGCTTTGAATCGAAGAGAATCTTCGGAAGAGACTTCATATATGATTATATAGGAGATGTAAGATTCAGAATCTCCGTTGAGAGCTTCTTCCAGGTGAACCCTTATCAGACAGGAAGACTTTACGGCAAGGCTCTCGAGTATGCAGGCCTAACAGGTGAGGAAACTGTATGGGATATGTATTGCGGAATCGGAACCATCAGCCTCTTCCTTTCAAAGAAAGCGAAGAAGGTTTACGGAGTCGAGATCGTTCCCCAGGCTATAGAAGATGCCAGGGGAAATGCGGAGCTTAACCAGATTACAAATACAGACTTCTTCGTGGGTAAAGCGGAGGATGTTGTTACGGATATTTATTCGTCGGGAGGAGACGGAAGCCATGCGGACGTAGTAGTTGTGGATCCGCCGCGTAAGGGATGTGACGGAAAGCTGCTGGATACACTTATCAGCATGAAGCCTGAGAGGATAGTTTATGTATCCTGTGATCCGGCTACACTCGCCAGAGATATAAAGATACTTTCTGAAGAAGGGGGTTACACACTTAATAAGTATTCTGTGTGTGATATGTTCTCACATTCGGGGCATGTGGAGACGGTGGCACTGCTTTCACGGATATTAGATAAAAGTGGAGACATTTAATGTAGATACGAGGGGGGTAAAATGAATAAGGATTGGTCGGAGAAGAATAAAGAAATACAGAAGCTATTGTCAAAAGAAGCTACTTTTGGCGAAGCCATTGAGAAATTGATCGAATTTAGGGGAGAATTGTTTCAGCAGATAACCTGGATAGTGGAAGGCTATCCCGAGAATGCGTTTTTTAAGCTGCCGTTTGCGGGAGCAAAAGGATATCACAGCAAAACCCTTGCATATTCCATTTGGCATATCTTCAGGATAGAAGACATCGTAGCTCATGAGATGATCGCAGGGGATGAGCAGATACTGTTTAGTGAGAAGTTTCTTAAGAAGATTGGGGCTCCGATCATCACAACAGGAAATGAACTCGAAGGCGAAGAGATTGCAGAGTTTTCGAAGAAGCTGAATGTGCAGGAACTCTATCTATATGCAAAGGCTGTAAAAGAATCAAGTGATAAGATTCTTTTACAATTGCAATACAAAGATTTAAAAAGAAAGTATAGTGAAGATATCAAGCAGAAACTAATAGAAAGTAAATGTGTCAGTGAGGATGAAAATGCATTCTGGCTGATTGACTATTGGTGTGGCAAGGATGTTAAAGGTCTTATTCAGATGCCTTTTTCGCGTCACTGGATCATGCACATTGAAGCAATGCAGCGAATCAAGGATCGGCTTTGTAAGATGGCAAGAAAGGGTGTTGATCCTGTCGCTATATGCGGATTATCCTGTAACCATTGTTTCCTGGGTGAGTGGTGCGGGGGCTGCAGAACAGATTTTAATACCTGTTCCTTTGCCATATATTTCGAAGGCAGAATATGCCCTAATGTAAAGTGCTGTAATGAAAAGAATATAGACGGATGTTACGAATGTAGTGAGCTTGAGATCTGTGAAAAGGGCTTCTATGTATCTTCAAATGACGGAGCAAATGCCGCGAAAGCGCAGTCTCTATATATAAGGAAGTATGGAAAGAAGGAATTTCTGAAAATCCAGGCAAGGCTGCATGAGAAATATGAATTTGAAAAAGTGCAGGAAATCCTTGGACAGGACTATAAAGAAGCACTGCAAATATTGGAAGATGAGGGTTGATATGGCAATGATAAAAGGCCTGGAGTGGACGTTCGATACAGTCGCTTCGGGATACGATAAAATGAGACCGGGATATGTAAAGGAATTATATCAGGAGATATTCGATTACTGCCCGATTGGAGAAGACAGTTCCGTTATCGAGGTGGGAAGCGGGAGCGGACAGGCAACCGAACCGGTTCTCAGTACGGGATGCTCACTTGTTTCGGTGGAATACGGGGAGAGATTTGCTGAGCTTCTTAAGGATAAATTCGCGAAATATCCGAAGTTCTCTGTGGTAACAGGTAAGTTTGAGGATGCAGAGCTTGAGGAAAATGCTTACGATCTGATATTTTCTGCGACGGCATTTCACTGGGTTCCGGAGGAAATGGGATATCCGAAGGTGTTCAGACTCCTTAAGAACGGCGGTACATTTGCAAGATTTGCAAATCGCCCGAACAGAGATCTGAAGAATCCGGAACTGTCAGACGAGATAGATAAATTATATGAAGAATATTACTGCAAGTTCCATAACAGGAAGCAGCAGAAGCAGCTTGAATTTACGGAGGAACAGGCAGAAGAGATTGCGATGATTCCGGATAAATATGGTTTTTCTGATATAAAGTATTCTCTGTTCCACAGAGAGAGAGTATTCTCGGCAACAGAGTACACGGCACTGCTCGGTACTTATTCGGATCATATTGCGATGGAGGAAAATATGAGAAGAGAGTTCTTCTCTAAGATAGAAGAAGCGATAAACAGTTACGGTGGAAGTATTACTATATTTGATACTATCGATCTCGAACTGGCGCGTAAAATGGTATAGATACTTGTGATATATTATAACAGTGTTAGCAATAAATGAAAATGATTCATAATCATGGCCGGTTCGTCAGTACACAATGACGAACCGGCTATGATTATAATATGGTTTTTGGATTAAATATGTCGTTTACAAGAAAACTATGTTGTTCACTCATTAGGTATATATATAGGCATGATGCTGTAATATACTAAAAAAATATATTTATACTTTGGAGAAGGAATAAGAAAACTGAAATATGAAAACAAAAAAGAAAAGGCCATTTACTATTCAGCATGATGAAAGAGATTGTGGAGCGGCTTGTTTATCAATGATAGCTGAATACTATGGAGCTGGTTTAAAGCTTGAAACATGTAGGAATCTGATTAAGGTTGGTTCTGAAGGTGCGAGTATTTATGGGCTTATTATGGGAGCAAGTAAGATTGGACTTTTGGCTGAGGCATATGGGTGTGGTTTTCGAGAATTGATAGAGGAAGTAAAAGCTGGAAAAGTCCAGTTTCCAGTTGTGATACGCGTATTATCTGAAGGGATATATGAACATTTTATTGTATTGTATTCATTGAATAGTAGATTTGCAATTGTAGGCAATCCAGCTAAGAGGGGGGTATGTAAGATGCCTCTGAACGAACTGGAAAATGTATGGCTTGGACAATTAATAACCTTTGAAAAAGGAGAAGGTTTTATTGAGAGAGATGAAAGAGAAAATAATATCAGGAAATATTTTGGTGAAATATGGAAACAAAAGATTTCTATGATTTTAGTTTTTCTTGGTGCGGTTATTATATTGCTAATTAATTTGGCTGGTGCATATCTGTTTAGGTTCATCCTGTCTGATTCATATAATGTTTTTTATATAGGTGGATATGTTGTTTCGAACGGAATTGAGAAATTGTGTATCGCTCTTATTCTTTTATATTTGTTTAGAATATTGGTAGAGATGATTCGATGTAATATTCTTACCAGAATTACGAAAAGGATAGATATGTCTATAACGTTGGGATATTATAGACATTTTATAAAATTGAAAATAGAAGCCTTTGATGTGCGAAAAACTGGTGATTTTATATCAAGGTTTTATGATACTGGCGAGATTCGTTATGCAGTCTCTTCGGTTGTACTGTCAGCTATATTGGATGCAGGAATGGTAGTTATAAGTGGAGTAGTATTAATAAGACTGAATCGTGTAATGTTTTTGGCTGCGGCAACAACAGTTTCTCTGTATATCGTCATTGTAATTAATTTTAAAGACAAGATAAAAAAGACAAAAAATGATGTAATGGCTGCGGAGGCAATTGTAACATCATCATTAAAAGAATCTGTTGATGGAATACAGACCATAAAGGCATTTAATCTTGAAGATAGAAATATTGAAAAAATGCATAGCATGTATGACAGGCTTACAGACAAGATGATGATGGGGGCGAGAGTTATTAATATGCAGAATGTTCTTGCTTCCTTTGTTGCATCAGCAGGCATAGTCATCGTAATTGGAATAGGGTATAAGCAATACTTAAGAGGAATCCTTACGATGGCTGATATATTTACATTTTACTATATGCTTGATTATTTTATGGGTCCGATATCAGGGATTATCACTTTTCAGCCAGATGTTGAAACGGCGATTATAGCGGCTGATAGATTAGCGGATGTCATGGATATAGAGGAAGAAAAAACTAAAAGTGTGAAGATTTTACCTGATGGGGATATAGAATTAAAAAATGTTACATTTAGATATGGATATGATGATTCGATATTAGAAAATTTTAATCTTAAGATTCGAAAAGGAACCAAGATGGCGATAGTTGGAGAAAGCGGCTCGGGAAAAACCACTTTGGCAAAGTTGATTATGGGGTTTTATACTCCGGAGAAAGGGATTATTAGTATAGATGGAAAAAATATGAATGAGTATCCGGTCAATGTAATAAGAAAAGGAATAGCTTATATATCACAGGATGTTTTTCTTTTTGAGGATTCCTTATATAACAATTTGACATTAGGTAATCCGGATATAGATAAAGAGAGTATTGAAAAAATAGTTGAAGAATGTGGACTCACTGAATTTGTTTCCAGACTTCCGTATGGTTATAAAACATTGATAACCGAAGGGGGGAGAAATCTGTCAGGTGGTGAACGACAGAGAATTGCAATTGCAAGAGCTATGATCAGTAAAAAGAAGATTATTATAATGGACGAGGTGACTAGTAATCTTGATATGGCGCTTGAAGAAAAGATAAACCATATGATTAAGGATTTATCGTGCGATACTACATTTATAATAATTACTCATAGAGGAGCGGTTATGGAATTTTGTGATGAGATATTTGAGCTTTGAAATGAAAAATATATCTGCATTAGGGCGTACGACATTTGTAGATTATATTATTATACTGATGCAAATTAATATATATAAGTATAAAATAGTAGGGAGGTCAATATAATGCAAAAATTATCTGAAAGAGAAACTAAGGAACTTAAAGGAGGATGGACAGCTACTTGTACACTTTCATATTGTAAATCTAGTTATTCATCCGTGTCAAAAACTGTTGTAAAAGCTTGGGCAGGAGTACATAAATTAGTAAATGGTAGTAGCCACAGTTGCGAATATAATTTTTAACTATTAATTCAAAATAAAAGTTTATTATAGATATAGTAATAAGGATTTCTCCCCCTGCGTACGAGGGGAAGTGATATCTTATAATCAAAAAGGGTTAGACTGAAATATGAAAAATATAATTAAAAGTGATCTCTATTATTTTTTTCACAATAAGTTGTTTTTTTGCTTTTCAATAGTGTTATCGATATTTTTGGCTTTTCAGGGAATGATCAATGATTATACATCGTTTGAATCTACACCGTCGGCTATATATGTTAATGGGTTTAAAGCCTTTTATTATGCTGCGGCAAATGTTCTTCTAATTGGTATAGCGATGAATAATTTTTTCAAAAATGGGATGATTGTAAATCAGTTTAATCAATATAGAGACAAAAGGAAACCGTTTTTAGGATTAAGCATTGCGGCTACATCCGTACCGTTAATCCTTATGTTGCCAGTTATCATTATGTTTTTTATCTTGACATTTGTTAACGGAATACAGGGAGAAGGAGTGGCTTTATTTAATCACGCTTCGGCACAGCCTATGAAGTATCTTGTACTGCTGCATATTGAAGGACTCTTTCATTTTATAGCTATTTCAGTGGAAATGGTTATGTTATCCTATTTGTTTAAAAGCGAAAAGAAAGGTATCGTTGCAGCTTGTGTGTTTGAACTGGTATTTATGTTTATATCTATGATTCTTATTGAAGGCAACGCTAACGAAACATTAGAAAAGTTTTTTACGAGTTTTTCTTCTGTGTTCAGTATGTTGAGCATACCAGAACTTGCGATAAAATATGGTGACCAGGAATATGCCTTAAATAATTTTGAATTATATGCGGAGCCTTTGATATGTGCATTGTTAAAACTGGCGATAATATATATATTGATTAAAACAAAAAAGGACTGAACGATGATTAGAAATATAAGAAAATATTGCATAATTAGTAGACTGTTGTTCTGTATGCTATTGATGATTACAGCATTTACGGCTTGCACAAAGGACAATGAATTAGCGACTGCTATGGATAATCACGAGTATGCATATGTGTATCAGGATATTGATATTCCGTCTGTCGAAGGTAAGGTTATATGTTCTTATTTTGATAAGAATTATTACATAGTGACTGCACAGGAAGACAAAACCTATCTGAATATATATGATTCGGCAAGTAATGAAAACAGAACGATCTCACTGAAGCTTGGTGACAAGGAAAGGATAAGAACTCTGATAGTAAAAGATAAGATTATAGCAATAACTGAAGATGAGGGTGATATTTATTATATTGTCGTTATAGAGGAAGACGGATCGGAGTCCGAACGGGTATTGCTCGAAGGTGTAGATGAGTATGGTTTTAATAGACTTATAGCGGATGATGAGGGCAGGATTTACTTTTCAAACTCCACAGATATACAAGTATATGACAAAAATCTGCGATTTCTTGGTAGAATTGATGGTGAAGATAGAATTATAAGTATAGCTGTAGGAAATTCAGAAATAATACGAGCAATTATACAGAAAGGTGATGATAGTTACATAGGAGCGGCTGATTATTGGCTGTGTAGTATAGATATAAATCAGATGAAAATAAAAAAGGAAATGAAATTGAGCAAAGAGCCTGCGGACGGTAAAGTAATGCTTGATACGAATAAATATGATGCATGTATCAGAATGGATGATGGTCTGTATATCGTAAAATCAGGAAAATTACAGAAGGAATTTGATTATAACTGCTCATATGTGACTCAAATGGAATCAAACAATCTAATAAATACGGGAGAGCAGGAATTTGCGTTGGTAGTATCCGAAAAGGGAAAATGTATTATAAGAAAATATTCTCGCGCGAATGAAAACGTTTTTGAAAAGAAGACAATTATTACATTAGGATGTTTTGGAGATAGTTCGCAATTGTCACAGACTGTTGTTGATTTTAATAAAAATAGTGATAAGTATTTTGTTGAAATAGTTGACTACGGGATTGATAAGAACGGCGCTGCAAGATTTAACCTTGAATTGACAGATGGGAGGGGGCCTGATGTATTTTGTCTGGGAGGGTATCAATCGTTAGATAACCTGAGAATTAAGGGAATGTGTGAAAATTTAAACACATATATTGAGAATGATGAAGAAATAAAAAAAAGCGACCTTATAGATTCATATGTAAATGCCATAGATTATAATGGAGCGACCTATATGGTTACGGATTCATTCACCATTGAGACGTTAGTGACAAGAAAAAATGAATATCTATCGGATTATAATTGTAGTTATGATGAATTTGCAGGATATATAGGTAATGCGGGTGAAAATGTGGCTCTTACATATCCGAATCTTCCAAGAATGGATATGTTTGTTGCTTTCTCAGAATTGTCTTTAAGGTATTGCATAGATTATGATAAAGCAAAATGTGATTTCGAAATTCCTGAAATCAAAAATCTTATGAAATTATGTTATGACGAAGGCATAGACACAATGGAATTTGATATGTCTGAATTGACGGAAAGCGATTTTATAAATGCTTACAAGAATGGAGAGGCTCTATTTTTGACTAGTCCTACTTTGGGAAGCATGAAACGCATTGAGAAAATCTTTGGTGATGATATATGCTTTTGCGGGTATCCGGGCGCAGGATGCTTCTTCAGACCGACTAAAGAGATCTGTATGAATGCAAATTCAAAGAATAAGGATATAGCGTGGGAATTTATCAGAATTTTTCTTACGGAGGAGCATCAGGCACAAATAGCTGCAGAGGATGGAGATGTGATACCTACAAGGAAGGATTCATATGAAGCTTTGAAGGTGCGTCTTACAGCAAAGGAAGACTTTACAGATGCTTATGGAAACGAAATTAAGGCACTAGAAGAAATAGTCGATACTGAGTATATTAAGTATTATGACAATCTTATAGAACATACAGATAAATATATTGATTTGAATTTTTATCTTGAAGAAATCTTATACGATGAGGCTGCTGCATATTTTAATGATGAGCATGACCTCGATACGACAGTTGAACTTATGGAGAATAGGGTTAATACATACCTGAAGGAACAGAGATAGGATGAATCGACTTAGATTAAAGGTATGGAGGTACGATACATTTGGCAGAGCAGAAGATTATCAAATTGGAAAATGTTTCAAAAAAATATAAGAATCATATAGCTCTCAGTGATTGTAATCTGGAGATTGATAAGGGAAAGATATACGGGATAGTGGGTCCTAACGGCGCTGGAAAAACCACGCTCTTTAAGATTATTCTAAACCTCATAACGCCGTCAGAGGGTACGATATACATTGATGGCATGAAAAATCCGAAAGAGAAGGATATAAGCTTTGGAACGCTTATAGAAATGCCTTATGTCGATCAGAGTATGACAGCTTATCAGAATCTGAAATTCATGCAAATACTTGCAGGGAAAAGGGATGATGACAGGATTAATGAGATTCTTCAAATGGTTGGATTGGCCGATACAGGTAAGAAGAAAGTAAGGAAGTTCTCGATGGGAATGAAGCAGAGACTTGGTATAGCGATGGCAGTGATTAACGGTCCTGATGTATTGATACTCGATGAACCGATGAATGGTCTTGATCCCGAAGGGATTGTTGAGATAAGAAATGTACTGCTTGAAATAAACAAAAAACGTGGAGTAACCATAATGGTTTCATCTCATATACTCGGAGAACTCGATAAGCTCGTTACGGATTATGTTTTTATCAAGAATGGTGAAGTATTTCTTGATGAACCTAAAACTGAAATTGAGAAGGATATGGAAACGAAGAAGATAGCCGACTTCGAGGAGTATTACATAAAAACAATAAGAGCCTATGAATAAACTTATAAGATCAAATTTATACAGAATATTATGCAGACCGCTTAATGTGATCATGCTTATATTCCTGCCAGGGCTCGCATTTCTTACATCTTTTTTTAAGGTTATATATCGGGATGGGTGCGATTATAGGGGAGAAATATACAGATACGCCTTTGAATGGCATATGATACCGGCGATTGTTGTAGCAGTACTGCTGATATATGTTCTGATGTATGACTATTTTGAAGGAAGAATATATGAAGTTGAAATGTTTATGGGGCATAATAAGGCCTCAATGTTATTCTCAAAACTGGTAAGCATAGCATGTGTTGTGATCTTTATCTTTACCTTATGGGCAGGAACCATACTTGTGATATATCATGCATTATACGGCGAGAGACTCTATCTGAATTCAACACTTAGACTTGTATCTTTGTTTCTGGTATATCTGAGACTTTGTATGGATGCGGTCTTTCTCATGTATGTGATCAGGAACTTCTTTATATATGTCGGAGCGCTGTTTATTCTCTGGCTTTATATTGCCCCGAGAATAAAATTTCATTTAGGTGATTTTTACATTTACAATCTGACTTATAAATACCAGATGAGCATTATTTCATCGTTCGGTGGATTGAATAAAACTTTGATGAGAAAAGTAATTCCGTATGAGATTATTGCGTTGTTGATTCATCTGGCATTTTTTTATACTATTACAGTGTTAGCAATAAATGAAAATGATTCATAATCATGGCCGGTTCGTCAGTACACAATGACGAACCGGCTACGGTAGATGATTGGTGGAAGATATGGCAGAAAAATATATTGATCTGCATATGCATTTGGATGGATCGATAACGGTAGAAATAGCAAAGAATCTTGGAGAGCTTCAGGGGATTACACTTCCGTCACAGGATGATGAGGAGCTGGGCAGGCACCTGTATGTTCCGGAGGAATGTGAGAGCCTGAATGATTTTCTGAATTGCTTCGGACTGCCGCTTGCGCTTATGCAGACTGAGAAGGGAATCAGCGAAGCAGTGAGACTTGTTGCTGATAATGTGCAGGCGCAGGGCGTTATCTATGCAGAGATACGTTTTGCACCGCAGCTTCATATGAGAAAGGGACTGACGCAGGAGAAGGTCGTTCTTGCGGCACTTGACGGAATGAAGAAGACGGATCTGAAATGTAATCTTATCCTCTGCTGCATGAGAGGAGACGATTCTGCGGAAGGGAATAAGGAAACACTCGAACTTGCGAAGAAGTATCTCGTAAAAGACGGCGGAGTTGTGGCGATTGACCTCGCCGGCGCGGAGGCACTTTACCCTACATCGGATTATGAGGAGCTGTTCAGGGAGGCAGCATCAGCCGGTGTTCCGTTCACTATCCATGCGGGAGAAGCGGCAGGGGCCGACAGCGTGAAGCTCGCAATAGAGTACGGCGCGGCAAGAATAGGTCACGGCGTAAGGATTAATGAGGATCCTGAGGTCGTGGAACTGGTACGTGAAAAGAAGATTCCTCTTGAAATGTGCCCGACCAGCAACCGTATGACAAAGGCGGTTCAGAATATGAAGGATTATCCACTTATGGATTATCTGGATAAAGGTATAGTAGTGACGGTTAATACAGACGATATGGGAATTGAGAATATAACGCTTGCGGATGAGTTCGATTATCTGGAAAAGTACTTCGGATTTACGGATGAACATAGAAAGACAGTTCTAAGAAATGCGGTCGGGGCTGCATTTACCACAGAGAAAGTGAAGGCTGACCTGATCCGTGAGATGAAACTCTAAACCACATCATATTGTGTTTGGGAATAATTTATCATCCGAAAATATGATTGTGTGATTATCGTATATATAGTATTATAATCATGGTTTTGTTAATTTATATGATTGCAGGAGGTAAAAATGAAGAGAGTATTGTTAACTGTCCTTTGTGTGATCTTTATCATCGGTCTTTCAGGCTGTATGAGATTTGATACCACTATGGACATCAAGAGTGACGGTAAGGCTGACATTTCCATGCTTTACGCTGTAATGAACATGGAAGATGAGGAAGTAGATACTTCCGAAATGGATCCTCAGATGGACGAACTCAGAGAACAGGGTTGGGAATGTGAGTTATATAATGAGGATAACTACTTAGGCTTCAAGTGTACAAAGAAGGGCGTTGAGCTCGATAAGGTTGCAGAGGCTATGCAGGGCACAGGCGATGTAACTGAAATGGAAGAGGACGGACTTAGTGTTACTAAGGACGGCAAGAATTATGTTATCGACTGGAAGGTTCTCGGCGACGAGGATACAAACGAGATGGAGCAGTATAAGCAGTACTTCGAGCAGTACGGCGGATACATGCAGATCGTTATCAAGCTTCCGAACAAGCCAAAGAATCATAATGCTACAAGCACATCAGACGGTGGCAAGACTCTTACATGGGATCTTCTTTCAATGCCGGCAGGACAGAACATTCATGTTGAATTCAGTCTCTCAGCACTTGGTGCGATCATAAAGTGGATCATTATTGGTCTTGTAGCTATAGCTCTTATAATTGTAGCTATCATTCTTATTAAGAAGCTTGGAAATAAGAAGGCTGAAGGACCAAACGGTGGTTTCGACGGTCCTGCTCCAACAGGTCCTGCTCCTGATTTCGGAGGACAGCCGGGATTTGATCAGGCACAGCAGTTTGGACAGCAGGCATATGATCAGGCACAGCAGTTTGGACAGCAGGCATATGATCAGGCACAGCAGTTTGGACAGCAGACATATGATCAGGCACAGCAGTACGGACAGCAGGCAGCTGATGCAGGTCAGCAGTACGGACAGCAGGCATACGATCAGGCACAGCAGTACGGACAGCAGGCATACGATCAGGCACAGCAGTACGGACAGCAGACATACGATCAGGCACAGCAGTACGGACAGCAGGCATATGATCAGGTGTATGATCAGGCACAGCAGGATTCATACGATCCAAACAATAATCAGTAATAATCCTACTTGACTTTAAGTTAGTTGAAATGTAAACTGAATATTGTCATGTGACTGACGGATTTAAGTGGAGTTTACCACGGGGAGCATGACAGATCGATTGATTAACCGGCCGTCTGGGTTTAGAGCCCAGGCGGCTTACTTTGTGTTTGGTTGAGCCAATGTCACAAGTGCGCAGCACATGTAGTAGATAATACATACGCTCGTGCATTTATGCAAACGAGCGATATGTGTTATCTACTGCATATCTGCTGAAAGCAGATATGTGACTTTGGCGAGACCGCATCATTAAGCTGCCTTAGCAGCTTAATATCATTAATGTTTTATAGGAGGATGAACATGAAAAGACTTGATCTTGCAGCAGAACTTTCAGCAACTACTTATCCGGGAAGAGGAATCGTGATCGGTAAGACTCCGGACGGAAAGAAGGCAGCTATTGCTTACTTTATCATGGGCCGTTCAGAGAACAGCAGAAACAGAGTATTCGTAACAGAAGGCGAAGGAATCAGAACAGAGGCATTTGATCCTGCTAAGCTTGAGGATCCAAGCCTTATCATTTATGCACCTGTTAGAGTTCGCGGTACAGATACTATCGTAACTAACGGTGATCAGACAGATACAATTTTCGAAAATATGGAGCAGGGTGATACATTTGAAGAGTCACTCAGAAATCGTGAGTTTGAGCCGGATGGTCCAAACTATACACCGAGAATATCAGGTGTTCTCCATATCGAGGGCGACTATACATATGAGATGTCAATCCTTAAGTCAAACAACGGTGATCCTGATCAGTGCCTCAGATTCACATTCGGATACGATAATCCGTTTGCAGGAGAAGGACATTTCATCCATACATATATGGGTGACGGAAATCCGCTTCCAAGCTACGAGGGTGAGCCTACACCTGTAACAATCCCTACAAATGATCTTGATGAGTTCACAGATATCGTTTGGAAGGCAATCAACGAGGATAACAAGGTTTCACTTTTCACACGTTTCATCGATATTGAGACAGGAAAGTACGAGACAAAGATTGTAAACAAGAATCAGTAGAAAATAAGGTTCGGTAAGAATAAGTCAGAACAAGTCATAAATCAGAACAAGACAAATAGAAAAGTGAGGAGTACAAAATGAAAGAGTTAGAATTAAAGTACGGATGTAACCCAAATCAAAAGCCTTCAAGAGTTTTCATGAAGGGTGACGGTGAGCTTCCTTTTACAGTAGTAAACGGTAAGCCGGGATTTATCAATCTTCTTGATGCATTCAACGGCTGGCAGCTTGTAAAGGAGCTTAAGAAGGCAACAGGCCTTCCTGCAGCTACAAGCTTTAAGCATGTTTCTCCTGCAGGTGCTGCAGTAGGTACACCGCTTACAGATATTGAGAAGAAGATTTACTGGGTAGATGATATGGGCGAGCTTTCAGCACTTGCATCAGCTTATGCAAGAGCAAGAGGTGCCGACAGAATGTCATCATTCGGAGATTTTATTTCACTTTCGGATGTATGTGATGCTGATACAGCAAAGCTTGTAAAGAGAGAGGTTTCAGACGGAATCATCGCTCCGGGTTACACAGACGAAGCACTTGAGATCCTCAAGGCTAAGAAGAACGGTAACTACTGTGTTATCCAGATCGATCCTGATTATGTACCTGCTCCGCTTGAGCAGAAAGATGTTTACGGTGTTACATTTGAGCAGGGAAGAAATGAGCTTAACATCGACGAGCATTTCTTCGATAATGTAGTTACAGCTAACAAGGAAATCCCTGAGTCAGCTAAGATCGATCTTGCTATCGCAATGATCACACTTAAGTATACACAGTCAAATTCTGTTTGCTATGTAAAGGGCGGACAGGCTATCGGTATCGGTGCAGGACAGCAGTCAAGAGTTCACTGTACAAGACTTGCAGGTGACAAGGCTGATAAGTGGTTCCTTCGTCAGGCTCCACAGGTTCTCAACCTTCCTTTCAAGGCTGATATCAGACGTGCAGACAGAGATAATACTATCGATGTTTACATCAGCGATGATTATGAGGATGTTATCGGTGAGGGTGAGTGGCAGAAGTTCTTCACAGAGAAGCCTGCAGTATTCACACGTGAGGAGCGTAAGGCATGGCTTGCTCAGAATACAGGTGTTGCTCTCGGATCGGATGCATTCTTCCCATTCGGTGATAATGTAGAGAGAGCTCACAGAAGCGGTGTTCAGTATATCGCTCAGCCTGGCGGATCTATCAGAGACGATAATGTTATCGAAACATGCGATAAGTACAATATCGCTATGGCATTTACGGGAATCAGACTTTTCCATCACTAAGAAGCAAACTATTAAAAATGTTTGAAATATTATGCGGGATATATTGAAAAATTCGCAATAACATGATATTATGTCTTTTAAAATTGAAGGTTTAAAAGTTGATTATTTAAAGGAGGTTTTTATAACATGGATAATGATTATAACAGCAATGATTATTATCAGACCACAAGTTCAGAAACTGGCAACAAGTACAGTCTGAACAAGAGCAGTGAAGATGTAAATCTTAACGGTGCACAGAATCAATCACAGAGCCCATACGGTGGACAGAATCCTTATGGCGGACAGCAGAATCCTTACGGTGGACAGAGTCCATACGGCGGACAGCAGAGCCCATATGGTACAAATCCATACGGCGGACAGAATGGCGGAAGCCCATACGGCGGTGCATACTATCAGAATCCTGCAAGCATCAGAGCAGCTGTAGCTATGCCTGTAAGCAACGTAGATGTTAATGATGTACTTATAAAGAGCTTTCTGTTTATGTTTTTAGCACTTCTTGTAACAGGTATTTCATCACTCGTTGCATTTAACTCAAATTTCCTTTTCGGAGGAGATCCAAGTACACTTGTAGTTAAGATCATTGTTTGCTTTATCGCTGAGCTTGCACTTGTTTTTGCAGCACAGGCAGCAATGAAGAAGAACAACGTATCAGTTTCAGCAATTTGCTTCTTTGGTTATGCGGTAGTTAACGGACTTACATTATCAGTTATCTTCTATGCATATGCCAGAGCAGATATCACCAAGGCTTTCTTTATGACAGCTTTAGTATTCGGCCTTATGGCAGGAATCGGATACTTCACAAAGCTTGATCTTACAAAGCTTGGAAATATCTTATTAATTGGTCTCATTGGTATCGTCCTTTGCAGCGTTGTTAATATGTTCCTTAGATCAGAAGCATTTGATTATATCTTAACTATCGTTGGAATAATCATTTTCATGGGTCTTACAGCATATGACATCCAGAAGATCAAGAAGCTTGCGACAGGTAATTCTTACCTTGATCCGCTGGTTATCGGTCTTTACGGAGCTCTTGAGCTTTACCTTGACTTCATTAACCTGTTCATCAGATTACTCAGAATCATGGGAAGAGCAAGAAGATAATCCGGAATTACAATTTAAGAAGTGTATTCCAAAGCCTCACATTTCAAATGTGGGGCTTTTCTTTTGTCTGACAATAAAAGTTGTTTGAACGAACTATGTTTGATATAATGTTGAAAGGTTTATACTTATCCTAAGTGAAGGAGTGTTCGGATTGCTTAGATATGATGACATAAATGATATTTCCGACGGGAAGCTTTACGGAGCAGACGATATGGTAAAGGCCGATACGGCCGGTTGTGCTGGCTGCTCGAAATGCTGTGAGAGTGATATGGGCAATACCATAGTACTCGATCCCTTCGATATATATAATATGACGCTCGCTACGGGGAAAAGCTTTGATGAGCTTTTGACCTCGTTTCAGGTGGAGCTGGGGATGAAGGATACCATAATACTTCCTCATCTCAAAATGGACAAGGGCTGCACATTTTTAAATGAAGAAAAAAGGTGCAGTATCCATAAAAACAGGCCTTCTATATGCAGGCTCTTTCCTCTCGGAAGGATTTATAACGAAAAGGGATTTGATTATTTCCTTCAGATAGGGGAATGTGAAAAGGAAGATCGTACCGAGGTCAGAGTAAGGGACTGGCTGGGTATAGATGATCTGGAGGGCCACTCGGCATTTGTCATGAAGTGGCACAGATTTATAAAGTTTGAGCAGAAAAAGGTCAGGGAAATAACAGAACGTGCCGAGAATGAGGCAGGAAGGATTGAGACCATCAGTGATGATGATCTTATGACCTACGCAGGTATTGTCGGTGATACCGAGCGTATAGAGGAAAGCGGCATAGCCGGATATCGAAAGGCCAAGGCGGCCGAATTCAGGGCAGGAGCACAGGAAAACGTGAAGGAAGTCATGAAGACCGTGCTCAGATCGTTCTATGTGGACGGATATGATCATCAGGCTGATTTCTCTCAGCAGTTTGATTCACGAATGAAGAGCTGTCTTAGTGAACTGAGGCATATCAACTAGTCGGATCACCGGCAAGAAGTTTGATGAATTAATGGGATTAAGGGTTTTAAGCGGTAGTACGGAGACATGATGGAAAAGAAATACAAAAAGCTGTTTTTCAGCCGTGTGTTTATGAGTCTGATATTTATAATAATTCAGATTGCATGGATGCTCATGCTGTATCTTCAGATATTTCAATCGAATAAGATATTTGATTCGATCATTCGTGTTCTGAGTATTATTTATATAGTTTATATAATTAACCGAAAGAACGAGAAGATGGAGTATAAGACCATATGGATCGTTATAGTTCTTATCTTCCCGGTGTTCGGAGTTCCTTTCTACATGCTTTACGGCGACAAGCGCCCGGGCAGAAAATTCAAGAGAAGACTTGATGCGGCAGATGATAAATTCAGAAAGTATTATTTCCAGGATAAGAGCATTCTGCCTGAGATGGAGAAGGATAAGAGAAGATCTTCTCTTACTTCGAAGTACATTTTAAATGATGGGAATTATCCCGTATTTAAGAATTCGGATGTTGAGTATTACAAGGACGGAAAAGAGCTTTTCGATGCAATGATAAATGCACTGAAGGGTGCAGAGAAATATATCTTTATCGAATACTTTACCATAGAGATCGGAGTGGTGTGGAACACCATACTGGATATCCTTAAGGAAAAGGCGGAAAAGGGAGTCGAGGTCCGCATCATGTATGATGATTTCGGGTCGATAGCCTATCTTCCGAAGAAATATCCGAAGGAGCTTGAGAGCCTGAGTCCGAACATTCACGCAATCAAGTTTAACCGTGTTGTTCCGTTCTTTTCTCCTTTTATGAATAACCGTGATCACCGAAAGATGCTGGTTATCGATGGAAATACAGCCTTTACGGGTGGTATAAATCTCAGTGACAGATATATAAATATAAACAGTCCGTACGGACACTGGAAGGATGCCGGTGTAAGAGTAGAAGGTGAGGCGGTAAGATCCTTTGCTCTCATGTACATGGAAATGTGGGAGGCAATCGTACCGGGAACCTTTGAAGAGGATTCGGTAAAGAAATATATGGGCAGCCATACTTATACGATAGGTGGAGACGGTTATGTACAGCCATATGGTGACGAACCCTTCGACACCATTCTGCTTTCGGAGAATATCTATCTTGAGATGATTGATCAGGCTGAGAAGTTCGTATATGTTTATACACCATATCTTATACTCAGTGATGAGCTGACAACGGCCTTCTGCCTTGCGGCCAAGAAGGGCATTGATGTCAGGATAGTAACGCCGGGGATTCCGGATAAGAAGATGGTATACAGAGCTACAAGATCCAGCTATGCACACCTTATTGCAGCCGGTGTAAGGATATATGAATATACTCCGGGCTTCATACATTCCAAGTGCCTTCTCATTGATGGACAGAGAGCTACAGTAGGTACAGTTAATTTCGATTACAGAAGCCTGTTCCTTCACTTTGAGGATGGACTCTTCTTTGCGGAGAACAGAGCTGTAGCCGAGCTTGAACAGGATATGAGAGAGACCTTCAGGATATGCAGGGAGATAACGCTGGAGGATACACGAAAGACGATAGTCGGAAAAGTGTTTGATTCATTGCTGGTGATGATAGCACCGTTGCTGTAATGGACAATTTACTGCAATAGGACTATCGAAAGATGCATTTGATACATGTATTATAGATATGACATAAGTGTCAAAAGTCAAAATGCAATCCGTATGTCATCCGGTGTCAAAAGGAATATAAATAATAATTCGGGAAATGAAAGAGACGATATATGAGTGACAGAAAAATGCTTGTCGCAATGAGCGGAGGAGTTGACAGCTCGGTTGCGGCACTCTTGGTAATAAAAAATGGATATTCACCCATCGGCATCACGATGAAGCTTTACGATAATGAGCAGGCAGGAATGAAGGACACGAAGACCTGCTGTTCCGTAAAGGATGTGGATGATGCCAGGGCGGTGGCGGTAAGGCTTGGATTCCCTTATTACGTAGTAAACTTTAAGGAGGGCTTCAAGGAAAAGGTTATTGATAAATTTGTCAGAACCTATCTTGACGGAGCAACTCCTAATCCATGTATAGACTGCAACAGATATATGAAGTTCGGCGCTCTGAAGGAAAGAGCCGAAGAGTATGGATGTGAGAAGATCGTAACGGGACATTATGCGAGAGTAGTATATAATGAGGAGCTCGGTGAATACTGTCTTTTGAAGTCAGTGGATACATCCAAGGATCAGACCTACGTACTGTACTTTCTGAATCAGGAGCAGCTGTCCTATCTGTATCTTCCGCTTGGAGATATGACTAAGGATGAGGCGAGGGTTCTGGCTTCGGAAGCAGGACTGATCAACTCTGATAAGCCGGACAGTCAGGACATCTGTTTTGTGCCTGACGGAAATTATGCGAGAGTTATCGAGGAGGTACTGGACAGACATATCGGTGAAGGAGACTTCGTTGATAAGGAAGGTAATGTTCTCGGTAAGAATAAAGGATATTATCACTACACTATCGGTCAGAGAAGAGGACTCGGTATTTCTGCCGCAGAGCCGCTCTATGTGATAGAGATAATACCTGAGACCAATACGGTGGTTCTGGGAAGTGATGATGATCTTTTTACGGATGAGGTAAGAGCGGCAGAGTGGAATTTTATTAACAAATGTGATGCAGAGAAGGATGAACTCAGAGTCACGGCAAAGATAAGATATCGCGCGAAGGAGGCTTCCGGGATTCTTACTAAAGAAGAGAGTGGTATAGTGAAGGTACATTTTGACCAGCCCGTCCGTGCAGTAACAAAAGGCCAGTCACTGGTTGCATATGACGGTGAACGAGTAGTAGGCGGAGGCATAATCATTTAGGTTTTAACAGGAGGGCAAGAATTGGAAGAAAACATCAAGATCGGAAGAAACATTATCAAGTACACAAAAGAGCATGAGTCTGTCTGCAGACATGCCGATTCTGTTCGCGTGGGATTATATGATGAGCTGGGTGTAAAAAGAGGACTCAGAGATAAAAACGGAAAGGGTGTTCTTACGGGGGTAACGAACATCTCAGAGATTATCGCATCTGATATAGTCGACGGAAAGGTTGTACCTTGTGATGGTCAGCTGTGGTACAGAGGCTATAACGTTATGGATCTCGTAAAGGATTTCGGTTTTAAGAGATTCGGTTTTGAGGAGATCACATACCTTCTTCTTTTCGGAGATCTGCCAAATGCAGAGCAGCTTAAGGAGTTTAAGGATATCCTAGGTTCGCTGCGTACGCTTCCGAAAAATTTTACAAGAGATATAATCATGAAGGCACCAAGTCAGGATATTATGAATTCCATGACAAAGTCGGTGCTTACACTTGCGGCATATGACGGAAATGTATCGGATCTTTCTATTCCGAACGTGCTGAGACAGTGCCTGTCACTTATCAGTATTTTCCCTATGCTGGCTGTATACGGTTACTGTGCATATAATCATTATGAATGTGATGAGAGTATGTATATTCACAGACCTGATCCGGAACTTTCGGCAGCTGAGAATCTTCTCAGAATGCTGAGACCTGATAAGCAGTATACAAAGCTGGAGGCACAGGTTCTTGATGCTGCGCTTGTGCTTCATATGGAGCATGGCGGCGGTAATAACTCAACCTTTACAACAAGAGTTGTATCCAGTGCCGGTTCTGATACTTATTCTGTTATGGCAGCAGCTCTGTCATCACTTAAGGGACCTAAGCACGGTGGTGCAAACCTTAAGGTTATGCAGATGATGGATGACATCAGAGAGAATGTTACTGATTATGATGATCTGGAGAAGCTGGATTACTATCTTACACAGATAGTCGATAAGAAAGCATTTGATAAGGCCGGACTTATCTACGGTATCGGACATGCTGTATATGCAATCTCCGATCCGAGAGCAAGAGTTTTCAAGGAGTTTGTTGAAAAGCTTGCAAAGGATAAGGATAGACAGGAGGATTTCAAGCTTTACTCAAATATCGAGAAGCTCGCACCTGAAGTAATCGGAAGAAGACGCAAGATATATAAGGGTGTCAGTGCAAATGTGGATTTCTACAGCGGATTTGTTTATAACATGCTGGATATCCCTGTTGAGCTTTATACTCCGATATTCGCAATCGCGAGAATCGTAGGATGGTCAGCTCACAGAATTGAGGAACTGATAAATGTCGATAAGATCATAAGACCTGCATATCAGAGTATTATGGAGGAAAGGGAGTACATTCCTTTCAAAGACAGACAGTAAAGAAGGATGATACTATGAAGAAGAATCCAAAGAAAATTGCATTAATGGGACTTGCCGCATCGGTACTTTTCGGTGCGTCTGCATGCGGTTCCAACAGGCAGCCTGCGGTATATGGTCCTGCTCCGGATGACAATACCACAGAGATAACGACAGAGGTTAATGAAGAGCCTACGGTATATGGTCCGCCTGAATGGTTTGATGAGGAAGCCGATCCTGTAACAGAATCGGATGATAATAATGATCAGACAGAAACAACAGAAGAAATAACTGTTGAGGACAATGAACCGGAAGAGGTATATGGACCTCCGGTCGGAGAAGAGTAAGAGTATGAAATCGGATTCTGAAATAATCAGATGGATGATAATATGTATTATAGTTGGGCTGGTGCTGATAATCTTTAATGGGGTTACCGGCCAGCCCTTCTCTGCGCTTGAGTACGTGGTCCTCATCACTGCCTGGTGCATAAATGTCAGGAAAAGAGTAGTTGCGCAAAGAATCAAACTTCTTTTTACGATTCTTTCTGCACTGCTCCTTTTTCATTGGTTCGTAAAGGATATTAAGTACTATATATTTATGGGAGATGCCAATCTGAATGTCAGGATCTATCTCTGGTACATGTACTATATCCCACTTATTTTCATCCCGCTTATTTCATATCTCATAGCCGATTGTCTCGGAGTTATGAGTAAGGACGACCGAGTAAAGAAAAATCAATGGATGTTTGTTGTTTCTATCATCCTGTTTCTTTTTGTTATCACAAACAATTTCCACCAGCTTGTATTTAAGTTCAAGGGTGGTATCAATGAATCCTATTATTCCTATAATGTGGTGTATTATCTTATTCTTTCATGGGCAGTCAGCCTTTTTCTCGTGGCTATTTATAAGATCATCAGTAAGTATGTCTATGTTAAAAAAATATACCATATCATTTTTACTTTTGTTCCCCTTATAGTACTTCTTATTTATGTTCTGATCTCAGTATGGGGCTTCCGTCTACAGCTCAGAAGATTTATAACGATTCCGAATGTTTTCTGTATATGCATCATATGGTTCTGGGAGACGTGTCTTCAGACAGGCCTTATCAGGAGTAATTATAAGTACGACAGAATCTTTGAGAAGACATCTATTCCTGCGGAGATCACAGACGAAAGAGGAAGAAAGATATACAGCGTCGGAAATGTGGAAGGGCTCAGCTTTGCCAAAACAGGCGAGAGTGCGACGGGTAATCTTACCTCTGACGGACGTATAGTAAGAGCCACAAAGATCAAGGGCGGTTTTATATACTGGATAGAGGATTTGAGTGACATCGTAAAGATCGAAGAAGAACTCAGAGACCTGAGGGAACATTTATCCGAAGAGCATGACCTTCTTGTAAGAGAGAAGGAGCTTAAGGAGGAAGAGCTTAAGCTTGTTACAAGAAATAAGATATACGACAAGATATATGAAAAGGTATATCCGCAGCTGTGCAGGATAGAAAGTCTGATAGGCTTCCTGGATATGAATCCGGACAGAAGGCTTCTGGCTGCACTGTGTATCCTCACCGTATATATCAAGAGAGTGAGCAATATGCTTATTCTGGCGGAGTCGGGAGATATGCTTGATATCAGAGAACTGGAGCTTGCGCTTAAGGAATCCTGTGATTACATCAGTCTTTACGGATCACAGTGCGAACTGCTGTTTAATGCGACAGGAAAGGTTTCTTCCGAACAGCTGGTGAAAATGTATGATGAATTTGAGAGACTTGTGGAGCGCAACATAGAGAATCTGCAGGACGTTAAGATTGAAATAAACGGCAGATACGGGTTAGGAGGTGATATGGCATGACCACCTTCGGAGAACTTGGCAGGGGCGGCGCTACATTTATCATGACCTTTGTTCTTTTCCTCGTAGTACTGCTGGCAGTGCTTTTCTCGATGAGCGTTATTGAGAGAGCGAAGAAAAGGTATATAATTGCCAGTGCGTTTCTGCTTGTCGGTACATTTGCAGAATACTTCCTGCTATACAGGAGTTATTACAGGGTTGATACAAGGGGAATACAGATATTGATATATCTGATCGACAATACGCCGGTTATGCTGATCATAATGCTTACGGTACTGGTTCTCAGCCTGACAGTAATGTGGATATTTAACTTCATCAGATGGGACAGGCATAATATCACACTCATATCTGTCAAGGAAGCCATAGATGATATGGAGGCCGGCATCGTGTGCTCAAATGAGGACGGTGTTCCGGTGCTTGTCAATCCGAATATGGAGGAACTGTGTGAGTATGTGACCGGAAAGCCTCTGCTTGATGCAAACAGCTTCTGGGAGAGCATAAGAAACAACGAAGTCAGAACGGGCTGTGAGGTCATAGATCAGGGCAGGACACTGCTTCTGAAGATTCCAAATGGGAAGATATTTAAGATTGATAAAAAAAGGATAAATGTTGACGGGGTCAACCTGAAGGAATTCTTTGCAACGGATATAACGGGGATGTATAAGGCATCTATTGAGCTCAGAGAGGGTAATGAACGACTCGAGCGTATGAATGACAGAATGAGAAACCTGAATGATACGATCACTCGTGTGACAATCGAGAAGGAAGTCCTTAACATGAAGATAAAGGTTCATGATAATCTGGGACAGTCGCTTCTTGAGGCGAAAAGATATCTTAAGACCGGAGACGGAAACCTTACGGAGATAATTGGCAATCTGAAGAAGAACATTAACCTTATCGATTCGGGAAGCGATTCACAGAAGAATGATGATTATGCACTGATGTTCAAGACGGCGAAGGACGTCGGAGTAAATATCATGGTACAGGGAATACTTCCGCAGGATCAGGACCGTAAGAGAATTATTTCAACCGCAATGCATGAATGTATTACAAATACGATACGTCATGCAGGAGGAGATGAGCTTTATATAAAGATCAGTGAGATGAAAGGGTCGCTTATTGCGGAATTTACCAATAACGGAAAAGCACCGGATAAGCAAATTCGTCTGACCGGAGGACTCGATATGCTTCGATGTATGGTAGAAGATTATGGAGGGGTTCTTCAGGTAGAATCAGCGCCGATCTTTAAATTAATCATAAAGATATAGTGAGAGGAAATAAGAATCAGGTTAAAGGAGAAATGTATCATGGATAAGAAAAACAGAGTAATGATCGTTGACGATCAGAGTATTTCCAGACAGCTTTTTGAAAGCTTTATTCAGTCGGCTGAAGACTTCGAACTTGTTTACTCACTGGATACAGCCAAGGTTGCAGATACATACTGTGCACGCGGCGGAATAGATCTTATCATTATGGATGTTGTTATGGGAGACGGAACCAGTGGATTGGATGCGGCTGCACGTATCAAGAAATCATATCCGGGAATCAAGATAGTCATTGTTACTTCGATGCCGGAGGTAAGCTATATCGAGAGAGCAAAGTCCATCGGAGTTGAAAGCTTCTGGTATAAGGAGGTTGAGGGTGAGCCACTGCTCAGCGTACTCAGAAGAACTATCAATGGCGAAAGCATTTATCCTGATACGACTCCTGTTCTTGAGTTTGGTTTTGTAAAGAGCACAGACCTCACAGATATGGAGCTGATGGTACTGAGAGAGCTTACGACCGGTGCGGGAAATCAGGAAATCGCTGACAGGCTGATGGTGTCTGTAAATACCATCAGAACACACATCCAGCATATGCTTGATAAGACGGGATTTGCAAATCGTACAGAGCTTGCTATTGAAGCAAGAGTAAGGGGTATCGTTATAGCGGACAGATAATATCATTCATTTGGATTATATAATGATAAGCTGTTTTGGGTTATAATGATGAAAGACTTGAAAAAGCGTAATTTTTCTCACATAGAAGGGGGTAATTAATATGGGACTTTTTGAGACAAAGTACTGTGATATCTGCCATGAGAAGATCAGCCTTCTCGGAAATCGTAAGGTTGAGGACGGTAATGTATGTAAGAATTGTGCAGCTAAGCTGTCACCGTTTATGTCCGGCAGACGTCATACTACACTCGAAGAGATAAAAAGACATCTTGAGTATAGAGAGCAGAACAAGCAGTCTGTAGCTCAGTTTAATCCTAGTATGGTCCTTGGAAATAATACTAAGGTTTATATCGATCAGAATATGGGATGCTTTGCAGTTTCAGGCGACAGGGACTGGCGTTCAAAGAATCCTGATATCATTCCGTTAAACCAGGTATCAAATGTGCATACTGAGGTTAAGGAAAATAAGAGAGAGATATACAAGAAGGATGCTGAGGGAAAGAATGTCAGCTACAATCCGAAGCAGTATGAGTATTCATATGAATTTGAAGTAGAGATAAACGTAAATTCACAGTATTTCGATGAAATCAAGTTCGAGCTTTCAGATTATTCGAACAGACCTAAGAATACATTTGATGCAAATTATCAGAACCTTCAGATGCAGGCTAATCAGATCCAGCAGGCGCTTATGTCTATGGCAGGCGGCATGGGAATGAACCAGATGGGTATGAATCCTATGGCAGGCGGCATGAATCAGATGGGCATGAATCAGATGGGCGGTCAGATGGGCATGAACCAGATGGGCGGCATGAATCAGATGGGCGGCCAGATGGGCATGAACAACATGGGTATGAATCAGATGGGCGGTCAGATGGGCATGAACAACATGGGCATGAATCAGATGGGTGGCCAGATGGGCATGAATCAGATGGGCAACCAGATGGGTATGAATAACATGAACCAGATGGGAAATCAGATGGGAATGAACAACATGAACCAGATGGGTAATGCTATGAATCAGATGGGTAACCTCGGCGGCGGCCTTGCAGGCATGGCAGGCGGAGTTATCGGTGGAATAGTAAATGCAGCAGCAGACGGCCTTGCAGGAAATCCTATGACAGGTGCACAGATGGGCGGTCAGCAGGGAATGAACCAGATGGGTGGCCAGATGGGCGGCATGAACCAGATGGGTGGTCAGATGGGAATGAACCAGATGGGTGGCCAGATGGGCGGAATGAACCAGATGGGCGGTCAGATGGGAATGAATCAGATGGGCGGCATGAATCAGATGCAGTCATCTGCATGGACATGTCCTTATTGCGGAACTCAGAATGAAGGGAATAATTGTACAGGCTGTGGTCAGGCAAGAGGCTAAGCCTTAGAAGGTATACAAAGTATTATGGGAGCGGAAGTGGTTCAATATCCGGTTACGGAATTGAACCATTTTTGCTATAATAGGAATGATGTCATTAAGAAGGAGGCCACAGATTTGATCTGCCCTTATTGCAACAGTCAAATACCTGACGGAATCGTAGAATGCTTCGTATGCGGAGAAAATCTGCTTCCGAAGAATACGTCTAACTACTATACGGATATGGATGCCATAAAGGAAGAAGACGAAGAGCTGTATGATAAAGTAAGTAAGGATATGGGTATCCCGAACAGTAAGAGGCTGACGGATGGTCAGATAATCGCGCTGATAATTACGGGAGCAATCGCACTGATACTTTTAAATATATCCCTGGATACATTTAAGTTTATCAAGTATAAGTGTTCTTCAAATTATGAAAAGAGACAGGCTGTGGTTGTGGGACTGCATTGCCTTTCGGCCACCTACGAGGGACAAGGCTATCTCTGCATGGATTGTATAGTGACCTATGAATTTAACGGTGAGCTGAGGGAAGAACAGCTGAAGGCCGGAATGAATTACGCACTTGATGATGTCATCACCATCTATACGGATATGGACGGAAACGCATATCATTTTGTTTTTTCACTGGGAGATATGCTTCAGATAATTATCATATTGTCTCTGTCGGCACTGGCGGCCATTGCAATTATCAGGTGGCATGTTATGCCGAATGCTGACGGACATCTTAACACCAGAATGCCGGCAATCGGTATGATGGAAAGAAGAAGTCCGGGGCTCAGATCCAGAGGCGGTAAATGGTGGAGATATTTTTAGTGTTTATATGGGGACGTAAATAAAAATGGATAGGACAGAAATCAAAAGAACTAATCTCGATACACTGGCGGAGTATCAGGCAAAGCTCTGCAGAGAGCCAAAGCTTCGTCAGCTTTTTCTGGAGCTGACACTCAAATGCAATGAGTTCTGTTTCCACTGTGGAAGCGGCTGCAGTCAGGATCTTCCCGACGGACTTCCGCTGGAAAAATATAAGGAGATACTGACAGAGGTAAAGGAGAACTTCGGAACGAATATGCTTATAGCAGTTACCGGAGGAGAGCCTCTTCTTTATAAGGATTTTTTCGAACTCGTGAATTTCATTCATGAGCTCGGATTCAGATGGGGAATGACAAGTAATGCAACTCTTATCACAAGAGATGTTGCAAAGAAGCTGCATGATGCGGGAATGTTCAGTATTTCAATCAGTATCGACGGACTTCCTGAAACACATGACAGATACAGAGGCTTCCCGAGAGGCTATGAGCTTGCAATGCGCGGCGTCAATTACCTGATAGAGGAGCATGGGGCAGAGGAGATAATGATCACGACGGTTGTCAATCATGAGAACATTTCCGAGCTTCCGGCACTTTTCGAAATCTTTGATAAGGTCGATATCGATACCTGGAGACTTACGGGAATAGAACCTATAGGCAGGGCACTCGAGCATCCTGAAATGCTTCTCACACCTGAGGACAACAGAAGGATGATGGAGTTTATAAAGGAGAAGAGGGAGCAGAAGCTTCCTGTTACGTATTCATGTACACATTTCCTCGGTCTCGATTATGAGGCAGAGGTAAGAAACTGGTACTTCCTCTGCAATGCAGGAATATATGTTGCGGGTATCCTTGAGAACGGTGATGTTACCGCATGCCTCGATATACCGCGTAATGAGAAAACGATACAGGGAAATATATACGAGGAACGTTTTACAGATATATGGAATAACAAGTTCCAAATCTACAGAACGTCGCTTGCCGAGCGTAACGAAGACTGCGCTAAATGCGATGTTAAGAAATGGTGCAGAGGCGGAGCTTATCACAGCTGGGATTACGAGAATGAAAAACCGAAGGTATGTATGAAGGGAATTCTTTTTGAATAAGAATTCTTTTAAACAGTTTTTGAATAGAAGAGGGGGTATTCTATGTTAGCAAAGACTAGGGTTACAGAGGTACAGGTTTATCGCGGGACTGCAACTGTCACAAGGTGCGGAGAGGTTGAGCTTAAAGCGGGCAGGAACATTTTATATGTTGCGGGCATGACCAATAGTGCGGCAGCCGACAGCTTTAAACTTAAATTTCCGGAGAAGGTTAGAGCAGTCAATATCCAGATAGTAGGTATGGATGCTCTGGGTGATGATGAAGAAAAAGAAACAGACAGAATCGCTAAGGAGATTGCTGAGATCAACTATCAGATCGAGACCTGCAACATGATGCTCGACCTGAGAAAGAAGAACGGGGATTTCTCCAACAGGACAAACATAACGATAGAAGAACAGGAAAAGATAATGGCAGCTCTTCCGGAGCAGATACTGACTCTTCATAAGGAGCTGGATGAGCTTACCGAAAAGCAGAAGAAGCTGAATGATGAGTTTGCCAAGGCTAAAGAGGAAGAGGATAAGCCAATCATCATGGCGGAGCTTGCTGCCGATGAAGATATGACTACACCTTTTATTCTTCAGTATCAGGAGAATCAGTGCAGCTGGGTTCCTAAGTACGAGATTGAATATAAGGATGATCAGAGCCCGCTTGCCGTAAGCATGAAGGCTCAGATAAGACAATCTTCGGGTGAGGACTGGAAGCAGATCAAGGTTACGCTTTATACAGGCAATCCTTCAGGCTCGAAGGAGCTTCCGGAAATGTCTACCATCGAACTGTCACTCTATGAACCGCCTAAGGCTCCACCGAAGGGAATGAGAGGTGTGAAGGCTGCTATGATGGATAGTGCGGCAATGGCCGGTGGTACCGAAAATTTAGCATCCATGGCGCTGATGGGAATGTCAATGAATGCCGCAATGAATATGGCCACTGTCAAGATGGATACTGCAGAGGTTTCCGAAGAGGAAACAATGACTGCATTTATTCTTCCGAATCTCAGAGATGTTCTGAGTGATACTGACGGCAATATCGCTGAGCTCCAGTCTTTTACGGTTAATGCAAAGTATAATGTACTTGCGATTCCTTCAGTGGATGATAAGTGCTATCTCACAGCCGAGATAGTTGCGGCAGAATGGCCGCTTCCCCCTGCTGAGGCAGCGGTATATCTGAGGGATACATTTGCCGGAAACGTCTATGTGGATGCGGGAGCAGATACGGAGACGCTGCTGCTTTCACTGGGACAGGATGAAAGACTTACGGTTGTACGTACTGAGTCACCGAAGAAGACACAGGATGTTTTCCTTAAGAATACGAAGAAGCAGCTGTGTAAGACGAATATACGCATAGTCAACAATTCGTCCGACACACTTAGTCTTCTGGTTAAGGATCAGATTCCGGTATCGACGGATAAGGCCATAGTTATCGATGTCTCAAACATTTCCGATGGAGTACAGGATGAGGAGACCGGTGAAGTTAAGTGGCTGCTGTTTGCAGAACCAAATAAGACGGTTTCAATCGACCTTGAGTATACAATCAGCTGGCCTAAGGATAAAAAACTGACAGAACGCCGTACAGGCGGCTTGGGAGGAAAGAAATTCTGCAACATTTGCGGAGCACAGGTGTTTGGTAAGTTCTGTCCGGAGTGCGGATCGGTAGTTAACTGATAAATACTTTAAATTTTTTAAATAATTTGATAATATATAGTAGATTCATACAGTTGGGGATTAGATGTGTGAATCTACTATTTTTATGGTAAAAAGGGGAGAAGCAGGGGATGTTAAGTGAACGGCTTGACGAAATCGAACTGAGGATATTTGAAGATAAAAAAGAATTAAATGAGATTATCAATGAGATAAGAGCGTCCGGAGAAACGGGAGCAGACGGAAAGGATCCTATCCTGAACAATAAACTCAGGAATATTCAGGACAATCTGTTCTATCTTCAGGCGCAGCTTGACTATGCCCGTGAGGAAGCGATAAGAAGAAATGCGGAAGCAGCAAGACCACACGTGCATAAAGCGGTTGAAGAGCAGCCCGCGCCGGTACAGGAGGAGACAACGGTACCGCCAACACCTGTAGCAGAGGCTGTGCAGTCTGTGAACAGTGGTGCAACGGTATTTCAGAATCAGGAGTATATTCCGCAGCCTGTGCCTTCAATGACGAAACCGGCATCGGAAAAGCAGCCGTTATCACTGGGTAGGATCAATGAGGCAGCATCATGGTTCAAGGAGAAGAATCAGATCAATGAGGCACCGAAGGAAGGCGTTACTACTGAAGAGCTCTTCGGTAAGAAGATCATGGCTATCGCAGCTTCGGGACTTATCTTTATCAGTCTTGTGCTGTTTGCAATAGTATTTATTCCGTCTTTGGATAAGGCGGCAAAGATGTTTATGATGTTTGCAATCAGCGCTGCATTTCTTATTTTCGGAATCGTAAAGATTGAGAGATCCGGAAAGAACAGTCTGTATGAAGCACTGGCAGGATGCGGAATGGGAGCTGTGTTTGTATCGCTGTTCTTAAGTGATGTATATTTCAAGGTTCTCAATGACTTTATGCTTTATATTCTGCTCCTTATATGGGCAGGAGCTGCACTATACCTGTCAAAGCGATATGAGTCGGGAATGTTCTCGGCTATCGGCCAGATAGGTATAACTGTTTCAGTAGTCTTTGGGACATCGCTTTGTACCTTATCTGCATACAGTGATGATATATTGCTCAGGTTTATTGTTCTCATTCTTTATTTCCTTATCGGAAACTTTGCATATTATTTCTTCAGCGTAAAGAATACGAGAAATCGTCTGATCAATAACATGTTCCATGTAATATCCCTGATAATTCTTGTTTCGGGATGTTCAAGGCTGGCAACTCGTAATGACGGAAGACTCATTACCGCAGTTATCTTTCTTGCTATAGATGTTATAGCAATGCTTGTTATAGCCTTCAGAGGATGGACGGAAGAGAATGACCTGAATGAAAAGTTTGTTTCGGGAATAGCGTATTCGCTTATCTTTTGTGGACTTATAAAAGTCTTTGCCCGTGTTTTGATAGGTGATAACTATTCTTCGCGTTATCAGAATATGCAGGGGATTATGTATGTGATCTTTGCTGCAGTTGTTCTGGTGGTTCTTGAAATCCGTACAAGGAAGCTTGTTCTGGATAAGGAGAAGGCCGCATATGCTGTATGGGTCGGAATACTTATGATGTGTTTTTCTGTTCATCTCGAAAACATTGACGGTATAGGGAAATTTGTAGGTATAGGAATTGCGGCATTTGTGGGTATCATTTATGGATTCATCTCTGATAAGTTTATATACAGGCTGGCCGGATATGCTGCATTTGTACCATATCTGATCCTTCATTTCGGAAGGTATGCTGCATTTGATATATTCTTCAGCTTTGCGATACTTGCCGGTGCATTTTATATCATGTATGCGATGAAGAATTATAAGCTGTCTAAGAAGATTATTCTTTTTGTATTCCTGCTTCTCACAGTATTCTTTAAGTATGCACAGATCATCGACAGGATTCTTTACAATGACAGTATAGATGTGGATTACATGGTAGTATTTATTATACTCTATGCGATATATGCAGCGATTCAGTTTGGGGCAAGATTCACCCCATTCAGAAAGAATTGGATTACGGGTGAGGAAGAAAAGCCGTTCATGTTTCTGCTTGATATAGCAAATGCGGTTCAGATACTTTTGGGAATGATGCTTATATCACAGGATATGGATACTGGCAAGTGGTTTATCACACTGCTGCTGCTTGTAGCTGTTGCGAGTCTGAATCTGAAGAGATTCCTGACAGATAAAGAGAATGTTACAATGCACATTTATTCAGCTGTGAAGTTTACAATACTTATGTATGTAATCCTTCGGAGTATGGAAGCGGGTGCAGCGATGATAAGTATAGGATGCTTTGTTGTGGCAATAGTCTGCATAGTTACAGGATTTGTGATGAAGCTGGAGAGACTCCGTGTTTACGGCCTTGTATTATCCATGATATGTGTTGTTAAGCTTGTAATGTTTGATATTGTTTACAGCAATACGCTGGGACATGCCATAAGTTTCTTTATAAGCGGTATACTCTGTTTCTCAATCAGTGCGATATACAACTATGTCGGAAAGAAAATGAACGTAGAAGAACAGAAAACAGTTAAGTAGAATAAATTATAAAGCTAAAGAAACAAAGAAACAAAGAAAGCTCTCCCTGCCGGTGGTTCCGGTAAGGAGGGCTTTCAGCGTTTACTTTTATTCAACCGATTTCAGCGATTCGGCCATGTTGATCTTTTCGAGTTTTCGACGCATTACCAGATTCACGAGGAAGGTGAATACGAAGGTGAGTATCATCGAATATATGTAGCTGGGGAACTTGATGGTCTCGTTGAAATAGACCATATCGACTACAATCTGTGCCATAACAAACTTATGTAGAAGTATACCGAGTCCAAGTCCAACAAGCATACCGATGAAGGATAGCAGCACATTTTCCCTGAACACATACTGAGCTGTTTCGTTCGGATAGAAGCCCAGAACCTTGATGGTCGCAATCTCGCGGAGTCGCTCTGTAATGTTTATATTCGTCAGATTGTATAGTACGACGAAGGCCAGTCCCGCAGCACTGAGAATGATGATAAGTACAACATAATCAAGACTGGACATCATCTTTGCCATGCGTTCCTTAAAGTCTTCGAATATCGTTACATAAACGGTATCGTCACAGTCTGAAAGACGGCTCTGCATCCTGTGTATATCGGCGCCTTCCGGATAGTTTATATAGGCACCGTTTATATCGTTTTTCAGGTCGTCAGGTGATACAATCACGTAATTATATACATGGTTCACGAAGACGCCTGTAACCACAGCGTGAATCTCATTCATATCCTCATCACGAAGAGTGATGTTGTCTCCCTTTTTGATTCCGTATCTTCTTGAAATACTTATGCTTATAAGTGCCTCACCGGAAGATGGGACTGAGAGATGATTGCCTTCCGTATCATTCAGCTTAAAGAAGGCATCAAGATTGTCGGTATATTTTCCGGCGTTATCCGTATAGATGCTTCTGTCGGCATCCGAGGAAAGTCCGGGTGCTATAAGGTTTACGTTCTTTATATCATCCTTGTAGATAAGATCCCAGGCGGCTGAATGTATAGGCACATATTCAGCGGAATCCGTGTTAAGGATATCTATAATTTCCTGTGGAGCTGTGTCTCCGTTACCGTTCTTAAATGTGAGCTCTACATCGGCAATCTGTATGCTGCCATACTGAGCCTCTGCAAATCCGGCCACGGAATCCTTTATACCGAAGGCTGTAAGAAGCAGTGCGGTACATCCGCTGATTCCGACTATCATCATGAAGAAACGTCTTTTGTAGCGGAATATATTTCTTATAGAAACCTTATGAAGGAATTTCATACGATTCCAGATAAATGGAATATGCTCCAGGAAAACTCGTTTGCCGGGCTTTGGTGCTTTTGGCCTCATAAGGCTTGAGGCGGTCTCACCGAGCTCATACCTGCATGATATGAATGTCGTATCGACAGAGCATGCAAGTGAAACAACGAGAGATACTGTTGCCAGCTTCCAATCGAAAATGTATATGAGAGGAATATTTATATACATCATCTGATATGCAACCCATATGATGTAAGGGAAGAGGAAAATGCACAGTGCGTATCCGGAGATACAGCCGAGAAGTGCTGCTGTTCCGGAGTATACAGTGAACTTCCTTAATATATCCCTGTTGTCGTATCCCAGAGCCTTGAGAGTTCCTATCTGTCCTCGCTGTTCCTCAACCATTCGTGTCATTGTTGTCATACATACAAGTGCTGCAACAAGAACGAAGAATATCGGAAATACTCTGGCTACCTGTTCAACTATGGTTGAATCGCTTTCGAAGCATGAATAAGCAATATTTGTATTTCTTTCAAGAAGATAGGTTTCAGGCTTATCGAGATCCTTCAATTCCTCTTCGGCATCATCAATCTCCTTTTCGGCATCGGCAATCTTTTCATTGAATTCCTTTATGCCGTCCTCGTACTCCTTAAGTCCGTCTTCATATTCCTTAAGTCCATCCTCGTATTTGGCCTTTCCTTCCTCCAGCTCCTTAACACCTTCGTTATAGTCGTTAAGTCCCGAATAGTAGGATGCCCAGCCTGAATTATATTTGGCAAGTCCCTGTTCATACTGAGCAAGTCCGTCTTCATATTGAGCATAGCCTTCAGCCCACTGAGCCAGGCCGTTATCGTACTGAAGCTTACCCTGATTCCACTGGGCAAGTCCGATGTCATAAAGCTGTTTACCCTGATTCCATTGAGCAAGACCTGCTTCATATTGAGCATTGCCCTGATTCCACTGAGCAAGCCCTGCATCATATTGAGACTTACCTTCGTTCCACTGAGCGAGTCCGGCTTCGTACTGAGTATTACCTTCAGTCCACTGGGAGAGTCCGGCTTCATACTGAGTGCTGCCTTCAGTCCACTGAGCAAGCCCTGTATCATATTGTGACTTGGCAGCATCGAGAGCTGTACGTCCTGCCGCCAGCTCGGCCTTTTTAGCAGTCAGTGTTTCTGCATCAAGCAGTCCTGCTTCTTCGGCAGCAGCAAGCTCAGCTTCGGCAGCGGTGAGTGCCTTTTCCTGTTCGCTTATCTGGGCAGCTGCTGCATCGAGTGCAGCCTTTGAGGTGTCGAGCTCAGTCTTCGAAGCATCCAGCTGAGCCTTTGAAGCATCAAGAGTTGCCTTTGTTGAGGAGAGCAGTGCTTCGTTACTATCCAGCTCTGCCTTGGCAGCATCGAGAGCTGCTTTAGATTCATCCAGCTGTTTTTTGGATGCATCAAGAACTGCCTTTGATCTGTCGAGCTCCAGCTTTGATGTATCCAGAGTCTTCTTTGAATTTGTGAGTTCAACGCCGGAGCTGTCGAGAGTTGCCTTGGCATTATCGAGTTCCAGCTTTGAATTATCCAGCGTCCATTTGGCTTCATCCAGCTGTGATCCGGAACTTATCAGAGTGTTTCTGGCATCTCCCAGCTGGATGGCAGCGTCACCCAGTTCCTTCTCGCCGTCAGCTATTTCCTTGGAAGCATCATCCAGCTCTTTCTTTCCGTCATCCAGCGCCTTCTTTGCATCACGAAGCTCCTTCTCGGCGTCCGCCTTTTCCGCTGCGAGGGTTTCACGGGCGTCGGCTATTTCCTCGGATGCTTCGTCATAAATCCTATCATAGCGGTCGAGAGCCGCTTCATCTACCTCTTCCTCCCACTCAGGTCGGAGGTCATCCATTTCATCCGTATAATCATCGGAGAAGAGTACAGAATTGCTGTTAAGCTTAACATATATTTCGGTATAGATATCTTCATCGAAGGCATCCTTCGTAAGATATATGAATCCGTTTACGATTCCGTTTCCGAGGGAGGTGCTGCCTCGTTCGAAATTGATATAGAGAACCGAGTCGGCAAATCCGACTACGGTAAAGCTGTCGTTTGTAAAATGTTCCATTGCCGATTCTTCATTGGCTGATGAAAGTCTCAGTGTATCACCGAGCTTAAAGCCGCTCCGATTGTTGTTATCGATAAGAACTTCATTCGGAGATGAAGGAAGACGTCCCTCGCGGAGCATAAGACCGTTAACATTATCTGTCAGTGAATATGCTTTGAATACCAGATCCTTATCATCCTTATCAAGGCAGATGATGTCATATTGAAATGCACCCTCGGCATATTCCACGTCCTTACGCTGACGCACCTTTTCGACATCTTTTTCTTCCCAGCCGAGAGTGGAAACAAGCTTATAGTCGAAGAGGCTTTTATCTTTATAAAGGTTGTCGATGGTGTTAACGAGTACAGGAGTTGTGATCTTTACACCCGAAAAAAAGCCTACTCCCAGTGCGATTATGGCAAATATCGCAAAGAAGCGACCGAAGGATCCTCTGATGTCTCTGAGAATCGTTTTATTCAGAGCTTTTTTTCTAAGATGATTCTTCATACGATTCGTCCTGTTTCACTAAATCTAGGTTTAAGGAGTATCTTACCACTCGATATCTGCGATATCGACTCTGTTCGGATTCAGATATTCCTTTTCAATACGTCCGCTCTTAACGGTTATGATTCTGTCTGCCATTGCGGTGAGAGCGGAGTTATGGGTGATAACGATAACTGTGGTTCCGGTCCTTCTGCAGGTGTCCTGAAGAATCTGCAGAACCTGTTTACCTGTGTTGTAGTCAAGAGCTCCCGTAGGCTCGTCACATAAGAGCAGCTTCGGATTCTTTGCCAGTGCACGTGCTATAGCAACACGCTGCTGCTCGCCGCCCGAAAGCTGTGACGGGAAATTCCTCATACGTTCGGACAGCCCTACCTCTGCAAGTACGTCAGCAGGAGGAAGCGGATCCTTACATATCTGAATGGCCAGCTCCACATTTTCCAGCGCAGTAAGATTCTGTACCAGGTTATAGAATTGGAATACAAATCCTACGTCGAAACGCCTGTAGGTCGTGAGCTGTTTCTTGTTATAGGTTGAAATGTCTGAGCCATCGATAAGTACGTGACCGGATGTGAGAGTATCCATGCCGCCCAGTATATTCAGAATGGTGGTCTTGCCGGCACCGGAGGCACCGACTATAACACAGAATTCACCCTTCTCGATGGTGAAGCTTGCGCCGGAAAGGGCAGGGATTTCAACCTCGCCGCTCTTATATAGTTTCTTTACATCTTGAAATTCCACATATGCCATATTCGTTCACCTTCAATGATATTTAACGATTACTAACATTTAATTATACCGTATTTTTATGTAAGGGTGCAAAAAAAGAATCATCGTAAAAACAAGTTTTATGATGATTCTTTTAGTATGTTTATCTTTTAAAAGTTATGCATTTTCACACTTAACTAAAAGCTCTTCCCAACGTCTGTCAACCTCAGCCTGGAACTCAGCGATGAGATCTTCATTTCCGGCCTTGAAAAGGTGCTTGAAACGTCCCTGTGGCTTCAGGAAGTCTTCAAGAGGAAGCTTGTTCTTTGGCTTGTAGCTGAGGATCCACTTACCGTCAATTACCTCGAAGAGAGGCCAGTAGCATGTTTCAACAGCGAGCTTACAGATCTTAACCATATCTGAAGCATCGAAACGCCATCCTCTCGGACATGGAGCCATAACGTTAAGGAATGCAGGTCCCGGTGTGTAGATAGCCTTCTCAGCCTTCTCATAAAGATCCTTCATTCCGAGGAGGAATGTAGACTGTCCTACATAAGGGATGTTGTGTGCAGCCATGATGGATGCAAGATCCTTACGTGACTGAACCTTACCGTTTGACTCACTTCCTACAGGAGTAGTTGTTGTATCTGCAAATCTAGGTGTAGCTGATGAACGCTGGATACCTGTATTCATGTATGCACCGTTATCGTAGCATACATATACCATATCATGTCCACGCTCCATAGCTCCTGAGAGTGACTGGAAACCGATATCATAAGTACCGCCGTCACCACCGAAGGTTATGAATTTATAAGTTGTATCTTCTTCGATTCTGCCGCGCTTCTTAAGTGCGTTGTAAGCTGTCTCAACACCTGAGAGAGTAGCGCCCGCACAAGCGAAAGCGTTATGTATATAGCTGTCTTCATAAGCTGTATAAGGATACATGAAGGTTGAAACCTCAAGACATCCGGTTGCATTTCCGATAACTGCCTTGTCATCCTCTTTAAGAGCTCTGAGAACTGTTCTTGCTGCAATAGCCGCACCGCATCCTGCGCAGAGTCTGTGACCCGGAGTAAGACGCTCAGGCTTATTCATTACCTCTTTAAGATTATATGCCATTTTTACGTACCTCCTTACTTTCTGAGTCCTATATACTGGAACTGCTCCGGAGTACCGGAACCTGATGCAAGTGCCTGAAGATCATTGTAAACGCCTTCAGCTGATTCAACAGTATAATCACGTCCACCGATTCCGTAGTAGTAGTTAAGCGTCGGAACATTGAGACCTGCATCATACATAGCAGCCTTAAGCTCCGAACCTACAGGACCGCTCATTGTTGAATAGTTTTCAGCTCTGTCCATAACAGCAACTGCCTTGCAGTTCTTAAGAGCTTCAGCAAGCTCTTCACCAGGGAACGGACGAAGAACACGGATCTTGATCATGCCGGCCTTAACACCCTTGGCACGAAGCTCATCTACACAGTCCTTAGTTGTTCCTGCTGCTGAACCCATGATTACGATTGCATACTCTGCATCTTCCATCTTGTATTCTTCAAAGAGTCCGTACTTACGTCCTGAAATCTTCTCGAACTCAGCACAAACATCAAGGATAACCTGCTTAGCCTTTCTCATGGCTGTGATCTGGTTGAACTTTGTCTCCATATAGAAAGGAGAGTTTGCATAAGGACCTACTGCATAAGGCATATCCTTATTAAGAAGGAAATTGTCAGGCTGATATGTTCCGACGAAATCCCTTACTGTTGATGTATCGATTGTTTCGATATTCATTACTGCGTGGCTTGTGATGAAACCATCATAGCAGACCATCATAGGAAGCATTACATCCGGATGCTCTGTTACACGATAAGACATAATGAAGTTATCATATGCTTCCTGATTTGTCTCAGCGAAAACCTGCATCCAGCCTGAATCACGGGCACCCATTGCATCACTGTGATCACAGTTGATGTTAAGAGGTCCTGTGAGTGCACGGTTTACAAGACAGAGAACGATAGGAAGTCTGAATGATGATGCTACATAAAGCTCCTCCCACATGAATGCGAGACCTGCTGATGATGTAGCTGTAAGAGCTCTTGCACCTGCTGCAGAAGCACCGATTGTAGCACTCATTGAGCTGTGCTCTGACTCAACAGGAATAAACTCTGTATCAATATCTCCGTTTGAAATGTATGTCGACACGATCTGAGGAAGCTCTGTCGAAGGTGTGATTGGAAATGCAGGCATTACGTCAGGATTAACCTGCTTTATAGCGAGAGCAACTGCCTCGTTACCTGACATTCTGTCTCTTCTTGATGACATATTACAGACCCTCCTTCATAGAAATAGCACCGAAGTTGCAGGCACCTACACAGATACCGCATCCCTTACAGTGATCAAGATCAAAATCAAGACGCTTTCCGTCTTCTACAGGGATTGAGCTGTCCGGGCACATAGGTGCGCACATCAGACACTGACTGCACTTATCCCAATCGATAACAGGAGTAGAAGTTCTCCACTCGCCTGTCTTAAATTCTCTGGCACCGCCACCGCCGGCAACAGCGTTACCCGGTGTCATTGCTGTATATGGAGCAGTTTCGTTAACTGCAAAAATATCTGTTCTTACTGAAGTATTAGCCATATTAGTTCACCTCCTGGAAGGCACGCTCGAGAGCAGCCATATTACCGTCAATAACTTCAGGCTTCTTTGCAAACTTGTGCTGATATGAAGCACGCATCTGCTCAAGGAAATCCTGCTGTGACATAATGCCTGTTACCTTAACTACAGCAGCAAGCATAGGTGAATTAGGGAAGTACTTTCCAAGTGTTTCCATAGAAATGGTACGAGCATCGATAGTATATACCTTTCCCTCATATCCCTTGAGAAGAGGAATGATCTCATCCTTTGGTCTTTCTGTGTTGATAATAATTCCTCCGTCTGCAGACAGACCCTTTGTTACATCAACTGTATGGAGCAGTGTCTCATCAACAACTACTACATAATCAGGATTGTAAATGTTGGAATGATTTCTGATTTCCTTATCGGCAAGACGGTTGTACGCTGTAATAGGCGCACCCATTCTTTCAGGACCGTATTCAGGAAAGCCCTGAACATACATTCCGGTGTTAAAGGCAACATCGGCCAACAGAAGGGCAGCAGTTTTAGCACCCTGACCACCACGTCCGTGCCATCTGATTTCAACATGTTTTCCCATTTTTGACACTTCCTTATATTATAATGTGTGCTTTTAACAGCACAGATTTCTTTAGTATAACAGATAAATTAAAAATGTAAAGAAAATTTATGGAAAATCGGCGATTTAACAAAAAATATTCTGTATAGCATCTCGAATAGGGAAAATCATACAATGAATAAAGTGTATTTATATGCATAAGGTTAGCTTTACAACATATTTAAGAAAAGTATATAATTATATTATTGTGAGGTGACAGCAAAAATGATTTCTAAAGACATATATAAAATGATAAATACATGTCTGGATTATGCGGACATCATCAGCAGAAAGCCGGAAAGCAATTTCCCGAAGAATTCCAGAATGTCTCTCAGGAATCTTCTAAAGGATGATATGTTAACATTTTTCGGTTATCTGTATGATCCGACAAGTGAGGATCTGCAGGCTCAGCTTCAGTTTATAAACGCCAATCTTGGCATTATCATAACAGAGCAGAATTTCAAAAGGTTTGTAGCAGACAGATGCCGCAGCGACAGGTTCCTTGCAAATGTACCGCAGTCACTCATGTATTTCGTTTCGGATGATACATCACCGTTGTCCCAAAGAACGGGCTACGGAATATCTCTTTCAAAATATCTGGTCAACTGTTTCAATGATGCGGGCGTACAGTTTATCGCGTACGGCGGAATAAGCGACAAGGAAGCAGACAGACTTGCACAGTATATAAATATGATGAACGATTACGTTCAGAGATTTAACGTATACGGTTCCGATACTCTGGATAACGACAGGGATAAGGTTATATTCGGAGGCAAAAGCTCCAATAACAGCAGCAGAAGCAGTGACAGATCACCGGGACCGGACAGAATAGGTTTCGGCGGTGGTATAAACAGAAACGAAGGACGTCCGGGAAGTGTATCGGACAGATTCGATGAACCGAATTCTGTAAGGGGCAGAGGCATGGATGTGGCTCCGGGAGGAGCACTGAGAAACGAAAAGTCTCTCGAGGAGCTTCAGGATGAACTGAATTCACTCGTCGGACTAGACAAGGTTAAGACCAGCCTTGCAAGTCTCGTTAATCTTATTAAGGTAAAGACTATGAGAGATAAGCTGGGACTTAAGACTCCGGACATATCTCTTCACCTTGTATTCTCGGGTAATCCGGGAACAGGTAAGACAACAGTGGCAAGACTTCTTGCCAGAATATATCATCAGCTCGGAGTGGTGAGCAGAGGACAGTTTATAGAGGTGGACAGAGCCGGCCTTGTAGAAGGCTACGTAGGCCAGACGGCAATTAAGACCTCTGAGGTCATTGACAGTGCCATGGGCGGAGTCCTCTTCATCGATGAGGCATATACGCTTGCAGGTCAGAAGGAATCGGAGGATTTCGGTCAGGAGGCCATCGATACACTCCTGAAGAGAATGGAAGATAACCGTGATGATCTGGTAGTTATAGTAGCGGGATATACAAAGGAGATGGAGAAATTCATCGATTCGAATCCCGGACTTAAGTCCAGATTCAACAAGTTCATAGAATTCCCTGATTATACGGGAGAAGAAATGTACCAGATATTCCACGATATGTGTACTGCAAATGATTATAAACTCGACACGGAAGCTGAGGAACATGTAAAGAACTATCTGGCTGACATTTCTGTGAATCACGGAGACAATTTTGCAAATGCCCGAGAGGTAAGAAATTACTTCGAAAGAAGTGTGGAAAGACAGGCCAGCAGAGTAGTCTCAGAACCGCAGATAGACGCGGACAGCCTTACCACATTTAAACTTGCGGACGTTTTGGAGTGATGATAAAATATCAATTATTTGTTTGAACTGCTTATAAGCCCTATTTATAAGTATTTATGGAGAAGAATGTATGGCAGAAGAAAAAACATTAAATGAAAGTATAGATATTATTCAGTCTACCGATACAACAGACAGTTTTGAAAGTATAGCGATGGATGATGTAATGAAGTCGGCTGTTGAGGATGCGGCTGCAGCCGCTGTTGCGGAAGGATCCGCAGAAGCTTCTGCTTCGGAAGCAGCCACAACAATTCTCACTGCGGAAATGATGGGCCAGTCTGAGGATGCGACGACAGTGCTGACAACGGATACTCTTGTAATGGGTACAGATCCTGCGTCTGAGTTTGCGACAACGGTGCTTACAACAGATACACTTACAACACCTGAAGACGCAACAACAGTTCTTACGACGGACAATCTGACAACGCCTGAGGATGCAACAACAGTTCTTACGACAGACAATCTGACGACACCGGAGGATGCAACTACGGTGCTTGTTACCGATACACTTACACAGCAGGGATTTGATCAGGAGGGAGGATTTGTAACCATACCGGGTTCAGGTCCACTGCCGGGCACAGGTCCGATACCGGGTTCAGGTCCACTGCCGGTTACAGGTCCGATACCGGGCTCGGGACCGCTTCCTGTAACGGGACCGCTTCTGAATGAATCGATGATCCAGCAGCAGCTTCAGCCGGGTTCAGTACCGATGCCGGGGTCAGGCCCGCTGCCGAATCAGTTTGTTACGGGCAAGCTTATAGGACCGGGAATGGTTCCGGGTTCGGGAATGCTTGCAGGAACCAGAACACTTCCGGGACAGCCGTCTGCACCTGTTCCTCCACAGAAGAATTCTGAAGGAACCGGACTTAAGATATTTGGAATAGTTTCGCTTGTGATCGCCATACTCGGCCTTGTTGCAGTGATAACGTTTTATGCATTGTTCGGATGGCCAAAGGATAACTATAAGGAAGCCGCATCGGATAACCTTGTGGTTCCGTCGGTTACAACAACTTCGGATACAGATGATACTGAAGAGGAATCTGAGGAGGCTCCGGAGGAAGGTGACGCTGATGAAGAATCGGATACGGAAGAGTAATTACCGAAAAAGGGGTGTTGCGTTTGAAGAATAAGAAATGGGCGGTTATTGCAATTGTCTCTTTCATAATTATCGCTTTTGAAGTTGCGGCAGCATTATTATTTATCATTCCGGGAATGAATAAGAACAAGATGTTTGAAGCGCTGAGAGAGGGAAAGGGCGAAGCAGCGGCGGACTACTATGATAAGGTTCGTTTCTTTGCTGCGCAGGATATTGAAAAAGATATAAAAGGTTTTATGGTCACCGAGGCAAACAGCTATCTGACCGGAGAAACTTCATATGAAGAGTACATTTCTCATATCAGAGCGGTAGATAAGATTCCTGATTTTAAGGGCTCGTCACTTGACTGTGTAAAGACCACGAATCTTGTACAGCTTATAGATCTTTATGAGAAAGGTTTTACCGACAAGATTCTTAATGAGGGCGAAAACCTCTTCGATATATGGGATGAATTCGATGATGTGTATAATGCTTATGATAAGAAGGGCATTTCACTCATCGACAGCTACGGAAACAAGGCTGATGAGTATTATGCATATATCGATAAGGGACTCGAGGATCATCTTAAAGAAAAGTATGATGCGTATAAGGCCGGAAAGCTGGATGCTACGGCAATCATCGCATATGTTGATGTGGCTTATGAATTCTTCCCGAACGATTCAGATTTTCTGGATCGGGTAGATGAAGAGCTTTCTATGATCGAAACGGAATAATGATACATTTCGGATAATACACTATTTTTTTTGCAACCGGTTTTAGGAGACGTTAATCTATGAAGAGTAAAAAATGGCTGATAATCGGAATAACGGCTGTGATATTTATATTGTTGGAGGCCGCTGCCGCTATACTGTTCGTGCTGCCGAGCATTTACAAGAATAAGATGATCGATGCACTGAAGGATGGTAACGGTGCTGCAGCTGCAGGCTATTATGACAAGGTTAAGTTTTTGGCAGAGTCTGATAGGGACGTAGTGGTGAAGGGCTTTATAATCACAGAGACCAATAATTATCTTCGCGGTAACGGAACCTATGAGGATGCTATAAAGAGAGTCAGAGCTTCCGAATCTATCGGAGCATTTAAAGGAAAGAATCTTGAAGCTGTTGAGGATATCTCGCTTACTCAGTGCATAAATGTTATGGAGGAATCTCATAGCAGCTTTTATGAAGAAGATGACAGTATCCTTGATGCTGTAAGTAAATTCAGTAAGGTTTATAATGTTACGGATGATGCCGGTGTATCACTCCTTGACGGATATGTGGAATCCGATAAGGCTGCATATCAGAAGTTCCTGGATGAGAGACTTGACGGTTATCTGAAGGGCAAGTTTTCAAAGTTCAAGGCGGGAGACATAGATTATGATGAGATATATGCATATGTCACCGTAGCCAAGAATGTTTATAATGAGACAGAATACTGCGATGAGCTCGGTGTGGAGCTTGAGTATATCAAGCTTTATGAGGATCAGCTGAAGAGAATGAAGCAGTATATGGAAGACGGTGAATACGCAACAGCCTATGAAATGGCAAAGAATATGCTGGATGTGCCGGCTGATCAGACTGTATTTCTTGAGTATAAGTCAGATTTTACAAAGATTAAGGATGAGGCATACAAGAAGGCAAAGGAAGACGGTCTCGCAAAGGCACTTGAGTTTGCGAAAGCAGGAGATGAGGATGCTGCAAATGCCATCATGGATGAGCTGAGAGTTATGTGCGGTAATGATGTAGACTTCAGTGAGATTGAGAAGTATCTTACACCTAAGTGGGCTAAGGCTTATGCTGCGTTTATGGGAGACTGGGATAAGAACCTGAATACACAGTGTACTACATCTCCTTATGTTAAGACGTCTTCAAGCAAGCATCCGGATCAGTCAATCAATTCGACAGAATATCTTACATATGACAAGTACAAGCCTGAAAAGCTTTTTATTGCGGATCTTGATAATAACGGAATTCCTGAAATGGTTCTGATGTCAAATCTTACATGCTATATCGAGACTTACTCGGATGAAAGAGTAAAGCTTGTTACGCTGGTCGTACCGCTTACCGGACTCGGAGAGAACGGAGTGGTCATACAGAATGGCGAGAATACCTACGGTACAATCAAGATTTCCGGAGACAGTGCAGAATTCACACATTTCGTATATAATGATGACGTTCTGTATTACAGAAACGGATACGGCGAAGACAATATGGTAGATAAGTCCGATTATGATGAAGAGTATGAGATAATCAAGGGAATGGATGTTTATCCGCTTCCGGGTACATATGCGATTGCGGATTATCAGAAGGCAATCGATGACTTCAGAAGTCATCAATCAAATTGATAACTATGTAAATGTACGGCTGATGATGAGTTTCATGGTCCGCCGCACATTTGCTGTATAAATATATTAACTTTGGAGGGAACTATGATTAAGTTATTTGAGACGGGAGCGTATCTCCTGAACGGAACTGAACTGGTAGCAGATGACGGTGCTGCAGAAGGGGTTCTTGCATCTAAGGGGATCAAGACTTCTAAGGAGGAAGCTACAAAGGGTACTATCGCTTACGGAATTCTGCAGAAGCATAATACCAGCGGAGATACTGAGCAGCTTAAGATAAAGTTCGACAAGATGACATCACATGATATCACCTTCGTTGGAATCATTCAGACAGCAAGAGCATCGGGACTTAAGGAATTCCCTATCCCTTATGTTCTTACTAACTGTCATAACTCACTTTGTGCAGTAGGCGGAACTATCAATGAGGACGATCATGTTTTCGGTCTCTCATGTGCAAAGAAGTACGGCGGAATCTATGTTCCTCCTCATCAGGCGGTTATCCATCAGTATGCAAGAGAAGAGCTTGCTGAGTGCGGAGCTATGATCCTCGGATCTGACAGCCACACACGTTACGGAGCTCTCGGTACGATGGCTATCGGTGAAGGCGGCGGAGAGCTTGCTAAGCAGCTTCTCGGAAAAACATATGATGTTGCTCGTCCAGGCGTTGTTGCTGTATATCTTGACGGTGAGCCGGCAAAGGGTGTAGGTCCTCAGGACGTTGCACTTGCTATCATCGGTGCAGTATTCAAGAACGGATATGTTAAGAATAAGGTAATGGAATTTGTCGGACCTGGTATCGCAAAGCTTTCAAGCGATTACCGTATCGGCATAGATGTAATGACAACAGAGACTACATGTCTTTCATCCATCTGGGCTACAGATGAGAAGACTAAGGAATGGTATGATACACATTTCCGTCCTGAGGCTTATGTTGAGACAAAGCCTGAGAGCGTTGCTTACTATGACGGAGTTGTATATGTTGATCTTTCAAAGGTTCGTCCTATGATCGCACTTCCGTTCCATCCAAGTAATACTTATACTATCGAGGAACTCAATGCAAATCTTGAGGATATCCTTCATGAGTGTGAGGAGAACGGACGTAAGCAGCTTACAGGTGATGTTGAGTTCAAGCTTACAGACAAGATCCATGACGGACGTCTCTATGTAGAGCAGGGAATCATCGCCGGTTGTGCCGGTGGTGGATTCGAAAATATCTGCGATGCTGTTGATATACTTAAGGGCCACTATATCGGAAGCGATGAGTTTACACTTTCAGTTTATCCTGCAAGTGTTCCTATCATGATGGAGCTTATCAACAACGGACGTGCTGCCGAAATCCTTCATGCAGGCGGAGTTATGAAGACTGCATTCTGCGGACCTTGCTTCGGTGCAGGAGATACACCTGCTAACGGTGCACTGTCTATCAGACATTCAACACGTAACTTCCCTAACAGAGAAGGTTCAAAGATCCAGAACGGTCAGATATCAAGCGTTGCTCTTATGGATGCAAGAAGTATTGCAGCAACAGCTGTTAACAAGGGATACCTTACACCTGCTACTGATCTTGATGTTGAGTACACAGGTCCTAAGTATTTCTTTGATAAAGACATTTATGCAAACAGAGTTTACGACGGATGGGGCAAAGCTCAGCCGGAGTCTGATATCAAGTTCGGTCCGAATATTAAGGATTGGCCTGAAATGCCTGCACTTACAGAGAATCTTCTTCTCAAGGTTGCATCTGTTATCACAGACCCTGTAACAACTACTGATGAGCTTATTCCTTCAGGAGAGACATCATCATTCAGATCAAATCCTATCGGACTTGCTGAGTTCACACTGTCACGTAAGGATCCTGAGTATGTTGGAAGAGCTAAGGCTTTCCATGAAGTAGAGATCGCTCGTGAGAAGGGTGAGCATCCATGTGAGGTTTATCCTGAGATCAAGCAGGTTATGCCTGTTGTTAAGGAGAAGTTCGAGAATGCAAGCCGTGAGAATACAGGCTTCGGTACAACTATCTATGCTGTTAAGCCGGGTGACGGTTCTGCTCGTGAGCAGGCTGCATCATGCCAGAAGGTTCTTGGCGGATGGGCTAACATTGCTAAGGAATATGCAACAAAGAGATATCGTTCGAACCTCATCAACTGGGGTATGCTTCCGTTTGTTATCGATGAGGATTCAGTTGACATAACACTTGATAATCCTTTCGGTCTTGAGAATGATGATTACATCTTCATTCCGGGAGTAAGAGAAGCTCTTATGAGTAAGGCAGAGGTTATTAAGGGATATATAGTAAATAAGGGAATGAAGGAAATCTCACTTAAGCTTGGTGCGCTTACAGATGATGAGCGTACTATAATTGAGAAGGGATGCCTCATCAATTACTACAGAGATTGATGGTACATTTATAAAGTGATTTAACAGGGGATTTAGAATGGAGGTGGAAGTATGTCACCAAATGTTATTGCAGCAACAATCTGGATCATAGTGTTTGCGGTCATGATCATATGGGAAATCATTTCACTGGGTTTGACGTCCATATGGTTCTGCGGAGGAGCGATTGCGGCAGCGGTCGCAGCTTATTACGGAGCTAACATTTATATTCAGATAGTTCTGTTTATTGTCGTATCGACGGTACTGCTTCTGGCAATCCGTCCGATAGCCAAAAAGAAGCTTCTTACCACAGCGGCTCCGACAAATATCGACCGCAATATCGGAAAGAAGGTCAAGGTGATTGAGACAGTCGATTCATCAACAGGTACGGGTCTTATAAAGATCGGTGATGTTGAGTGGAGAGCTGTTTCGGAAAACGGTAGAACTATTGCAAAGGATTCCTTTGCTGAAATAGTTAACATTGAAGGTACAAGGGTATATTTAAGGGAGGTAAATGAGTAATGGAATATGCAATTATTATTGTGCTTGTTATTGCTTTTATCTTACTCTGCAGTTCGGTAAGAGTTGTTAAGCAGGCAAATGCTTATGTAATCGAGAATCTCGGAACATATAAGTGTACATGGGGCGTTGGTCTACATATGCTGATTCCGGTTTTCGAGAAGGTTGCAAGACGTGTTTCACTTAAGGAGCAGGTTGCAGATTTCCCGCCACAGCCGGTTATCACAAAGGATAATGTAACAATGAGAATCGATACAGTTCTTTTCTTCCAGATTACAGATCCTAAGCTTTACTGCTATGGTGTTGAGAATCCGCTTTCAGCTATAGAGAATCTGACAGCAACAACACTCCGTAATATCATAGGTGATCTTGAGCTTGACCAGACTCTTACATCAAGAGAAACAATCAATGCTAAGATGAGAGCTACTCTCGATGAAGCTACAGATCCTTGGGGAATCAAGGTTAACCGTGTGGAGCTTAAGAACATTATGCCGCCTGCAGCTATCCAGGAATCAATGGAGAAGCAGATGAAGGCTGAGCGTGAGAGACGTGAGCAGATCATTCGTGCAGAAGGTGAGAAGAAGTCAGCAGTCCTTGTTTCTGAAGGTGAGAAGGAAGCTAAGATCCTCCGTGCAGAAGCAGAGAAGGAAGCAGCTATCCTCGCAGCTGAGGCAGCAAAGCAGTCAGCAATCCTTGCGGCTGAAGCAGACAGAGAAGCAGCTATCAAGAGAGCTGAAGGTGAGGCAGAGGCTATCAGAGCCGTACAGCAGGCTACTGCAGACGGTATCAGAATGCTGAATGAGTCCAGTCCTTCAGATCAGGTTCTTACGATCAAGAAGCTTGATGCATTTGAGAAGGCAGCTGACGGAAAGTCAACAAAGCTTATCATTCCATCAGAGCTTGCGGGAGTTGCAGGACTTGCAACAGCAGTTACGGAAGCTGTAAAGACAACAAAAGAGTAATCGTATATAATGCGAAAGCCGTTCTGACAAGATTGTCAGAACGGCTTATTTTAGTTTGTTTTCGTCAGGCTCTTTATTCTGCTGACTCTTCATATGTTCGTTTTTAGCCCTTGTTATCTGATCACGATACTCCTTAGGTGAGAGACCGTATTCTCGCTTAAAGGCTCTGTAAAAACTTGAATAATCATTGAAACCGCAGTTCAGACAGCTGGCCTGGATATCGCTGTTTTCGGCAATCGAATCCTTGATTATCTGCAGACGCCTTTTCTGTATGAACTGATGCAGAGATATTCCCTGATTCTGCTTGAAGGTATGAGATATGTAACTCTTGCTGACAAAGAACTGTTTCGAAAGAGAATCCAGAGTTATGGGCTCGCTCACATTTGCCTCTATATAGGTTATCAGCTTGCTGTACAGACTGTCATCGGATACGTGTTCATGCGGATGATTCTGTTCATAAACATGACGGTTCATGCTGAGAAGAAGATATCCTATAAGAAGAGATATCCTGAAGCTCTTTCCGTAATGATTCAACTTTGTCTCTTGAATGAGATCAAAGCATCTGGATTCCAGCGAATTGAATGTTATGGAATCACAGTGGTGTACATAGATTCTTTCCTGCTTCGAAAGATTGAAAATGTAGCTTACATCTTCGGATATCGAGCGGAAGTATTCATAATAATTCTTGCTAATCCAGAATACGATACGCTGATAAACCTTATCGGGATCGTGTGATACAGCATAATGATTTATTCCCGGCGGAATGATAACGATATCATTCGGCACGAGAGCGTGCGGATTTCCATCAATATAATACTCGATTTCACCCTTTATGAAAAAGTAACATTCATAGTAAGAATGGTGGTGCAGCTTGGTCGGAGTGAAATGGGTATCACTGTAGTAGAACAGCTCGTAATCCTCCGAAAGCATGTACTGTCTATCGGTAAATGTGGCTCTTAAATCTTGTCTCATGGCATAAATTCTCATCACTTTTACTATATTTTATGAGCAGATATCGCAAAAAAAATGCGACTTTTGCAATATCACTAACATCCCTTACAATGTTAAGCGCTCATTGAATAATATATAATTCATTTTGTATAAAAAATCAACCATATAACACAATTGGGAGGAGCCATGAGTAAAGCGAATGTAGCGTCGAAGAGTTCTTCGACAAAGACAATTTCAGCTAAGAAAAAAACTCCGGCGAAGGTATATTTTAAGCGCTATTGGCAGTTATATGCAATGCTTGCACTGCCGATGATATACTTCATTATTTTCAAGTATATCCCGATGCAGTATATCCAGATCGCCTGGAAGGATTACAAGCTGAATATGAGTGTTTGGCAGATGCCTGTAACAGCCGAGCACGGTATGAAGTATTTTAATCAGGCATTCCATAATATGGATTTCTGGTATTCAGTAAGGAATACACTTTTGCTTAATCTGCTGGATCTTATCTTAGGATTCCCGGCACCTATCATCTTTGCACTTATTCTTAATGAATTAAGAAGCCGCAAACTGAAGAAGACTGTACAGACTGTAGCTTATATGCCTCACTTCCTGTCATGGGTCATCATCTCCAGTCTTGCCCTTCAGCTTTTTGCACCGAGTACAGGACTTATAAATGTTGTATTCGAGAAAATGGGTATCGGAGCGGTTCCGTTCCTGAATGATTCAACCCATTGGGTATTCACCTACATTTTCATAGGAATTTGGCAGAGCTTCGGTTGGAACTCGATCATTTATCTTGCTGCTATAACAAGCATCAATCCTGAGCTTTATGAGGCAGCAGCTGTTGACGGAGCCGGACGTTTTAAGAAGATGTGGCATGTGACACTTCCGAGCATCAGACCTACGATCGTTGTACTTCTTATAATCAACCTTGGTCATATCCTCGGATCAAGCTTCGACAGACCGTTCGCACTCAGAAACAACACAGTAATGGATGTTGCAAATGTTATTTCAACATTCGTATATACAAACGGTATTAAGGGACTTAAGTTCTCGATGACAACAGCGGTTGGACTTTTCCAGTCAGTCATCGGACTGATCTTCCTGCTTATATCTAACAGAGTAGCCAAGAGACTTGGTGAAAGAGGAATCTTTTAGGAGGGAAGCAGGAAATGAGTAAAGACGAAAAAAGAGCAACGCAGGGAACTGCGAGAAAATTAAATATTAGGCTGAACAAATTGGGATCAGAAAAATACAGTACAGGAGATATTGTATTTGTAATACTTTGCATACTAGTTATTATTATTTGTCTTCTCCCAATGGTAAACCTCCTTGCGAAATCGTTATCCGGATCTGACTATCTGGTAAAGAGGGAGGTTTACCTCCTGCCAAAGGGATTTAACCTGGGAGCATATAAAACTGTTTTGTCGGATATGAAGTATATCAGAGCGTTCGTATGGACAGCCTTCCTTACAGTTGTAGGAACACTTCTGTCACTTACTATGACAATCCTCTGTGCATATCCGCTGATCTTTGACAACCTTAAAGGAAGAAAAGTGTTCAACATCATTATCACAATAACGATGTTCTTCAACGCAGGAACAATTCCTGAGTACCTTCTTATGCAGAGTCTTCACCTGCTTGACAATCCACTGGTACTTATCGTTCCTTACTGTCTCTCGGTTTTCAATATGATCATCATGAGAAATTTCTTCTTCGGTATTCCGGAATCTCTCAGAGAATCCGCAGAAATGGACGGAGCTTCATTCTTCCAGATACTTAAAGGAATCTACCTTCCGCTTTCAAAGCCTGTTATTGCAACACTGGCTCTGTTCTATGCAGTAGGAAGATGGAATGGTTACTCAGACGCACTTATGTTTGTAAAGGAGCCTAAGTATTATCCTATACAGTTACTTCTTTACAACATCATCAACAACATTAACAGTGTGGATGTAGCTACACAGGAAGGTTTCACAACTCCTGGTCTTTCAGAATCACTTAAGGCAGCAGTAGTTATGTTCTCAACAATACCTATCCTTTGTGTTTATCCTTGGTTACAGCAGTACTTCGTAGCCGGTGTATCGGTAGGTGCAGTAAAAGAATAATCGGTGTTTCAGAATAACACCTTTTATAAAATGATTTTTTCAATAAAGAAAGGATGGAAAAACAAGATGAGGAAGAAGGCATTATCAATGCTTCTGGCAGGCGCAATGTGCTTATCTGTAGCAGGCTGCGGCGGCAATTCAGGAGCAACTACCCAGGGTAGTACACAGGCATCAGGTTCCGGTGACACTCAGGCTGAGACTGAAGCTGCCGGAAGCGAAGATGTAACGGAGGCACCTGCAGGTGGTTCGGGTGAGCTTGTAGACGGAAAGTTTACAGAAACAAAGCATATTGTAGTTGAGGTTTATGACCGTGGAAACGATGGCGGTACAGATCCTACAAATAATATGTACACAAAGTACATTCAGGACGGAATGCTCGCAGATCATAACGTAGAGGTTGAGTTCAAGGCTGTTCCAAGATGGACAGAGGTTGATGAGCTTAATAACCTTCTTGCAGCAGGAACTGCTCCTGATATCTGCGTAACATACGATTATGCAACAATTCAGACATATGCTAACATGGGCGGTGTTCTCGATCTTGCAGAGCTTGTTGAGCAGAATAAGGATATTACTCCAAATCTCTGGAACTGGCTCGGTGAAACAAATATGCTCTGGGATAAGGATCCTTTCACAGGAACTCTTTGGGCAATCGAAGGTAAGAGAGCAACAACAAACAGAATTAATACATTTATCCGTAAGGATTGGCTTGAGAAGCTGAATCTTGAAGTTCCTACAACAAAGGAAGAGTTCGAGAAGGTTCTCATTGCATTCAGAGACAATGCTGATACACTTCTTGGCGCTGATGCAGACAAGATGGTTCCATATTCAGTATCATACGATGTAGGCTGGAGAGCAGCTACACTTATTGAGTCATTTATCGATCCTTCAATTTCAACACGTGACTTCTATGTTAACGGTTTCGATGACAGAAAGCTCACAGAAGAAGGAACAAAGGAAGCTGTAAGACTTCTTAACAAGTGGTATAACGATGGCCTTATGTGGAACGACTTCGCTCTTTACGGAAGTGGTGACACAACAGAAGATGATATGATGAAGGCAGGATACGTAGGTTCATTCACACATAACTGGGATTATCCTTTCAGAAATGGTGATGATTCTATCAACGCTAACCTTAAGCGTATCGTAGGAGAGGATGCTGGATATATTGCTATCGATCCTTTCGAAGACAAGAATGGCGGACATACAAAGTACGTTACATCTACAGCAGGCGACAGAAAGATTTTCTTCCCAATGACAAACGAAGAGCCTCTTGCATGTCTCCTTTACCTTGACTGGATTTCAGAGTCTGAGCATATTCAGTATCTCCAGCTTGGTGATGAGGGTGTTACACATGAAGTTCTTGAGGATGGTTCTTATTCAGTTATTGCTGCAACAGGCGATCCTATCATGAACTCAGGTTTCAACATTGACTACACAATCACATGTAATGGTCTTAATCTTGTAGATTCTGCTAAGACAGATCTTTCAATCTCACACAGCTATGCAGGAATCGAGCCTGAAATAGTTGCTGAGGCTAACAGAATAGCTAACGTTGATGCAAGACAGGAAGAACATGTAAATGTTGGTCCTATCGATGCAGAAGAAGGAATGGGAACAGCTCTTTCAGAGAAGAGAGATATCATGTACGATCAGTGCGTTGCTGCACCTGTAGAAGAGTTTGATGCTACATGGGATAAGTATATGTCAGATTACTTATCATCAGGCGGACAGGCAATCATTGATGAGCGTGATCAGAAGTGGGTTAATCTTTTCGGAGATACAGATTCTCTTCCAAACTAAGACGAATTAATCCTCTTTAAATATATTTCATTTGGGTCGGACCGGTTAACAGCCGGTTCGGCCTTTTTCTATATATTGTTCTTTAATGCGAAAAATGTCCTTTTTATAACGATATGTAGATTTAAAATTGAGTTATGTAAAGTAAATAAGTACAAAACATTGTGTGATTTGTTATGCACATTTTTAATATATAATCGAATGAAATGATATAGTGTTTGTTGAAAATGGCTAAACTATGAGCTGCGACGGCATATTTGTTTGGAAAGTTGACCAAAAAGGTGTTTTATTTTCATGGGATGCGTGATATAATTATCGTATACTTTTTTTGCTTAAAAGGAGTGACATTATGGTTAAAAAGGAAATGATTGCAATGCTTCTTGCAGGCGGCCAGGGCAGTCGTCTTGGTGTGCTTACATCAAAGCTTGCAAAGCCGGCAGTTGCGTTCGGCGGAAAGTACAAGATCATTGACTTTCCACTAAGTAACTGTATCAACTCAGGGGTAGATACCGTAGGTGTACTTACACAGTACAGACCTCTTCGTCTTAATCAGCATATAGGTATTGGAATGCCTTGGGATTTGGATAGAAGTTTTGGTGGCGTAACGGTTCTTCCGCCATACGAGAAGGCAGACAATGCATCATGGTACACAGGTACCGCTAATGCCATTTATCAGAATCTGGAATATATGGAATATTATAATCCGGAATATGTGCTCATTCTCTCGGGTGACCACATTTATAAAATGGACTACGAAGTGATGCTTGACTTCCATAAGTCTTCTCATGCAGACGTAACAATAGCGACTTATCAAGTGCCTATGGAAGAAGCAAGCCGTTTTGGTGTTGTAATCACTGATGAGCAGGGAGTAATTCAGGAATTTGAAGAAAAGCCTGAGCATCCGCGCAGCAACAAAGCATCCATGGGAATTTACATTTTCAACTGGAAGCTTCTGCATGACGCTTTGATAGAAATGAAGGATGTTCCTTCCTGTGATTTCGGCAAACATGTTATTCCTCGTTGCCATGAGCAGGGAAAGAAGATATGTTCTTACGATTATAAAGGATATTGGAAGGACGTAGGTACTCTCGGTTCTTACTGGGAGGCCAATATGGAACTTATTGATATCATTCCGGAATTTAATCTGTACGAAGAATTCTGGAGAATATACACAAAGAGCGATAATCTTCCACCACAGTACATCGCTGAAGGAAGCAGCGTAACAAAGAGTATCATTGGAGAAGGTACTGAAATATATGGTAATGTTGAGAATTCAGTTATCGGCTCCGGCGTAAAGGTCGGAAAGGGTGCCGTTGTAAGGAATTCGATCATTATGAATAATGCTGAAATCGGCGATGGTGCTATAGTGGATAAGGCAATTCTTGCAGAAGGGGTAAAGATAGGCAAGAATGCTGAGCTCGGCGTAGGAGAAGAGGCTGAGAATAGCTACAAGCCTGCAGTATATGCATTCGGACTTGTAACTATAGGTGAGAATTCGGTAGTGCCTGATAATGTAAAGGTCGGCAAGAACACTGCAATCCTCGGCGTGACCACTCCTGATGAGTATCCTGACGGAATACTCGCAAGCGGTGGATCAATTATAAAGGAGGATGATGAGTGATGAGAGCGATAGGTATTATATTAGCAGGTGGAAACAGCAGCAGAATGGGTGATCTTTCAGCTAAGCGTGCGGTAGCTGCTATGCCGGTGGCAGGCTGCTACAGAGCAATCGATTTCTCGCTTTCGAATATGTCGAATTCCCATATACAGAAGGTCGCCGTATTTACTCAGTACAATTCCAGGTCACTTAACGAACACCTGAATTCCTCCAAATGGTGGGATTTTGGACGTAAACAGGGTGGACTGTATATATTCACTCCGACAATAACCAGCACAAACAGTTATTGGTACAAGGGAACTGCAGACTCACTCTACCAGAATATCAGTTTTCTTAAAGATGCACATGAGCCTTATGTAGTAATCGCATCCGGTGACGGCGTGTACAAGATGGATTACAATAAAGTACTTGAGGACCATATAGCAAAGAATGCTGATATCACAATAGTAACGAAAGATATCAAGGCTGACGAGGATGATATCAGCCGATTCGGAGTTGTTAAGGTTGGCGAGAACGGAAGAGTCCTCGATTTCGAGGAGAAGCCGCTTGTAGCGGAAACAAACACAGCATCCATCGGAGTTTACGTAGTAAGAAGACGTCAGTTAATTGAGCTTCTCGAGGCGTGCGCTGCTGAAGGAAGAACAGATTTCGTTAAAGACATACTTATCAGATATAAGAATGTTAAAAAAATCAACGCTTACAGATTGGAGACGTATTGGAGAAATATAGGTTCTATTGATTCATATTTCAAGACCAATATGGATTTCCTGAAGACAGATATCAGGAATTTCTTCTTCCGTGAGAATCCGGGAGTTTATACAAAGGTCGAGGATCTTCCTCCGGCTAAGTACAACAGTGAGGCTACACTTTCAAACAGCCTTATTGCAAGCGGATGTATAATAAACGGATCGGTTGAGAATTCTCTTCTGTTTAAGAAAGTATATGTTGGAAACAATTGTGTGATCAAGAATTCTATTATCCTTAATGATGTTCATATCGGTGACAATTGTTATATCGAGAACTGCATAGTTGAAAGCCGTGACACAATAAAGGCGAACACAGTTCATACCGGTGAGGCAGGTAAGCCTAAGATAGTCATCGAGAAAAGCTTCAGATATACACTCTGATCAAGGGGAGGGGTTACAAAATGCAGATTACTGATGTACGTGTTAGAAGAGTAACAAAAGAAGGTAAAATGAGAGCAATCGTATCGATTACCATCGATAACGAGTTTGTAATACATGATATAAAGGTTATTGAAGGTGAGAAGGGTCTGTTTATCGCAATGCCAAGCAGAAAGTCTGCTGACGGCGAGTACAGAGATATAGCTCATCCGATCAACTCAGAGACTAGACAGCGTATACAGGATTTTATCCTTGAGAAGTACGCTGAAACACCAATAAGTGAAGAAGAGATATAACAGTCTCGTGGGGTTACGGGGGCTTCGGACGTTGTCCGGAGCCTCCATTTTGATGTGACTTGAAAAACAAAGGCTTAGTGTTTATAATGACATAGATGTTTCGCAAAAAGCGGAGCACCCAACAGGTCTTTTGATAAGGGGGAGAATATCTTAATGGATAAACTGAAAAGTCTTATACTTGCAGCAGGCAAGGGAACAAGAATGGCATCGGATCTGCCAAAGGTTCTTCATAAGGTTTGCGATAAGCCGATGGTATTATATGCAATCAATGCTGCTGCCGATGCAGGTGCCGTAGAGAGCTGTGTCATTATAGGCTATAAGGGAAGCCTGGTTCAAAGAGAAGTTGAAACATATATGAAGATAGGTGAGATAAAGGGTCCGGTTACTTTTGTTGAGCAGAAGGAACAGCTGGGAACAGGTCATGCAGTAAAATGTGCGGCTGACTTTATCGGAACCGATGGAAATATCATGATCCTCTGCGGTGATACACCTCTTATAACAGGTGCTACACTTAAGAAGCTTTATGATACTCATATAAAGAGCGGTAACGGTGTTACAGTGCTTTCAGCAATCCTTCCGGATGCAACAGGCTACGGCAGGATAATACGTGATGAGAACGGTGATTTCCAGAAGATAGTTGAGCAGAAGGACTGCAACGAAAAGGAAGCTGCAGTTAAGGAAATCAACTCAGGAATGTACATTTTCAATTCTGAAGCACTTACTGTGTCACTTGGAAGAATCACAAACAATAACGCTCAGGGTGAGTATTATCTGACCGATACCATAGCGCTTATCAAGGATGCAGGTATGAAGGTCGGTGCGGTTCCTGTGGATAACAACGATGAGATACTCGGTGTTAATACCAGGACACAGCTTGAAGTGGCAGAGAAGATAATGTCGGAGAGAAATTAATGAAGATAATCGCAGGACTCGGTAATCCGGGAATCAAATACGCAGGAACGCGTCATAATATGGGCTTCTCAGTTATAACCGAGCTTGCTGACAGATATAATATAAGAATAGACAGAGCCGAGTGTAAGGCTCTTACAGGCCGTACCATAATAAAGGGAGAGAAGGTGCTTCTCGTTATGCCGCAGACCTTCATGAATCTGAGCGGCGAAGCTGTAAGCGAGCTCCTTCATTATTACAAGGCTACTCCGGAAGACCTTATCGTTATCTATGACGATATAGATCTTGATGTTGGTTCGGTAAGAATACGTGAAAAGGGAAGTGCCGGCGGACATAACGGTATGAAGAATATCATACAGCTGATCGGTACTACTGAATTTGACAGGATCAAACTCGGTGTTGGCCATAAGCCTGAGGGCTGGGATCTTGCGGATCACGTGCTCAGCAGATTTCCGGAGGAACAGCTTCCGGATGTCAGAGCATCCGTAAAATGTGCGGCCGACGCTGTAGAAGAAATAATCGAGAACGGCATCGCATCTGCGATGAATAAATACAGTCACTGATATATTTATAGGGAGAAATGTTGTGAAAACACTTATCTCACCTGTCACAGAAGCGGGACTGACAGACAGAATAAAGACGCTGGAGAAGCCTCTTTATCTGTGGGGACTGACCAGGGCTGTTCGGCCACTTATAGCCGAGACGGTCAGAGGAAAGAACCGATTCGTGCTGCTGGTAACACATGATGATGCCAGAGCAGAGAAACTGTATCAGGACTATAAATTCTATGACAGGAATGTCTGCATTTATCCTGCAAAGGACCTGCTTTTTTACTATGCAGATGTCCATGGAAACGCTACGGCGTGCAGGAGACTTGAAATCATTAAAAGAATAGTAACTGACGAGCCGACGGTCATCATAACGACTATCGACGGTCTTATGGATAAGCTTCCTGATATCAAGTATATCAAGGACAGGACCATAACAGTCGAGGTTGGTGAGACTCTGGACATGGATGCGGTGAAATCACTGCTTATCATGCTCGGATATGAGAATGAGACGCTTGTTACAGCTCCGGGGCAGTTTTCCGTGAGAGGTGGAATTATCGATATATTCCCTCTGACGGAAGAGTGCCCTTGTCGTGTTGAGCTTTTTGGGGACGAAGTAGAGTCCATAAGATACTTCGATGTCGAATCCCAGAGATCCATCGAAGAAGTAGATAAATTCAGCATATTTCCGGCAACGGAATATGTGCTTACGGAAGCTCGTATCAGCCGAGGCATCGCGAGAATAGAGAAGGATCACGAGAAGAGAGCTGCTGAGTTAAAGGGCAGCTTTAAGACAGAACAGTATGCAAGACTGAATTCTGCCGTCAGACATATGAAGGAAGACATTCAGGAGTTTGACTCGAGATCAGGTATAGACAGCCTTATAAACTATTTTTATTCGACTACAGTATCATTCCTGGATTATCTTCCGAAGGATACAGCAGTCTTTGTCGATGAGCCTGACAGAGTGGCTGAAAGAGCCGATATGTATTACAGGGAGTTTGCGGCTTCCATAGAGGGCAGATTCGACGGCGGATACATACTTCCGGGTCAGATGGACATTTTATATGATAATAAGAGAACCTTAGCGGAGCTCAGCCTTCGCAACCCTGTGCTGTTCTCGGAGTTCTATAATACGAAGTCTGAATTTGAGACGAAGAGCAGTCTTCAGATCATGACGAGAAGCATCGTATCCTTTAACGGTGCCATAGATAAGCTTCGTGAGGAAATCACGAAGTGGAGAAAGAACGAATACAGAGTTGTTATAGCTGCTCCATCCGCAACACGAGGAAGAAGGCTGGCAGAGAGCCTGAATGAGGATAATATACCTGCATTCTTCTCGCTGGACAGAAACAGAGAGCTGATGAAGAAGGAGGTAATGGTCACAACAGGCAATCTTGTTGAGGGCTATGAGATTCCTGATATCGGATTGGTTGTTCTCAGTGAGAATGACATTTTCAGCAAGAAGAACGAGAAGAGAAGAAAGCTGTCTAAGCAGTTTTCGGGAGACAGACTTAACAGTCTCAGCGATATATCCGTAGGCGATTATGTGGTTCATGAGCGCCATGGTATCGGAGTTTATAAGGGAATCGAGCAAGTAGAGATAGACGGCAGAAAGAGGGATTATATCAATATCCAGTATGCCGATAACGGAAAGCTCTTTATCCCTGTTGAACAGCTTGCCATGATCGGTAAGTTCTCAGGTAAGGATTCCAGAAAACCGAAGCTCAATAAGCTGGGAAGTCCGGAGTGGAATAAGGTTACTACCAGAGTAAGACAGCAGATCGATACTGTTGCCGAGGAGCTGGTAACACTGTATGCCATAAGACGTAAGGAAAAGGGTTATGCTTTTTCACAGGATAATGAATGGCAGAAGGAGTTCGAGGAGCTCTTCCCATATGATGAAACACCGGATCAGATGAAGGCTATAGAGGAAACAAAGCATGATATGGAAAGTGACCATATCATGGACAGACTCATCTGCGGTGATGTAGGCTTCGGAAAGACAGAAGTGGCAATCCGCGCTGCATTTAAGGCGGTCCAGGACGGAAGACAGGTTGCATATCTCGTACCTACGACTATTCTTGCAGAGCAGCATTATGAGACCTTCAAGGAGAGAATGAAGAATTATCCTGTTGAGGTCAGAATGCTGTCCAGATTCTGTACGCCTAAGGATATAAAGAATACTATCAGCGAACTTCAGAAGGGAAAAGTTGATATAGTTATAGGAACACACAGACTTCTTTCGAAGGATGTCCAGTTTAAGCGACTCGGACTTCTCATCATCGATGAGGAGCAGCGCTTCGGTGTTAAGCATAAGGAAGCAATCAAGCAGATGCGTAATACTGTTGACGTACTGACGCTTACCGCAACACCTATTCCGAGAACTCTCCATATGAGCCTTATCGGTGTAAGGGATATGAGCCTGCTTGAGGAGGCTCCGGTGGACAGACGTCCTATTCAGACCTATGTCATGGAATATGATAAGGAGATTGTCAGAGAGGCCATAAACCGTGAGCTTTCCAGAAACGGACAGGTTTATTATGTTTATAACAAGGTTGAGGATATTGATCTGGTGGCATCCGAGCTTTCGGCCATCCTGCCTGATGCAAGGATAGAGTTTGCACATGGCAAGATGCATGAGCGTGAGCTGGAAAATGTAATGCACCGCTTCATCAATAAAGAGATAGATATTCTTGTTTCGACAACGATCATCGAAACAGGTCTCGATATACCGAATGTAAATACGATCATCATTCACAATGCGGATAACTTCGGACTTGCCCAGCTCTATCAGCTGCGAGGAAGAGTAGGCCGTTCGGGACGTAATGCGTATGCGTTCCTGCTTTATAAGAGAGATAAGATGATAAAGGAGGTTGCGGAAAAGAGATTATCTGCAATCAGGGAGTTTACAGAGCTCGGTTCAGGATATAAAATATCCATGACGGATCTGGAAATCAGAGGTGCCGGCAATATACTCGGTAAATCTCAGTCCGGTCATCTCGGAGATGTAGGTTATGATTTCTATGTTAAGATGCTGAATGAGGCAATCCGTACCAAGCTTGGAGAGAATATCAAATATAAGGAATTCGATACATCCATAGATCTTTCGGTAGACGCATTTATTCCGGATGAGTATGTCAGAAATGAATACCTTAAGCTGGAAATGTACAAGCGCGTATCGCGTATCGATGATCAGGAGGATGCTGATATAATCATTGAGGAAGCGCGGGACAGATTCGGTGAACCGCCTAAGTCGTTCCTCAGACTTATCAGGATCGCAGTGCTTAAGGCATCTGCACATTCCATCGGAATCACAGATATAAAGTATCAGGATGAGGGCTTTGTACAGTATCTCTTTATAAATGATGCGGATATCAATATAGATAAGATTCCGAAGTTCATGAAGAAATATAAGAATGATATCAGACTGGTAAATGCAAAGAAGTCAGGCTTTGCCATCAGGACCTCGAAGCTTATTCAGGATGATATGCTTACAAAGATAGAGGCTGTTATCGAAGATATGAAGACAAATCTTTTCGATGCGGCGGCTTTGGAGAAAAAGGATTAATCATATATGCAGAAGAGAAATATAGTCATATTAATAATGTCTCTTATCCTGCTTTTCGGTGTTTCCGGATGTGGAAGACAGGTGCAGGATGACGGAAAGAGTGAGACTGTACTTAAGTTCGCGGGCTCGGACATTTCCATTGGAGAAGTGTATGTGTATGCAAACACAGTATCCGAACAGTATGAGAAGAGCTACGGTGAAAATGTATGGGATATGGAGGTTCCTATATCCGAGACAGAGACAGATACAATGAAGAATCTTACAAGAAAGGATATCATCGAGGATATTGTAAGAGTTAAGGTTCTTGTATCAAAGGCAGCGGAATATGACGTCAGGATCTCACCTGAGGATGAAGAAGCACTGGTAAAACAGGCAGATGCTTTCTATAAGAATCTGACGGATGATCAGATTGAGAAAATGCAGCTTTCCAGAGAGATAATACTTACTGTTTACAGAGAGAATGAGATTGCAAGCCGTGTCTATAACAGAATGATGGATAAGGCCGGTATCGAGGTCAGTGATGAGGATGCAAGACAGACAACTATTTACGACCTTGTTTTCGAGAAGTATGCAGTTGATGTTTCGGGAAATGTAAAAGAGCTTTCACAGGACGAGAAGGATGCTCAGTATGAAAGAGCTCTTCAGGCTTATAACACACTGGTTAATCCTGTATCGGGTTCAGATAATACTAATATCGAGGGGTTGGCAGAGTTTTACGGTGCTGCAGACTCCAGATATTATACACTCAGTCCTGACGAGATAAGAGAAATGTACGGCCAGGAGATCGGGGATATGATCTACAGCCTTGATGACGGTTCATACAGTCTTGTCACCGAGTCAGAATATGGCTATCACATTTTCTATATACAGGCACTGACTGATCGTGAAGCAACAAACAGACTTAAGCAGACCGAGATCAGCTCAAAGCAGAAGGCATATTTCACATCCTGCTATGAAAAATGGCTTAAAGAAATGGATCCGAACTACTCTTATGAGAAGTCGGTTGATGAGGATGTGTATAATAAGATTAAATTCTGAAGAGATTAATCATTGATTACTTGACATTGATTAGACCAAGTGTTATTATTCTTTAGTGACGCTTGTCAGGCAGCTGTGGCGGAATTGGTATACGCGCATGATTCAGGTTCATGTCCGCGCAAGTGGGTACGGGTTCAAGTCCCGTCAGCTGCATTGTAAAATTTATGATGCTTGTTTCGCATTTATAGAAAGGAAGAATATCTATGGCAGAGGAAAAAAAGAATATTCTTACTTATGAAGGACTTAAGAAGTTAGAGGATGAGCTCTATGATCTCAAGACAAACAAACGTCGTGAAGTTGCTCAGAAGATCAAGGAAGCTCGTGAGCAGGGAGACTTATCAGAGAACGCTGAGTACGATGCTGCTAAAGACGAGCAGAGAGATCTCGAGTCACGTATCCATGAGATAGAGCAGATTCTTAAAAATGTAGAAGTTATCGATGAGGAGAGCTTTGATTCAGAGACCATCAACTTCGGATGTACTGTACATTTTGAAGACATGGAGTCCAAGCAGGAGTATGTATATAAGCTTTCCGGTTCAACTGAAGCAGATATTCTCGGCGGAAGCATTTCAAACGAATCACCGATAGGTGCCAAGCTGATGGGTGCAAGAGTTGGACAGGTAATTACGGTTGACGCACCTAACGGAAAGTATAACTATAAGATACTTGATTTTTACATTAAGCAGGATGAGGAAGCTTAATCTGCTGATTGATGAAAGTAGTATTAAATGCCGGAGGTTAAGTGCTTCCGGCTTTTTGCTTGTTTATGATAAACAGGTGATATGTCAGAATAAATTCAGGAGGTTGACATAATGTCAGAACAGAATCAGAATAATAACGGAAAGAATAACGGCCAGCAGAAGGGCCAGCAGGTGCAGGATATCAACCAGCTCCTTAAGGTACGCCGTGAGAAGCTTGCTGAGCTTCAGGAAGCAGGACAGGATCCTTTCCAGATTACAAAGTATAATGTTACTTATCATACAAGTGAAGCAAGAGAAGCATTCGAAGCAAAGTTCCCAAAGCCTGCTGAAGGAGAAGAGGCACCGGAAATTCCGGAGGCTGACAGAATCACTGTTTCAATTGCCGGACGTCTTATGTCAAAGCGTGTAATGGGTAAGGCTTCATTCGGTAATATCCAGGATCTTAAGGGAAATATTCAGATATATGTAACTCGTGATGAGCTCGGAGAGGAAAGCTACAAGGGCTTCAAGAGAACAGATATCGGTGATATCCTCGGTGTTGAGGGATATCTTTTCAGAACAAGAACAGGTGAGGTTTCAGTTCATGCAACTGCTGTAACTCTTCTTTCAAAGAGTCTTCAGATCCTTCCTGAGAAGTTCCACGGACTTACAAATACAGACATCAGATATCGTCAGAGATATGTTGACCTCATCATGAATCCTGAAGTAAAGGATACCTTCGTAAAGAGATCAAAGATCATCGCAGCTATCAGAAGATATCTTGATACACAGGGCTTCATGGAAGTTGAGACACCTATGCTTGTATCAAATGCAGGTGGTGCCGCTGCTCGTCCTTTCGAGACACATTTCAATGCACTTGATGAGGACCTTAAGCTTCGTATATCTCTTGAGCTTTACCTTAAGAGACTTATCGTCGGAGGTCTTGAGAGAGTTTATGAGATCGGTCGTGTATTCAGAAACGAAGGTGTTGATACACGCCACAATCCTGAGTTCACTCTTATGGAGCTTTATCAGGCATATACAGATTATCACGGTATGATGGATCTTACTGAGAACATGTATAGATACGTTGCTCAGGAAGTTCTTGGTACTACAAAGATTACATACAACGGAATCGAGATGGATCTCGGTAAGCCATTTGAAAGAATTACAATGGTTGATGCTGTTAAGAAGTACAGTGGTGTTGACTGGAATGAGGTTAAGGATCTTGAGGCTGCTCGTGCACTTGCTAAGGAGCATCACATCGAGTTCGAAGACTTCCACAAGAAGGGTGATATCCTGAATCTCTTCTTCGAGACATATGTTGAGGAACATCTTGTTCAGCCTACATTTGTTATGGATCATCCTATTGAGATATCTCCGCTTACAAAGAAGAAGCCTGAGAATCCGGAATATGTTGAGAGATTCGAGTTCTTCATGAACGGATGGGAGATGGCAAACGCTTACTCAGAGCTTAACGATCCTATCGATCAGAGAGAAAGATTCGCAGCTCAGGACGCACTTGCTGAAGCAGGTGATGATGAGGCTAATCATACAGATGAAGACTTCCTCAATGCACTTGAAGTTGGTATGCCACCTACAGGCGGTATCGGATACGGAATCGACAGACTTTGCATGCTGCTTACAGACAGCCCTGCAATTCGTGACGTACTTCTGTTCCCGACGCT
>JAGBNF010000022.1 GCA_017634555.1 Eubacterium sp. | reverse complement strand
CTTTCCTTCAAACTCTGCATAATGATAAAGCGCCGAGTTTGCAGGCTTTGCGATAACAGGATAATCGAAATCAAACTTAAGATCATTTTCCTTACCGAATTCATATACATATGTCTTCGGATAATTAAGGTGCAGCTCCTCGAATATCTCGTAGAACTTGTCCTTAAGAACAATCCTGTTAAGTAAGTCTTCATCTATATAAGGAATAATGTAGTAATCCTTCAGCTTGTCCTTATTCTCGATAATGATGCGGACATACCAGTCACCGCAGCCGAAAACGATAAGCTTCTTCTTACCCTGGAATTCCTTACCAACCTCAATCAGCTTCTCAACCGCAACCTCATCCTTTTCCATGTTAGGGAAATAGCGGTTCTCGATAATATCGGAGCTGTCAACATAGCCTGCCTGAGTCATGCTGAGTGTGATGGACTTAATTCCATACTGTTCATGAAAGCTTCTTGCCAGCGAATATGCTGTAATATCTGCACCGAGTATTATCGGCTGGAATTCAAGATCGTTAAACTTCATTAATATAACACCTCTGTTCCTATGCTAAACTAATCCGAAACCGTACTGCGGTTTCTTCAGACATGCGAATATGAGATGCCAATCTACCGCATCTCAGAACACACCAATCTACATTATATATTCTTTCGTGGTTTCAATCAAGTACCGATTATTTCAAATCTTTCCAATCAAGAGTTCCGAGTGCACCATCAGTTGTATGAGCCTTTACAGCTTCCTTAAACTTTAATGACAGCTCGTTATCTTCCACATTTCCATCAGCATCAAAAGTATAGTTCTTTCCATAATCTATATAGTCATGTGTATAGAGTGATTCGTCATCGGATACATTTGATACAATATTATTCTCATCATTTGCTGTATAGAGATCCCAGCAGTTATAGTTTTCCTCCACACTTGAAGGATCCCATGAAGATGTAAGCCTCATGATAACGCCGAAGCCGTTCAGGCTTGAGCTGTACTTAACAAGCTCGTCTTCTCTGAATGGTCCGCCATAATTATTTCCATTATATACTGATGTGGCAAAGCATCCGTTTCCAAGATACTGTGTAGGCACTGCACCGTACTGTCTCATCCATCCGCAGACATCAGATCTGAAATACTCACCGCCGTTTTCGGTGATGACTGTATAAACACCTTCACTGTCTCCGATAAGCAGCTCATTTATTCCGTCTCCGTCAAGGTCCGAATATGCATATTTTACCGCAATATTATTTGCAGAGAGATACAGTCCGTCATCCACCTCAGGATAAACATCCGAGAAGAATCCTGCAAATCTCTCATCATCATTACCTGATGGAGCCTTTGCTTCAGTTACTTCTTCCTTTACTTCCTCGGAAACCGGTTCAGCTGCCGCAGCCTTCTCACGGGCATCGGCCATAAATGCAAGCTCAGGCTTCTGTTCAATCGATGTATCATTAACCTCAAGCCTTACAGCATCATCACCCTTTTTAAGCTCTGTATTGCAATCCCAGTAAGCCTTCCATGTCGGTGTTGTGCCCGCACTTTCGGCAATTCCTTCCATTATAAGCTTTTTCTCATCTGTATTTGTAAGCTCAGGGAAACCTATACCGGCCATCATGGCATTATATTCATCCATAAAATACTCCTCTATAGTATGAGGATCATCGCCAAGATCACCGAAGCTATGACACTCTAATTCCTTACCCTGGAACTCGTTAAGATATATTCTGCCGCCACCGTCCATGCCGTAGCAGTAGGTCTTGATCATATACTGTCCTTCAAGTCCCTTGTCAGTGAGCTTATATATGACCATATCACCACTATACGTTGCATCTGCAGTATAGCCTCTCTCTCTGTCACTGAAATACTGTTTATCCATATCATAGGTATGCCAGTGATTGTTCTCAGTCACGATATAAGTATCATCACCCTTCTTAAGAGTTGTGGCACTGATGAATCCTTCTGTACCGAAATTCGATACGATGGCATTTGATAATATATAATCCTCATTTCTTTCATAAGCATCCACATATGAAAGCGGAGTCTTTGCAACGAACTCAGACTCTTTACCGTTATCCTTATATAATGAAGCTTTTACCTTTGAATCCGAACCGGTATAGTAAACAAGCATGTATTCATCGTTCTGTCCAAAAAACTCTGCAGAAAGAATTCCTGTTCCCGAATAACCGAAATCAACTTCTTTCCAGAAATCTCCCTCTTCAGCCTTAATAGCCTTTCCGTCAAATGTACCGGTTCTCACTACACCTATCTCTTCGATCAGCTCCTGCAGCTTTACTATATTATTTGAAATCATCTTCTCAGGTTCCGCATCCTGAACAGTTGCAGTATCCGCCTCGGCTGCTATTTCCTCCTCAGCTTCCTCTGCGATCAGTCCGCCTATTTCTGATTCTATCTTACTTGTATCGACAGTACTCTCTGTCTTATCCTCTCCCGCGTCCTTACTGCAGCCTGTCATAAGAAGACACATGGCAGCAGCCGCCAGGAGTGATCCTTTACTTACCTTTCTCACAATACTTTTCCTCCATCAAATCATTACAAACTTAGGTATTATAACACATTTTTTCAGATTTCACCGCCCATTTTATTATTTATTTAACGGATATTCAATAATCAATATCCAATATAAAAAAACGTGTTATAATGATTATGTTGGGAGAATAATTGGGAGGGTTACTACATGAATAAAAAAATTGCTGTATTCGCAAATGGATTTAGCAATGAGTTTATTGAATACGTCGTATCCGGCATGCATGAGAAGGCAAAGAAAGATGGAGTAGATATCTTTGTTTTTGTCTCTTACTGCAGTCTTATTTCGCCTGAGCTTCAGAACAAATGTCAGCTCAATCTTTTTCATCTGCCTGAACCCGAAGATTTCGATGGTGCGGTAATGCTTACCAATACCTATAATTTCCCTGATGAAGGTGAACGCGTATGTGCCCGCTTTCAGAGGGCCGGTGTTCCTATGCTTTCTCTGGAAGTAGAAGTTCCCGATATGTCATGCATCAAAAGCGAGAACTATAAGGGTGTCAGTGAATTAACCGAACACCTTATAAATCATCATAATGCAAAGAATATAATATATGTAAACGGTATAGAGGGAAATGTTGAAAATAATGAACGTCGTCAGGCCGTCATCGATGTCCTTTCGGATAAGGGTCTGTACCTTTATGATGAATTCAACTGCGACTTCAGCTTTTTCAGTGCATTTCACTGTATGAATGACTATATTGAAACAGGAAAAGAACTCCCGGATGCAATAATCTGTGCAAACGATCATATGGCCCTCGGTATCTGCTCTTCCGTTACGGCACACGGTTTATCGGTTCCCGATGATGTTCTGGTTACAGGCTTCGATATGATAAAGGACGGACAGAGCACATTTCCTATTCTTGCAACTGTATCAAGAGGATGGGATTCCTTCGGTGAAAAGGCTTACGACAAGCTCATGTATCAGATCGAGCATCCCGAAGAGAGGTTTATAAAGGTTTACGATTCCTTCTTTATCCCGAGCGAGAGCTGTGGATGTCCGGCACCGGACGACGCCGAAAAACACAGATTTAACAAGATACAAAATCTTTATTTCGATAATCTTCAAAAGAGCCTGATGGATATCACATTCCTCCGTCTGCAGATTCCTCTGTCACTGGCAACCTGTAAGGATGATTTCTATAATAAAGGCTTTAAGGATATGAAAGATATTCCGAGTATGGGATCGGAATACTGTATCTGCACCGAACCGGAATTTTTCGAGCTTAATGATGAAGAGTATCCTAAAAGAATACGCGGTTACAGCTCGAACATGGATATCCTCTATGAATATAAGGATAGGCAGAAAAGAACCATGGGACACTTTGATTCAAGAGAGCTGTACCCCGGTTATACTCATGAAGAAGGGGAGTCGAACCTTTATATATTCGCACCACTCAATTATCTGAATTTCATTATAGGATATGTTGCGATCAAGAACTCACCGGAGCTGCTTTATAATGCCGGACTTTACAAGTACATCAGCAGTCTGAATGCCCTGCTTTTCAGTATGCGCGGTCATATATTCTCGGTAAGAACAAATCTCGAGCTGGAAAAGGTATATATGAACGATGCACTTACGGGCATTTACAACAGAACAGGTTGTGAGAATGTATTATATGAGTATATCGTTTCACAGAAGGAGAAAAATCAGCGTTCCATTCTGGTATTTGCAGATATCGACCGAATGAAGACTATCAACGATGTGTATGGACATCTGAACGGTGACTTTGCTATAAAGGCCACAGCCGAAGCCTTCAAAAAGCATTCTCCTAAGGACTGGCTTTTCGGCCGCTACGGCGGTGACGAATTCATAGCTGTCGGCTCATGTCCTGAACCCGATAAGATACCGGAATTTATAAAAACTCTTTCGGATAAAATGAGTGCTGAATTCAAATCATTAAATCTTTCCTTCATGCTTCATGCAAGCATCGGCTACGCGGTTATCGAACCTCATGACGAGGGCACTATAGATGACTACATAAATCGTGCAGACAAATATATGTATGCCGAAAAAGAAAAGATCCATAGAATCATGGATTCCATGCAGATGAATAATCTTATATAAAAAAATTAAGGACTTCGCTCCGGATGTGTACGGATCCGGACGAAGTCCATTTTATATAATTACCTTCCCATGCTGCTGGCAATACTCTGATGTCTGCCTGACGTTGCCGTATATTCCGCTTCCTTTATTTTCGGAGAACATATAAATACATTTCTGTATTCTTTCTCCGGGATAACTGAAAATACTGTCTCGCCGTTGCTGTCTGTTACCTGAAAGGGTGATCCGGCATCGCAGGCTTCCTCCATGGTAAAGGTAATTTTTCTGATTCCCGATTGCCCGATATCGGCATCTGTGACTCCTGCAATCTCAACTGCTATCACATCACCGCCGAGCACTGTAAAACCATCTATTGTATCTACCGCTCCATCATCATCCTGAGCCGAGCTGAACATATAAACTGTTCCGCCTTCAATGACCGCATATCCGTTTGAATCTATACAGTCACCCTCGGACTTCAGATAAAGCTCACCATCATATATTTTTATGAAAGGACTGATATCGCCTTTCCCGAAAGCGTTGATCGTATCATCTTCTGCATCTATTTTTACTTTTCCTCCGTAAACCTCCACTGCATTGCTTTCGAGTCCTTCTCGACATTTCAGTATATCAACCTTTCCGTCTGCTATTGTAATCTCCGTCATGCTGTGTATTGCATCATCCACACATTTTATGATGATATCGGATTCCCTTGTATAGAAGTATCCTTCCTCTACATGAAGAGCATCCGCTCCGCATTCTATATTTATAAATCCTCCCCCGATCCTGATGGAGTCCGTAGCTTTTACTGCTGTATGTACCGTTTTGATATTATAATTCCCGCCGGTTATCTTAATATCATTCTCACAGTACACTCCGTCTCTTACCGATGCTTTGATCTCAAGGCTTCCTTTACCCTGGAATACGATATCATCTTCGGAATAAATCACGCTTTCCAGAAGTCTTTCATCTGATATGCTTTCAGTTTTGCTTTCATCAATCTCGACTTCTGTTTTCGAATCCCTCAGTATATTTTCTTTGCCCTCCTGAAGTGTGATAAAAACCTTATCAGCATTTTTTACATATATACATGGCTTCTCTTCACAGGTCATATCTACACCGTTCAGAACAAGCTGTACCTTGGAATTCTTATCAGTATCTATCACGACTGAACCGCATGTGGTCCAGCCTTCTACAATGTATGTACCCTCACGCTTAATTATGACACTCTCACCTGCGGATAGCTTTTCCGTCCCAACACAATTTTCTCTCCCTTCCGGAACAGTTATCACAGGTGAGGTATCGCGGAAGGTTATAAAAACCGCTTCCTCCTTACTGTATTCAAAATCAAAATCTCTGTTTGTAAACAGACTGTCACCATAGGCTACACCCCTTGAAACCGTGGAACAACCTGTCTGTAAGAGGAGGATTGTCATCATTGCCGCCAGTATACATATATTTCCTATTCTATTCCTGTACATCTGATTTCTCCCTCTCTTTAGATTTTTACAGCTCATCCTGACGATTCTCACATCTGTTGAGCATTATCTCCAGATTTCCGTTTCTCTCTCTGAGCTTATCCATAAACTCTTTGATGTCACCGGATCGATCTACGACCACGTCATAATCAAGTCTGTACATGGTTCCCATGTTGCAGGTCTTAACCTGAGTCAGTTCATACTTCTTCAGATAGTCTTTGAATATATCATCAAACCTGCCTTCATAATCAAGATCTTCCGGAATTGTAATCCTCAGCTTTCTTGTCATAGACTCTCCACCGAAGTTGAGAAGCCTGAGTACAAGTTCAGCTGCAGAAACCAGAACTGAGAAAAGTATAGCCACAAAAATGTATCCCATACCCGTAGCAAGTCCCGCTGCCATAGCAAGGAAAATGCTTGTTATCTCTTCGCCGCGCCCCTGAGCCGATCTGAACCTCACCAGACCAAAGGCTCCTGCAACCGCAACGCCTGTTCCCACATTTCCGTTTACAAGCATGATGATCATCTGTACTATGCACGGAATTATCACCAGCGATAAAACAAAGCTCTGACTATATGCTCTTTTTATCATGTATGTTCCCGCAATTATGATTCCCGAGATGAACGAACAGAGAGTTGCTATAAGAAATGCTTCAGCCGTCATAGCACCTCTGTGAAATATAGTCTCAAAAATAATGTTAAGCATATTTCCTGGTCCCCCTTCTGTCTCGTTCAAGCTTTTCGGCATAGCCTATACCGTACTTGGAAAATGAACTCTTATAGATATTCAGCAGGCTGAGAATCTTTGTAATTTCAATAGGTACCGCTCCCGCAATCTTTATCTCCATAATTCGTTCATTTTCCGGAAGGATCAGTGATCCGTAGCCTCCGCTCTTCAGATCCATATCGTAATCTCTCCATCTGATATTTTTATCAAATGTAATCCTGAAGTTCGGATCTTCTATCCCCTGAAACGAAAGGCGGTCATAGGATATTATCATTCCGGGTTTCAATGTCTTATAGTAGTTCACCATACTGTTTATTTCATGCTCTATCTGTGTATCAGTAAAGCTTGGTGTATCAATTAAATTCTCTGCCTCATCAAGCGTCATTCTCTCTTCACTAAACGGAATGCCGTTATCAAGATGACGCTTTGCCTCAGAATAAGGCAGACTTATTCTCCTCTTATAAACTATGCCCTCATATTTCTTCTTAATTTCAACAAAGGCATTTGTATCAGCTCCGGGAACCTTATAGGTTCTGAGTCTCAGCTTCTCCTTATAAATCGGTTTCTCGATGGATCTTCGTATAAGCCTGTAATCCGGAGTATCGTAATATATGTTATATATTCTCGTTTCTCCGTACATATCCGGCTTAATGTAATCCTTCAATTCATCAAGTAAGAACTCATACCGGTCTCCCGGCACATGATACTTGATTTCGATCCTTGCGAAGCTTTCTTTGAAGTCTCCACTTACCATTTATAACCCCTCCCATATTTCACTGTGAATAGTTGACAAAGGCCTTTGTGCACATTCACTATAACCTTGAGATATTATCGATTCAATAAAAATGTTCTGAGTCAGGGGGATTTTTCACGAATCAGGGGGAATTCTCATG
>JAGBNF010000021.1 GCA_017634555.1 Eubacterium sp. | reverse complement strand
TAATAGTTTTATAGGCTTTGCCATACTGATGTATGGCATGGTAATGATGAGTGGTTCGGTGAGACCGTTGGCTGAGTCACCAGTATTTCTAAACTTGTTAGGTTCATTTAAGAATCCAATACTTGCAGTTTTGGCAGGCCTGATAGTTACTGCTGTTATTCAGAGTTCAGCCGCATCTGTAGGTATGCTTCAGGCTTTATCAGTAACTGGAAATATTACATATGGAATGGCTATACCTATAATAATGGGGCAAAATATAGGAACATGTGCAACAGCAGTTCTTTCTAGTATTGGTGTTGGGAAGAATGCAAAAAGAGTTGCAGTTATTCATCTTTCCTTTAACCTGATCGGTACTGCATTTTTCATGCTGGTATACTTTGGACTACATACCATCTTTGATTTTGCTTTTGTTGATAAAGAGATAAATCCTATGGGAATTGCTTTGTGCCACAGTATATTTAACATTGCAACGACAATTCTACTGCTGCCCTTCAGTAATCTACTAATAAAGATAGCTACAAAAACAATAAAAACTGATTCTGAAAAAAGGATTGCATTTTTGGATGAAAGACTCTTCGAGACACCTTCGGTGGCGATTTCAGAGTGTAATAAATTCTCTAATGAAATGGCACTACTTACCAAGGATGCTGTTGAAGATTCGTTAAATAATCTTTTTATTAATTCGGGTGAAACAAATGAAACTATAGCTGATCTGGAGAAGCAGGTTGATGTATATGAAGATAGACTTGGTTCGTATCTGGTTAGAATAGCTGGCGAAAAGTTGTCTCAAAGTGATAGTAGAACTATGTCAAAAATACTACATTCAATAGGAAATTTTGAGCGTATAAGCGACCATGCACTTAACCTTGTGAAATCATCTGAAGAAATATCACAGAAGAAGATTGAAATGTCGGAAAGCGCCATAAATGAACTTGAGATTCTTGGAAAAGCTGTAAATGAAATAATGGATATTACCGTTCGAGCTTATAAAGAAATGGATGTTTCAGAAGCTTCGAAAATAGAGCCATTGGAACAGGTTATTGATATGCTGGTGGAATCTATCCGCCAAAATCATGTAGCACGTCTTCAGAAAGGACATTGCACTATAGAAAAGGGCTTTATTCTTGCAGATATTTTAAATAATTATGAGAGAATATCAGATCATTGTTCCAATATAGCAGTAGCTATAATCGAAGCTGATTCTGATATATATGATCCGCATGAATATCTTAAAAAGGTGAGAGTAGAAGAAAAATCTATTTTTAATAGTATTATGGAAGAGTATGAGCAGAAATATAATATAAAAAGGCTTCAATAATACAAAGTTGATTTTTTATATAAAGGAATTCTGTGTATGATTAGAGAATTAATTATTCAGAACTGGGCAAATGTATTAGTTCTTGTAGCTTTTGCAATTTTGCTCAGGACAACAGTGTTTTTGGAAAAGAGGACAATACTACGATTATATGCATTAATTCTTACATTATTCATTTTTTCTATGATAGTCTTTTTGGAGTTTGCGCTGGAAGAAAAGGGTGAGTTGCCGAATGTTAGACTCGTTCTGATGTCTGTACGATACAGTGCAACACCATTAATTATTGCATTTATTATTTTTACCCTCGCTAAAAATGTGCATTGGAGGGTGTTTATTCCGGCTATAATACTGGCTATCATAGATATAATATCAATCTTTACAGGAATTGTTTTCTCCCTGGACAATGAAGGAAAGCTTCATCGTGGTTTGTTGGGCTATCTTCCTTATATAATGGTAGGCGTATATTCTGTACTGCTTGTGAATCTGCTGTATAAACGAAGTAATAAACGGAATTCAGAGATTTTTCCGATAGCATTTCTATGTCTTGCTTTATCATCAGGCCTGATTCTTCCGTTTATACTTGGAAAGGAATACTCAAAGATTTTTTGTGTGACACTTATCATAGCGCTTTTTGTATATTATGTATTTATGATCCTCCAGCTATCAGAAAAGGATGCACTTACAGGGGTTTTGAATCGTCAGTCATTTTATGCTTCGACAGGTAATAATAAAAAGGACTTAAATGCCTTAGTTTCGATTGATATGAATGGGTTGAAAGCATTAAATGATCAGGAAGGTCATGCGGCAGGAGATAAGGCATTGGCAACCCTTGCGTTTTGTTTTTTGCAGGCAGCTTCGGCAAAGGATTCTGTTTACAGACTCGGAGGAGATGAATTTGTAATAGTTTGCAGAAAAGTTTCTGAAGAAGATGTTCGGAATCTTATCGAGCGTATTCAAAATAAGGTTTCTGAAACTAAATACCATTGTGCAATCGGATACAGTTACAGTTCGAACGGAGATAAGGATATAGATGACATGCTTAAAGAGTCGGATGAAATGATGTATAAGGATAAAATGGAATATTATTCTAAACCGGGTAACACAAAATACCGTGGGTCTAAAGTATGACACAGAATTTTGATGCTTCACTTGACTAAATGTTTGAACATAAGGAGTATTTGGTTTATGAAACAAAGACTAATACAAGTACTGGATAATATGAAAAAGTATAATGCAGGAGTAATGTATCAGGAGATTTTTGGTTTTGATCCGGATACTTATTATGATGTTCTGGTCGTAGCTCCGGGATGGAAGCCGACGAAGATAATAAGAGATCCTGCATATAAGGTTACTGTACTTGAACAGCATTCTTACTTTTCCGGATATCTGGTTGAGAAGGACGGATTCAAGGTGGCATGGGCGCAGACGGCTTCAGGAGCATGTAATCTGCTGGATCATGTTATTATCTGTGCGGATATGAACTTTGGAAAATGTATATTTGTCGGAGCGGTAGGTGGACTGACTGAAGATTATCAGATCGGTGACTTATGTACGCCGGCTGAATGTATCTCCGGTGTTTATATGAACCATTATCTGGATGAGAAGCTTCCGGACTTTACACCATATGAAAAGATATATCCGAATAAGGAATATACTGAGGATATTGAAAAAATCATTGAAGCTTCAGAATATGATATTAAATATGCAAAGGTATTCTGTACAGATTCGGTTTCCCTTGAGTATTCTCATCTTGATGAGATAAAAGCGACGGGAGCGGGACTTATTGAAATGGAAACGAGTACATTTTATACATTGATGGATCTTTTTGAGGTGCCGTCGATTGCATTACTTGCCGTATCAGATAATTCTGCAACAGGAGTACCGCTTCTCGGAAGAGGTGAGGATCTGGCAGAAAAGTACTGTTATACAAGAAGTGTTGTTATACCGGATTTGATATTTAAGATAGCAGGGATGAAATGATGGAAGAGAATGAAATATATTATGCCTACGAGATGGTCTTCGATAAGCCGGCAGTGCCTGAATCGGATATAGAATGTATCGGTTTTGATAAGGCGTACATTCAGGATTATATGACAGCATACAATGCGGCTTTTTATCCGATGAGAAAGGCACTTGATATAGAACCATATAACTGGTATTCAGAGGAAAGTGCTGTCTTAGAGAAGGCGGCTGATACTTATATGTTTATCCGGGACGGGAAGATTATCGGTGCTGTAGCCTGTTATGGAAATGAGATTGATGACCTGTTTGTAGTGACTTCTGAACAGGGACGGGGTTACGGAAGAAAGCTTCTGTTATGGGGAATGAATCATATCAGAGAGAAGAATCTTAATCCCATAACACTCCATGTGGCAGCGTGGAATCAGGGAGCTCTCCGATTATACGAGAGCATAGGATTTATCGTGAGAAGTAAGGAAAAAATAAAATGGAGGTATGTCTCAGAATAAATGGTAAGATTTAAATGATTGCAACCCGGTGGTTGACACATTGCAAGCCGTAGATGGTAGATAGCAACCGTCCTTTTAGGTATGTTGAATGAGAAAATATACCAGGAAAGGACGGTTTGATTATGTTTAAAAACAAAACCACGAGAAACAAAACTGCAAAAAAAGAAACATCTGTTAAAAGAATTATTCTGAAGATTACAAAGGGATTTATCATAAGTATAGTGATTATATTAGCGCTTATGGTAATACTTGTAATCGGAACCTATCTTTACAACAAGGCAAGCCTTAAGAAAGAAGCAGAGTTGATCCAACATAAGGGTGAGTATGTTGAGGTTGATGGTCATAATATGAATTTGCTCATAGAAGGTGAAGGAGAAAAGACGCTCGTTTTTCTTGCGGGAGCCGGAACACCTTCCCCTATTTTGGATTTCAAACCATTGACCGACAGACTGAAGGATGATTACAAGGTTGTTATTATAGAAAAATTCGGTTATGGTTATAGTGATGAAATTGATGGTGAGAGAACGGTAGATATATTAACGGAACAAGATCGCAAAGCCTTATCAAAAGCCGGGGTTGAAGGTCCGTATATTCTATGCCCTCATTCTGCTTCCGGTTTTGAGGCAATGTACTGGGCAAATCATTATCCCGAAGAAGTAGAGGCTATAATCGGTCTTGATATGGGAATCCCGGAAGAATATGATTATATGGGAGTGGATTTTGATAATCTGCAACCGGAAAATCCGGAAGAAACAGCAAAGGAAATGGGATTTTACAATTTCTTTTGTTATGATGTTGGACTTATGAGATATATGAATGCGAAGGATATTTTTCCTGCATTAAAGTCAGAGTATTTAACAGATGAAAGCGCTTCATGATGGACCTATTCCGGATGTCCCAACGCTTATGTTTGTAACAAATGATAAGATACTGGAGCCGATGATGCAGGATATGGATAACTGGCTGCTGATCCATAAGAATTATATGGATAATGTCTCGAAGGGGAAGCTGGTTGAACTTGAAGCAAGTCATTATTTTTATACTGAAATACCTGACAAAGTCAAGATAGAGATAGATGATTTTATTGAAACATTAGCAGGAGAATAACAGATGCTTCTTTCTGAAAAAATAACTGAACTCAGGAAAAGAAATGGTCTCTCTCAGGAAGAATTCGGTGCTGAGATAGGAGTGAGCCGGCAGGCTGTTTCCAAGTGGGAAATGGCACAGACTACTCCTGATCTAAATAAGATTATGGTTGTTATCATCATTTTTGCTCTTTGGAAGCTGACTCCATATAAGCGTTTTTCAGAAGAAAATGTGGAATTGGGGTTTGGGGTTCGTGGTGTGGTGGAAGAATATAAAAAATCCTTCGAACACACATTTCTTCTTGGAATAATATTTGGAGTCGTGAGTTTACTGGCGGCAGTTATTCCAATGATGCTGATATCTACTTTAGACAAAGAAAACAATGCAGCCATTATTATTTCGGCTTGCATAATGATGCTGATATTTGCATTTGGCATATCCTGCATAGTATATGTGGTAATGATTAATCAGGGATATAAACGAATACTTAAGCTAAAATAGGAAGTATTAATCCGATTTACAGAACGAGAATTACAGGGGGGACAAGGTTATAGTGAGAGATCTAAAAGAATTACCTGCATGGGAACGACTTTTTAAGAAGATAGTCTGGAAACAGCTGGGAGATATCAAGGACAAATATATACTTGATTTCGGAAGCGGTGAAGGTATAACGGCTGATCATTTTGCGGAGAATAATCGAGTGGTTGCCGTTGAACCATGGGAAGATATGCTGAAGGATGCATGGACTGACCATGAGTATAGGCAGGTCATTGGTGATATCAGTGCGCTTAAAGAGTTTGAAGATAACAGTTTTGATATCATTATCTGTCATAATGTTCTTGAATATATAGATGATAAGGAAGCTGTATTAAGGGAGCTGGAAAGGGTATTAAATCCGAAGGGCTTTATCTCGCTTGTTAAGCATAATCGTAACGGAAGAATTATGCAGATGGCGGTTCTTCTGGATGATTTTGATAAAGCGAATGCCCTGCTTGATGGTGAAAACAGCACGGCATCAAAGTTTGGAGCAATAAGGTATTATGAGGACTCTCAGATAGAAGAATGGAGTTCTGAATTATTTATTGAAAAGACATATGGAATCCGTACATTCTGGGATCTGCAGCAGAACCAGGATAAACATTCTGATGAAGAATGGCAGAAGAAAATGATGGATATTGAACTCCGGGTTTCTGAATCAGAGGACTTTATGAATATAGCTTTTTTTCACCATATGATTATTCGAAAAAATGACTAGAAGAAATACTTGAAATGTGATAGGGAGAAGATGTGATATGAATCATTGCGGAACACTGACCTTAGAAACAGATAGACTGATACTCAGGAGACTCAGAGTATCTGATGCGGAGGCTGTATATAACAATTGGGCATCTGATCCTGAGGTGACGAAGTTTCTTACCTGGCCGACACATACGGATGTCAGTGTAAGCAGATCTGTGCTTGAGAGCTGGATGCCATTATATGAAGATGAAAGTTATTATCATTGGGCAATTACCCTGAAGGATAAGGGAGATGAACCGATCGGAACGATCCATGGACTTGTGAATGATGATACGGAATCCATTCGTGCAGGCTATAGCCTTGGAAGAAACTGGTGGCATATGGGAATTATGTCTGAGGCACTGCGGGCGATAATAGATTTTTTCTTTAATGTAGTAGATGCCAATTCTATCAGTTCATATCATGATCCAAACAATCCGCACTCAGGAATGGTCATGAAAAAGTGCGGTATGAAATATGATGGTACACTCAGAAGTTCGGACAGAAACAATCAGGGAATAGTAGATGCCAGCTGGTATTCCATACTTAGGACAGAGTGGGATGGATAAGTAAAATGTATAATGTAAGTAGCAAAGTGGGAATCAGGTCAGGTATATCCGGATATTTATAATCTTATCCAGATCAGTAATATGATGAATGTCAGTGTTGATTATCTGGTTAAGGATCAGGATTGTGCTGTGAATATATCTCAGCAGCAGGGAACGGATATAGATGAGCTGATCGAGTTCAGACTGGAAGCAAATGTTAATACATATGCTGCATATATGAATGAAGTGGATGCCACAAGACCGGCATCACATGATTTCAGATATGAAAGCGGAGATTATATGTATCATGATACCTACGTTGGTGGAGAAGAGTTTGCGGGAGAAGAGGCTGTCTGGAAAAAGGGAGTCACAGTATATGCCATGAATTATATGGGCCGTGTACTGGATGATAAGTTCAGCGGTGATTTCTTAAAAGAAGCCCTTCGGGCAGCAGATAAGAATATGCCTTACAGAGGACCGGCTGTTTATCAGTCAGGTGAGTATACATACAAATGCAGTGTGACAGGAGACTTTACCTGGTTTCAAGGCTATGAGGAAATATACTGGAATGATACTCGGGTATATGAATGTGTTTTTCATGGCGGATTGACCAGATAATGTGATATTATAAATATGACGCTTAGGTCATAATATTTAAAAAGGAGAAACAGAATATGAGAATGTGTATTGATGATGCTCCATGCAGAGCTTGAGGAGTCTGTATGGAGGAGTGAATAAATCCTCAGGCTTTGCTCTTTTGAAGTAATAAAGAATAAGGAGCAAAGAAATGAATAATAAAAAACATAATAAAGAATTACGCAATTTTTATATTTTATGGAGTACTCAGAGCTTATCACAACTCGGAAGTGCGGTAACAGCTTATGCGCTGACCTTGTGGCTTTACAACAAGACCGGATCAACGCTGGGTACTGCGGCATTAACCATATGTACGTATACGCCCTATGTATTGATGAGCATTTTTGCGGGTGCGATCACAGATAAGTTTGACAAGAAGAGAACCATGCTGGTGTGTGATCTGATGGCGGCAGTAAGTACGATGATAGTACTTTTTCTGTACAAGACCGATCTGCTTGCGGCATGGCATCTGTATCTGATCAACTTCATATCGGGCCTTATGAATACTGTTCAGCAGCCTGCATCTGAGGTGGCAAACAGCATGATCATACCTAAGAAGTATTATCAGAAAACAAGCGCACTGCAGTCCTTATCGAGATCTCTTATTTCCATCGGACATCCGATTATCGCGGCAATCTTTTATGGATTTGGAGGACTCGATGCTGCGATCATGTTTGATCTGACAACCTTCGTCGTTGCATTTATTGCATTGGCGTTCTTCGTCACAATTCCGAAGATATCGGAAGAACGTAAGAATGAAGGGTCGGTGATGCAGCTTGCCAAGGAAGGTATGAAATATCTGAGACAGAATCCAATGATATTATATGTGATCCTGTTTATGTCGGGAGTAAACTTTATCTCCTCCGCTTTTAATGCGGTACTTAAGGGTATGATCATTCCGAATCCGAGAGGCGGCAACGGTGTTTTGAGTGTGGTTGAATCCTGTTCGGGAGTAGCGATGGTGATCGGTAGTCTGATAGCCACAGCTATGCCAAAGCCGAAGGACAGAGTTAGGGTTATATATCTGAGCATGCTGTTCTCGTTGGCAACAGAGAATTTCCTTCTCGCGTTTTCAAGGAGTCCGGTTGTGTGGTGTATAGCACAGATACTGGGATGGATATTTGTTCCGGTAATGAGTACGAATCAAAATGTAATAATGAAGAATACCATTCCTACAGAGCTTCAGGGAAGAGTATATGCCTGCAGGAACACATTTCAGTTCTTTACAATTCCTATCGGATTGTTGTTCGGAGGATTTATGGTGGATGAGGTGTGCGAACCTTTCATGGCAGGAAAAAGCGGAGTATTAACCGTTCTTTTCGGAAGCGGAAAGGGATCCGGAGCGGCTCTTATGCTGTTTATACTGGGAGTAGCCGGAGTTATGGTATGTCTTGCGTTTGCAAATAGATTAAGTAAATATCATTATTCGGAGTAATGATATGTATAGAGGTGGCTGAATGACAATTCAGCCACTTTTTTGTATAATTGAGAAGAATGCGATTGTTTATATTTGGGGAAATGATATTCTTGGATCATGAAGTGATCACGGAGGAAATTGTGAAAGATAAAACGTTCTATCTTGTACTTTTGGTTATATTGGCAGTGGTTATGATGGGGTGCATATTTATCCTGGTTAAAAGCTATTTAAGGCTGATGAACAGGAACAGAACACTTCATGAGAGTATCGAGAATCTGGGCAAGCTTAACGATAAGCTTAGAATGGACAGACATGATTATCTGAATCATCTTCAGATCGTATACGGCCTTATGGAACTTGAGGAATATGGTGAAATGAATGCTTATCTCAGGAAGGTTTATAAGGAACTGCTTAAGACGGGAAAGGCTATAAAAACATCAAAGGCAGCGATAAATGCACTGCTGGCGGCGAAGCTTGCCGAATGTGAGGCAAAGGAGATTGAGCTTCTTATCGAAGTGAAATCAGATCTGAAGAGTATCGGAATTGAAGACTGGGAGCTTTGTAAGGTTCTGTCGAATCTGATCGATAATGCGATCAAGGCTCTGGAGGGATCGGATAAGGAAGAAAAGAAAATACGCGTTAATATAACCGAGACAAAGGAAGAGTACATTTTCGATGTTGAAAATAATGGTCCGAAGATACCTGATGATATTAAGGAGCACATTTTCAAGAAAGGATTCACAACGAAAAAAGAAGAAGGCCACGGAATGGGGCTTTCGATAGTTACCAAGATACTGGATGAAAATAACGGAAATATAAAACTAAATACGGATGATGAGAGAACCGTATTTACGGTGAGTTTTGATAAAGGAGAATGACATGGAAGCAATACAGATTTTGGGAATAGTCGTTCTGATCATCGGGATAATTCTGGTCGGAGTGGAGGTATATATGCCGGGCTTTGGACTCCCGGGAATAAGCGGAACTATATGTACGGTAGCGGGAATCTTCCTGACGGGAAGGAATATGTCGGAAAGGATTCTGGTGGGAGTAGTTGCTATCTTAGTGATAGCGGTAATGCTGGTAGTAAGCATTATCATATTTAATTCAAAGAGTATTAAGTCGCCGATAAAACTGGAAACGGATCTGCAAGGTAAAAATCTGTTTATAGAAGAAAAGGATATGGAATATCTTGTAGGTAAAACAGGTCACGCAATAACAGATCTCAGACCTTCGGGTAAGGGCGAGTTTGACGGAGTCAAGCTGGATATACTGACTTCGGGATATATAAAGAGAGGGTCGAAGCTGGTAATAACAGCAATTAAGAATAATAAGATTTTTGTTGAGGAGGGATAAGACATGAACGGACCTTTCGTTATAGCAGCAGTAGTTATCATATTAGTTATCGTATTTTTCTCTATCATTCCGGTGGGAATGTGGATTTCTGCGGTAGCCAGCGGTGTAAAGATAAGCATCTTCTCGCTTGTTGGAATGAAGCTTCGTCGTGTAAAGCCGGCTAAGATCGTAAGACCTATGATCAAGGCAACAAAGGCCGGAATCAAGGTGAAGAATAATGAGCTTGAAGCACATTATCTGGCAGGTGGAAATGTGGACAGTGTTATAAATGCACTGATCGCTGCGGAGAGAGCGGGAATGAATCTGTCATTTGAGCAGGCATCTGCTATCGATCTTGCAGGACGTGATGTCTTTGAAGCGGTAACAATGAGTGTAACTCCAAAGGTTATCGAAACTCCTCAGATTTCTGCAGTTGCAAAGGACGGTATCGAGCTTCTTGTTAAGGCTCGTGTAACTGTAAGAACAAATATAAATCAGCTGATTGGTGGTGCCGGTGAGGCAACAGTACTTGCAAGAGTAGGTGAAGGTATCGTAACAACGGTAGGTTCCGCACAGGCTCACAGCAGCGTACTTGAGAATCCGGATGACATTTCAAAGGTGGTTCTTGAGAAGGGCCTTGATTCGGGTACTGCATATGAGATCATCTCTATTGATATTGCTGATATCGATATCGGAAGAAATATCGGTGCAAATCTTCAGAGCTTACAGGCCGAAGCAAATACAAAGATCGCTCAGGCCAAGGCTGAGGAGAGAAGAGCAATGGCAGTAGCTCTTGAGCAGGAAATGAGAGCTGAAGTGGTTAAGGCAGAGGCTGAGGTTCCGAAGGCAATGGCCGAGGCGCTCAGATCAGGAAATCTCGGAGTATTCGATCATTACAAGCTTCAGAATATTGAGGCAGATACAAAGATGAAGAATAACATCGGAACAGGTGTTATCGAGTATGTAGATAAGAAGACTGATAAATAGAATTATTTTTATGACCATTTAGTTATGACCATGAGGGGTAAGAAATGATAAAGGTTATGGTAGTTGAGGATGAGGAGCAGATCCGTAACATCCTGAAGAAGATGATAGAGAAAAATGAAGGCTGCCGTGTGGTTTCAACATGCGGAAACTTTGCGTCGGCTATAAATGAGTTTATCAAGCTTCGCCCTGATGTGGTATTTATGGATATCGATCTGGGTGGCGAGAGCGGTATTGATTGTGCAAAGGCTATTACAGAGGTTGACCCGAAGGTAAAGATCGTTTTCGCTACCGCTCATAGTGAATATATGGCAAATGCTTTTGAAATCTATGCATTTGATTATCTGGTAAAGCCTTTTGATATGGAAAGGATTGCAAAGACTCTGGACAGGATAAAGAGTATGATGCCGGAAAGAGCGAGTGAGGAAAAGACAGAGGCATCCTATGAGAAGCTTATAATCAGGGGCAAAGAGGAGATTAATATCATTGATGTTAATGACATCATCATGATAGAGAGAACGGACGGTATGTCAAGGATCGTGACAGAGGATGAAACTTATCTCACCTCACAGTCCCTTACATCACTTGAAGAAAAGCTGAATCCGGAAAGCTTTATCAGATGTCACAAGTCTTATATTATAAGGACGGATGCGATAAAGAAGCTGGAAGTATACGGAAGATGGACATATACGGTCAGGCTTAAGGATACTGATGAAACAGCGCTTATGACAGCGGAAAAATATGATGAGTTTAAGCAGAGGTTTTCACCGGGAAATAAATGATGCGATAAGACAGGCAGCTATCCTTCAGAGGCAGAAATAAAGAACAGGATCTGATGATTTTCAAAATAGTCTGAATATTTTTTGTTGACATACGTTTTGAATCGTAGTAGTCTAAGCTCAATATTTTTATTATTCAGAGGGGATACTTTTCATGCGTAGATTCGTTTCCGAAACTACATACACAACAACTAAGACCAGCCACGGGACTACCGGGAATGGTTTTCATTTTGTATGTAATTATTCGGGAATGAGAGAAGATTAGAGCGTCTGATTATAGGTTAATCAGTTTTTATTGACCGCTTATCCAACCCGGATAAGTGGTCTTTTTATTTTATTATCCCTGGCCAGGATAAATGTATAATGTTAATGGAGGACTATAATATGGATTTACACGATTTTAAAGATGTTGCGGAAAATTATGACAGATACCTGGAAGTAATGTATGCCGGTGATCAGGATAATCATGAGAATTTTCAGGAGTTTTATCTGAAGCTGGCAGAGAAGTATGGTCAGGACGGAGTAGTTGATATAGCCTGTGGAACAGGAGCAGTGCTTCTATATCTGGCTGAGAGAGGAATAGATGTTGACGGAACAGATCTCTCAGAGGAAATGTGCAGGGTATCGGCAGCTAAGGCTGAGAAGATGAATCTTAAGCTGAACATTTTTCCTGCAAATATGACAACATTCAGTTCGGGCAGACGTTACTCTCTTGCCATTATCGCAAGAAGCGGCTTCATGCATCTTCCGGATCAGAAGCTTCAGATAGAAGCGCTGAAGAATATCAGAGAGCAGCTTCTTCCGGGCGGCATCCTCACATTTAATACATTTGATCCATGGCCGGTTATGCAGGCGGAGCAGATGGCGACAGGGCCTGATGATTATTCCTTCAGACTGGAGTATGTAAACAGCGAAGGAAACAGAGAGAAGATATATAATGCAATTTCCTATAATCCATATACACAGCAGCTTTTCGGAAACTGGAAGTTTGAGACATATGATGCAGAAGGAAATGTGATCGATGAGCGTATAAGACCGCTTCTTATGAGAGAGACATATCGTTCCGAAATATTCCTTCTTGCCGAGCTCTGCGGCTTCGAGGTCCTTGATATTTACCGTGGATATAACGGTGATAAGGAAGATCTGAGTGATCCGAATTCGGCAGCGAAGTATAAGAGCAATCTGATATGGATACTTAAAAAGAAAGACTGAGGAGGGCAAATATATGGATGGTATGATCAGAGAATTATCATTTGAGGAAATTCCGGAATGCGTTAAGGTGATAAGAGCAGCCTTCAAAACCGTTGCAGATGAGTTTGGATTTACTGAGGAAAACGCACCGAGATTTACGGCTTACGCAATGTGTGATGACAGGCTCAAATATCAGTTTGCGGAAGAACATAAACCGATGTATGTGTATATTCTGAACGGCAAAGTTGTTGGATATTATTCACTGGCTCTCTTGGAGAATGACGAAGTAGAACTGAACAATCTTTCGGTGCTTCCGGAAGTGAGACATAGAGGTATCGGACAGAAGCTTCTGGAGGACTGCATGGAAAGAGTAAAGGCTATGGGTATGAAGAAGCTGAAGCTCGGAATCGTTGATGAGAATGTCAGACTCCGCAAGTGGTATGAAAGCTTTGGGATTAAACATGTATCTTCGGTGAAATACGATTTCTTCCCGTTCACGTGCGGATATATGGAGGCAGATATAGATGAAGCTTAGAAAGATAGAAAAAACAGAATTCGATAAGTATTCGGATATAAAATGTGCTGACAGTAAGGCATACCCTCTTTCAATCCTTGAAGGAATTCAGAAGGGCGATATATATGTGGGTAACGAAGCGGCACTCTTCTGGCATTACTGCGGTTTTGGTTACGCAGCCGGCGAACTGTCGGATGAATTCCTGGAAGAGGTATATGAGGATTTTATACAGCCGAAACTCGACAGAAGGTTTATCCTCATTACCGATGATGATAATGTTATCGGTAAGCTTAGTGTAAAAGCGGATGTTCATACTGAGAAGAGATTCGAGTTTGAATATGATGAAGTATACGGACGAGAAAAGACGAAGAGTGCACTGGATGGTATGATGGAGAGAAATCCGAATATTGACATAGTGCCGGTATCAGCGGAAAATATAAACAGCATAAAGGGACGAATCATTCCTGCATTTTCCTGGGACAGTAATGAAGCCTTCCTGGAAAAAGGCCTGGGCTATGCAGCGATGGATAAAGACCATGTTGTGGCTGTTGCATTTTCGAGTGCGGTCAGTTCTTCGGAGATTGATATCGGTGTCGAGACTGATTCGGATTACAGAGGCAGAGGCCTTGCAGCAGGAGTTGCGGCTAAAATGTGCGAGGCTGTACTCGCGCTCGGCAAGAAGCCTGTATGGGCATGCTCTACGATGAATACAGCATCCGCAAAAACAGCCGAAAAGATCGGATTTGTAAAAGTAAGAGAAAAAACAGTTATAAGAAGGGGTGACATTTAAATGTCAAATAATGAAACCAGTAAGTACATATCGCTGATACTGAGACATAAGCCTGAGACCATCGGGATTACTCTGGATGAACACGGCTGGGCTGATGTTTCTGAATTGATAAAAGGCATCAGCAAAACTCATCATCTCGATATGGAAACGCTGGAGGAGATAGTTAATACCGATAACAAACAGAGGTATTCCTTTAACGAGGATAAGACCAAGATCCGTGCGAATCAGGGACATTCAATTCCTGTGGATGTTGAGCTTGAGGCAAAGGAACCACCTGAAATTCTGTGGCACGGTACAGGTGAGAAGTTTGTTGAGGCTATAGACCGAGAAGGGCTTATACCTAAGTCGAGGCTGTATGTACATTTGTCGGCGGATTCGGGTACTGCAAAGGTAGTCGGAGCCCGTCACGGAAAGCCGGTAATCTATAAGGTGAAAAGCGGGGAAATGCAGCAGGACGGATATACCTTCTATCAGTCAGTCAACGGAGTGTGGCTGACCAAGGAGGTTCCGACTAAATACCTGAATAAAGAAGAGGAGAAGGAGTAATTATGATCGAAGATTTATTCAGCATACCTGATTACAAAAAGGTAAGAGTTATCGTAGACACCGATGCGGCATGTGAGGCGGATGATCCCTATGCCATAGTGCATGCGATACTCAGTCCGAAGCTTATCGTAAAGGGAATCGTAGCAGAACATTTTGTGGAAGAGGGTTCCATGGAACGAAGCTACGAAGAGATCCGTACGATACTTGAAGCGATGGATATAGATGATGTCCCATGCTTTAAGGGTCAGAAGGGTCCGCTTGCGGCTGATCCTGAGATTTCCGAGGCTGTAAGGTTCATCATCGAAGAAGCATTGAAGGAGGATGAGAAGCCTCTCTTCGTTCTGTGTCAGGGAGCTATAACAAATGTAGCCGCAGCCATCAGGGAGTGTCCTGAGATTAAGGAACGGATGACGGTCATCTGGATAGGAACTCACGGTACTGCACCGAATAAGGCTCCATTCAGAGAGTTTAATGCAGGAAATGATATTGAGGCCGCAAACTATGTGCTGGAGAGCGGTATAGATCTCTGGCTGGTTCCGTCGTATGTTTATATCACAGTGAATATTGGAATAGCTGAAATCAAGAGACGCATTTCAGGCTGCGGAAAGATAGGAGAACATCTTTATAAAAATCTGATGGATTATAATCATTCGGAATTTGCCGGATGGACTAAGGGTGAGAGCTGGTCACTGGGTGACTCGCCTGCACCGGCACTTGCCATGAATCCGGATTGCGGAAGATATGAATATGTCACGGCACCTCACGTCGAAGAAGATACATCTTCAACGGAGTGCCCGATAAATCCTATCGTTAAGATATATAAGGATGTGGATTCAAGATATATACTTGAAGATTTTATCGCTAAGCTGGAGCTGTTTACGGCTCGCTAGTTTTTGCGGTGGTTTTCGTTTGCAGTGAATTAGTCCATTTCAGGATTTCACTGATAATGCCTTCACTGTTTTCGAGGTGAAGATAATGGCCGCCTTCAAGTACGATGACCTGACCGGAGGGATTTGTGATAAGCTTTCTATGGAGTTCATCCCAACCCGGCATCAGCTTGTTGTTGTCATTTGAAAGAAGATAAAGAACCGGAACCGATTCCGGAAATTTTTCGTCATAACAGAGTTTGATATTTTCGGAAAGTCTACCTATCTCTCTTAACTGAGTATCGTTCAGCTGATCGGTACAGTTAAGGGCGAGGTAGATTTTTTTATCATCCTCGGAAAGGGTAGGTATCATTTCGGCGGTCTTTGTGTATGAAAGCTCGGTTAAGACACGGTACAGACCTGTATCTACCAGAATATGTCTGGCGGACTTATAGGATTTATACATGTTGTCGGGGAGAGCTTCCTTCGGACATATCTCGATCATGTGAGGTATTGATGCATCTATTCCGATAAATGCGTCTACTTCCTCAGGGTATCTGTTGGAATAATCAAGAGCATATAAGCCTGCTATCGAATGTCCTATCAGAGTATAGTGGTCGTAGCCGAGATAAGTCATAAGCCCGTGAAGCTCTTCGCAGTAGTTGGAAACGGAACGTTCTCTGTCTGTTTCATCGCTGAGACCGACTCCGAGAGGATCTACGATTATGATCTTATATGCATCATTCAATCCTTTAGCGATAGTATCGAATTCATAATGTGCGGATGAAGAGCCGAAACCCGGAAGAAGCACCGCAACCTTATCGGATTCGCTGTCGTAGAAGGTGTAGTTGATGCGCTCGCCATCTGGAGTGGTGTAGTACTCTCCGTAAGCATCGGCAAAAAGCTCTCTGTCTGACTTGGACATAAAGTAGTGTCTCACGGCAAGTACCGCGACCAATGCTATAATGGTTATAAGTACTATACTCAGTATCTTAAGTATTCTTTTTTTCATTTTATCTGCCTTTTCTGTTTATTCTTTTTCTACTTCAAGCAAGGCAAGCATGGTACGGTACAGAGCATTTACGGATGCTTTTGCATCGTAATCATTTGTGCCCGCTTTTACATCAAGTGTATATTGAAGCATGATTCCCTCATAAACCGAAAAGAGATAATCCAGAAGCTTTTTGACAGGCATAACAGGATGAAGATTGCCTGCCTTTGATTCATGCTTTATATAGTTCTGAAAACTCGTCATCAGATAAGAGAAGCTGCTTTCATAGCCTTCGGTCTCGCTGATCATTTTCAAAACTCTTTCAGGCTCGTGGATGAAGAAAACATCAAACTGCAGACTCAGAGTGATAACATCCAGCTCCGTGGATACGAGATAACTGTACATAAAGTCGCAGAGCTTTTTGAGAAGTTTTGCAGGTGACAGCTTATCGGACTTACTGAATATTTTGTCGACTTCCTCCATGTAGAGATTATCCTTGTTGATCTTAACGACCAGTGCGGCAAGTATCTCATCCAGATTATTATAGTATCTGTATATGGCACCTCTTGCCATTCCCGCTTCCTCTCGGACATCCATAAGAGTCATGCTACTGACTGATTTTCTGAGTGCAACTCTGTAAGCCGCATCTAATATTTCCTGTTTCTTTGCTTCGAAATATTCACTTGAAACCTTTGGCATAGTATTGTCTCCTTTATTAAAAAATGAACCCGGATTCACTAATAAAAGTGAACTGCGGTTCATTTTAATGCGTTAAATGTGATTTGTCAACAGAAATTGTGAAAAGATTTTTTTGATGAAAAAATGCTTCGTATATTGTAAACTTAAAAACTGAAATACATGAGTCGGCAGAAAAAGGAGGGCTTGAAGAATGACAAATGAGTATATGATGAAGACTGCAATGGAGCAGTCTGCGAAGGATATAGGCTGTCAGGCTGAAGATTTTTTAAAGGATACAAATGTGATAGTTCCGATAAAACTCGGAGCACACGCTAAGAATTATTATAAAGAACCTGTAGTATGCAATTTCATTTCATACGGCAACAATGTTGTTGTGGGTGCTTCTGAGGAATTAATGGATATTGCAAAGGAATATATAGATAAATACACATTTTATCACTGCTTTGAAGCACCTAATCTTTATTGGCTGGATGAAAGGATAGCACCTCTGGGATATAAGGCTTGTTTTATGGCGGAGTATTATCTCCCTGATACAAGGAAAATGGCAGAGCAGTCATGCGACTATGAGCTTCGTGTTTTGGGGCAGAAGGATTTTAAGGATTTATATCTGCCGGAATGGAGTAATGCAATCTGTGAGGACAGAAAGGAATTAGATGTTCTCGGAGTTGGAGCTTATGATGATAAGCTTTGTGGGCTTGCGGCATGCTCTGCAGATGCAGATGAAATGTGGCAGATAGGAGTAGATGTTCTTCCGGAGTATAGAAGGAAGGGTATCGCTTCCGCATTGACCGTAAGACTTGCAAAGGAGATAATGGCACGCGATAAGGTACCATTTTACTGTACAGCATGGTCTAATCTGAGATCTGTAAAGAATGCATTTAAAAGCGGATTCGTTCCTGCCTGGGTTGAGATGACAGTTAAGCCGATAGATGTGGTGAATGAGATTAACGAAGCAAATGGATGATCATCAATTGACTAACAATTTTCCACAAAAATAAAAAGATGCTTGACAGTTTATATGACAGTCGTTATACTTTGGCAATATATAAAATCGGAGAGGAAAACCTGATGTTTAACATTATTACCAGAACTACAGAAACATCATACGTGACAGTATACAAGCCTTACGTGTACCGTCATAGTTTTTGTATTTAGATTCCGGTAAAGATAAGCAACAGGATTTATATTTCCGTATATTCTTTTTGAATTTATACCACTTATCTTTTGAGGATAAGTGGTTTTTTTATTTGATTTTAGTGATAAAATTATAGTTAGTATTTATAGTCAGGGGAGTGAAATGAAGTATAATCTGAAAAAAATGGCTGGCTATTACAAGCCATACATGGGTACATTTTATCTGGATATTTTCTTTGCATTTCTTGCATCATTGATAAGTCTCGTAATCCCGCTGGTTGTAAGATATATAACCACCGATGTAGTGAAAATGGATATGGAGACTGCAGTCAGGCGGATCGTTATCGTATGCATAATACTCGCTGTTCTGGTGCTAATCCAATTCGGAGCAAATTATTTTATAACAAACATCGGACACGTCATGGGCGCGAAGATGGAATATGATATGAGAGCCGAGATCTTCGCTCATTATCAGAAGCTTTCATTCTCGTTTTTTGATGACCAAAAAGTTGGACGCGATGCTAATTACATAATGGGTTTTACATAAGGAGTTATACAAATGAAAATGAGTAAATCGGAGATGAAGAGACGCATCAGGGAAGAGTACGGAATGAATCCGCTGGAGATCAGCAGCAAAGAAGAATCTCTTGATATGCTTCGACTGGTTAAGGTTTATCACGAGCAGAAAGAGGAGAAGGATGCTCGGATGATAGATGATATTACATGGGAAGACATCGAAATGGATGAGGTGTTCTTCCGAGTCAATCATACAAGAAGCTTTGCGGGAGAGCAGATTCTCTACCATATGCTTCATATGATCAAAAAAGATAATAAATCCATAGATGCTGAGGCAGATGCATTTGATCAGGATGAAGAGTTAAGAGTTGATACGGAGATGAAGCTTAGAACTCTCGGAAAGAGGTATTCGAATTACTATCTTCCGGATACCATCTGGAGTCTGGCAGGGTTAAACCTGGGCCACACATTTATCTATCCGCTTCTTTTGCTGCTGCTTATCGCTTCGATTGTTGCAGGCATCATCCGCCCGTCATTTATGGGTGCGGCGATAGTTATGGCAGTTATAAATCTGACAGTTTATTCGGTCATGAAGTTAAGATACGAGAATACGTTTGTATCGATCAGTTCTATCAGGGAGCTGGTTGAACTCGGCGAAAAGATCAAGAGCTCGGAGAAGCTTTCGAAAATGTATATGGATAAAGAAATGGCAGATTCACTCGTTACTCTTGATAAGATAACCAGGATGCTGATACTCATGAAGTATACAAAAAGTCTTACGGATAACGGAGAGCCTTATGCTTTGATCCTGCAGTATATATACGGGATCACAATGATCGATCCGATACTCTGTTCTATAGCATTACGAAAGGTTAGTGCTCATGAGAATGAGCTTATACGTCTTTATGAAATGATAGGACGTATAGATGCGGCGATTTCGGTTGCTTCATTCAGAAGGAGTCTGGACAGCTGCAAGCCTGAGATCACGGAAGACGGAACTATAAGCTGTGAGGGCCTTTATCATCCGTTGATAGATCATCCGGTAAAGAACGGTTTTCTGATGAAGAAGAATTCTTTCTTCACGGGAGCAAACGCAACGGGAAAGTCCACATTTATGAAGGCGATAGCGATAAATGTGATCCTTGGCGAGACGATATATACCTGTACCGCGGACAGCATGAGCTTCCCGAAAATGTATGTCATGACATCGATGGCACTCAGAGATGATGTGCTGAACGGAGAAAGCTACTATGTTCGTGAGATCAAATATCTGAAGCGAATGCTTGAGCAGGTAGAAACCGGAGAGAAGACACTTATAGTTATCGATGAGATACTTAAGGGAACAAATACAAAGGAAAGAGTTGCGGCATCGAGAGCAGTGCTGGAATACTTATCGGACACATCTGCAGTGGTAGTTACGGCAACACACGATATCGAGCTGGTTGAACAGATGGAAAAGCTGTATGACGCATACTACTTCGAATGCCTTGTAAATAACGGTGAAGTAAAGTTCAGCTATGAGATGCGTGAAGGAATAAATAAGATAACAAATGCGATTGAACTTATGAAGGGAATGGGATTCCCGAAGAAGATTACTGAGACAGCGGAGAACAGACGTGACGTAAGTGCTTAGCAGATCAGGGATAGGAGGATGACAGATGGAAATAGTTTATAAGAAGCTTTCGGAAGAAGAACTTGATACTTTTATTGATATGAGGATCACACAGCTGACAGAAGAATATGTTTCCGAAGGAAGAGAAGTTCCGAAGGATGTGGACCTCAGAGCTGCACTGCTGGATTTCTATCATAGGCATATGGCAGACGGTACATTTGTATCATGGCTTGCAATGGACGGAGATAAGATAGTCGGTACAAGCGGTATGTCTTTTGTTGAGAAACCTCCTTACTTTACCTGCCCGACAGGCAGACTGGGACTGCTTTCGAGTATGTTTACGGATCCTGAATACAGAAGAAAAGGCATTGCAAAAGAACTTCTCCATCGAGTCGTGGAGGAGGCAAGGGCTTACGGCTGCGGCGCAGTACATATCACTGCATCGGATATGGGCGTGAAGCTCTATACAGCATACGGATTTAAACATAACGGAAACTTTATGCAGTACAACCTGGTATAAACTGTAAAGTAAAAAGGAGACAATTATGAGACTCAGACCATACAAACCATGTGACGCCGCATCTCTTATAAAGTGGAGCAGCGATCCTGAAATATTTGAATTATGGGGAGGAGAAATTATAGGTGCCTACCCTATTACAGAAGACATATTGAATGATGTTTATATTAACGGTAACGGAAGATGTAAGGAAGCGGATAACTTCTACCCCATGACAGCTATAGAAGATGACAGAGTGATAGGAAGCTTCATAATACGTTATATTAAAGAAGATAAGAAGCTTCTCAGATTCGGATGGGTTATCGTAGATGATACTAAGAGAGGACAGCATCTGGGACAGAGAATGCTGAAGCTGGGACTTAAATATGCCTTTGATATTTTGGGCGCCGATAAGGCTACTTTGGGAGTATTTGAGAATAATATTCCTGCATATAAATGCTATCAGGGCGTAGGATTTCATAAACCGTCGGAGCTTCCGGATTCTTACATGGAGGTACACGGAGAACAGTGGAAGGTTGTAGAACTTGAGATTTCCAGGGCTGATTATGAAAGCGGCAGATAAATTTTTCGTGAAGGAAGTGAGTTAAATGATATTTGAAGAAAAAAGATTCGAGGTAGGGGGAAAGGAGCTGGTGCTCCGCAGTGCAACAGAGGAAGATACGGAAATGCTGATGAGCTATCTGAAGCAGGTCTGTGGAGAGACAAGATTTCTGATGTTTGAGGAAGATGAGGTGAGTCTTACACTTGATTATGAAAAGGAATTCATCAGAAAGCATATGGAGTCGGATGACAGCACACTCATAATAGGTCTCTATGACGGCGAATATATAGGAAACTGTTCATTCAACAGAGAGGGAGCGAGCAGAAGAAACGCTCACAGAGCGGGAATAGGAATCGCATTATTCCAGAAGTTCACAGGACTGGGACTTGGAAGGATCATGCTGACAAACCTTCTGGAATTCATCAAGTCACTGGGCTATGAGCAGGTTGAACTCATCGTTATCGAAGGAAATGACAGAGCGCGTCATCTGTATGAAAGCGTAGGCTTTGTGGAATACGGAAGACGTCCGAATGCAAATAAATATGATGATGGTACTTATGCAGATGATATTCTGATGGTATTACAGTTTTAATTGCAGATCGGGAGGAACAGAAATGATACAGGATATTTATCCGAGCAAGTTTGATAATGCATATAAGGATTATAAGCTGAGAGACGAGGACAGCATACTTATCTTCAGTGATGACGGAAAGCTCATGGTGTGTGACAGCGAAGGAAGAATGATCTTCCACACGGGAAGTGAATTGAAGGATAAGGAATCGGTATATCTTTTTTCACTGGATGACAGAAGATTTTTTCTGCTGTTAGAAGATTCGGAAAGCACCGATAAATATATGAAGGACGGCTTCTCATATTATACCGTAAGAGAGATCCGTGACCATTTTTCGGGGCAGGACGATATAAATGTTTTCGCCGCATTTACGGCATATCATTTATGGAAATGGTACAGTGACAACAGGTATTGCGGCAAGTGCGGAAAGCGTCTCATACTTGATACAAAGGAGAGAGCTCTCAGATGTCCGGACTGCGGAAATGTGATCTATCCGCGTATCAATCCTGCAGTCATAGTCGGAGTTACCAAAGGGGACTCAATCCTCCTTACAAGATACAGAAGAGGCTATCAGCATAACGCGCTGGTGGCGGGCTTTACGGAGATCGGTGAAACCCTTGAGGAAACCGTAAAGCGAGAGGTTATGGAGGAGACGGGAGTCTCGGTCAAAAATATCAGATATTATAAATCTCAGCCATGGGGAATGGCACAGGATATCCTTGTGGGATTCTTCTGTGATGCAGAGGAAGGATCTGAAATCCACATGGATGAAAATGAATTGAAATATGCTGAATGGGTTAGGAGAGAGGATGTAGTACTTCAGCCCAATAACCTGAGTCTTACTAACGAGATGATGCATATTTTCAAGGAAGGACTTATCTGATATGAACAAGCTTATCAAGAGTATAAAAAAAGAGTTCACGGGCTGGAAGAAATGGCAGATATTCTGGATGATATTCGCCAATGCGATGATCATGGGAATATCGATCTATCAGGGCGATACGGTGCTTGGTATAGCGGCGTCCGTTACTGGTGTTATCTGCGTTATCCTATGCGGAATGGGAAAGGTTTCCAACTATTTCTTCGGCACCATAAATGTTATCCTTTATGCGATAGTTGCTTATAAGGCCAAGTATTACGGCGATGTGATGCTGAACCTGTTCTACTATTTTCCGACGAATATCCTCGGCTGGATCGTATGGAAAAAGCATATGGATAAGGAAACAAATGTGGTATACAAGAGACGCATGACGTGGAAACAGGACCTGATTCTGCTTGTTGTCAGCGTGGTCGGCATATGGGGCTATGGATACATACTTAAGCGTTTGGGAGGTAACCTTCCGCTTGTAGACAGCATGAGTACGGTGCTGTCGGTCATAGCGCAGATACTCATGATTAAGAGATTTATGGAGCAGTGGATCATCTGGATCGTTGTAGATGTCGTATCCGTTATCATGTGGATCGCAGCTCTTTTTACAGAAGGCTCAAGCATCGCTGTACTTATGATGTGGAGTGTATATCTCGCAAATGCGGTAATCATGTTTGTTAAGTGGCTGAAGGAATCTAAAGATCAGCCAGAGAAAAAATCGGAAGAGGCTGTGGCGAAAGCCGAAGGCTGATGGGGAACAGGATCATGGTAAATAAGAAAAAGTATAAAGTCGGAATGTATGGAGGAGCCTTCAATCCGCTTCATCTCGGACATCTTGAGTGTATCATCAAGGCCGCGGGACTGTGCGAAGAGCTTTATATCGTTATCTCATACAGAGAGAATAAAACCGACATTCCGCTCAGAGTTAAGATCAGATGGATATATCAGCTTACAAAGCATATAGGAAATGTGCGGCCGATCCCTCTGGAGGATAAGCTCACCAACAAGGAAGATTATGTGGAGGAGCTTTGGACCGAGGACTGCAGAAAGGTAAGAGAAAGCATAGGAAAGCCGATAGACGTTGTTTTCTGCGGCGGAGATTATGATGAGAACAGCTTCTGGAACAAATGCTATCCGGATTCGGAATTTGTGGTATTTCCAAGGAATGAATATAACTCCACCGATATCAGAAAAGACATCTACGGTCATTGGGACTGGATGCCTCAGATAGTAAGATCCTACTTTACAAAGAGAGTGCTTCTGATAGGTGGTGAAAGTTCAGGAAAATCAACACTTACCGTAAATCTCGCGAACTATTTTAACACTGTATATCTCGAGGAGGTCGGACGTGATCTGTCGGAGCTCTCGGGTACGGATGTATATATGTTATCGGAGGATTTTACAAGAATCCTTCTGGAGCATAAGGCGAAGGAAATGCGCCTTATAGATAAGAGCAACAAAGTGTTTTTCGAGGATACGGACTGCCTTATCACCAGATTTTTCATGGGATTTCTTGAGGATGAAAATATAGAGAAGAATGAGCGTCTGGCAGAGGCCATCGCAGAGCTTAATTCCTATGATCTTATCCTTTATCTTGAACCCGACGTTGAGTGGGTTCAGGATGGTGACAGAAGTGAAGTGATCGCTGCAGATCGGGAAAAATACGGTGATATGATCAAAGCACTTTATACTAAGTATGGCTTTGAGTTTAAGACCATAAGCGGTGATTATAACAACCGATTCGATCAGGCTGTAAAGTATGTAAAAGAATTACTGGAAAATAAAAGCTATTAAGAAATAAAAGAGGAAGAATTATGAGTACTGAAATTGAAGACAAGACAGATATTGATAAGGTGAGGTTTCTGGAGAAGAATGCGGCCGACGGTTTCGCTGCATTGGAGAGTAAGGAGTATGACGGCTGGCGGCTGGGATTTACGGAGGGTTATACGAGAAGAACAAACTCCGTTATCATTGAGGGAACTTCAGCGATAGATATAGATGAGAAGATTGCATATTGTGAGAAGGAATATAAAGAGCATAATCTCCCATGTATATTTAAGCTTGCTGATGTAGATAATGACCTTAAAGATCGCCTGCTTCAAAGAGGCTACAGAGTCGTGTGTCCTACGGATGTTATGACACTTGAGCTTAAGGATGAGAATCTGGATTTTGATATATCAGAGGTTATGAAGGATGCCGAGTTCAGTTCGAAGCCGGACGATTGGTTTGAAACATACTTCAGATTTGAAGAAGAGAATGATCCGAAGAACCGGGAATTATGCATGAAGATCCATTCGAATGTCAAGACTGAGCAGGTATATATCAAAATACTGCATGAGGGAAAGGTTGTGGCAGTAGCATCACTTTCCATAGAAGACGGATACAGCCTGCTTCACAATGTTGTGGTTGACGCGTCCTGCCGTGGACTGGGACTGGGAAAGAAGCTGTGCCGGGCTGCGATTGCGAAGTCAAAGGAGTGCGGAGCAGAGTACTCATATCTTCAGGTAATAGAGGAAAATGAGATTGCCATTAACCTATATAAAAAGCTGGGCTATGAAAAGCTTTATACATACAATTACATGAGAAAAGATGTACATCTGGAAAAGACATATCCGGAAGTGGATTTCGAAGAGGTGAAGGAGGAAGAACTGGAGGAGCTTCTCTCGATGCAGATTGAAAGCTTCATGCCGCTCTATGAGAAGTATCATGATGAAATCTCTCCGGCACTCGAATCCATAGAAAGAATAAGAAACAGGGCAGCTGTTCCAAACAGAAAATACTTCTTCATTCTTAAGGACGGAGAAAGGGTGGGAGTTATAAATGTGGGACATAACGATCCGAATGAACATGAGGTAAGCTTTATCAGTCCTATATTTGTGCTTCCGAAATATCAGAATCAGGGACTTGCATACGCAGCGATTCAGAAAGCATTTTCCATGTATCCGAATGTAAAAACATGGAAGCTTGATACCATAAAGCAGGAAAAAGGAAATTGTCATCTCTATGAGAAATGCGGCTTTAGAAGAGTCGGAGATGAGGAACAGGTAAACGATAAGATGACACTTGTGTTCTACGAATACAATCGATAAAACATATGCATTGATAGGGCTAAAGGAGAATCATGGAAAAGATACTATATGTCACAGATCTTGACGGTACACTTCTCAACCAATCGGATACCATCAATCCCTTCAGTATAAGGACAATCAACGGCCTTGTGGATAAGGGGATGATATTTACCTATGCAACTGCAAGGTCACTGGTATCGGCATCGAAGGTTACGGACGGACTGTCCACAAATATTCCGATCATTGCTTATAACGGAGTATTTATATTTCAGCCATCAACAAGTATAGTCCTTTCAAAGGAGGATTTTACCGATGAGCAGAGACAGAAGGTCAGAAATACCCTTATAGAGCATGGCATAAGCCCTATGGTTTATTCCTTCATCAACCGGGTGGAGAGAGTATCCTGGATTCCGAAATATGAAAACGAAGGAGTAAAGCGATATCTCAGTAAACGACAGGGTGATCCCCGTTTTCGTCCGATAAAGGATAATGACGCACTCTATGAAGGAGAAGTATTCTACTATACCTGCATCGGCACAGAGGAAGAGCTGCAGCCGGTATATGACATTTTTTCCAAGGATGATGATTTCAGATGCACCATTCAGCAGGAACTGTATCGTCCGGAATATTGGTGTGAGATCATGCCGGCAAGAGCCTCGAAATATAATGCCATAAAGAAGCTCAAGGAAATGTGGGGCTGCTCGAAGGTTATCTCCTTCGGTGACTCCATCAACGATATCCCGATGTTTGAAATATCAGATGAATGCTACGCTGTAGAAAATGCAGTGGATGAACTTAAAGCCGTAGCAACAGGAATTATAGAAAGCAACGAAAACGACGGTGTTGCTAAATGGCTTTTAGAAAATTATAAATAAACTAAGATCAAGGAGGAAAAGATAATGATCACAGAAACATTTGACCCACATACCGAGGAAATACTGAAAATCTGGAAGAATGAAGACGCCGTACAGGTGGATGCATGTATTGCTACCTTTTCCAACGAGATTTTAAACTATGTTCTCGAAACTCACGAATGTACAGAGCTCGGAAAGATATACTCTTCAAACGGAGGAAAGTCTATCTACGGTTTTGAATATGAGAACAGAAAATTTGCGATATATATGTCGCCTGTGGGAGGCCCGGGAAGCGTGGGCGATATGGAGGACACCATGCAGGTGATAAAGACAGATAAGTATATAGTTTTCGGCGGTTCCGGCTGTCTCAACAAGGAGATTGCAAGAGGCAGAGTCATGATCCCGACAGAGGCCTACAGAGATGAGGGAACCTCCTATCATTATGCGGAGGCGTCGGATTATATCGCTGTGAAAAATGCAGACAAGGTTGCTGCATTTATGGAGGAGGCAGGTCTTCCGTATATTAAGGGAAAGACCTGGACCACCGATGCGGTTCATCGCGAGACCAGAGGCAACTTCGAGAAGCGTAAGAATGAAGGCTGTATCTCAGTTGAGATGGAGTGCGCTTCCATCGTTGCCATGTGTGATTTCAGAGGACTGGACGTGTATTATTTCCTGACCTGCGGCGATCTTCTTGATGCACCGAAGTGGGATGCCCGTATGGAGAAGAATCAGAAGAAGCATACACAGCACGATCCGGGACATTTTGATATTGCACTGGAACTTGCCAGATTTGTAACAGAATAAACTGAATAAAGACGGAGGTGAAAGATGGGAATCGGAGACTTTTTATCAAGCGGAAATGTGAGACTGGATCAGCAGCTCAGGTTCACTGCGGAGATCGATAAGATGACGGGAATCCTGAGAAGGACCATGCTTATCGATAAGAGCAGACGTGAAAACGATGCGGAGCATTCATGGCATATTGCAGCAATGGCTATGCTCTTTGAGGAATATGCATCGGAGCCCGTAAATGTACCGCGTGCCGTTGAGATGTGCGTGGTTCATGATCTTATAGAAATCTACGCCGGCGATACATTTGCCTATGATGTGGCTGCAAATGTGGGAAAGGCCGATAGGGAAAAGGCAGCAGCTGATGAGCTGTTCAAGCTTCTTCCCGAAGAGCAGGGAGCGATGATAAGAAGTCTGTGGGAGGAGTTCGATGCAATGGAGACTCCCGATTCCAAGTATGCAGCCTGTATGGACAGACTGCAGCCGTTCCTCCACAATACACTGACCGATGGATTTACCTGGGTTGAAAGCGGAACCAACAGAGCTGTGGTTGAAAAGAGAATGGCTGTTATCAAAGAATTCATGCCTGAGGTTTATAAGTGGATTGAAGAAAACATGAACAGAGCCATCGCCAGGGGCTGGCTCAAGGAGAGCAGAAGGATACTTCTTTTTGATCTCGACGGAACTCTGCTCAGAAGTGATAAGACCATTTCCGAGAAGACTCTGAAGGCCGTGCTCAAGGCGAAGGAAAAGGGATATCTTATCGGAGTTTCAACTTCGAGAAGCGAGAACAACAGTCTCAGCTTCATCGACAGCATTTCACCGGATATCATAATTTCCAGCGGCGGCGCCATGGTGAATGCTTACGGAAGCAAGATAGTTCTCGAGGGATTCTCCGGAGACGAGACGGCAGATATTATAGCAAAGGCGAGAGAGGTCATCGGTGACCTGAATATTACAGTTGATACGGCTGAGGAGGATGCGGAGTTTTATCGCAACTTCACTCCGCCGCAGGACGAACTGGAGAAGAGCTGGGGAATCAGCATAGAAACGGATTTCAAGGATTTCCATAAGCCTTCCCTGAAGATATGTTTTGAGATCGACAGTGAAGAGAAGGCAGAGCGCCTGCATAAGGAGCTGGGTGAATGCGACTTCATACATTTCACGGACGGTGACTGGTACAAGGTCACAAAGGCAGGAATTACAAAGGAGACAGCGATAGAGAAGCTGGCGGCTCATCTCGGAGTGGGACTTGAGATGATATCTGCCTTCGGAGATGACCTTGCAGATATAGGAAGCCTTAAAATGTGCGGCACCGGAGTTGCTATGGGAAATGCACTTCCGGAGGTAAAGGAAGCGGCAGATATTACCATCGGCTCCAACGATGAGGACGGAATAGCGGAGTATCTGGAAAAGTTATACCAGTAGTCTATATGATTCGATAGAAAAGGGGTTTATCATATGAGAGAAATAGTATTGGGAGATTTGTTTTGAAGATTAAGTGGTTATTTTTTGATGTAGGATCGACACTGGTTGATGAGTCAAAGTGTTATGAGGCGAGATTTAAGAAGATTGCAGAGGATGCAGGTGTTTCAGCAGAAGCCGTAACAGAAAGGGCTTTGGAGCTTTACAGACATAACGAGCGTGGAGATATCGGAGCGGCTGAAGCATTCGGAGCCGAGCTTCCGAAATGGAGAGCGGAGCTGGAGTTTCTGTATGATGATACAGAAGCGCTTCTAAAAAATCTCAGTGAGAAATATAAGATCGGCGTCATCGCAAATCAGAGTCTCGGAACTGCGGACAGGCTTGAAGCCTTCGGGATACTTAAGTATATCGATCTTGTGGTTGCTTCTGCCGAGGAAGGAGTTGCGAAGCCTGACAGAAAGATATTTGAGATCGCACTTGAGAGAGCCGGCTGTGCACCTGAGGATGCAATGATGATTGGAGACAGGATCGATAACGATATCATGCCTGCAAAGGACATTGGAATGAGAACCATGTGGGTGAGACAGGGCCTTGGCGGAATGTGGAAGCTTAATGGTGAAGAAGAGCTTCCAAACTTTATAGCCGACAGTGTTTCCGAGATAGGTTCCATACTTGAATGGTGGGAAGAGTCACACAGCCTGATTGAAACAACCCTGAATACCAGAGATCTGGGAGGTCATCCTTGTTACGACGGAAATGTGACTAAGTTCAGGAGATTTATACGAAGCAGCAGACAGGCATATCCGAGTAAGAATGATATAGATTTTCTGCTGGATAATAACATCACTACAATCATTGATGTTCGTGAGGAAGAAAGCGTAAAGGCTAAGCCAAGCGGATTTCTGGAGCTGGAAGGCTTTAAGTATTATAACTTCCCGATAGAGGAAGGAAGTAAGGTGCCGGAATCCGTGGAAGCAGTACCGGGAAGCTATATGATAATCTCGGAAGCAGCTGTGATAAAGGACGTTTTTACGACCATGGGAAATGCGGAGGCAGGAGTAATGTTTAACTGTTCCGCGGGTAAAGACAGAACGGGAGTAATTTCCGCTATACTACTTATGCTGGCGGGAGTAAAGGATGAAGAGATAGTTGCAGATTATATGCTGACCAGGGAAAGCAATAAGGAACTGCTTAAGCTTGCGGCGGCGCATCATCCGGATATGGATCTGAATATAATCATTCCGAGAGAATCATATATCATGGATTTCATGGAGCTTTTCCGCAGAAAGCACGGTACCGTCGAGGCGTACTTCAGAAGCATCGGAGTTGAAGACGAAATCGTGGAAAAACTGAGAAATAAGATACTTGCGGAGTGACACATTATACTATAGGTTTATACAAATGTGATGCAAAAATCTATATAATGACATAAGTGTCAGAAGTAAAAAAGGAGATAATCAACATGAAGAAAATAGGCTTGGTAGGAGGCACGGGACCGGAGTCCACCCTTATGTATTATAAGGAGCTTAACAGCCGTATAGACAGTCTGACAGAAGGAAAGGCTATGCCGGATCTCTCGATTGAAAGCGTGAATTTCCGTAGGGCTTGGGACTATGTTGTTTCAGCCGATTACGAGAAGCTTACGGACTATCTTGCAGAGAAGGTGAACAACCTTTATGAAGGCGGAGCGGAGGTTATATCTCTGACAGCAGCCACCATGCATATTGTTATAAATGAGCTGTCTGAAAAGGTTAAGGCAGAGCTTGTCAGCATTCCGAAGGCCATCGCTGATGAAGTGGTAGAAAGAGGCTTTAAGAAGGTCGGACTTCTCGGAACAATCTTCACAATGGAACAGGATTACATGAAGAAGGATCTTGAGCAGGCGGGAATTGAAATCTACATCCCGGATAAGGCTGACAGAGAGCTGATCGCAAAAAGAATCTTTGAGGAGCTTGAGCTCGGAATAGTTAAGGAATCTACTCTTAAGGAGTTTACGTATATAATCAACAAGATGAAGGATGAGAAGGGTATCGAAGCAGTTATACTTGGCTGCACGGAGCTTCCGCTTCTTCTTAATTCCGATAACACTCCTGTCCCATGTCTGGACAGCGTGGAGATTCACATTAAGAAGCTGATTGAGCTTGCAATGGAATGATCGGCCTGTAGGGGCAGAGGTGATTACTTTACTGTACGGAGGACATGAGAGCAAATGGATAAGACACTGTATGTTACCGATCTTGACGGAACGCTTATGAGAAATGACAAGAGCATTTCCGGGCATTCTCTCGAAATCATAAATAACCTTATAGCCGAAGGTGCGAATTTTACTGTCGCAACGGCGAGATCGGTGAGCAGTGTAAAGGATATAGTTAAGCCGATGGATATTTCAATCCCGCTTGTGGTAAGAAACGGAACAGCACTTGCCGCACCTCATTCGTTGGAGATAATGGAAAAGGCAATCTTTACGGATGGGAGTCGGTATTTCAGCAGGATTCCTATGATACGGAATACTGGCTTGAGCTTTGTCCTGAGAACAGCACAAAGGCAAAAGCTATCGTAAGACTGAAGGAGAAGCTGGGGCTGGATAAGATAGTTGTGTTTGGCGATTCGGTAAATGATATTCCGATGTTTAAGATTGCTGATGAGGCATATGCGGTGGAAAATGCACTGCCGGAGCTGAAGAAATATGCAACGGCGGTTATCGCGTCAAATGAGGCTGACGGAGTTGCGGAATTTCTCAGCAGCAGATTTTAAAATTCAATTGAGGTGTGAGATGAAGGTATTGGTATTGGGCGGAACGAGATTCTTCGGAATCCATATGATAGAGGAGCTGCTGAAGAATGGTCATGATGTGACCATCGCAACAAGGGGCAGAGCCGAGGATCCCTTCGGTGACAGAGTTAAGAGGATTGTTGTCGAGAGAACCGATCCCGAGAATATGAAGAGTGCACTTAAGGATAAGCACTTCGATGTGGTGATCGATAAGTTGGCTTACGCATCCAATGATGTGAAGTATGCCATGGAAAGTCTTGACTGTGACAGATATATAGAGATGTCCACCACGGCGGTTTACGATCCGAAGAAGCTTAACACAGTCGAAGAGGATTTTGACGGAAGAAATCGTCAGTTCACCTGGTGCAGCAGAGGCGACTTTCCTTATGATGAGATAAAGCGTCAGGCCGAAGAAGCGCTCTGGCAGATTTATTCCGATAAGAACTGGCTGGCTGTCAGATATCCCGTTGTCATGGGAAAGGATGACTATACCGGAAGACTTAAGTTCTATGTGGACCATGTAAAGAATGGGACTGCGATGAATATCGATAACATAGATTATCAGATGAGCTATATCAGATCCGATGAGGCGGGCCGATTCCTTACATATCTTGTTGATAAGGATATAGAGGGAGCCATAAACGGAAGCTCCGGAGGAACCATTTCTCTGAGAGAGATAATAAACTATGTTGAAGAAAAAACGGGAGCTAAGGCAGTGCTTGACAGTGCAGGTGACAATGCGCCTTATAACGGAGATCCTGAGTTCAGTATAAATACCGACAAGGCAAAGTCGCTGGGCTTCAGCTTCACAGATATAAATGAATGGATATATGAATTATTAGATTATTACATTGAGGATAAATAAACATGAAAGAGACTAAGCTGCCTGTGTTTTTGGATTACAACAATTGCCTGGTAAACCTGGCGAATTCAGTGCTTAAAAGATTTGGTGTTGATACCACTGCGGATACACTGCCGCTGGCTGATAAATATCTCACCAAGGACTATAGAAATGTGGTCGTGCTCCTTCTGGATGCTATGGGAATGTCGATCCTGGAAAAGCATCTTGATAAGGATGGATTCTTCAGGTCGCATGTTGCCGGTTCCTACAGCTCGGTATATCCGCCGACAACGGTTGCGGCAACCACATCGGTCTTCACAGGTCTTTATCCGAACGAACACGGCTGGCTGGGCTGGGATGTTTACTTTCCTCAGGTCGGGAAAAATGTAACGGTGTTCAGAAATACCGAGCAGATGGTAGAGAAGGAAGGTGCTGCACCTAAAGAATCAGATGTCGACGGGAAGACAGTGTGGGGGCGGGATTCGGTAATAACCGATGCAGCCGCTGCCGATTATGATGTGGCGAGGACGTACATACCGTATAAGACCATAATCGATAAGATAAATGATGCGGGCGGAAAAGCATATTTTTCAATGCCGTTCATGCCGCCGTTTCCGAAGGATACTGATGCGATACTTGCCCGGGTCGAAGAGCTTTGCAGAGAACCCGGAGAAAAATATATCTATGCATACTGGAACGAACCCGATAATACAATGCATTTGACGGGGACAAAGAGTGATGAGACGCATTCGGTTATTACGGCCTTGGAAAAACAGGTCGAGGAATTTGCATCAAGGCTTGAGGATACATTACTTATAATCACAGCAGATCACGGACATATGGACAGCAGAAATGTATGTATACTGGATTATCCTGAGATAATGCAGTGTCTGAAACGGCTGCCGTCTATAGAACCGAGAACACTTAACCTCTATGTGAAGGACGAATATTTGGACACATTCCCGGAAATATTCAGGAAGAATTTCGGAGACGAGTTTCTTCTTCTGACAAGGGAAGAGGTTCTGGAAGAGAAGCTTTTCGGTATTGGAGAGGATAGAGAGGGACTGAAAGGAATGGTAGGTGACTATGTTGCACTTGCAGTTTCCGAGCTTTCGGTGTTTAATACACATCTGGAGGCACAACTAATGCCGGGAGGTCACGCGGGACTTACTCCTGAGGAGTATGAGATACCGCTGATCGTTATCGAAAAGAATTGATCAGTCACTGTGGAGGATTAATAATGTCAAAGCTGAAGGATACGATAAAAAAATCTAAGATTTTGAATCCGATTGCGCATGAAATGTACTACAAATATCAGGATACAAGAGACAGCATTAAGGAGAGCGCTGTATGGAAGAAGGTAAACAAGGCTCATCCGCAGCAGAAGGAAATAAAGGCGGATATTGCGGACCTTAAGCATACATGGGCTTTTAACGCGGGAGATATCTTCGCGGGAAATCCTAAATGGCTCTTTATATACATTTGCAAGTACAGAAAGGATATCGAGGCTTACTGGATCTGTGACAGTGAGAAGACAGTCGAGCAGATTAAGAGTCTTGGATACAATGCATATACCTTTAAGTCACATGCGGCAATAAAGCTTCAGCAGAGAACGGGGGTATTCTGCGTTGAACAGGTTAAGGAGCAGATTCCTTCAAATATGCCGGACGATGTTATATTGTTAAACCTTTATCACGGTGTCGGCTGCAAGACCATAGAGAAATTCGTAGACTTCGGTTTCCTTACAAGAAGGATTGCCAAGAAATATATAACATATAATGATTTTTACTATACCCATATGCTGTTTCTTGTAACTTCACCTCTGATGGAGGAGCATTTTGCAAAGCAGATGGGACTCAGTAAGGATAATCTGATCAGAGCCGGATATCCGAGATGTATGTATCAGAATACCTATGAACCGATATCCACATTTGACGGAGATATCCTGAAGAAGAGAGGACTGCCTGAAAATACCAGGATCGCCGCTTATGTTCCGACCTACAGGGATGATGCGGAATTTGATTTCTGGGGAAATGCAATCCCTGATTTCGACAGTCTGATCAAGACATTAAAGAATGAAAATATACTGCTGATAATGAAGCTTCATCCGCAGATGATAAACAATCCTGTATATAAAAATATCCAGCAGAAATATAAGCAGGAGAAGCATCTGATGTTCTGGGATAATGCAAATGATTTCTATGAGATCTTCCCGAGGATCGATGTTGGAATAGTGGATTATTCATCGATCTACTACGATATGCTGGCCGGCGGAGTAAAGCATTTTATCAGATATTTCTTTGATTATGAGGATAAGGATAAGAACCTCAGAGATTTTGTATATGATCCTGAAGAAATGACAAGCGGCACTATGTGCAAGAGCTTTGACGAGCTGCTGTCTTCATTGGAGCATATAGGTGACGTAGAGGATGCGGAAGGCGACAGGATTTACGACCTGTTCTGGAAGTATGCCGAGCCGGATTCCTTCGAGAAGATAGTAGAGGCGGCACTTAACTTCATACCTAAGAAGGAGAGTGATCTTCCGACACTTTATTCCTATGACATTTTCGATACTCTTATCGCAAGAAAGGTGCTTCAGCCGAAGGGAATCTTCTTCCAGGTTCGTTATAAAATGAGAAATTCGGAGATTCCGTTCCCCGGATATCTTACGGCAAATTATGCGGCTGTAAGAGAATTCTGTGAATCAAATGCGAGAGAGTATTACAGTAAATCTCTTGAATTCCGAAAGGATAACAGACGAGAGATAACACATGATATGATCTTTAACCGCATGCAGGATCTCTATGAGATCACTGATGAGCAGTGCGAGCTTCTGAAGAAGTGGGAGCTTGAGGCTGAGCTGGATAATGTTATCCCATGCAGAGAGAAAATAGATGAACTGCTGAAGAGAAAGCATAGGGGAGACCGTGTGCTTCTTCTCAGCGATATGTATCTGGATAAGGAGTTTATCAGGAAGCTTCTTGCCAAGGCGGATCCTGAGCTGGCAGAGTTGCCGCTTTTCCTTTCCAGTGATTACGGTGTTCAGAAGACTACGGGCTTACTCTATCTTGAGGCCTATCTTTCGGAAAAGCCGTATCAGTATAAGAAATGGATCCATTACGGTGACAATGCCAACGCAGACGGAAAATGTGCGGAGAGTCTTGGAATCACACCTAAGATCCATGAGATACCACAGTTTAATGATTATGAGAAGAATCTGGTAAGTACGGTCAACAGCTATGACAGCTACCTCATGGCAGCAGAGCTGTGCCGCTTTGGAACGAAACTTACAGAGCCGAAGGATAGATTTGTATACTCCTTCGTATCACTCTGTTTTGTTCCGTATATCAATCAGGTTATAAATCGTGCCATGAGAATGGGGCTGCAGACCCTGTACTTCATTTCGAGAGACGGATATCATCTGAAAAGGATAGCGGATACTATCATTTCAGAGAAGAAGCTGCCGATCAAGACGAAGTATATTTATGGTTCGAGAAACGCATGGCGTATCCCTTCGTTTATAGACGGGGTTGATGATGAGTTCTTCTCCACAGTCGGTAATTTCGTTCAGGTAAATACTTATCATGCATTGCTTGATGCACTGCAGTTAAAGGATAAGGAATTCGCAGGTTTCTTCCCTCAGTATGCAAGTCTGAGAACTGCTTCGATAATACCTGCAAAGAAGAGGGATGAGATAACCGAGTCTGCAAAGGGAAATGCGGATTACAGAAAGTTCCTGCTGGATAAGGCAGAGAAGACAAGACCTATAGTATTGGATTATCTGAAGCAGGAGATAGATTTCTCGGAGAAGTTTGCTTTTGTTGAATATTGGGGACGAGGTTATACGCAGACCTGTTTCACAAGACTTCTCGGTCTTGCGGCGGGAAATCGTGAGATGGATGACATTTTCTTCTATGCACGTTCCATCTATCCTTCTATCGGACATGACATCAGATATAACTTTGCCGGAAAGACGGTATCACTTCACTTTGTTGAGGCGATCTTTGCGAATATGCCTTACAACACGGTTGTGGAATATAAGAGAGTTGACGGCAGGGTAGAGCCTGTAAAGCAGAAGCGCACATTTGATAATGGACTTTATATGGCAATGAGGGAGCTTCTTCCTGAATTTGCACGCAATTACTGCAGGATAGAGTTCCTGGATCAGGAAAGACTGGATCGTGAGCTGTTTGACTTTGTACTTAAGTACTACAGCGAACATCAGGATGATCCTCTTCTTTCGGAGTGTATAGGCTCACTGGTAGATTCTATAGGCATTTACGGTAAGCAGCGTCCTTTCGCACCTCCTGTAACAAGGGGAATGATAAACAAGATTTATGCGGGTGAAAATCCACAGCTGCTCACCTCATCATATGAAATGACCAAGGCGCGTTCAAATCCGCGTCTTGCCGCTAAATTCCAATATCTCACGGTGACAAGAAAGCAGCGGAAAAAGAAATAGTGTTTTTGACATCAAAGGAGTGTAATACGGGTTTTGAAACAGGAAAACAAAATGACAAAAAGGGTCCTGGGGCAGCTTAAGACCTATAATATCGAGGAAGCGGATATACTTCTTCACAGTCCCATAGATCTGTCATTTGACGGTGATTATATCCGTGGATATGCGTTTGTCACGAAGGATAAGCTGGGAATATGCACCATGTTTCTCCCGGCTGATAACGTGAAGTATTTTAAGGGTGTAAAACGTGATGATGACCTTTCCGATGAGGAATTCAGGGATTACGATATCAGGTTTTACGATATTGATAAACTGGCGCATATCCATCTGGACAGCTATATAGGAACAAATGTACTGTATGGCGAATATAACGGTGTTGTTGAGAAGATTGCAGCATTTACGAACAGATTTCAGGAAGAAATGAATGTGTTCTTCCGTCAGCTTAAGTCGTTCGTAAAGGGCGGAGAGATAACAGTCGAAGAGGATGATGAAGAGGAACAGGAAGAGGAAGATACAAGCAAAAAGAATAAGCGTTCAATATTCAAAAGAACACTTAAATATTTTGTGAAGTATAGAATTCAGGTAATACTCTTATGCATCACATATCTTACAGCCGGGGCCATGAATATCGCATGGCCTTATCTTATAGGTAAAGTACTGTTCGATCATGTTCTCGAGAAGGATGATGCCTATCTCGCACAGTTCGGAGTCGGAAGAAAATATGTTCTGGCACTGCTTCTGGTTGCGGTCGTAATGGTAGGCGTAAGACTCATTCAGGCATTGGCCAGTTATTTCCAGGTATTTATCATGGCCAACGTTTCGAGTTCGGCGGTGAGAGATATTAAAACGGATGTTTTCAATGCAATGAGCAGGCTGTCTCTGGATTTCTATGTAAATAAACAGACAGGCGGTCTTATGACAAGAGTACTCAGTGATTCGGAGAAGGTTTATTCGTTCTTTATAGACGGACTTCCGATGATCTTCGTACATGGAATAACCATAATAGTCACATTTATCGTTATGTACAGACTTAACTGGCAGATGGCACTCGTGGCGTGCATCCTTCTGCCGCTGCTGGTATTCATGACGGTCAAGCTTCGTCCGGGACTCTGGACGCTTTCGGGTAAGAGACATCGTGCCGAGAGAGCCGTAACAGGAAAGGCAAACGATAATCTTACGGGGGCGAGAGTTGTAAAGGCCTTCGGACAGCAGGATGAGGAGAGGGAGAGATTCCTTCATCCGAATCAGAATCTCTGTGATGCGGAGATAAATATCGTAAAGCTCAGAAACAGATTTGCCATACTTTACAACATGGTTCAGGAGGTTTCGAGTATCTGGATCTGGATAGTCGGAGTATTCTTCGTACTTAAGACACACAGGATAGATCTCGGTGTACTTATCACATTTGTAGGCTATGTAATGCAGCTTAACGGACCGATGAACTTCTTCGCGTGGGTATTCAGAATGTGGTCCGACAGCATTAATTCTGCCGAAAGACTTTTCGAGATAATCGATGCGATACCGAGCATCAAGGAGAAGGCGGATCCGGTGAGACTGAATGCGCCGAGAGGCGAGATAGAGCTTGATAATGTAACCTTTGGATATAAGGTCGGAAGACCTGTGCTTAAGGAGATAAACCTTAAGGTAAAAGAAGGTGAGATGCTGGGAATAGTCGGAAGGTCGGGAGCCGGCAAATCAACGTTGGTAAACCTTATCTCAAGACTCTATGACGTTAATGAGGGAACTATCCGTATAGACGGTACGGATGTAAAGAATCTGGCGCTTTCGGATCTCAGAAGAAATGTAGCAATGGTATCTCAGGATACATACATTTTTATGGGATCGGTGGCCATGAATATAGCATACGGAAACGAGAATGCCACCAGAGGAGACATCATACGTGCGGCAAAGCTGGCAAGTGCTCACGAGTTCATATCCAAGCTTCCGGACGGTTATGACACCATAATCGGTGCTGCGGGAAAGGACCTTTCCGGCGGTGAGAAACAGAGACTTTCCATAGCAAGAGCAATCCTTGCCAATCCTAAGATCCTTATCCTTGATGAGGCTACAGCCAGTGTGGATACGGAAACAGAGAAGGCAATCCAGAATTCACTCAGATATCTGGTTCAGGGCAGGACAACTCTTTCCATAGCTCACAGACTTTCGACCCTTCGTGATGCGGACAGGCTTATCGTAATCGACGGCGGCCGCATAGTTGAGGAGGGTACCGAGGAGGAGCTTTCAAAGATCGAGGGCGGAATATATCATAATCTGCTCACTCTTCAGAAGGAGTCTATGGCTCAGAGCATGAGCTTCTAGGTGATATTAGGAGGACGATATGTCAGAGAATTTAGTAAACATATATGAGAAAAGAGCCGAGGAAATGACGGCTATACATATGATCACGGCCAAGGACAGATTCGAGGAGACTGAGGGAGGCTTCGTAAGTCTCGATTATGATGGAGTCCATTATGACAGAGTAAATGTGGTCAGGCTTTTTCCGTTCTCGGATGCTGAGCGGTACATTTCCATAAGGGAACACGAAAACGGCGGAAGAGAGATCGGAATAATTGAGGACATGAATGAGCTGTCGGAGGAGACTAGGGAAATCCTGAATCGTCAGCTAAGTCTCAGCTATTTTACGCCGGTCATTGAGAAGATATACAGCATCAAGGACGAGTACGGTTATGCGTATTTCCATGTGCTGACAGACAAGGGAGAGTGCAAGTTTTCGATAAATATGGGCTCCAATGCGGTTACCAAGCTTTCGGATACTAGACTCATCATTCTGGATGTTGATGAGAACAGATTCGAGATAAGGAACGTGGATGCCTTGACACATAAGGAAAAACGAATGCTTGATCTTTTCCTGTAATTAGAAATGTGCGGCAGGCCGTCAGGGGCAGTCTGCCGGTGTATAAGAGGATTACAAATGATATTACGTTATATGCTGCCGCTGAATATCGAGAAGGCAGTGACGTTGGACAACGATGAGAGGATCTATTATGCGGTACCTGTGGATATAGATAAGCAGGGAAATTTTACCGACAGCTCCTACCTCGTGGTAACGACACGAAAGATATATATTTTCAGCGGTGAGGACAAAAAAATATATGATATAAAGGATTTTGAATCCGTTACGGCAGAGCCGGGAGTCGGAGGAGGAATCCTGACAGGCAGATACAAGAACGTTGAAACGGTGCTGGTACATTATTCTTCAAAGCATCTGAGCCGATTTGCTTATGTTGCGAGAGGAATAAACATTCTTATATCGGGAAGATATGAGGAGGTTGAGAGTAACGAATACGAGAAGATCTGTCCTAAGTGCGGACGCGCTATACCGGGAACGAAGAAGTGCCCGAAGTGTTCGGGAGAGGGAGGATTTCTCAGCGTTTTCATCAAGATGGCAAGACCGTATAAGAAGGAGTTCCTGGGAGTTTTCTTTCTGATGGTACTTGTTGCCGTGACCACGCTGCTTAATCCGGAAATTCAGAAGCGTCTCATAAATGATGTGCTGAAGGAAGGCGGCGGAATGCGTCAGGCCCTGGGATTTCTGGCATTGATGTTTTCACTCAGTGCAGCCATTGTTATTATAAATATACTTAAGAGCAACGCATCGGCAAAGCTGGGAGCCAAGATATCCGCAGATCTCAGAGTTGAGCTTTTCAACAAATATCAGAGACTTCCGCTGTCCTTTATAAATGACAGAAGACCGGGAGAGCTGCTTAACAGGATTACCGAGGATACCAGATTCATCCGTGAGTTCATGGAGGATGTATTCTGTAACCTTTTTGCGATACTTTTCATTTTTATCTGGGATGTCATCTTCATGCTTATCATAAATGTGAAGCTGGCGCTGCTTACGTTTATCTTCGTGCCTATCGTTTCGGCTGTAATGATAGGTCTGAGAAAGACCATAGACAGGATATTCCATCTTCAGTTCAAGAAGAATGATGACGTGGCCAGCGACCTTCAGGATGTCATATCAGGTATGAGAGTCGTAAAAAGCTACGGCAAGGAGAAGCAGGAATCCGAAAGGTTCAAGGTTCTTGCCGGAGAATTTGCATCGATACAGAAGAGAAATGACCGATTCTGGGCAATGTTTGATTTTATCGTTTCATTCCTGATGGGAATGGGACTGGTCATAGTTGTATATTTCGGTGGAATGGATGTTTTCTCGGATAAGATGTCGGTTGGTGAGCTGTATCAGTTCATTACCTATACACTCCTTCTGTTCCAGTATGTTGGATGGATGGGAAGACTTCCGAGAGAGGTATCGAGACTTACAAGCTGTCTGGAGCGTATCTATGACGTTCTGGCACAGGAGGTTACCGAGGAGGATGCCACAAAGGTTCATGATGTGGACATTAAGGGTGAAATCACATTTGACCACGCAACCTTCGGATATAAGTCCTACCAGCCTGTTCTTGAGGATATAAATGCAGTGGTAAGGCCGGGTGAGATGATAGGAATCGTCGGTGCTTCGGGTACGGGTAAATCAACACTCATCAACCTTCTGATGGGACTTTATGAGATAGATGACGGACGTATCCTGGTGGATGGAACCGATATGAAGGAGATAAGCAGGCACTCGTACCATTCACAGCTGGGTGTAGTGCTTCAGGAAACCTTCCTGTTCTCGGGAACGATCATAGATAACATCAGGTTCTCGAAGCCGGATGCTACGATCCCTGAGATAATCAGGGCCGCAAAGCTTGCAAATGCACATGACTTCATAAGCAAGCTTCCGGACGGATATAATACCTATGTGGGAGAGAAGGGCTATACGCTTTCGGGCGGTGAGCGCCAGAGAATAGCCATTGCCAGAGCCATTCTTCCGGATCCGCGTCTCCTTATTCTGGATGAGGCTACGGCCAGTCTTGATACGGAGAGCGAATTCATGATACAGAAGGCGCTGGAGAGACTTACAGCGGGAAAGACCACATTTGCCATAGCACACAGGCTTTCAACGCTTAACAATGCCGACAGGATCATGGTCATAGACGGACACAGGATCGCAGAAATCGGAACACACAGTGAGCTGCTGGAGAAAAAGGGTATATATTATAACCTGTTCACGGCGCAGATGGCCTGACACAGATACAGTGAAATACCTTATAAATACTGAGAGAGCCTTACCGAAAGGGAGGCTCTTTTTGTTTACAAAACCCTGTAAAAAACGTATAATTTACGGTGGAGGACTTTCGAAATGATCTGGACTGTCTGTTTTATAATTTCAATATCCGTGATCGTTTTTGCGGCGGTCATGGCGCTTATGCTACGAAACGGAAAATATAAGAGCGGAAGAGTACTGACACCTTTCAATATGATGTTTGGAGGTGTTTTTATCTCTGCCCTTCTGCTTCTGATCCCGGTTCAGAACAGCCTTATATCGGATGAGGTTCATTCCCCGTTTCAGACATTTCTTTTCTCGCTCTTCAGCACGATACAGATATTCGTTATAGAGGGCGAAACAGAGCTGATATCCGAAACACTGAAATGCCCTCAGGAATGGCTGGCGCATACATACTATATCCTTCTTTCGATTTTCTATGTACTCGCACCGATCATGTCCTTCGTATTCCTGCTTTCGTTCTTCAGAAATGCGACCGCATTTATCAAGTATATAAATCATTATTTCAGCGATGTGTATATTTTCTCCGAACTCAGTGAGAAGACGCTTGCGCTGGGAAGAGATATAAAGAAAAAGCACATGAGAGCCCTTATCGTTTATACGGGACTTACCGATGACGATGATGAGAGACAGTCGGAATACCTGGAGAGAGCAAAGGCTATAAAGGCTATCTGCTTCACAAAGGATATTCTGGCAATCAACTTCAAGAATCATTACAAGAAGGCTGCGATCAACTTCTTCTCCATTGATGAGGATGAGAACTGCAACATGATCCAGGGTCTGAAGATAATCGAGAATTACAGGAATAGGGAAAATGTACGGCTTTACGTTTTCTCTACGGGAGTCGAGAGTGAGCTGCTTCTTGCGAAGATGGATCACGGAAAGATGAAGGTCCGCAGAGTAAACGAGATAAGATCTCTGGTTAACAGAAACCTGTATGATGACGGCGGAAAGATTTTCGATAATGCTCTCGCTGCAGAGGATGGTGTAAAGGATATTTCCGTAGTATTCGTCGGACTCGGAGGACACGGAAGTGAAATGCTGAAGGGCTTTATCTGGTACTGTCAGATGGACGGCTACAGGATAAAGATAGATGCCTTCGATGAAAATCCTCTGGCGGCAGATAAATTCTGGGGAGCTATGCCGGAGCTTGCAAATTATGATATAACCATACATCCGGGAGTTGATGTTATGACAAAGACCTTTGCGGATGATATAGCCAAGCTGACAAAGACCACATTTGCCTTTGTAGCACTCGGCTCGGATGAAGCAAATATACGTACTGCAGTAAATCTCAGAATGCTTTTTGAGCGTATGAATATCAAGCCTCTGATTCAGGCGGTGGTAAGAAGCTCATATGAGAAGAAGGCTCTGGAGGGCATCACAAATTATAGCGGTGAGCCGTATGATATCGATTTTATCGGAGATGTGGAGTCTTCCTTCACCGAGGATGTAATCATTAATTCCGATCTTGAGAGTGAAGCTCTTGAAAGACATCTCAAGTGGGGTAAGGAAGAAGACTTCTGGAGATATGAATATAATTATCAGTCGTCTGTTGCGTCTGCGATACACATGAGAGCGCGTATCCACTGCCATATTCAGGGAGCTGAAAAGGCTGATGATGATATGACCGATGAGGAGAGAATCGCAATTGAGAAGCTCGAACACCGCAGATGGAATGCATATATGAGATCTGAGGGATACATTTACAGTGGTTCCCATGATAAGAGTTCGAGAAATAATCTGGGCAAGATGCATCATGATCTTCTGGAATATGACGAGATGGATGATGATGAGAAACGTAAGGACAGCAAGGTTGGTACAATATAGTGAAAACAGCAATTTTTGACATGGACGGTACCTTGATCGATACCGAGAAGATATATCAGAAATACTGGAACATTTCCGCGAAGGAGCTGGGCTATGATCTGACGGAGAAGGATATGCTCCTGTTCAGAAGCCTGGGACACAGCTTTGCGGTAAAGCTGGCGGAGCAGCTGACGGGTTCGGCGGAAGCGTATGATGAGATAAGAAATCGTCGTAAGGAACTGATGGATCCCGTCATGAAGGAAATTGAGCTTCAGGTAAAGCCGACTGCGGTTGAGGCCCTGACTTTCCTTAAGGAGAACGGAGTAAGGCTGGGAGTCGCGACTGCGACAAGGCTCGACAGGACAGAGGAATATCTGGAAAGAGCCGGACTTCGCGAGTATTTTGATGAGCTGATAAGTGCACGTTCGGTGGCACAGGGTAAGCCTGCGCCGGACGTATATCTCTATGCCTGCAGCAGGATGAATGTCTCTCCTTCGGATGCCTTTGCTATAGAGGATGCACCGAACGGTGTAAAGGCAGCGGATGCGGCCGGCTGCAAGGTCATTATGATTCCGGATATAACGGAACCGGATGAAGAGGATTGGAAGCATATCGTAAAAAGAGCGGATAATCTTCTTGAGGCCGCAGAATACATAATTCAGGCATAACATGCCGGAATGGAAGATTAGCAAAATGTTAGGTAGTGCTAAAAAGAATAAATACGAATATATGACACAGACTCCCGTGCCGAAGCTGATAACGATGCTTGCGATACCGACAATAATCAGTATGCTGGTAACGGGACTTTATAACTCGGCTGATACATATTTTGTCGGCCAGATTCCCGTCAATGCCACAAGAGCGACCGCGGCGGTAGGAATAGTCTTTCCGCTGATGTCCATAATACAGGCGGTGGGATTTCTCTTCGGACACGGATCGGGTAATTATCTTTCGAGAATGCTCGGTGCAGATAAGAAGGAAGAGGCATCCAAGATGGCATCCACAGGCTTCATGCTTGCTATGATGACGGGTATCGTCTTTGCAGTGCTGGGAAATATATTTATAAATGAGCTGATCCGGTTCTTTGCAACGGGTGAGGTATCTGCCGAAACCTATGCAATGACTGCGGATTACGGCAGGATAATACTGATCGGTGCACCTTTTATGATGTGCCAGTTTGTTATCAACAATCAGCTGAGGTTTCAGGGAAGTGCGGTTTATGCTATGATAGGCCTTGTGTCCGGAGCGATAATCAACATTTTTCTGGATCCGCTTATGATACTGACCCTCGGAATGGGAATCAAGGGAGCGGCGATAGCCACCGTTTCCGGTCAGATAACCAGCTTCTTTATACTGCTTATAGGAAGCAGACGAGGAGGGAATATAAGACTCCGACTGAAGGATGTCCATATAAACGGACATTTCATCAAGGAAATAATAAACGGAGGAATTCCATCCCTTTTCAGACAGGGACTTGCAGCACTTGCGGCAATACTTATGAACAGAGCTGCCGGCAGCTGTGGCGGCGAGGCAGCCATAGCAGGTATGTCGATAGTTACGAGAGTAATGCTGCTGCTTTCTTCTGCACTTATAGGCTTCGGTCAGGGCTTTCAGCCTGTATGCTCCTTTAATTACGGAGCCGGACTTAAGTCAAGAGTGCGTGAAGGCTTCTGGTTCTGTGTAAAATGGGGAACGGTATTCCTTACGATCATTGCAGTGGCGTGCTTTATTTATGCACCGGAGATAATAGCATTTTTCAGGAATGACGAGGATGTTGTGGCTGTAGGTAGGGTCGCGCTCAGATTCCAGTCCATAGTATTCCCGCTCAACGCGCTGATCGTTATGACAAATATGATGCTTCAGTCTATCGGAAAGGGAGTAAAGGCTTCGATAACGGCATCGGCAAGAAACGGTATCTTCTTCATACCTCTCATTCTGCTGCTGCCTGCCTGGCTTGGGCTCAAGGGAGTTGAGATGACACAGAGCGTTGCAGACCTGCTTACACTTTTTATCACAATTCCTTTTGCTGTATCCGAATTGACGAAGATGCGTGAATAGTTTTGTTTTGGAGAAGAGGTGCTTATGAAAAAAACAGATAAACCTGTAATTGCCATAATGTATGATTTTGACAAAACGCTGTGTACCAAGAATATGCAGGAATATTCATTCATAAAGAGTGTCGGTATGTCCGAGGAACAGTTCTGGAGCAAGTCGAATTCCCTTGCCAAAGGTGAGCAGATGGATCCGGTCCTTGCATATATGTATGAGATGATCGACGCGGCAAAGAAGAATGATATGAGTATTCACAGGCAGGATTTCGTTGAACTGGGCAAGAAGCTTAAGTTTATAAAGGGCGTCGAAACCTGGTTTGAGAGGATCAATAAATTCGGTGAAGAAAACGGCGTAAAGATAGAACATTATATAATATCGTCGGGGCTTAAGGAGATCATAGAGGGTTCAGCCATCGCAAAGGAATTCACAGAGATTTTCGCATGCGAATATATGTACGACGTAAACGGTATTGCGTGCTGGCCTAAGAATGTTGTAAATTATACGACTAAGACACAGTTCCTCTTCAGGATTAATAAAGGTGTATCGGATCTTTCCGATGACAAGACATTGAATGATTATATTCCGGAGGATGAAAGAAGGGTTCCCTTCAGGAATATGATATATATTGCGGACGGACTTACTGACGTTCCGTGTATGAAGCTGGTGAAGAACAACGGAGGATATTCCATTGCTGTTTTCCAGGGAAAGAAGAAAGCCACAGCGGATGGGCTGATGCGGGATAACAGGGTGGATTATGCCGAGCAGGCGAATTATAGTGAAGGCAGTGCTTTAGAGCTGCTGATAAAAGATATGATTACCGAAATCCGTGTAAAGGATAAATTAGTCAGACTTCATTTGAAACAGAAGGGATAAGTAATGGACATAATCGGAGTAATACAGCTTTTCGGAGGAGTCGGACTCTTCCTGTACGGAATGAGCATGATGGGCGCAGCCCTCAAGAAGCTCGCCGGATCGGGAATGCAGAGTATTCTTGAAAAGCTGACATCAGGAAAATCAAAAATAGTCGGAATACTTAAGGGATGGGGACTTGGAACACTTGTTACCGGTATCATCCAGAGCTCATCGGCAACCACGATGATGCTTATAGGTTTTGTAAATGCGGGAATCATGAAGCTGATCCAGGCAGTGCCGGTTGTCTTCGGCGCAAACGTCGGCAGCACATTTACCGCACAGATACTCAGACTCGGAGATCTCGGATCGGGAACCCTTGTTCTTAAGCTTCTGAAGCCGTCATCATTTGCACCGGCACTTATTACTATCGGTGCATTCATGCACATTTTCGGTAAGAAAAAGAAGACGAAGGATCTGTCGGAGCTGCTTATCGGACTCGGAGTTCTCTTCCTGGGAATGACTTCCATGGAGAAGGTTTTCGAGCCGCTCAAGTCGAATCCGAGCTTCCAGAAGCTGTTTGTATCCTTCAGTAACCCTATAGTCGGAATATTAGTCGGAATCGTGCTTACGGCCATTATACAGAGCTCCAGTGCGGCTGTAGGTATACTTCAGTCACTGTCCGTAACAGGAGGCATTACATTTGCCACAGCTATCCCGTTTATCATCGGACAGAATATCGGAAAATGTGCTACCGTAATCCTCGGTGGTATCGGAGCAGATAAGAAGGCGAAGAGAGTAGCCCTCTCGTACCTTATATTCAATATACTCAGCTGTATCGTGATTACTATGGTGGTATACGGAGTTTATTATACGGTGGGAATCGGATGGTTCGGAAATGTGGTCAACAGAGGTGATATCGCAAATGTGCACCTGCTGTTCAATCTTATACCAAGCCTGCTCCTCCTTCCTTTCACAGAATCGATTGCGAAGTTTACAGGTGTGATAATTCGTGATAAGGATGATGTTGAGGAAGAGAGTGAAGGAGCAGAGTTTAAGGTACTGGATGACAGGCTTCTTGAGATTCCGGTTGTTGCATTGCGTCAGTCCAAGGACATGATCATTAAAATGTTCGAGCGCGTTATAGAAAACTATAATACGGCGACGGGACTGTTAAGGGAGTACGATGAGAAGGTCTTTAAAGACCTGGAAAAGAATGAAAAGTTTATAGATCAGTGTGAAACGGTGCTGTCGAGCTATATAATCAGCATCGAGAAAAAGAAGCTGAATGATGATGACCGAAGAGTGGTCGTTATGCTGCTCAGTTCCATAAGTGATATAGAGCGAATGGGTGATTACGCCATGAAGATTGCTTATATCGCTAAGGAGAAGCAGGATACCGGAATATCCTTTACGGATAAGGGCGAAGCAGAAAGACTGGCGGTAGAGGGACCGGTTACACAGTGTATTAATGATACATTTCACGCATTTAAGAATAATGACGTTGTTGTGGCCTCTCGTATCGAGGTTATGAATGCCGTAATCAATGAAATGTATGCAAAGGCTAAGGCCGGACATATTGAGAGACTTGAATCCGGAGAATGCAGTATACAGGCCGGAGTTTCTCTGCTGGATATACTGAATGCATATGAGAGATTGTGCGGACATTCGGAAAATGTAGCCGATCATGTGATAAAAAGAGCCAATTTATAAAAAGCAATTTGTATAAATTGTTGAAAAGGGTTAAAATATAGGAAAATTGCCGAAAAAAATTGGTAAATTTCTTAAAAAAGATATGGAATATTTTGGCCTAACGTGATAACATTTTGTTTACGAGGAGGATTGCACACATGAAGCCATTTAAGAACGCGTATGATGCAATAAAAAGGTTACTTGAGAGTATCAAGAAGAGTTTTAAAGGTGAGCAGAAGGATGCTAAACCGTCAATCGGAACAGTTGTTGATGACATTATAGAAACTGAATCGGATGACGCTGAACAGGGGTTTGAGGAAATTCCTCAGCAGGCAGAAGAACCTGCAAAGCCGGCTCAGGAGAAGAAACCGGCAGAAAAGGAAAAATCCAAGAAAAAGTCAAGCGGTGAAGATCCGGAGAAGAAAGCTAAGGAAGAAGCAGAAGCAAAGGCTAAGAAGGCCAGAGAAGAAGAAGCTGCTGCAAGAAAGAAAGCTGCCAAGGACAGAGCTGAGACCGAGAAGCGTGTTGCAGCTGAGATGGCAAAGGATGAAGCCGAAGCAAAGAAGAAGTATGACGCAGAGGTTCGTAAGAGAGCTGAGAGAGCTGCAAAGAGAGAGGCTGAGGAAAAGAAAGCCGAGCAGCGTGCAGCAAGACGTCAGATGGAAGATCAGAACAGCTCCAGTGGTAAGACTGTAGTCGATCCTGTAACAGGAGAAACTGTAGCACTCGGATCACTTCCTGCAGAAGCTATATATCTCAAGAAGTATGAGAAGCTTTCAACAACCGGTGATGATGTTATAGTAGCACTTAATTCTATCCAGAAGCATCTGGATATGCCTAAGAATATAGTTGTACTCGGACGTAACGGTTTCGGTACTGTTAAGGTCGGTGAGGATTTCGCAAGAAGCTTCTTCGCAATGGGACTTATCAAGTCAGAGAAGATAGCTAAGATCAAAGCTAAGCAGCTTAACAAGATCGGTCTTGAAAAGCTGAAGGATCTCAAGGGCGGATGTCTCATCATTGAGAATGCCGGACTTGTAAATCCTGATAAGCTCGTTGAGGTTATCAAGAATTCATCTCCTGAAGAGAATGATTACGTAGTTATTCTTACAGGTGAGATTGATTCTCTTGCAGGATTCTTCGAGGACAACAAGGAAATCGTTGATTACTTCATCTATCTTATCGATATTCATAAGATCAGAGAGCGTGGCATGGTTACACTTGCTAAGGGTTATGTCAAGGAGAAGGGTTACACAGCTGACAAGCCTGTATATGACAAGTTCAAGGCTGCTCTTTCAACTATGGAGGTTGGTAACATTGACCGTTTCATAGAGATGATCGATAAGGCTATTGAGAAGTGCGACAGCCGTGAAAAGATCGCAGGCACAGAGAAGAAGGAGATTCATACAGAGGACTGCAACTAAGCTATCCTTCATATGAACCAGGATTATGAACGAAGAAAAAATCAAGAGAATAAATGAGCTCTATCATAAGTCAAAGTCGACCGGACTCACGGAAGCCGAGAAAGCTGAACAGCAGGCTTTGAGAAAGGAATACCTTGCAGCGATAAGAGCGAACATTGATGCACAGATGGCCAATGTTAAAAAATCAGAGAAACGGACTTAATGTCCGTTTTTCTCGTTAGGGGTTAAAGGACTATATAATGTAAAGGAGGAAAGAAAATGGCAGATGTCAGACCCGAAACAATGGAACGCATTACAACACCGGAACTTGCAAAGGCTTTCATAGATGAGCAGATCGCTCTGATGAAGGAACAGATAGGCGATAAGAAGGTTCTTCTCGCACTATCGGGCGGAGTTGATTCGTCGGTGGTTGCAGCGCTCCTCATTAAGGCTGTAGGACAGCAGCTGGTATGTGTTCATGTAAATCATGGACTTCTCAGAAAGGGAGAACCTGAGCAGGTTATAAAGGTATTCAGAGATGAGATGAAGGCTAATCTTATCTATGTCGACGCTACAGACAGATTCCTGGATAAGCTTGCCGGAGTTGATGATCCTGAGCAGAAAAGAAAGATAATCGGTAAGGAGTTCATTGATGTATTTGCTGAGGAAGCAGCAAAGCAGGACGGAATCGAATTCCTTGCACAGGGAACCATATATCCTGATATCCTTGAGAGCGGTCCGGTTAAGTCACATCATAACGTTGGAGGACTTCCGGAGGAGATGAACTTCGAGCTCGTTGAGCCGATCAAGCTCCTTTTCAAGGATGAAGTAAGAGTAGTAGGAAAGGAACTGGGACTGCCTGATAACATGGTATTCCGTCAGCCGTTCCCGGGACCGGGACTTGGTGTAAGATGTCCGGGAGCTATAACCCGTGACAGACTTGAGGCAGTAAGAGAAGCAGATGCAATCCTTCGTGAGGAGTTCGCAAATGCAGGCCTTGAAGGCAAGGTATGGCAGTATTTCACAGTAGTACCTGATTTCAAGTCTACAGGCGTAAAGGACGGCAAGAGATCCTTTGACTGGCCGGTAATCATCCGTGCTGTAAACACAAAGGATGCAATGACCGCAACCATCGAACCGATCCCATACGATCTTCTTGCTAAACTCACCGACAGAATCACCTCAGAGGTAAAAGGCGTTAACAGAGTCCTCTACGACGTAACACCAAAGCCGACAGGTACTATAGAATATGAATAGACGCTAGAAACTCGCAGAAGCCCTATTTTAGGGCAACTGCGAGTTATTTTTTTAGGCTCTGGTACTACAGTGGTACTACGAACTATGAAATTAATATCAAATCATCGTTAGATTCAACTGGATTTTCGCTTGTCGATCATTTAGCGTGTAGCAAGTGGTTATGAAGTGAAATGGTTCGAGCGACTTAGTCATCTGAATATGGCCAGTTGATTTTCCATTCAAAATATTCATCACGGGTTATAATCCCGTTCTTTAATTCATTTTTCTTTTTATACCAAGCATTAATAAATTCATTAAGTGTTCTGAAATTAAAAGTGATTCCAATAGGTGTATCCGAAAAAGAGAAATCATCTTCATTAAATGGAGTATTAGGATTATCTGAGTCTGAATCTTTTTTGTTGCGTCCTTTCTTGGAGTAAATAGATGGTGATGTTGGAACTTCAAAAAGCCATATGTCATTGGTTTCATCCAACCAAAATAAGGTTTCAAGAATATCCTCTGCTGATCCTTCGTTATAGTCCTTAAAGGCATCGTAGCTGCAATTTAAGATTTTGGCCATTTCGCGGAGCATGTCAGTTTTGGGGACTCTTGTACCGGATTCGTATTGAGCAACACGGACAGATGCAGACTTACCTTCAAAACCGAGAGCATTACCGAATTCCTCCATTGTCATATGCCTAAATGTTCTTATTCTTTTTATTCGTTCACCTACTGTCATGATGAGTGACCTCCTTTATATTCACTAAACATTATTGTTAAGAAGTACTATGTGGATAATGTAACACAATATAGAAATAATGTAAACAAAAAAGTTTAGAAAAATTAGTTGACATTCTAAACAAAAAGAGTTAGAATGTGCACAAAATAGAGATTAAACAAAAATGTTTAGAAAATAAGAGTAAGGAGAAATAAAAATAATGGAAATAGTAATCAGGGTATAAAAACTGGAATAACCCACCAGATACAACTGAATGAGCTGCATTTATACCAACAGCCCTTGCCACGACAGTTTCAGAGTAACTCGAGCGAGGGGTAGATGAAGAGGGGAGAAAAGACTTCATCTACAGACACTTCTTTAAAGGGCAGGAGAGGATCTCGAGCAGGAGAGGCCTGCAGGTTCATGAGTTTAAGAATAGCTTAGGGGAACTAAAGGCTAGCTGGGACGCTAGCAGTATAAATGTGTAGAAAGCCACCCCATAGCATCCGAACTCTGATATCGGATGTTTAAGAAACTAATGAGAGGAGGGAAAGTTATGCAGGAGAATATTCTTATGGGGGTAGAAGAGGTCAGAAATCTTCTAAATATATCCAGATCAGCAGCATATAAGATAATCAGAAATCTTAATGAAGAGCTAGAGAAAAAAGGGTACATAACCATCAAAGGACGGATAAGCAGAGAGTATTTCAAAGAAAAGTTTTATGGAATGGAAACAAAATGATTATATCCGGTACCATGCATAGTTTTGGATGGTACCGGTTGAAATATATAAAAAGCAAGGAAGGAGATTAAAAAGATGCCTGCTTATAAGGATAAAGACCAGGGAACATGGTTTGTGAAGTTCTACTGCTGTGACTGGTCAGGAAAGAGATTACAGATAAAGAAACGTGGTTTTGCAACCAAGAAAGAAGCTTTGGAATATGAAAAGAATTATAAAGCCAGAAAAGAAGGGGATATGGATATTACCTTTGGGGAATACTATGAAATCTATAAAGAAGATATGATAGGAAGACTAAAAAGAAATACCTGGTTATCAAAGGAACATTTAATAAGGACAAAACTGCTTCCATATTTCGCAGATACAAAAATGTGTGATATTGATCCCAAGATGGTAATGAAATGGCAAAACGATATGATAAATAATCACAGTTATGCAAGAGCATACATTTTATCAATGCATACTCAGCTAAGCGCCATTCTCAATCATGCTATCAAGTATTATGGCTTGAAAAATAACGCGGCTCGTATAGCAGGAAATGTATCCTTGGGAGCTAAGAAGGAAATGATGTTCTGGACGAAAGATGAGTATAAAGCCTTTTCAGAATCCATAATGGATAAGCCTATGAGCTTCTATGCTTTTGAACTTCTCTACTGGACAGGGATAAGAGTTGGTGAATTGCTGGCTCTTACGAAGGCAGATTTTGATTTAATAAATAGGACTATGAGAATAAGTAAATCATATCAGCGTCTGGAAAGAGAAGATGTGATAACGGAACCGAAAACTCCTAAAAGTGTTCGGACTATAAAACTTCCAAGGTTCTTATGTGAGGAAATGGAAGAATACTTTCAGATGTTATATAAGATCAAGAATACTGATAGGCTGTTTCCGGTAACAAAGCATTTTCTACATCATGAACTGGACAGAGGTTCAAAGATATCGGGAGTAAAAAGAATTAGGGTCCATGATCTGAGACATTCACATGTGTCTCTACTTATTAATGAGGGATTTACAGCAGTGGATATAGCATCAAGACTTGGACATGAAAGCCAGGAGATTACTTACCGATATGCACATATGTTTCCTTCAAAGCAGGATGATATGGCAGATGCCCTGGATAAGGACAAAGAGGAAATGTATGAGCGTATTGAAAAATCTGATGATAAGGAGGAACACAGTGATGAGTCATAAAAATATGGATAAGAAAAATAGATTTAGAGCTAGAACTATAGGATTTCGGATGTCAGAAGCGGAAGCGAAGGAACTTGATCTGAAGGTTGCTGCAAGTGGAATGACGAAGCAGGACTACATAATTGATAGTCTGCTAAAAAGAAAAATCCGAATAGTCGGTGGAAGGAAAGTAATAAGAGAATTACAGTTTCAGCTTGAAGCAGTATTAGAAGAACTACAGTTTCTCGATGAAAATACAAATATCGATGAAGCAGTGATAGAACCGCTTCAGGTTGTACTGGAAGTATTAACTGCAAAAGAAGAAAAATGACTTCTACAGCGGCAACTGCAGAAGTCAGATGAGATGGATGAACCTTTGTTA
>JAGBNF010000020.1 GCA_017634555.1 Eubacterium sp. | reverse complement strand
TGCTGCTGTGATAAAATAAAATCTATAGTGATATGCGCTTTAGTGGGGTGATATTTACTATAATTTAAGGGGATTGAGGAAGGAGGTTTTGTTGCATGAAGAAGAGTAGAAGGCTTATATCATTGCTTCTCACAGTGGTGCTCATACTGTCGATGAACAGTGTGGTTTTCGCAGACGATATTTCCGGTGAGGAAATATCGACAGGGGAAGAAGCTTCCGGTGAGGAGGCGGAGGAAGTCGAAGCGGTAATAAGTGTAGTTGAGGAAAATGTGCAGGCGGTCGATAAGAGCACACAGGGAGATGCTATCGAGATAGGTGAAGATACATCGGGCTTTACTATAGCAAATTGTTCGATTTGTCTTACGGCCGGTTCGGTGTTTAAGTATACAGGTTCCGTAATAGAGCCTGAGGTTGAGGTGTATACACAGGACTCGGAAGCACTCGTTAAGGATACGGATTTTACAGTATCCTATACGGATAATTTGAATATCGGAACGGCTACATTTATCGTAACAGGAGCCGGAAAATATACCGGATCAAAAAGCGATACATTTTATATAGTGGATCCTTGTACCTGGGCGATTCCGACTATTACAGGTGTGCGTGTTGATTCTATCCCGCTCGATTCTAATGGTAAGGTTACTGAAGGAGAGGGTACTGCGACAGTATTTTTCACCGTGGATTCAAGGGTGAGTGAAGCTGAGTTTTACGGCGGTATCAATACTTCAGACGGAAAATGGACCGGTGCTGAGCTGGTGGGTCCGGCTACAACCAGCAGACCATCAGAGGCCACATCGGAATATCCGGAAAATGTTCTCTGGGTAGATGACGGAAACGGTGGATGGGCTTATACGGTACATTTCGCAACCCTCGGAACAGGAAGTGAGCAGTCTGTTATTGACGAAGGTGGAGAATGTTATATTAACGGCGGCGCTGAGGGCGATACTCTTACAATCACAGCTACCGGATGTATAAATACCGAATCACTCTATTATGAGACTGATCGATCAAATGCGATAAGCTTTGCGCTGACGGCTGACAGCGTTGGTAAAACATTTACGGGTGAGGTGGTTGAAGAAACAATCTCACTTGAAAATGCAGAGGTTAAGCTGAGTCAAAAGGAGTATACATATTCGGGATTGGCATGTAAACCGAAAGTTAAAGTTTCAATCAACGGAGATATCCTTACGGAGAATACAGACTATACTTTGGAATATAAGGATAATATAAATGTGGGAGCTGACTCACGTGTTATTGTGAGAGGAAAAGGAAAGTATAAAGATAAGAAGGTTGTTCGATTTAAGATAAAAGTAAAGATGGTGCTTAATCCTAGGATTGTACTTTCCAGTGATTCGTGTACATATAATGGAAAAGTGAGAACTCCGGGAGTTAAGGTTTACGCGGGCTCTGAGATATTGCATAAAGCGGATTATAACGTTTCATATCAATCCGGAAGGAAGAATGTAGGACAGTATATAGTAAAGGTTACGCTTAAGGGAAATTATTCAGGAACCGCAATAAAGACATTCACGATTACCCCGAAAAAGACAAAAATATCTAGCGCCCAATATAATACAAAGACCGGAAAGCTTACAATCAAATGGAACAAGTTATCTGATAAGATGAGTAATGGTTATATAGATGGATATCAGATACAGATTGCATCAGATGCGAAGTTTTCAAAGAATCTTTACAAGAAGAATATAAAGGGATATAAGAATTGTGGTTCTTCGGTTTCCGGAAAAAAATATGCAAAAGCGGGTAGATATGCATATGTTCGTGTCAGAACATATAAAAAAGTTGATGGGAAGACTATATTCTCTGAGTGGAGTGCGGCTAAAAAGGTTAAAGTGAGATAATATAATGAAAATGAAATCACAGTGTCGGGATACAATGATACAAGGTGCCAGGCACTGTGATTTTTCTGTGATTTTTTGCTGATTTTTTATTGCTTAACGGTGGTTAAATGTTGAAAATTTTGTGAACTATTTCGGATAGACAGAGGAAACTGAATCTGATACTATGAAGTTACACTATTATTAATCTATAAAATATTTACACTATTTAACACTATTAACACTATTTAATCTAAAACCGTGGGGGAAACTGAATATGTTACATGTCTTAGCGTCTAAGACCGCGCTGTTTTATGCCAAGAGAGGCAGGATCAGCCGGGAACTAACCGACGTTTATTCAATTTCGTTTGAGATTCTGTTTGCACAGATTCTCAACTTCCTTTTGATTGTCGCTGCTGCAGTCTTATCAAAGCAGTATATTCCGATAGGTGTCTTTATAGGCATGTTCCTTTGGATGCGTAAGTATGCCGGCGGCTATACACCAAAGTCACATCTTGGATGTACACTCATTCTTTCAATCATGCTGTTACTCTTTATAACCGGACTGGAATTTCTGTCTGCAGATGTTCAGGCCGTCTTTGGGTTATGGTTCCTGGTATTTACGGCACCGGTTATCTGCTTCAGAGTACTGGTTAATCAGCTTGATAATCCTCTTTTCAAAAAAGAAAAATTCAGACTGAGATCAAATGCACTGCTGGTATACTGTTTTGCATCCGCAGTAAGCATCATTTCAGTATTCTTTATTCACGGACTTGCATTTCATATCGCATCGGGACTTTTCTGCAATGCTGTATCTGTAATGATAGAGCGTACAAGGCAGAAGCATATTTCACAGGATTGGGATTGAAATAGTTGAGGAATTTAACAATTGAATATATAATATCCTTGATAGGGCTCAACACGCCATATGTGTGGCTTGGTTGAGCCTTATATTTTTGGGTACAGGGATATACAGAGATGTCGAAAAGACCTTTAATAGCAATTCTAACAAACAATGATGATGATATTTACTGCTTTAGATTAGAGCTGATTCAGGCAATCCGAAAAGCAGGATATCGAGTTCTTATATCTTGTCCGGATGGACCGAAGTTTAAGGCAATGGAAGACTTCGGTTTGATCAAGGGTAAGTCTTATATCTACGATAATCCACCTATAGACAGACGAGGAACAAGTATTATAAAAGACGGGAAGCTTATACTTCACTACAGAAGACTTTTGATGAAGTATAAACCTTCCTTTATTCTTGCGTATACAGCTAAGCCAAATGTATACGCTGGTCTTGTTGCGTCCAGACTTGGGATTCCGGTTATAAATAATGTGACGGGACTGGGTTCGGTTCTCAATGTAAAAGGAATAAAGAAGCAGCTTATAATGAAGCTGTATAAAGCTGCATACCGTCGTTCGCACTGTATCATGTTTCAGAATAGTACGAATATGGAACTTGCGAGAAAACTCGGATGGATCAAAGGTAAATCAAAACTGATCCCGGGATCCGGAGTTGCACTCGAGAGATTTCCATTGCAGGATTATCCTGAGGGTGAAAATGGTGTTGAAGGAGAACCTATAGTTTTTAACTACATAGGAAGAATCTTACATGATAAGGGTGTCGATGATTATATTGAAGCAGCTAAGAGGATTAAGGCGAAGTATCCGAAAGTTGAGTTCAATATGCTTGGCTTTATAGAGCCGACAGAAAAGCATTATGTAAGTGAATTGAAGGAACTGAAGAAGGAAAAGATTGTTTACTATAGAGGCTCGGTGGTTGATGTTAAACCATGGATCAAAAGATCTCATGCAATCATTCATCCGAGTACATATGGTGAAGGAATGAGCAATGTCCTTCTTGAAAATGCGGCCAGTGGACGTCCGCTTATAACAACCGATAATCCGGGTTGTCAGGAGACTGTGAATGATAAGGTCAGTGGATTTATATATCACGGCGGTGATGTTGATGCATTGGTTGAAAGTATAGAGAAATTTATAGCTATGAATAATGATGATCGCCGCAAAATGGGACTTGAAGGCAGGGCGAAGGTTGAAAATGAGTTCAGCCGTGATGTAGTTATCAAGGCATATCTTGATGAATTGTCAGCGATAAAAGAAGGATAGTGTTATGGATGAAAGAAGAAAGAATATCCTTATACAGCTTGTTCGTGGGGCGTTATGTATATGTGTAGTGTTCTTTCACTATACATCTCGTTTTTCTGCTCTTTCAGGTTATGCGATAAGTAAGGGCATTAAGTCTGTTGCTTCGGTTACTGTGCTGATCGGAATGTGCGGATTTTGTCTGATCAGTGGATATTATGCAGTGAACCCTGACAAGGATGAGTCGATATTTCGGGTAATGGCGAGAAGAATAAAAAGACTCTATCCGAGCTACGTGATATCTATAACTGTTATTTTTATCATGATGAGCATTTTGCCGGAATATTCTTTAGGGAGAGAGGTACCGTTTTCTGAGTATATGCTGAATATTCTGCTTCTTGGTTTTCTGCCCGGACGGAAATGGGTAGACGGTGCTCACTGGTATCTTCCGTTTATACTGATCGTATATTTATCGCTTGCGGTAATTCATAGACTAAAGAAATTATATGATAATGATATTCTTTGGATGCTGTTTTTTGTTTGTGCGACAGCGGTGATTTTTGTGTCGAAAAGGTACTACGAGACGGTAACCTTGTATCTGCTTTATTATTCCATGAGTTTTTTGGGGGCATATATCCGTAAGGGCGGAATTAAGAAGGGACTGAGTGGAGCAGCAGCGGTGGTTCAGTTTATCGGAACGGTGTTCTGCAGCGGACTTCTTTCGGCATGTATTCTTATGGCTGCTATGATCAGTATAGTATTTATACTGTTACGAAATCCGACAAATGGTTTTACTGAGAATGCTGAGCATTATCGTCTTACATGGCTGGGTGACAGATCTTATAATGTATATCTGGTGCATCAGAATATAGGATATATCATAATACTTTTATCTATAGATAAGGGTATTTCGTATGATGCTGCATGTATTATGGCGTTTATTATAACGGCGCTTCTGGCGGCCGTGATTTACATAGTTGATTTAAAACTTCAGAATCTTCTTAATGCGAAGAAAAGCTGATGATTGGAGGAATACATCATTGAATGAACTGACAGGAAAAAGAATTTTTATGTATATGAATTTCTTCTGTGATGATCCTTCGATAGGTATCACGAAGAAGATTCGTGCACAGATAAAAACTTTCAGAAATATGGGGTTGGAAGTTACTTACTGTGCGTATTATTCGGGTGGAGCGGTCATCATAGATAATAATGAAGAGGTGATATATAGAAAGCCGTTCGCTGTCAAATGTGAGAAGTTTAACCGCTATTATCGCCGATTCCATCTTATCAATACTGTTACGGAATATCTGAAAAGTGATAAGGCGGGATTTGATTATGCATATCTGAGATGGCACACATTTGACAGGAAGTTTCTCAGCATGCTCCGTGAACTGAAGAATAAGAATACGAAGGTTGTAGTTGAGGCTCATGCATATTCGCCGGATTTTATCCCGACGACACTGATATCGAGATATCAGCTTTTTATGGATAAGAGATATTCTCCAAAGGCGGCACGGTATATAGATCTGGTCGCGGCTATGAATAATTATACTGATATCTGGGGCATTAAGACGGTGAATATAGATAATGCGATAGATCTGGATGATATTTCCGAGAGGCACTATGTTCCGAACCGCAACAAGGCAATCAGATTCCTGAGTGTTGCTATAGAGAGAAACTATCATGGAATCGACAGATTTATAAATGGTTTGAAAGCATACTATGATAATGGCGGAACGGAAGATATAAGAGTATACTTTGTTGGTAAATATATGGATTCAACGAAGAAACTTGTACTTTCCTCGGGACTCCGGGACAGGTGCCGTTTTGTGGGCAGTAAGAGCGGTGAGGAGCTTGACCGATACTATGACCGTGCGGAGATCGGAATAGGTGCACTGGCACATCATAGGATCGGAATGTATGAAGGCTCCAGTCTTAAGACGAAGGAATACTTCGCGAAGGGACTACCGTTCATATACGGTTGGAAGGAACCTGCCTTTGATGATACATATCCTTATGCACATAGATTTGAGTTGTGCGAGGATCCGATAGATATAGAGGAAGTACTGAAGTTTTATCATGGAATTGAAGATAGTAACTATCGGGAAGAAATGAGAGAATTTGCAAGGCAGTATTATTCCTGGGATATAGAGTTTGCGAAGCTATTCGCGGAACTCGGATGATAAGTTTTTATTATTAGATTTGAGGTTACACAAATGGTTAATGTGATCGGTTTAGGATATATAGGACTTCCGACAGCGCTCATGCTTGCATCGCATGGAGTAGAGGTTGTCGGTACGGATTATAATAAGTCGCTCGTGGATACTCTGAAGTCAGGAAAGACTACATTTAAGGAAAAGGGTATAGATGATCTTTTCCGTGATGCAGTTGCTGCAGGTATAGAGTTTACGACAGAGTATAAGGTTACTGATACATATATCGTATCTGTTCCTACACCGTATGATAAGTTCAGTAAGAAAGTTGATGCCTGTTATGTTGTTGAGGCTGTAAGAAATGTTCTTGAGGTTGCCGAAAAGGGCGCAACACTTGTTATAGAGTCTACAGTTTCTCCGGGAACCATAGAGAGATATGTTCGTTCGGAGATTGTTGCGGCCGGACTGAAGATTGGTGAAGATATCAATCTGGTACATGCACCGGAAAGAATAATACCGGGAAATATGGTATATGAGCTCCTTCATAACAACCGTACCATCGGAGCGGATGATAGGGCTGTAGGAGAGAAAATCAAAGAACTCTATTCCTCATTCTGTCAGGGTGAGATAGTTGTTACCGATATTAAAACTGCGGAAATGACAAAGGTTGTAGAAAATACTTTCCGTGCTGTAAATATAGCTTTCGCAAATGAACTGGCAAAGATATGTCGTTATGATGATATGGATGTTTACGAGATCATAAAGATCTGCAACATGCATCCGCGTGTAAATATTCTTCAGCCGGGACCTGGTGTTGGAGGACACTGTATATCAGTTGATCCGTGGTTCCTCGTAGGAGATTATCCTTCACTTGCGAAGGTTATCGATGAGGCTATGAAGACGAATGACGGAATGCCTGACTTCGTGCTCAATCGTATATACGAGATCATGAAGGAGCGGGGGATGACCGATATAGGCCGTGTAGGGCTTTATGGACTTACATACAAGGAAAATGTCGATGACATGAGAGAAAGCCCGACATTACAGCTTCTGGAGTCTCAGGAACGCCATCTCGCGCCGGGACTTAAGGTTTATGATCCTTTTATTACTGATGATGTTGTAAAGAATCAGTACCATGATCTGGATAGTTTTTTAGCGGATGTTGATTTTGTGGTCATCATGGTAAAGCATGATGAGATTAAAGAGAATATGGATAAGCTTGCAGGAAAGGTCATACTTGACTGCCATAATATCTGTAATCTTCCGGGAGTTTATCATATATAGTAATTGAGTTTTTGTAGATGTTTTATGATGAGTTGTTTTATTGATTTCTATGGGAGGGTGTCCGTAAGGATATGAAGGCGATTCAGATCAGAATCAGCATACCGATGAACATTTTGTTCTTGTACTTTGCGACAAAATCCATAAATGTTTTCCCTTCAGGTATGCCGCAGATAGCAGACATCCTTCTGATATTGGGAATTGTGATAATCATTTATTCCAACAGGGGTGTTATATATATTCCGGCTGAGCATAGTAAGCATATAAAGATATGTTCCATGATCGTTGTATATCAGATGGTCGTGAATTTTATATGGGCAATTGCGTTGGGCAACACGCAGTTTATCAGCCGGTCGATGTATTATGTTTTTAATTTTATAGCCTACGTTTATATTTTTATCTTGTGTAAATATTATGGCTATGAGTCGGTAGTAAAGACTACAATCAGTGGATGTATTGCTTCAGCTGTTGTATCCTTTGGTGGAGTTATGCTGCTGAGCGGACAGGCATTCAGAAAGAATGGATTCTTCAATAATCCGAATCAGCTGGGATATTTCAGTATTGTGCTTGTGGCCTTTGCGTTTTGCATTTTTAAGAATGATTGGAAGAAGTATCTAGTTTATACGTTGTCGGTTGTCATGATAATCCTGTCGGGATCAAAGGCATCCTTTGCGGGACTTTTCATTTTCTTCTTTTTGGTGATCATCACATCTGAGAATACGAAAAAACAAACCATCGTATGGAAGATGATAGTTCTTATACTTCTCAGTGTGGGATTATATCTTATCATGTATTCGGATATCGGATTCATTGCAAGGAATAGTGAGATAATCAATCTTAGAGTAAGATTTTCAAATCTTGAAGCGGATGATAATCTCTGGACAGGAAGAGGATATGAGAGAATAACTGAGATAGGATATCATTTTCTGTGGGGAATGGGTGAAGGCGGATTTGACAGATTTACAACGCTGAAAGGAATCGAGACTCATTCGGCTTATGTCACAATCCTGTTATCTTACGGTCTGATAGGATTGATCGGATATTGCTATATCTTTAAGAAGACAGTCGGTAAGTCGTTTATTCAGATAAAGAAGAGTATAACGGCACTGTCCGGAATACTATTTTATAATGTTACACATAACGGAATCAGAAATACACTTGTATGGATGCTGCTCGCGATGATATGTCTGGAGCATTATTATGCGCGGATAAATGTGGAGGAGAAACCGGAATCTATATCCGAACCGGTTATTATAGAAGGAGACTTATATGGCAGACAAGCTCGGCTCGATAAAGAATGAGCTTATCACAAAACTTAAAGGTAAAGGGTTCGTCGAGATAATATTCAGTACAACTCTTGTTAAGGCAATAATGTTTCTTTCGGCGATGTTTTTACCACGCTTCCTGACTAAGCCGGATTATGGATCGTTGTCTTATGCCGAAACGATGGTGAATTATTATCTGTTGCTTTCGGGGTTGGGAATGAATCAGGCGGCACTCAAGTTCTGCGTTGCAGAGAAGGATCCTGAAAAGAAGAAGGGAATCTTCGGAGCTACTCTGGCTATCGGAACGCTGTTTAATCTTGTAGCTGCAGCTGTATTTATAGTCATTATATACTTTACAAGATTCGATATACCTGACAGCAGAAGGCTGACGTTCAGCATGGTAGGTATTCCGTTCTTTAGCTTTATCTTTCAGGATTTTCAGTTTTACTTAAGAGCACATTTTATGAACAGGAAGTACTCTATAGTATCGCTGGTTTATACGATCCTGTATGTCAGTGCACAGATTCTGCTTGCAATTCTGGTCGGAGTTTACGGAGTAGTATTTGCCAGATACTTTGCTTATCCGATATGTATCGGATTATGCATCTACTTCGCGAGAGAATTTGTGTCGATAAAGTTCAAGTGGCCGTCTAAGGCGATGATAAAAAAGATTATAGTCTTTTCTATTGCGCTGCTTATGGGAAGCTTCTTTTCTCAGATGGTACTCAACAACGAATCACTCTTTATCGGAAGATATTTCAAGGATTCCGAGGTTGTGGCTAACTTCAAGGTTGCAACCTGCTTTATACAGATATGTGTGTTCTTTGTTGATGCGGTGGCGGTATTTATAATTCCGTACTTTGCAAAGAATTCTAATAATCCTAAGTGGCTTTATACGAATTTCAAGAAGATATATTTTTATATAATGATATTTATGACAGTAGTGATACTATTCCTTATGCTGACGTCGAAATGGATCGTGCTTCTGGTTTGGGGAGAAAACTATCTGTCAGGTGTAAAAATGGTAAGGATGCTGCTTATAGCAGCCTGGTGTCAGACGGCGCTCAGGGCAATCCCGATGCATGTTCTGGCATTTGTTGGAGAAGAAAAATATCTGGTTGTAGTTCATATACTTACATGTGTTGTACATGCCGTAACGGATTATTTTATCTTTAATAATCTGGGAGGAGATTTTATCGGGGCAGGACTTATCGTCGCATACTTCGTTTCAGGCCTCGGAATGACAATCAAGGCATGGCATAAGTTATACAGAGGAATAAAATGAAGAAGAAAATAATGACAGTATTTGGGACAAGACCTGAAGCAATTAAGATCTGTCCGCTGATACTTGAAATGAAGAAAAGGGAAGGACTTGAAGTTGTTGTATGCGTGACTGCTCAACATCGTCAGATGCTGGATCAGGTGCTGCGTGTATTTGATATTGTTCCCGATTATGATTTAAATATCATGAAGGAACAGCAGGACCTTTTTGATATAACGGTGAATGTTTTAAGTAGTATCAAGGCTGTACTTGAGAAGGAAAGGCCGGACACCGTTCTTGTTCATGGGGATACAACGACTACATTTGCGACAGCGCTTGCGTGTTATTATCTGCAGATTCCTGTCGGACATGTTGAGGCGGGACTCAGGACTTATAATATATACCGACCTTACCCTGAGGAATTTAATCGTCAGGCGGTAAGTATCGTGAGCAGATATAACTTTGCTCCGACAGCGCTTGCGAAGGAGAATCTTCTTAAGGAAGGCAAGGATGCCGATACGATATATGTTACAGGCAATACAGTCATTGATGCGATGCAGTATACCGTGAAAGAGGATTATACTCATCCGGAGCTTGATTGGGTCGGAGATAAGAAGATGATCTTCGTTACCGCTCATCGTAGGGAGAATCTCGGCGAGCCGATGCACCGTATGTTCAGAGCTATAAGAAGAGTACTTGATGAACATCCTGACTGCAGAGCGGTATATCCTGTTCATATGAATCCTGTTGTCAGAAAGGCTGCGGATGAGGAACTAGGAGACTGCAAGTCTATCCATATCATAGAACCTCTGGATGTCTTTGATTGCCATAATTTTGAAGCGAGGGCGTATCTCTGTCTGACCGATTCGGGTGGAATACAGGAAGAATGTCCGAGTTATGGGGTTCCCGTTCTTGTGATGCGTGATACGACTGAAAGAACAGAGGGGATAAATGCCGGAACACTCAGACTTGTCGGAACCGATGAAGAGGTGATCTACGGTGCATTTAAAGAACTGCTTGAGAATTCTGAAGAATATAGTAAAATGTCGCATGCCTGCAATCCGTACGGAGACGGACATGCGTGCGAGAGGATTGCGGATATACTGGAGAAGGGAATATGAGTGACAAGGGTTTAGTCAGTATTATAGTGCCTGTCTATAATGTCGCATCGTATCTTCCCGAAGCGTTGGACAGTGTGATCGGGCAATCTTATAAGAAGCTCGAGATCATCATTATTGATGACGGGTCGACAGATAAGTCGGGTGAAATCTGCGACAAGTATGCAGAGTCGGATCCGCGTATAAGACTTATTCATCAGGAGAACAGGGGACTCAGTGCTGCGCGCAACAGGGGATTGGATATGATGAAGGGGGATTATGTTGCGTTCTTTGATTCTGATGATGTGTATGATGTGCGCTTTGTGGAAACGCTAGTAAATACGATGCAGCCAACAAAGCAGGATTTGATTGATGATGCGAGCAGTCGGATAGATATGGCTGTGTGCAGGTTTGCTATCACGGATGATGATGGTGGAATGGAACAGGCAAAGATAAAGCCGCCTATCATTGCAGGAAGGTATGACAGAGTAAAGGCACTAAGAGCCTTACCGGATGGTATGATCAATCAGTCAGTCTGGAACAAGCTTTACAGGAAAGAGCTTTTCAGACGAGTGAGGTTTCCCGAAGGGGATGTGTATGAGGATCTGGCGACCACATTTCGCATTATAGATAAATGTGAAAATGTCTGTGTTGTCGATGAAGTTTTATATTTTCATAGAAAACGTAAGGGAAGTATAATCGATACTTTTACTAAACGGAACATTTGTGATTGGCGTAAATCATATGTTAAATATCAGACGTTTATCATGAAGAATATGAATACGGTTTTCGGTAAAGAACAGCTGAGGCGAAGCTATGAGACTCGTATCGATCAGTTAATTGAATTTTATGTCAGGTACTCTTGTGCCGGACAATGTGAAGATAAAAGGTTTGCGAGATATCAGAGGGATTACATAGTAAAGCTTGGAAAGAAGACGGGAATCAAATGTTATGGAAGGATGACGAGGATCGGCTACAGAGTGGTCAGATACTGTCCGTGGTTTTTTAAGCTTTTTTACCCGGTACTTTATAGGGCGATAACCGGGTATCGCTCAATAAGTAATAAGAGATAAGAGTAGGAAATAGGTATGGAAATGAGAAAGATCAATTTTTGCTCTCCGGATATCTCGGAGATTGAAATTGAGGAGGTTGTAAAGACACTTCGTTCGGGATGGATCACAACGGGACCACGTACGAAGAGTCTGGAATGCAGGCTGGCCGCGTATATTGAAACCGGCAGGACAGATGTTGATTGTGAGGAGGATGAAGCAAGGGAATACTATAGCAGCAAAGTTGTCGGACTTAGTTCGGGAACGGCTGCAGAGGAATTAAATTTCAGAATCCTTGGTATTAAACCGGGAGATGAAGTTATAGTTCCGGCATATTCATATACAGCAACAGCATCGGCAGCTATCCACTGCGGAGCTACTGTAAAGTTTGTGGATATTCAAAAGGATGGAAGCTCTGATACGAATGCTCCGGAAATAGATTATGATGCTCTGGAGCAGATGATCACTGAAAAGACGAAGGCTATCGTACCTGTAGATCTTGGCGGTGTAGTATGTGATTATGATCGCATATTTGAGATTGTAGAAAAGAAGAGAGGATTGTTTAAACCTGTTGCGTCAGACGGAAGTCCGTTGTCAGAGCTTTCGGCACGTATACAGCGCGGACTCGGCTGTGTAGCGGTCGTAAGTGACTGTGCTCACAGTCTTGGTGCAAGCCGTATTGTATCCCATACAGGTAAGGGAAGACTTAGTAGTCCGGAACGTCGTTATTGTGGAGCACTTGCACATTTTTCAAGCTTCTCATTCCATGCGGTAAAGAATTTTACAACCGGTGAGGGCGGTGCTGCAACATGGTGCCTGCCACAGTCGGTATATGATGAGGGCTTGACCGATAAGGAGATTTATCGTTTCTATCAGTTGCTGTCGCTGCATGGTCAGAGCTCGGATGCTTTGGCAAAGTCGAAGGCTGGAACTTGGGAGTACGATGTTATAGGCCCATGGTATAAGTGCAATATGACAGACATTACGGCCGCAATCGGACACGGACAGCTGGATAGATATCTGTCACTGCTTTCGAGAAGAGTTAGGATTATGAAGAAGTATGAGGCGATGTGTGAAGAATTTGGATTATCGCATCTCATACATCATACAGAAACAATGGACGGATCAAATCATCTGTTTCTGGTACGTATCCCGGATATAACTGAGGGTGAGAGAAATGATATAATTAAGGGTATGTCGAAGCTAGGCATTCCTGTTAATGTACATTTTAAACCGATGCCGATGATGACAGCATATAAGGAAATGTCGGGCGGAATAGATAATTATCCGTGTGCATATGATTATTATCATAACCTGATCACGCTGCCGGTACATACACTCCTTTCTGATGAGGATGTGGATTATGTATGCGCAAACTTTAAAGAGGTTGTGAGCGAGATTAGAGAAAGATGGATGAAGAGGATAAGTTAGATTAGACATGTTGAGAGACTGGGATGATCTGCCGGAGTTTATGAGGATTCCGGAAGTGCGGCCTTATTGGGAGAAACTGAATAGAAAACGTGTACAGCTGATGCTGAAGCGAGGCTTTGATTTTGCTGCAGCATCGGTATTACTTATACTGCTTGCGGTTCCTATGATTGTGATCGCCGTGATGATCAAGAAGGATTCTAAGGGACCTGTATTCTACCTTCAGGAACGTGTAACGGCTTATGGTAAAAGATTCAGAATCCATAAGTTCAGGACTATGGTGGTTGGAGCGGATAAGCTTGGCAGCGCAGTAACAGTTGGTAATGATAAAAGAATTACGAAAATCGGAAGTAAGCTGCGCAAGTACAGGATAGATGAGCTGCCGCAGCTGTTTGATGTTGTATCGGGAAACATGAGCTTTGTTGGTAAACGTCCGGAAGTACTTAAGTATGTCAGATGCTATGAGCCGGAATATTTTGCGACGCTGCTTCTTCCATCGGGGATTACAAGCGAGGCGAGTATACGTTTCAAGGATGAGGCAAAGCTTCTGAGTGGAGTCTCAAATGTAGATGAGGTATATGTTAAGAAAATACTTCCGCAGAAGATGAAGTTTAATCTGGAATATATTAGAAAGTTTAATCTGTTCAGAGATTTTGTGACGTTGATAAAAACAGTGGTGGCGGTTTTAAGCAAATAATAAAGAATAATGTTGCTATATAGTAACAAGATTGTTATAATTATGTACATGGTTGTACGGCTGTTGACGCTCTTGACAACATGAGCGTCTTTTTATTAGGGGAGGTGCCATGAAGCAATTATCATTAGGTCTGCTTGCAGACACAGTAGTTGGAAAGAGAAAAGCGCTTAAGATTTCGCAGGCAGAGCTTGCAAAGAAAACAGGTATTAATCGTTCTATTTTATCGAGACTTGAATCGGAGGATTATACTCCGTCTGTTGATCAGCTTCTTGTACTTATGGAAGAGCTTGGCTTTTCTATGCAGGATGTTTTGGTTGATGATGAAGCTGAAAAGATTGAAGTAAAGAAAAAGAAGATCGCTGTAGCAGGTACGGGCTACGTAGGTCTTTCACTTGCAGTTCTTCTGTCACAGCATAATGATGTTACTGCTGTAGACGTTGTACCTGAGAAGGTAGAGAAACTGAATAACTGGATCAGCCCAATTCAGGATGATTATATTGAGATGTATCTGGCAGAGCATGAGGCTCGTGGTCTCAGCCTTACTGCTACACTTGATGGAGATAAGGCATACAGCTCAGCAGATTATATTATCGTAGCTGCACCGACAAATTATGATCCAAAGACTAACTATTTCGATTGCAGTGCTGTTGAGTCGGTGCTTTCACTTATCAAGTCAGCTACAGCTAAAAAGAAGAAAAAGCCGACAATAGTTATTAAGTCAACTATTCCGGTTGGATATACAGTTCAGGTTAGAGAGAAGCTGGGTATGGATAACATCATCTTCAGTCCTGAGTTCTTACGTGAGAGTAAGGCACTCTATGATAATCTTTATCCTGCAAGAATCATTGTTGGTTCTGATGAGAAGAATCAGGAAGCAGCTGACGGATTTGCCAAGCTTCTTCAGCAGGGTGCTATCAAGACTGATATTCCTGTACTTCGTATGGCTACAACAGAAGCAGAAGCTACAAAGCTTTTCGTTAATACATATCTTGCACTTCGTGTAAGTTACTTCAACGAGCTTGATACTTATGCAGAGGTAAAGGGACTTAATACTGCAGACATTATCAAGGGTGTTTGCTTCGATCCGAGAGTAGGTGATTACTACAATAACCCTTCATTCGGATACGGTGGTTATTGCCTTCCAAAGGATACAAAGCAGCTTCTTGCTAACTATCAGAATGTTCCGGAGAATCTTATCCAGGCTATCGTTGAAAGTAACAGAACAAGAAAAGACTTCATCGCAGACAGAGTACTTGAGATTGCCGGTGCATATTCTTATTCAGAGGATACTCAGTACAATGTTGATCGTGAGAATAAGCAGAAGGAAGTTATAGTAGGTGTTTATCGTCTTACTATGAAGAGTAACAGTGATAACTTCCGACAGTCTTCGATACAGGGCGTAATGAAGCGTATCAAGGCTAAGGGCGCTAAGGTTGTTATATATGAGCCGACACTTGAGGATGGTTCAACATTCTTCGGTTCTACAGTTGTAAATAACCTTAAGAAGTTCAAGAAGATGTGTGGATGCATCATCGCTAACCGTTATGACAGTGTGCTTGATGATGTAGAAGAGAAGGTTTACACAAGAGACTTATTCCGCAGAGATTAATTATGAACGATTTGTAAACGGTACCTGGCACCTAGATAGGTGCCAGGTATTAATTAGGGGATTGGAAATGCAAGCAATAGATTTAAATGGCAAGAATATACTTGTCACAGGAAGCCCGGGATTTATCGGAGCGAATCTTGTTATCAGATTACTGAAGGAAATGACTTCGGGAACTGTAGTTAGCTTTGATAACATGAATTCATATTATGATCCGAAGCTTAAGGAATACCGTTTAGGATTGATAGAAGCTGCAGCTGAAAAGTCGGATGTAAAACATGTATTTGTAAAGGGCTCTATCGGCGATAAAACGCTGGTTGAGAAAACTTTTGATGAGTATAAGTTTGATGTCGTTGTAAATCTTGCTGCTCAGGGTGGTGTCAGACCGTCTGATGATCTTCTGGATGTATATATTGAGAGTAATATAATCGGTTTTTACAATATTCTTGAGGCGTGCCGTCATTCGTATGACAATGGTGCAAAGGGCGTTGAGCATCTGATTTATGCATCAAGCTCTTCTGTATACGGTGGTAACAAGAAGGTGCCTTTCTCAACTGATGATAAGGTTGATAATCCGGTTAGTCTTTATGCTGCTACTAAGAAGAGTGATGAGCTTATCGCTCATGCGTATTCGAAGATTTATAACATTCCGTCTACGGGGCTTAGATTCTTTACTGTATATGGGCCGGCAGGACGTCCGGATATGTTTTACTTCAGTGCTACTGAGAAGCTTGTGGCAGGTAAGAATATTCAGATATTTAATTACGGCGATATGAGGAGAGATTTTACTTATATCGATGATATTGTCGAGGGTGTATATCGTGTTATGCAGGGCGCACCTTCAAGAGAGAATGGTCCTGATGGACTTCCGCTTCCACCGTATGCGATTTATAATATCGGTGGTGGTCAGCCGGAGAATCTGCTGGACTATGTAAGTACATTGCAGGAGGAGCTTGTTCGTGCAGGTGTGCTTCCTGAAGATTATGACTTTGAGGGACATCGTGAGCTTGTAGGTATGCAGCCGGGGGATGTACCTGTAACTTATGCTGATTCAGATGCATTGGAGAGAGACTACGGTTTTACTCCTAAGATTGGAATCAGAGAAGGACTAAGAAAATTCGCAGAGTGGTATGCGGAGTATAATAAATGAGATTTATCAGCCGCCGGGAAGACCAGCGGCTGATTTTTAAATTGAGGGAATTATGATAGATAGAGAAAAAACTGAAATTGATCATGAAAAAATTGAGAAAAAACTGAAATTTATCAGCTTTTTCGTGACAAGGCACAGGATGTGATGTAAAGGGTTGAGAAAAAACTGATAATATATCTAGTAACATAACAGATATTGAGAATACATTAAATTATTAATCTTTCCTTGTGCCATAAGCCCCAATCTAGTAGAATATACGTTATCTTATTAATATAAAGGAGAAGGGTAAAATGAAAATTGGTTGCGTTAAGGAGATTAAGAATAACGAATTCCGTGTAGGACTTACACCGGATAATGTTAAGACTTATGTGGCTGCAGGACATCATGTCTATATGGAAAGAGGAGCCGGAATCGGTTCGGGCTTTACGGATAATGAGTATGTTGATGCGGGCGCAAGCATTATCGATAATGCGGCAGAGGTTTGGAGCCTTGTTGATATGATGATCAAGGTTAAGGAGCCTCTGGAGAGCGAGTATAAATTCTTCCGTGAAGGTCTTATTCTTTATACATATCTTCATCTTGCTGCTGATAAGGAGCAGACAGATGCTCTCCTTGCAGGAAAGGTAAAGGCAGTAGCTTATGAGACTATCGAAGATAACGGACTTCCGTGTCTTGCACCGATGTCTCAGATCGCAGGTCGTCTCTCTATTCAGGAAGGCGCTAAGTATCTCGAGAAGAAGTTCGGCGGTGAGGGTATTCTTCTTGCCGGTGTTCCGGGAACTCCGAAGGCAAATGTTGTTATTCTCGGTGGCGGTACTGTTGGTATGAATGCCTGCAAGATCGCTGTAGGTATGGGTGCTAACGTTACTATACTTGATGTTAATCTGAAGAGACTTGAAGAGCTTGATAACATGTTTGGTGCACATATCCAGACACTCGTTTCTACAGACAGTAATATCGAGAGAGTACTTAAGGATGCAGACCTGGTTATCGGATCGGTTCTTATTCCGGGTGCTTCAACTCCGAAGCTTTTCAAGAAGAAGTATCTGCCTGAAATGAAGGACGGTGCTGTATTTGTAGATGTAGCTATCGATCAGGGCGGATGCGGAGAGAGCAGCCGTGTTACTACTCATGATGATCCTGTTTATATAGTTGATGGCGTAGTTCATTACTGCGTAGGTAACATGCCGGGTGCAGTTCCGAGAACAAGTACTATCGCACTTACAAATGCAACACTTAAGTACGGTCTCATGATCGCTAATCAGGGACTTGAGAAGGCATGTGAGAATAGAGCAATCAGCACAGGTGTAAACTGTTACCTGGGTAAGCTTACAAACAAGAATGTAGCTGAAGCTCATGGATATGAATATACATCACTTGGGGATATGATCTAAAGTTATACTGAATGGTGGTACTTGGTACCGGTATTTGTAGATTGTGAAACATAATGGATGAGATTGATCAGCCACCGGGAGACCGGTGGCTGGCACCGTTAGTGAGGTGAAATCGTATGAATTTACTACATATGAAGCATGCGCTGGAGGTTGCGAAGGCCGGCTCGCTGAATAAGGCTTCGGAGTCACTTATGATCGCGGCACCGAATATCAGCCGTTCCATAAAGGAGCTGGAAAGTGATCTCGGAATTACGATTTTTGAACGTACCCAGAACGGTATGAAGCTGACACCGGAGGGGGATGAGTTCATTAACTTCGCGAAGGGGATTCTGAATCAGATTGATGATCTCGAGAAGTTCTATAAGTCTGCCGCAACTCCGAAGCAGAAGTTTTCCATATCTGTACCGCGTGCTTGTTATATATCTGAGGCATTTGCTGAGTTCTCAAAGTCACTCACAAAGGAGCCTACTGAAGTCTTCTATAAGGAGACCAATTCTCAGCGTACGATCCACAACATGCTGAATCATGATTATAAGCTGGGTATTATCCGTTATGCTGAGAATTATGATAAATACTTCAAAACCATGCTTGAGGAGAAGGGCTTCCAGTATGAGCTGGTCACGGAGTTTACTTATTCACTCATCATGAGTGCTGAGAATCCACTTGCAAAGAAAGAGGAGATTACATTCGAGGATCTGACGGATTATATTGAGATCGCTCATGCGGATCCATACGTTCCGTCGATGCCGCTTTCGAAGGTTGTGAAGGAGGAGCTTCCTGATAACATCGACCGAAGAATTTTTATCTTCGAGAGAGCAAGTCAGTTCGATCTTCTGTCCATGAATCCTGAAACCTTTATGTGGGTTTCACCGGCACCGAAGAAGCTGCTTGAACGTTACAATCTTGTCCTCAGGAAATGTGCGGATAACAAGAAGATTTACAAGGACGTCCTGATCTACAAGGATGGCTATAAGCTTACTAAGCTTGATCAGCAGTTCATAACGGAGCTGTGTGAATCCAGGAGGAAGTATATCTAGAGCTGATTGCTTATATTGGTATATGAAAATTTGATATTTTGATATAGAACATGTATCGACATAATACATAAAGTATTAACAGACCCATGAATGTCAGAATTAATTCTGACATTCATGGGTCTGTTATTTGCGTAAAACCGGGGCATTACTAACATAACCTGCCGAAAACCATAGTGGTGGTAGTATGTAGATGCTTTCAGTAGCCGGAAAAACCGGAAATTACTAACAAGACGTACTGAAAACCGCTGAAGTGGTAGTATGCCAAAAAATTGAGAAGCCAGAATAACCGGAAATTTACTACCAATTCGTGCCGATAGTCAAAGAATGTTAGTACACCCGAAAAATTGAGCAATTACAGGAATCGGAAAATACTACCATATCAAGCTGATAAAGAGTGAATGTTAGTATTTGGACGGAAAAATTTCCCTACTCGATAAAGGAGTTATCGATATTGATAATACCGATTATCATTTTTAAGAATTTTCAATCACGCTTCCTGAAATTACAATGTAACCGAAATGAGGAAAGGAGGCAGGGGTATGGAGAGATTATCTGTTTCGAAGGCAACCCTCGGCAGGCTTCCGGTTTATCTCGGAATGCTGCGGGAACTTCCGCCGGATGAGTATTCCTATATATCGGCAACGACGATATCGAAGAAGCTCAGTCTTGGGGAAGTACAGGTGAGAAAAGATCTTGCCGCCGTGAGCGGAGCGGGAAAACCTAAGCTCGGATATGTGACGCAGGAACTTATCGAAAAACTTGAGGAAGCCTTAGGCATTAAAAGTCTTACAGAAGCTGTGCTGGTTGGAGCCGGAAGGCTCGGAAGAGCGCTGCTGGAGTATGACGAATTTCGCAAATACGGAGTAATGATTTCGGCCGCATTTGACTGCAACGAACAGGTGATCAGCCTGAACGGTAAAACGGAAATACTTCCGATGAATCGTTTCGAAGCTTACTGCAAAACTCATTCAATAAGGCTCGGGATCATCACCGTGGGTGAAGGCTCAGCCCAGGTCGTATGCGACCTGATGGTGCAGGCGGGAATAGCCGCTATATGGAATTTCGCGCCATGTAAGTTGGAGGTTCCCGAAGGAATAATGCTTCAGAATGAAAATCTGGCACTATCTCTGGCACATTTAAATAACCAATTAAAGAATCAGGATCAGGAGGAGAAAAATGGACGTAAAGGAGTATGAAATTGTCGACAGCGTTGAAAAGCTTGAAGAAGCGATCGCGCGTGTAAGAGAAGCTCAGAAGCTTTTTGCAACTTACACACAGGAACAGGTGGATAAGATATTCTTGGCTGCCGCTTCCGCTGCTAACAAAGCACGTATCCCTCTCGCTAAGATGGCAGTAGAAGAGACAGGCATGGGAGTTGTTGAAGACAAAGTAATCAAGAACAACTATGCGTCAGAGTACATTTATAATGCTTACAAGAATACCAAGACCTGTGGAGTTATAGAAGAAGATAAGGCATACGGTATGAAGAAGATTGCTGAGCCTATCGGCGTTATCGCAGCGGTCATCCCAACGACAAATCCAACCTCTACGGCTATCTTCAAATGCCTGATAGCTCTTAAAACCCGTAATGCCATTATTATCAGCCCACACCCGCGTGCTAAGAACAGCACGATTGCAGCAGCCAAGCTTGTCCTTGAGGCTGCGGTTGCTGCAGGTGCACCGGAAGGAATCATTGACTGGATCGATGTACCTAGCCTGGACATGACCAATTTTGTAATGAAAGAAGCTGACATCATCCTCGCCACAGGCGGTCCGGGAATGGTAAAGGCTGCATACTCCAGCGGAAAGCCTGCCTTAGGCGTAGGCGCAGGCAACACACCGGCGATCATAGATGATACCGCAGATATCCTTCTTGCAGTGAATTCCATCATTCACTCCAAGACATTTGATAACGGTATGATCTGTGCATCTGAGCAGTCAGTTATCGTTCTTAAATCTATTTACGATGCAGTCAAAGAGGAATTTGCGGCACGCGGTTGTTATTTCCTTAACCCGGCTGAGACAGAAAAGGTTCGTAAGACTATTATCATAAATGGAGCGCTCAACGCAAAGATCGTTGGCCAGTCTGCAGCTAAGATTGCAGAGCTTTCAGGAGTTACAGTTCCTGAAGGAACAAAGATCCTCATCGGTGAGGTTGAAAGCGTTGATCTTTCTGAGGAGTTCGCTCACGAGAAGCTGAGTCCTGTACTTGCTATGTACAAGGCAGAGAGCTTCGCTGATGCTCTTGACAAGGCAGAGCACCTTATCGCTGACGGCGGTTATGGTCATACATCATCGGTATATCTCAACGAAGTTACAGAGCAGGATAAGCTTGCAGAGTTCACATCACGTATGAAGACCTGCCGTATCCTCGTTAATACTCCTTCATCACAGGGTGGTATCGGAGACCTTTACAACTTCAAACTTGCTCCGTCACTTACACTGGGCTGCGGCTCATGGGGCGGAAACTCCGTTTCGGAAAATGTGGGAGTTAAGCACCTTATCAATATCAAGACAGTTGCCGAAAGGAGAGAGAACATGCTTTGGTTCAGAGCACCTGAGAAGGTATATATCAAGAAGGGATGTCTCCCAGTTGCACTTGATGAGCTGAGAAATGTAATGAATAAGAAGCGTGCCTTCATCGTTACAGACCAGTTCCTTTATACAAATGGTTATGCTAAGCCGATATTCGAAAAGCTTGAGGAAATGGGCATCGAATACAGCTGCTTCTATGATGTTGCTCCGGATCCTACACTTGAATGTGCACTCCGCGGTGCAGAGCAGATGAGAGCATTTAAGCCTGATACAATCATCGCACTCGGTGGTGGTTCAGCTATGGATGCAGGTAAGATCATGTGGGTTCTCTATGAGCATCCGGAAGCTGACTTCATGGATATGGCAATGAGATTCATAGATATCAGAAAGAGAATTTACACATTTCCTAAGATGGGCGAGAAGGCTTACTTCATCGCTATCCCGACATCTGCAGGTACAGGTTCGGAGGTTACTCCATTCGCAGTTATTACTGATGAGAAGTCAGGTGTTAAATATCCGCTTGCTGATTATCAGTTACTTCCTAACATGGCGATCATCGATACGGATTTCCACATGTCTGCTCCTAAGGGACTGACTGCGGCATCCGGTATCGACGCCGTAACACACGCACTTGAAGCCTATGCTGCAATGCTTGCAACGGATTATACCGATGGCCTTGCTATTCAGGCACTCAAGAATATATTTAAGTATCTGCCGCGAGCTTATGAGAACGGCCAGACAGATATCGAAGCACGCGAGAAGATGGCAAATGCCGCTACTATGGCCGGTATGGCCTTTGCCAATGCCTTCCTGGGAGTATGTCATTCAATGGCACATAAGCTCGGTGCATTCCATCATCTGCCACACGGAGTTGCAAATGCTCTTATGATCGAAGAGGTACTCCGTTTCAATGCTGCGGAAGCACCTGCGAAGATGGGTACATTTTCACAGTACGATCATCCTCATACGCTCGCAAGATATGCTGAGGTTGCTGACGCACTCGGCCTTGGCGGTAAGACTGACGAGGAGAAGCTCGAGAATCTTATCAAGGCTGTTAATGACCTCAAGGCGAGAGTTGGTATCAAGGATACAATCAAGGATTACGGAATCGATGAGAAGGATTTCCTTGACCGTCTCGATGATATGGTTGAGCAGGCCTTCGATGATCAGTGCACAGGCGCAAATCCGCGTTATCCGTTAATGTCTGAGATCAAACAGATGTATCTCAATGCATACTACGGCGGCAAGCATTTCGAGGAGACAAAGAAGCCTACAGCTGCCGACATTGCTGAAGCTCCAAAGCCTGACAAGGTTAAGGGTGCTTACCGTAAGACTAAGAAAGCGTAAGGAGGATGAAGGTATGAAACTGGACAGAGTAATAGCAGTAAGAAAAGATAAGACTATTTACCGCGACGGCGGAAGATGTATCAAGGTTTTTAATGAAGACTATTCAAAGGCTGACGTTCTGAATGAGGCTCTCAATCAGGCAAGAATCGAGGAGACAGGACTCAGCATTCCTAAGGTTCTCGAGGTTACTATGATCGACGGTAAATGGGCTATAGTATTCGAATATATAAAGGGAAAGACCCTCGCGCAGCTTATGGAAGAGAATCCGGATAAGAAGGAAGAGTATCTCGAACAGTTTGTTGATCTGCAGCTTACAGTTCATGCAAAGACATGTCCTCTGCTCAACAAGCTTAAGGATAAGATGAACAGAAAGATCAGCGCTACAGAGCTTGATGCTACAACTCGTTACGATCTTCACACACGTCTTGAAGGCATGCCTAAGCATAACAAGGTTTGCCACGGAGATTTCAATCCGTCAAACATCATCATTGCTGAAGACGGTACTCCGTACATCCTCGACTGGTCTCATGCTACACAGGGAAATGCATCCGCAGACGTTGCTCGTACATACCTGCTTTTCTGGCTGAACGGTGATATCGAAGGTGCCAAGAAGTACCTCGACCTCTTCTGCAAGAAGAGCAACACAGCAAAGCAGTACGTTCAGAAATGGATGCCGATCGTTGCAGCTTCTCAGTCTGTTAAAGGCAACGAGAAGGAGCGCGAGTTCCTGCTTTCATGGGTTAATGTTGTGGACTACGAATAGAATGATAGGTGTCACAATAGTTAATGTTGTGGACTATGAATAAATGATATAAATGTCGGAAGTCAAAATGTGATCTCACTTGTGGGAAATGTAATCTCGATTGTGAGAAACGCATTTTGACTTACTGACGCGATGAAACACGAAGAATTAGTACGCGAGGAGATTTAGAAATGAAGATTACAGTATGTATCGGTTCTTCCTGCCACATTAAAGGATCGAGACAGGTTGTAGAACAGCTGCAGTATTTGATAAGAGAAAATCAGCTTGGAGATAAAGTAGAGCTGGCTGGTACATTTTGCATGGGCAAGTGTCAGCAGGGCGTCTGCGTACAGGTGGACGAGGAGTTCTTCTCAGTAACACCTGAAAATGTAAAGGAGTTTTTCGAAGCTTCGGTTCTGCCGAAGGTGAAGTAATATGATAGTTCAGATTTGTGTTGGCTCATCCTGCCATTTGAAAGGATCCGAGAAGATAGTTGAGCTGTTTCAGCAGGCTATCAAGGAGCACGAACTTGATAATGAGATAACATTGGCCGGCTGCTTCTGCACCGGTCAGTGCAACCGCATAGGCGTGACGATTACGGTGAACGACGAAGTGTACTGCGGCATAATACCGGAGAGATTCGATGAATTCTTTAATGACAAGGTCGTGAAGGCCTTAGAGGAGGAAAGGGCGAAGTTTAATGGAATGTCTCACTCTTAAAAAATCCAACTGCAAAAATTGTTATAAATGTATCCGCCATTGTCCGGTGAAGTCCATCCGTTTCTCGGGCAATCAGGCGTACATTATAGGAAATGAGTGTATAATGTGCGGCCAATGTTTTGTTGTTTGTCCGCAGGGCGCAAAGGAAATCGTTGAGGAGACTGAGAAGGCAAAGGTGCTGCTGCAGAGCGGGGCACCTGTTGTTGCAAGTCTTGCACCTTCATTTGTAGCAAACTATGAGGGCGTCGGTATCGAGGCGATGCGTAAGGCACTGAAGAAGCTTGGATTTTATGATGTTGAGGAGACGGCCCTTGGCGCCACAATGGTGAAGCGCGAGTACGACCGCATGGTAAATGAGGGAACGAGAGATATCATAATTTCTTCAAGCTGCCATTCGGTGAATCTGCTGATCCAGAAGAAGTTCCCGGCGTTGCTGCCGCTCTTGGCGGATGTGCTTTCGCCGATGCAGGCACATTGCACGGATATCAAGAAACGTATCCCTAATGCGAAGACAGTCTTCATCGGACCATGCGTTGCCAAGAAGGATGAGGCACAGCATTATGAAGGAATAGTTGATGCGGTGCTCACATTTGATGAGCTGACAGCGTGGCTGAAGGAAGAGAAGATTGAGATTGAAGAAGGCACCGAGTCCGACGGTAAGGGCCGCGCAAGGTTCTTCCCGACAACGGGAGGAATCCTGAAGACTATGGAGAAGTCAAATCCCGACTACAGTTACATGGCAATCGACGGAACTGAGAACTGTATCGCGGCACTTAAGGATATTGAGTCGGGAAATCTGCATAAATGCTTTATCGAAATGTCTGCCTGCTCGGGTAGTTGTGTAGGCGGACCTGTCATGGAGAAGTTCCATCGCTCACCTGTGAAGGACTTTATCGCTGTTTCGTCCTATGCAGGAAAGACGGACTTCGAAGTTGATCAGCCTGAACCACGCGCTCTCGAGAAGCATTTTGAAATGATCGAGCGTAAGCTCGAGACTCCGAGAGAGACGGAGATCAAAGAGACTCTCCGTCAGATGGGTAAGATAAGACCGGACGATGAACTGAATTGCGGTTCATGCGGATACAATACATGTCGGGAGAAGGCAATTGCTATACTGCAGGGTAAGGCTGAGATATCTATGTGCCTCCCGTACTTGAAAGAACGTGCGGAAAATTTCTCAGATACCATCGCAAGAAATACACCGAACGGTCTTATCGTTCTCAATGAGAAGCTGGAGGTTCAGCAGGTGAACTATGCGGCACTTAAGATTTTGAATCTTAGGGATGCAAGTGACATTTTAGGTGATCAGGTTGTACGTGTGCTGGATCCAGCAGATTTCAACAGAGTACTTACCTACGGAGGTACCATCCGCGACAAGCGTGAGTACCTGGCCGAATACGGCAGGTATGTAGATAAGACTATTGTTTATGATAAGGAATATCATCTGATCCTGGGAATCTTCCGTGATGTAACTGAGGAAGAGACGCAGCGTGAGAGAAATGAAGAGATAAGCCGCCAGACCGTTGAGATTGCGGACAAGGTGGTTGATAAGCAGATGAGAATTGTTCAGGAAATCGCGTCGCTGCTTGGCGAGACAGCAGCAGAGACGAAGATCGCGCTGACGAAGCTGAAGGAATCAATTAGTAATGAGTAATGGGTAGTCTATAGCCGGCGGATAGAAGAAGTTGAGCAATAATGATATATGGATATATTGATTATTCAATTAAGTAATTAAGGAATTAAGTAATTGAGTAATTAATGAATTGTCTGCCGGCTATATTTAAAATTTAGGGAGTTTTTTGATAATGAATAATCTGTGTGCAGACATAGGTTGGAAAAGTATAAATCATGAAGGTGAGCTGCTGTGCGGCGATCATGTTGAGATCGTGAATCAGGGCGAGAACTCGCAGGTCATTGTGCTTGCGGACGGCCTGGGAAGTGGTGTTAAGGCAAGCATTTTATCTACGCTAACATCGAAGATCATTTCGACGATGATGGCAGAGGGAATGAAGCTTGAGGATTGCGTTTCGACTATCGCTGCGACGCTTCCGATCTGCGCCGTGAGAGGTGTGGCGTATTCCACATTTACCATAATTCACATTATCGAGAATTCCACGGTTGAGATTATTCAGTACGACAATCCACGGGTTATTTTCCTGCGCAACAACGAGATTTATGAGTATCCGAAAACGGAGCTCACTATAGATAATAAGAAGATTTTGAAGTCGGTCATCAGTCTTCAGGAGGATGACTGCATGGTTGCTATGAGCGACGGATGTCCGCATGCGGGAATAGGCCTCGCATTTAACTTCGGCTGGAAGGTCGAGGATATTGCGCAGTTTATGCAGCAGCTTGCTGCTGCCGGCTACACTGCGAAGACGCTGGCCACCATGCTTGTGGATCAGTGTGACAAGGAGTACGGATATCATCCCGGTGACGATGCGACAGCATGTGTCGTGAAGGTGAGACGCCGTGAGCCGATGAACATTTTGTTCGGACCGCCGCGCAATCGCGATGACGGAGACAGAATGATGTCGCTGTTCTTCTCGAAGGAGGGCAAGCACATTATATGCGGTGGAACAACATCGTCCATCGCTGCGAAGTATCTGGGTAAGCCGGTAAAGGTGAGCCTGGATTTTGAGAGAGGAGATGTGCCTCCGGTTGCGGAGATCGAGGGCGTCGACCTTGTGACGGAAGGCGTCATTACGATTAACAAGGTTATTGAGTATGCGAAGGACGCTCTGGGCGACAACGAGCTCTATGAGAAATGGAGCTTTGAACGCGACGGTGCTTCGCTTATTTGCAGGCTTCTTTTCGAGGAAGCTACGGATATTAATTTCTACGTAGGCAGGGCCGTGAATCCGGCGCATCAGAATCCTGACCTGCCGATAACATATAACATCAAGATGAACCTGGTGGAGGAGCTTTCCGAATGCCTGAGGCAGATGGGAAAGAAGATTAAGGTAAGCTATTTCTGATGGTATGTAAGTTGTGATGGTATGTAAGTTGTGATGGTATGTTTGTTGTGATTGGCGGTGCATTTTACATCAGGATTTGTATTGTCGATGTTGCGATAGAGAAAATCAATTTGAGTTTGATATAGATGTTTTGCATTGATTTTGATAGATGGTATGAGGAGTCCGACAAATGGGAGTTAGAAAGTTCGATACTAAGGTGCAGCACCTGAAATATAAGGTTTTGAGAGAGGTGGCGCGACAGGCGTGGAATGATTCGCTTCTTGAAAATATTTTGGACATTCCTCATGTAATCGTTCCCGGAAAAACTCCGACGACTCGCTGCTGTGTTTATAAGGAGCGTGCGATTGTCGGGGAACGTATCAAGATAGCAATGGGCGGTGACACAGATAATCCGAACGTTATCGAGGTCATCGATATTGCATGTGATGAGTGCCCGGCTGCAGGATATTCGGTAACCGATTCCTGTCGTGGGTGCCTGGCACACAGATGCGAGGATGTTTGTAAGCGCGGGGCTATATCCTTTGACCATAATCACGTGGCACATATCGACAAGTCGAAATGTGTCGAGTGCGGTCAGTGTGCTAAGGTCTGCCCTTATTCTGCAATCATCAACAGAAAACGTCCGTGTCAGGTAGCCTGCAAGGTTAAGGCAATCTCCATAAATGAGGATAATGCGGCGGCCATCGATAACAGCAAATGTATCCAGTGCGGAGCGTGCGTATACCAGTGCCCGTTCGGTGCAATCACGGATAAGTCATTCATTTTAAATGTTATCGATATGATAAAGAAGAGTAGGGATAACAGTGAATATAAAGTATATGCTATCGTTGCGCCGTCCATTTCCAGTCAGTTCGCATATGCGAAGCTGGGACAGGTGATCACGGGTCTCAAGAAGCTGGGATTCCACACAGTTATCGAGACGGCACTGGGAGCCGACATGGTGGCTGAGTCCGAGTCGAAGGAACTTGCAGAAAAGGGATTCCTGACAAGTTCATGCTGCCCGGCGTTTGTACAGTATATAAAGTCCGCATTTCCGGACCTGCTTCCTCTGGTGTCACACAACCTGTCGCCGATGGCGGCACTTGCGAAGTACATCAAGTCCACCGATGAGAAGGCGAAGGTCGTATTCATCGGACCGTGCACCGCAAAGAAGGCGGAGGCGATGAAGGACGAGGTGAAGCAGTATGTGGATTCAGTAATAACCTTCGAGGAGCTGCAGGCGCTCTTCGACAGCAAGGATATTGATATAACAGAACTTGGCGAAGATGTACTTGATAACGCCTCATATTATGGAAGAATCTTCGCCCGCAGCGATGGCCTGTCGGATGCCGTTGCGGAAGGTCTTAAGGAACAGAACATTGACTTTGATCTGAAAGCCGTCGCATGTGATGGAATCGAGGAATGCCGCGTGGCACTTCTGAAAAAATCGAAGAATGTTCTCGACGCAAACTTCATCGAAGGTATGGCCTGCATCGGCGGCTGCATCGGTGGCGCCGGCTGCCTCACCCACGGGGAAAAGAATAAATCCGAAGTCGACAAGTATGGCCGTGAAGCATTAGAAAAAACCATACTTGACGCAATAAAAATCCTATAGGTACCCCACATTATTTTCATTTTTTTCCGGTAGCGATAGAAAAAATTATCGCTACTGGAAAATTTTGTGCCAGGCACCTTTTAGGGAAAAATCCCGTTGAGGCCAATAAAATAGGCAGTTTTCACTGCCTATTTTGTTTTTTATTTTGTTGTGTTTTATCTAATTTTCTATCGCATCCTCGTTTATGTCTTTCTGAATCTTTATCTCATGATCCTTGTGCGATATTCTGCTTTGTACAAATCCTTTATATCGATTCTTATTGTTATTAAATTGTTGAAGCACCATACGCGGATCAACAAGCTTCTCTATCATTTTATCTATCTTGTTGCCGCCGGCTTTTTCAGCATCACCGGAGTTACGGTTATCATCCACAAACATCCAATAGCTGCTATACGCATAATCTATTGGGTCATCTACGATTCCCGCTTTTACGGGATTCAGGTGAATGTATCTGCTAACCTCTCGATAATATAGATCATCTTCAATATTAAATGATGTGAATCTGCGTTCGAACAAATGTCCTGTATATCCATGTCTCCTATTGAAATATCGAGCATATTTATACAGAACAAACTGCATGATATCTGAAAGATCAACATCACCTGTTCTAACTAACATATGAAAATGATTTGTCATAAGACACAGCGTATGAATTTCGAAATGCATTTCAGCCTGCGCCTTCTGCAAATATCTGAGGAACTGTCTGTAATCACGTTCGTCCATAAATATGGGTGCGCGCCTGTTACCTCTGCTCAGCACATGATAAATAGCTCCGGGATACCATATTCGTTTTCTTCTAGGCATAGTCTCATTGGCCAAAAAAATCTTACAAATAAATTCTTTATGCTACAAAATTCATATCAATTATTTTTCTATAGTTACTTTAATTATATATCCCGAAAACCTCAGCTTATCCCGGGAAATCCTCAGCAAACAAAGCATATCACCGCTACAAAATATATTCAATATCAATTTTATGCCATCGTTTTTCCAAAAGGTGCCTGGCACAAAACTATCGCTACTGGAAAATTTTTTCTATCGAAAATGGATAGTTGGTATGTTAAAATCGAATATGAATACGGGTAGAATATAGCCATATCATATGAATGGAGGTCGGAGATATGGCTATAAATTATAAAGAAGTTTTGAAGGGCAGAGGCTACAGGAAGCTGTTTGCAACGACGATCATTAACAGATTCGGTGATTCGATAGATGCCATTGCGTTTACATGGCTGGTGTATCAGGTGACGCACAGCGGCGCATGGTCGGCAATCATCTTTGCGCTGAATATTCTGCCGAATGTTATCGTGCAGCCTTTCGCAGGAGCGGCTGTTGAGAGACTCGACAAGAAGAAGGTCATGGTTGTTACTCATATACTGAGAGGCCTCGTACTTATCGCCTTCATGGCAATGTATCTTTCAGGGCTTGTTAACGGCTGGATCATGGCAGGCTTCACATTTATCATCACATCGATTGAAGCTTTCAACATGCCGGCGGGCACCGCATTTATCCCAAGGATAATCAAGAAGGAGCACATCACTCACGCACTCAGCCTCAACACATCTGTATCAAGCATGGTAACACTTGTGGGCACAGGTATCGCAGGCGTGATAATCGCAAAGGTGGGCGTTTACACCGCAATGATTATTGATGTCATCACATTTTTCGTATCTGCACTGATCATATTCTCAATCAGACAGAGCGAGATGGTGGAGCAGGAAAATGTGGGAGCAGAGGCCAACATCATTTCTGACGCAGAGCAGAATATCGAGCAGAACAGCGAACAGAACAATGCGCAGAATATCGAGTATAACACAGCTCAGAACACCGAGCGGATAAAGAAGCCATCATATTTCTCAACTCTGAAGGAAGGTATTTCCTATATCAGAAGCAGACGCGTTATCCTGAACTACTGCCTGATTGCGGTTGTGGTTAATGCAATGCTCGCTCCGATAAATGCACTGCAGGCGCCGCTGGTAAGCGAATGCTATCACATGGGAAGCGGAATGCTGAGTCTGATCGGAATGGCATATTCTATCGGTTCGATTATCGGATCAATCCTGGTGCCGATTATTGACAGGAAGCTCAGCATGAGAAATGTAGTATTTATCTTTGGATGCATGATTGGCATCACAGTTATGCTTTTAACAATGGGCGGAGGCCTTGGAGAGCTGGTAGTGGTAAAGTGCACATTTGCTGTACTATGCAGCATTCTTATGGCAGGCGCATCAGCTATACTCAGCGGTTTGGTGAGTGTAAAGATGATCGCAAATGTGGAAGAAAAATATCTTGCACGTGTATCAGCTGTATTCGGTTCGCTTGTGACAGCAGCAATGCCTGTTGCATCATTAATCATCAGCTGGGCAAAGCTCAGAGTTGAAACCGGTACTCTCATCATGGCGGGAGGAATTGCAACACTCGTATGTTTTATAATGATTAGAATTATCAATCCTGAACTTGAAATGAATAAGGAGACTGCAAATGAAGATAAGACTGCAGGAGAATATAAAGAAATTCAGAAAGGCCAAATGTCTTACGCAGGAGAAAATGGCTGAGAGACTCGGGGTTTCGGTGGGCGCCGTTTCCAAATGGGAGATAGGCCACAACATGCCGGATCTTACGGTACTCGTTGATATGGCAAACCTTTTCGATATTTCAGTTGATGTCCTTCTGGGCTATGAGCCGGCTGCTCAAAGAAAAGACGAAATAATCGATGAGATAAGGATGCTTATGGGACAGCATCAGTTCGAGGAAGCTGAGGAGGCGTCCAGGACTGCGTTGATCCGTTATCCGAATGATTTCGCGCTGCTTTACTCGTCGGCAATCCTTTATCAGGCGGCGGCCATGGAGCATAACAATCCGGAAGAGGCACAGAAATCCATCGATCTATATGAAAGAGCGAAGGTGGTCATTGCGCAGAATGAGAATCCTGAGATCAACGAATTCGTTATAGATTCGGGCATCGCGGCGGATTATATGTTACTCGATAATAAGAAAGCACTGGAGGCATATAAGAAGATCAATTTCGGCGGCATACATAATACAATGCTGTCTCTGGTAAGCCTGAAGGATGGTGATGTGAAGGCAGCCTTAAATTACGGCACCTACGGACTTATCGATCATCTCAGTAATTTGTTTAATTCCGGCATTTATATGATTGTTGCGTTGTCCCAGAGCAGTAAATCGAAGGATCTGGATTCAGCTCTGGAGCTGACGGGCATAATGATAAATATACTGGATATGTTTAAGGCTGTTCCGATCGGATATAACAGCAAGCTTGAGGCGGTGTTTATAATACTTAAGGCCTACATTTATTCATGTCTTGGCGATACGAAGCAGATGAAGAAAGCTGTCCGAGAGGGTAAGACCCTGGCGCAGAAATATGATGATGAGGGAAGCACAGCAAATATCGGCGAGTATATGAAATTCTTCTATTTAGATAATAAAATGTACGGCACCATGGACTCCATAGGTCAGAACGCGGTGAAAGGAATCGACAGGCTGATAAAGAAAAATCTGATGGAAATTGCAGCCCCGCGAAAGAAGGCTATCGAACAGCTGTACAGCGAGTGGGAGAAGTACGATATCTAGATCAACGACAGAATATGAGCGTACGCGTGAAGTGCAGTATTTGGTTCGAGCGATTGAATATGAATTAATGTATAAAATAAGGAAAACATATCGTCCGATTTGATGTGTCGGATACATTTCCTGCTTTGTATACTGAAACTATGTTTTTTGTAATGGAAACTAGGGGAGTGTTTTGAAGGAGGAAGTGATATGGGAAAAAAGCAAAAAATGCAAAAAATGCGAAAACGATTGATCGGACTTATCATGGCGGTCATCATGGTCTGCGTGCTGCTGCCGCTTGATGCAGCTACGGTACATGCGGGAGGTCCGCTAACGCAGATTACCAATGTCGGATTATCGATCAAGATTCCGAAGGCAGGCCCTGCGGTCGTACAGGAGAGTCAGCCGTCACCGGCAATGTGCGAGATCACCGCAGGTGAAGGATTTTCGATTCAGACAGCATATTGGTATAATGAATGGGGCATTTCAGAGCCGACATTTCAAGAAGGACATAAGTATTTCGTTGAAGTGACTTTAATTGTTGATCCCGGATACGAGTTTCCTTCAGATGTAACTGCAACACTGAATGAAGGATTGGAAGTCTGGAATATTTTAACTCAAGGTTACGGTGGACAGAGGATTGTTGTATCTAGTAAACCGATTGAAATCGTTGCATCGGAAACAACAGACATCACACTTCAGGTTAATTGGGATGACAGAAACAATGCCAATAATGCCAGACCTGATAGTATGAGTGTGATACTTCAGAATCACATAGGCGATATTGAGGAGACGGAGTACACTGTAAAGGCTTCCGACGGCTGGAAGCTGACAGTGGAGGATCTTCCGCTGGAGATTGGAAACTATACATGTTCATATCGCGCTTATGCAGGGGCTGTATATTCACATGATATACCTGGCTACACATTTTATGATGGAACGCCTGAGAACGATTATACGATAACATGCGTTTACGATGAAGATTATCAGCTCTGGGTTTCGGGCACGCAGGTTAATTCAAACAACAAGAATGACATTTTGAATGACGGAACGGTTTCATTTGATCCTGAGAAATGTATCCTTAATCTGAACAATGCGGATATTCCTGAGGGAGACCATTCGTCGGGAGCGTGCATTCTGTCATACGGTATGGATCTTACCATAACGGGAGTAGGAAATATAAAAGGTGCCGATTACGGCATTTTGATGTATAAAAATGATGGCGGATCGCAGGTGAATCTTACATTTGACAATGCGAATGTTGAAGTATATGGTGGATTTACAGGAATTATAACATACGGCGACATGACCGTTAATGGAGGCGATGTACTTGTCGGAGGAACCGAAAGTGCAATAGAAGTTACCGGAAATTTCAAAAATGTGGACGGAATAGTAAACGCTAATGCTGAAAAAACTGCTATATATGCATCTAAGAAGGCTCTGTTTGCTGAGGGTGAAGGTGTGACCGGAATGCAGGCCGACTATCAGGTGCTTTATGCTGAAGATGGTATTGAGATCGGCAAGACGCATAACATTTTCTGCGAGCCTGACGGAGCAGTTGCTGTTGAAAACGAGATACTTAAGTCTGACTATAGCGGACAGGCAACGGATGTTATTATAGCTCCGGCTGATAAGACCGCAAATGTATATAAGAACAAACAAAAAGGTATATGGTACCGCGCTGATAACGGAATGGTTACAGGACCGTTCACAGGTATTGTTAAAGAAGGCGGAAAATGGATCTTCGTAAGAGATGGAAAGCCGGACAACACATTTGAAGGAATAGCACAGGCGACAAACGGTACTTGGCTCGGCAACTGGTATTACTGCAAGAACGGTGTGATCGATAAGACCTTTACAGGAATAGCACAGGCGACAAACGGTACCTGGTATTATTGCAAGAAGGGTAAGATCGACAGAACATTTACCGATAAGATCGCACCTTGTACAAACGGAAATAAGTACTATGTAAAGAACGGTAAGCCGACAAAGAACTTCGACCGGAAGATAGCGTATTGTCCGGCTGACAAAACATGGTATTACTGCACCAAGGGCCGCGTTGACCTGAAGTTCAGTGGCAAGATAGCTTACTGCACAAACGGTGACTGGTATTACGTAACAAAGGGATTAATCGACAAATCCTTCACGGGTATTGCCGAAGCAACCAACGGCAAGCTTTACTATGTAAGGAATGGTAAGCTGGACAAGACATTCAACGGCACCATTACATACAAGGGAAAGATCTATGTTATAAAGAACGGAGCCGTTAAAAAGGTATCGTAGTTAAGAAACAGTTTAGAAATAGACAAAATACAGTTAAAGACTTTAGATGTCCTGATGTTATATATTAGCGTCAGGACATTTATTATGTGTTAGTAAAGGAACACAATTTATATGATAAAGAAGAAACTTTATAAAATATGTGGCATAACAGCTTGCATCGTTGCAGCTGCAGTGCTTATTATACTTCCGCCAAGTAGAGGAAGGCTGCCGGAGCCGAAAACTCCGAACGGCCTTTCCGAGCGGGTGGAGCTTGAAGTAGACGGTGACAGCCTCGGGCTGTTTATTATATCTGAGAACGTCAACAATCCGGTATTAATCGTATGCGGTGGAGGTCCCGGAATTCCTCAGTATCTGCTGGAATATTTTAATCAATCTCCAATACCTAGCGTATTCACAGTATGTTACTGGGATTATAGGGGAACAGGGGGTTCCTATGATCCGGGAATTAATCCATCCGATATGACAACCGAAAGATATTTGAGGGATACGCAGGCTGTCACTGATTATCTGCGTGCCCGTTTCTCACAGGATAAGATCTACATCATGGGTCATTCCTTCGGAACGTATATTGCAGCGAAAACTGTACAGGAGCATCCGGAGAAATATGCGGCTTACATCGCAATGTCTCAGATCGTTGATCAGGTAGAATCCGAAAACATTGCATTTGATTATATGAAGGAAGAATACCGGAAGGCCGGAAATGATAAGATGGTCAGTGAATTCGAGAAGTACCGCATTTCTGAGTCGAGTGATGAATTTGATGTATACTGCAAATCAGGTCTTCGCGATAAGGCAATGCATGACCTTGGAGTCGGTACGACAAGAAAGATGGATAACGTCATAACGGGAATCTTCTTTCCGAGCCTACGCTGTACGGCATATACGCAGAAGGAACGGATTGAGATATGGAAGGGCAAGAAGCAGTCTTCCGAATTTCCGGTGTCCGATGATACGCATACATTCAATGCCTTTGAGGATATACCAAGTATGGATATTCCGGTGTACTTTATGGTCGGCAAGTACGATTACACCTGCCTCTCAGATTTGCAGATAAAATATTATGAAGAGCTGGAAGCTCCGAAGAAGAAAATCTACATCTTCGAAAACTCCGCACATAGCCCGCTCTACGAAGAGTACGACAAAGCTAAGGAAGTGCTGGAGGAGATAGTAGAAGATAATAAGTAGAGGATGATTAATAGAAGAATAGGAAATACATATACTTTTTCCACTTTCATTTTTCTGGACCGCCTGGTGGCGGTCCTTTTTTCTTGTGAATCTGCTATATTTTCGTCTAAGTTCAATTCACTTACGGCTCGGTACTACCACTTCCATGGTTTTCGGTACATTGTGTTAGTAAAATTCGGTTTATGTGATTGCTCGATTTTTCGGTAGTACTAACATTATGCTGTATTCGCCACCATATGGTAGTATATTTCCGGTCTTTTCGGATTATCAGATTTCTGGTGTACTACCACGCCTATTGTTATTGGGGCGTCGTGGTAGTAATTTCCGGTTTTTATGGCTTCTCAGTGCTTCGATGTACTACCACATCTACGGTTTTCGGTAGGCTATGTTAGTACCGTCTTGGTTTTTACGCAATCATGTGAGTGAAACACTACATGTTATCGGATACTATGAAAGTTCATATAAATGATTACCAATATAGTGATTGAAGATGAATTATTATGATGATATTCTTTAGTCGGATGTTACTGGAAGTGAAGGGAGAGTAATGCATCATACCGGTAGCGTTTCACAGAAGAAGTATTATATTAAGAAAGAACATGGCGAAAAGTAATATGACAAAAAGAATCATGCTGTACACGATGATGATTCTTCTTAATCTCGCAGCGGCAGCAATAATTGGAATGGTGTTGCTGGATATCACATTCTCATTGCCGCTTTCTCCTATCGAGAAAAATGTGCGGCAGTCTGCAGTCACAATCCGAAATGAAGGTACATATCCGAAGGTCACAAAATATGCGACAAGCCAGCTGGATAATTTCACTGATTCCATAATGATGCTGGAAGCAGCAGATGCTTCGGAGGTATCTACAATAGAAAAAACGGTATTCGTCTATCATGGAGTAATAGACGGATTGGATAGAGCAGAAGGGCTCGCAGCACATTTTATAGATGGAAAAGATTTTACAAGAGAGTATGATTACTCACGTTATTGGCACGGTTACCTGATAATACTGAGACCTATGCTCAGTCTCTTCGGATATTCTACCATAAGGATCATTAACGGAATCGTGCAGCTCCTGGTTATCTGCGTGATTTCGGTTTTGATGTATCGATGCGGATTGAAGAATGTTATCGTTCCGTATGTAATTTCATATATGATGCTGATGCCGATAGCGATGTCAAAAAGCATGCAGTTTTCAGTCTGCTTTTACGTCCTGTCATTGGGTGTGATTCTGCTTCTGGCAACATGTAAGCATTGCAACAGCAATCATAAGGATACAAAGGCAGGAAGATCTGATACAAAAAGAAGTGAATGTGCATATAGAAGTACTGATACAGAAAGAAGATATGAACTTTGCGCACTCTTCATATTCCTCAACATGGGAATTCTTACTGCATACTTTGATCTGCTTACATATCCTATCGCGACGTTCGGCGTGCCTGCAGTAATCTATCTGTTGCTGACAGAAACGGAGGAATTGATGCCACGCTTCATAAGACTCGCGCGAAACGGAATTCTTTGGTGCGTGGGATATGGATGCATGTGGATTTCGAAATGGATCCTCGGCAGTCTGCTTACCGGAATCAATCTTTTCGATAATGCGACTAATGTATTTAAACAGCGTACTGCAGCGGAATCTGCGGATGGTCTGGAACGCTTTGGAATATATACAGTGCTCAGGTCGAATTACGGTACATTTCTCAAGACGCCTGTAACGCTGATCATGATTTTATATTTCATATATGTAGTGATCAGAGTGATTGCTTCGATAAGGTCACGCCGTGTTACGTTTGGCGACACTGTGAGACATGCAATACCTTATGTGATTCTTGCACTTGTTCCGGCGGTGTGGTATATATTTGCGAGAAATCATTCGGCAATCCACTATTGGTTCACCAACAAGGCGTGCATCGTGACGGCACTGGCCGGAATGTGTGGACTTTTATATGCCGCGAATGCGGATGTGAAGATGGATGTGAAGATGGAGGCGAATGATGGCCGCAGCAATAAAAATGTGCGGCATAATAACAATGAAACCGGAGATTTATAAATGAAAAAGAAATTGATGTTGCTCGCTATATGTATGACACTGATGATGCTGGGAACAGCGTGTGGTTCAACAGAACAGGGCGATGAAAAAACATCTGATAAGATAGAAGCAAACGACGCGAATGATAACATTGATGTAAATGGTAATGGTGTTGATGGTAACACTGATGTAATTGACAATCATGACTACGGTGTCTTTCTTGGCGCAGAACCTGAAGACACTGAAAAGATGAAGCAGTATAAGACCATCGTTATCGAGGGTCAGGCCTTCACCAAGGAACAGGTTGACGCTCTTAAGAACGAAGGCCATATAGTTTACAGTTATATAAATGTGGGAGCTATCGAGAATTACCGTTCCTACTATAAAGAATATGAGAAGTACACTCTTGATGTTTATAAGAATTGGGAAGACGAGAGATGGGTTGATGTCGCGCAGCCTGAGTGGCAGAGCTTTATTATAGATCTGGCAGGTGAGCTGAAGGATAAAGACTTCGATGGCCTCTTTGTTGATAATCTTGATGTTTATTATCACTATAAATCCGATGCGAAATTCGATGCAATAACAAAAATCCTTAAAGCGTTCAAGGATTATGGATTCTATGTTTCTATCAACGGCGGCGATGTATATGTTACTGAGTGCTTTAATAGATTTGATGCTGTGAATGACATTTTCGATGCGGTAAATCAGGAGACTGTTTTTTCCAGCATCAACTGGGATAAGAAGGACAGCTTCGGAACCCAGAAGAAGTCTGAGACAGAATACTTCACCGAATATCTGGATGAGGTGTCGAGACATGGAGTGGATGTGTATCTGCTTGAATATACGACTGACGCTGAACTGATCAAAAAGATTGAATCCTTCTGTAACGAGAAGGGCTATCGTTACTATGTATCACCAAAGCTGAATCTTGAATGATGGCGAATGCACTGATAATGATTGTGAATGTACTGATTATGATGGCGAATGCACTGATCATGATGGCGAAAAACTAATCTAAATTTACGGAGAATATAAATGAAATTTAAATATACTCAGATAAATGACATACATGGCAGCTCGACTGTATCTGACAGCAACAAAGAATCAGTTTATGGGGACAGCACATTTTTTGAGTTGTTCTTTGATGCTAACGAGAACCAACTGCTGCACTACTATGAGCCGGAACTGGGACTCTTCGTTGTTGAGAGTCCGATGGTCATCGAGCGTGCATTGATGGCAGGCTATCAGCCGGCTGCATTTGTTATGATCGACAACATTGCAGATGAGATGTGCCGCAGATTTTCAGAGTTGGCAGAACAGGCGAATCAGACAAATCAATCGAATCAGGCAAATCAGAAAGAACAATCAGAGCAGCCGGAACATTCAGAACAATCAGAACAGGCTGCACTTTATGACGACACCCCGATCCCGGTATATGTTGCTGACTACGAAACCATTGCCGGCCTCACAGGCGTAAACATAACCCGTGGTGTTCTTGCAATGATGAAGAGGCGTCCGCTTCCGGACATGGCTGAACTTATTCGCGACTATCATCGTATTGCAATTTTCGATGATGTAGAAAATCCGACAAATGTGGGAGCAATGTTCAGATCAGCGGCAGCTCTCGGAATTGAAGCGGTCATACTTACCGGTTCATCCAGCGACCCGCTTTACAGACGAGCATCAAGAGTCAGTGTGGGAACTGTATTTCAGGTTCCATGGACAAAGCTTGGCAAAAAAGAGAATAACTATATAGATACACTTCATAAGCTTGGATTTAAAACAGCTGCGATGGCACTTTCAGATAACTCGGTAAGCATCCGTGACGAACGTCTGAAGAACGAGGAGCGGCTTGCCATAATAATGGGCAACGAGGGCTTCGGTCTTTCAGACGAAGTTATAGAGTCATCCGATTATGTAGTAAAGATACCAATGAAGAACAACGTTGATTCACTGAATGTTGCAGCCGCAAGCTCCATCGTTTTTTGGGAGCTGGCATAGCACAATATAAAGCTCTGAAATATCATGAAATGTCATGATGCATAAACACATTTATTGTTCGATAATTAATATCATCATGGATATCATGTATTAAGAAAGGTTTGGGATATATGATTAAAAAGAAGAGTTTACTGGCGATGTCGCTTGTTCTTGGACTTGCTTTATCCGGATGCGGCAACAAGAAGCCGGAGACTGATACAACTGCAACAGTAACATCAACGGAAGCGGCAACTGATGAGACTTCCGGAAATGACACAGGAAACAATACTGATAATAATACAGATAACAATACTGATAACACTGATAATTCCGGCAACACCGAAGCATCCAGCAAAGATGGCCAGAACAAAGATGGCAACAGCAATTCCGCATCACAAAGTGGAAAGAATACAAAAGCGCTTTCCTTTGACCAGGCTTCAGACATGCTTATGAAGAATGATAAGATGGCAGGCTTCGCCACAAGCGGTCTTTCTATGATCGATGAAGGAACGGAAAAAATCGACGGAAATAACTGCAGACTTATCGGAATCGGTAAGGACAGTGGCGGCAAGTTTACGACGGAATATCATTTTGCGGTTTCGAGAGATCAGACTGTATATGAGATGAATGTGATCGACGGTTCGTGGTCCAAGGTTGATAGTGAAGTGCAGTTCACTCAGAACGGCGGTGATACAGACACAACAGACAAGGACAACAGCGGCAGCACAGACACAACGAACAACAATGGCGGTACAGACTCAACAAATACCGCCGACAACAAGGACAACGCGAATAAAGACAACAGCACAGCCAACAATGGTGACAATACAAACGATGACAACTCAAGCACCGATGACTCAAACGACACCGACAGCTCATCCTCAGGTATCGACAAGGAAACTCAATACGAGGCGAACATTTTCCTGAGCAACTTTGCGGAGGCTAATGCAAATTTTACTTATGATCAGAATACGAAGGTAACCGATCTGGTTGATTTCATACACATTTATGCAAAGATCAATGCAAACAGCTGGGTAAGTTATGAAAGCGAATATGAAGTTCTTGATGGCAGCTGGGTGGTTGATAATCTGGATCGATTCTTCGACCTGGATTATACGGTTCAGGAAATGGAAGAGTGGTTTGAAAACAGTGAGTATTCATTCTGCAGCGACGGTAAGGTTTACTATGAGGCTGCCGACGGCGAGGCTCACAATCGAATTGTTATAGTGAACAGCCTTGGAGATATTGACGGCGGTGACTACTTTGCGAAGTTCACGATTTACGAGCTTAACCTTGATGAGTATTTCTCAGACGGAATCGATGAAAGCTATTATCATCTGAACAGCAGTCAGGCTGCAATGGACCCATCTCTTAGGAAAATTGCCAAGGGTGAGGCGGTGCTGGGACCGCTCAGCAGAAACGGCCACAACACCTATAAGTTATATAGCTATATTATTACCGGCACTTACTAGTAATAATTCACAAAATGAATTGTACGATTTTTACAAGAAAAGGTCTTGTGAAAAATGTATCAAAGCACTAAAATAGGGCATTGAGAAAAAATTTTTGATTTTGCTCAAACCCCAACATACGCACAAAAATTTATGTTTTATACACAGTATTTGGTACATTTTTATAAATAACCTTAGTCAATTTGATAATTATTCATAGTTTCCGTGTTGACATAGCACAAATATATGGTTATAATCACAGTATATTGTTATATTATGTGTTTTTAAAAATATTGTTGGTAGAGGGAGATGTATTGTATGAAGAAGAAGTTATTTGCACTTGTGCTCTCACTTGTACTTGTACTCAGTTCTGCTGTAACTGTATTTGCAGCTAGCGGAGTTAGCGCTGACGAGCAGGCACTGCTCGATAAGTTCTCAGGAGTTGTTAACAGCTGGGCATCAGTTCTTTCAACTAGTCCTAAGGACGGCGGTAACATAGCTAATCAGTATATTGCTGAAGCAACAAACGCTCTTATGCAGGTTGACCTTTCAGCAGATGCTTGTAATGATCTCAGCACAACTATCGACGCAGTCGTTGGTATTGTTGAGAAGAACGGATGTAAGACAAGAAATGATCTTAAGAATGCACTGCCTGAGATTCTTCAGACTGTAAATGCTACTTCACAGAAGTATGGCATGACAGTTAGCGTTGACACATCTACAGGATATGCTACAGTTACAATTACAACAGAGAAGGGTGAGAAGACAGAGGCTGCTTCAAATAAGCAGACAGTTAACCAGACTGGTATCGACTTCACATCTACACTTGCAGTAGTTGCAGCACTTGTATTTGTATTCGCATTTGGTGTATTCATGATTCGTAAGGATAGCCGTAAAACAAGGTAATCTAAATGAATAAGTCAAGGATTTTAAAATTACTGGCATATATTTTTATGCCAGTAATTTTTAGTGTAATAGGATATATTTTTCTGTATGTCGGGCTGAAGCCATATTGGGAAATGGCCAGGGACGCGGTAGCTATCCTCGGGGCAGAGGCTCCAATGGAGGAGACGAACGTTGTCAGAGATGCAATCTATGACCCGAAAGCTGCTACTGAAGATCCTGTTCCTCTTTATGAGGATGAAAAGAAACCGGAACCGTATATTCGCATAGAGAATATCGACTTCCCTCTTTCAGGTTCCCACTATGCTCAGCTTATTTGTGATGACATCGGAATGGATGTTCCTGTTTACTGGGGCGATAATGCCGATATCCTTAGACTTGGTATAGGACAGTACCTCGGTAGTTTTCTGCCGGGCTTCGGAAGAATGGTAGTCCTTTCCGGACATAACAATTCCTTCTTCCTGCCTCTTAAAGATATTGAGAAGGATGACATAGTTAAGATCAATACTAACTATTGTAATTACGAATATCAGGTGACTGAGGTTAAGGTCCTTAATGAAAAAGAACTTCAAAAGTATATTCTCGATAATCTCCTGAACGAAGAGGAGATACTCGTAATGTATACCTGCTGGCCGTTTGAGTTTTCCGCAGGACGTAAGACAGACAGACTTACAGTATTTGCTAAGCGTATATCGGGTTATGATGTGAAGTGGAGGACATATGAAGAAGACTACTAGAAACAGCAGAAAGCAGTCTGCTCCGTCATCGACGAAGAATCTGGCGTCCTTTATCTTTTCCTTCCTTCTTTCACTGACACTCGTTGTAGTTGCCGTATTTTTTGTGGCAAACTACAGTCTGTCAAGAAACTACGTTGTTTCAAAGATCGATTCGGATTATCTCAGGATGCTCAGCGAAAATGTGTATAATGCGGCCGTTGACTATACCATGCCGACAGGTGTGGATGTGTCGGTTCTCGAAGGCGTCTTCACCGAGTATACAATTCAGGAAGACGTGAAGAATTACGTTAAGGGTACATTTGACGAGGGTACATTTGAACTTGATACGACAGATATCCATAATGTACTTAAGACAAATGTGGACGCGTTCCTTCGCGAACAGGGTATCGACCCGGCAACGGAAACGAAGGCCGTTGAAGACTATGTGAATGAAATATGCAGCATTTACGAAGACAGGATAAAGCTTCCGGGAATCAACTATCTACCGAGGTTTTCAAAGCTTCTGAAGAGCTATAATTTATATGTGATTATAGGTGCGGTTCTGTTCGCTTTGATCAACCTGTTTCTCTGCGTCAAGTTGCATTCTTATCTTCACAGAGGATTCAGATATGTGGTATACTCACTTAGTGGGGCTGCGCTTATGACATTCGCGGCGCCATTTGTTGCGTATATGAACGGATTCTATAAGAATCTGCAGATTTCACCGAATTATTTTAATCATTTTATTGTTACATATATAGAGAGTATTTTCGGACAGCTCTTCATTTGGGCAGGAGTGTTCCTGGTGCTCTCAATCTTATCCCTTTTTATTGTTGCGACACTCAGGAAGAACGTAGCAAGGAAGAAAAAAAGGCACTAAGTATATGAGTAAAGGTTTTTTTGATATACATTGTCATTATTTGTACGGTGTTGACGACGGTTCGAAGTCGCCGGAGATGACGCTCAGAATGCTGGATCAGTCATATCAGCAGGGCGTGAGAAATGTGATCCTTACACCGCACTATAATCCCAAGGCATTTAAAATGGGAATACGCGACATCAAGAGTCGGTACGAAGAGTTCCGTGAGCTCGTGAAACGTGAGGGGCATCCGGACATGAAGTTCTGGCTGGGCAGCGAGATTTTCTATCATAAGGGCACGACACCCGAGGATATGCTGAAGGGTCATGTAATAAGTCTTGCGAAGAGCAGATACATCCTTATTGAGTTCCAGACAAATGTGGAATTCAGCTATATCGAGTCTGCTGTAAGCGAAGCTCAGGGCGCGGGCTACATTCCGATTCTGGCACATATTGAGAGATTTGATGCCCTGAGGGGAGACCTGGAGAAGGTTTCACTCATAAAGGATGAGGGCGCTTTGATACAGGTAAATGCATCCACCATTATCGGAAGCGACGGTTTCAGGATAAAGAGCTTTGCGAAGAAGCTCCTGAAGAACAGACTGGTCGATTTCGTCGGAACCGATACACACAGAGATGCAAAGTGGCGAGTTCCGAATCTGGGCGCTGCTGCGGAGTACATTTATAAGAAATGCTCCGAAAATTACGCGGATGAAATCTTCATTCACAATCCGGCAATGATCGTGAGGAACGAGCTTCCGTAAACGCGGAATTACAATGTAAATGATAATCCGTAAGAACGGAATTGCTGTGTAAATAAAAATCCGTAAATTCTGAATTATCATCAGAAAAATTACCGCAGCACTGCCGTGAGCGTTGTTGGCAGAGAGCGGATAAAAATAAATAAACATACATAAACATACATGGAGGCAACATGGAAAGGTCAGATAATATAGAAATTGATTTATTGCAGATTTTCAGAATGCTGCTCGCAAACCTGCACATTTTAATTCTTGCGATGTTAACGGGTGGTTTCCTCATGTATTACGTGAGTAATGAATTGATGAGTAAAAAGTTCGAGTCGGTGACAGGTATTTATGTGCTGAACTCGGCGGCTCAGAAGGAGAATGATACTCTTACGGGAAGCGACCTCGATGTAGGTTCAAAGCTTACCAACGACTATGCGGAGCTGCTTAAGAGCCGTACTGTTATGAACAGAGTTATCGCCGATCTGAATCTGCAGAATACATATCCGGAGATGGCAAATGTAACGCCTGACACGATAAGCAGTATGGTTTCTATCGAGACATCGACTAACACCCGTGTGCTTAAGATAAAGGTTACAGACACTAATCCGACCCGTGCACAGGATATAGCAAATGCTGTACGTAAAGCCGGTGCGGAGCATATCAAGAATGTCATGGATATCGACGCTGTAAATGTAGTTTACGAAGCAAATCTTCCTGACAGACCATCAAGTCCGAATGCAAAGAAGAACGCTATGGTCGGAGCAATGCTCGGATTCGTAGTTGCAGCAGCTATTCTTGTAATAAATATGCTGATGGACGATACTATCAAGACACAGGACGACATCATGAAGTATCTTGAGCTTTCAGTACTTGGTATGATTCCTTATGATGAACTTGAGGATTCAACTATTGTACGTAAGAAAAAGAGAAAGAATGATACACCGAGAGAGACACCAAAACCAGAGGCTGTTGATTAACAGACTGTGTGAGATAGATGAATTAAGCAGAAACCTATTGGGGAGATAGATGACATGCAGAAGATTACTATTGCAAAGGCAAGAAAACTCAGCAATCGATCTGAGGAAGCATATAAAGAGCTCAGAACAAATCTTCAGTTCTGTGGCAAGGATGTTAAGGTTATCGGTCTTACATCATGTATTCCTAATGAAGGAAAGACAAGTATAGCACTTAATCTGTGTATTCAGCTTGCAGAAGCTGATAAGAAGGTACTTTTCATAGATGCGGATATGAGAAAGTCGGTTACCGTCGGAAGATATCGTATCATGGGAGCAAGCTACGGACTCTCACATTTATTATCGGGAGTTAAGGAGCTGGATGATGTTCTTTATTCAACAAATTATGATGGACTTCATATAATAACAACAGGCCAGGTTCCTCCAAATCCATCGGAGCTTCTGGGAGATGATATTTTTGCGGATACAGTAAATAAGCTTAGAGATGTATTTGATTATATCGTCATCGATACACCTCCTATCGGAAGTGTTACGGATGCAGCCGTTGTTTCACAGCACTGTGATGGTATGGTTCTCGTTATCGCACAGAACAATATCAGTTACAAGTTTGCACAGGATGTTAAGGGACGCCTCGAGAAGGCTAACGCAAAGATTCTCGGCGTGATCCTCAACAAGGTTCAGAAGAAACATGCAAACGGCTATTACGGAAGTTACTACGGAAGATATTACGGTAAATATTACGGCAAGTATTCGAAATACTATACGGATTAATATTACAACATTTGACGATCGGGAGAGTTTGAGATGAAGAAAGCGATTACTATCCTTCTTATATTAACTACATTTGCAACCGGAGCATTATGTGTTCTTTCAAAGATGACAAGAGATACAAAGGCCCCTGTGATTTCAGTACCGACAGAGAAGATTACTTACGAAGAAGGTTCCGATAAGGCACTTCTCCTCGCAGGAGTTACGGCAACTGATGACAGAGATGGTGATGTTACCGCAAATGTGCGAATCTACGATATTGCTGTTATGGAAGATGGCCGTAGTGCACAGATTATTTATGCGGCATATGACAGCAGCTATAATCTCGGCAAGAGATTTAGAACAGTTGGATACAAGCCTTCACGCAAGAATGTTGACATGACAGATGAAATGTATGACATCATAAGTGAAGAAATCGATGATGACAACAAGAGTACTACTGAAGTAACTACTGAAGCTACAACAGAAGCAGCATCAACCGAAGAAGAGATAACAACATTTCCTTATATCAAGCTTGCCGGAGACGGTATTGTACTGAAAGTCGGAGATAATTTCGACCCGATGATAGCAATAGAAGATGTTAAGGATGATGTAGACGATAGAAATACACTTTTTAACAGAATCGACCTTGAGGGCGATTATGATATGAGTCAGCCTGGAACCTATGAACTTACATACAGCGTAAGGGATAGTGACGGCAACAGAAGCAATGAAGTTAAGTTCGTGCTTGTAGTTAACGAATAATATACCATAGATCGTGTAACCTTTCTGTGGTAACAGATATAGACTAAAAATATGCCGGAGAGACTGCCTCTCCGGCTAATATAGTACGAGGGGATATAGAAATGAACGACGAGCTGGTGATCGGAGGAGTGAAATTCACCTCCAGATTTATTCTTGGCTCAGGTAAGACTTCCAGATATACGCCGGAATTGATAAACTCCGCTGTGGAATTTGCAGGTACAGAGCTTGTATCGGTTGCGATTGATACTCTGGATGATATAGATAACGGAATTAAGTTTATTCCGGAAAATGTCAGAATTCTACCCAATACACTTGGTGCCAGGAATGCCCAGGAAGCTGTGACTATGGCTCATATGGCTCAGTCACGTGGCCTGGGAAATTTTATAAAGATTGAAATTATTGATGATACAACATACCTTCTCCCGAATAATCCGGAGACGGTAAATGCAACAGAAAGACTTGCGGCTGAGGGATTTATTGTTATGCCGTACATTTATCCGGATCTGAAGGCCGGACGTCAGCTGGAAGCAGCGGGCGCTGCGGCTATCATGCCGCTGGCATCACCGAGCGGATCCAACAAGGGACTCGCAACGAGAGATTTCATCGAGCAGCTGATCAACGAGATCAACCTGCCAATCATTGTGGATGCCGGAATCGCAAGACCGTCACAGGCATGTGAAGCCATGGAAATGGGCTGCGACGCGGTTATGGCCAACACGGCCCTCGCAAGTGCAAATAACCTGCCTATGATGGCAAGCGCATTTAAGCATGCAATCCAGGCCGGTCGTGAGGTATATCTTTCAAAGAAGCTCAGCGAGGCTGAGGGACATTGTCTGCAGGATTCGAGAGGCGTGATTCTTTAATGATCGGATCAGTTTAGAGCACAATGGGGCTGTCGTGAAGACGGCCCTTTTTATTTTCTGCACAGTCCGCGCTGTTCCATACAGTCTTTCCACACAGTTTTCGCACATTTCCCATAAATATACTGCGATTATCCGTATATATATCATGTAGCTGATTGACGGGTAGTAGGAGGGGGTCGATTTATGAAGAGGATACGTTTATTAATTGTTTCGGTACTGATATTGATGTTAACTGCGTGCGGAGGTTCTGCCGGGGCGAACAAGAAATCGCCGTGGAATTCAGGCGGTGGTTCAGGTCAGAATTCAGGTTCTGATTTAAACGGTGGCGCAGATCAGGATTCAGCGGATGGCAAGAGTGCAGGTGCTGATGGAAAAGATGAGGAGATTGCAATCGAAGGAGCATATGTTGAGAACAGCAGCTGTGGGTATATAAGTAATGATCCTCGTCCGGAACCATATGTCTTATATCTTATAACTGACGAAGCAGATCTTGAGGCAGCTGAGACGAAGCTGGGAATAGCAATCCATGAGGATACGGATGGAACCGGACAGTATTATACAACGCATATAAATGTTCTTCAGAACATAATGAAAAACTATCCTTTGGAATGCTATGTTTATCTTTTTGAGTATCTGGAATACAGCAGCCTCGGACATCACTGTCATGCAGATGGTGTAGTTTATAGGGATGAGGCACTGTATTTTCATTATGATGTAATGGAGAGCCCCGGTGAAGATTCGGTGGTATGTGATGCTATGGACGGAGAATTCATAGTAGCCGCGATTCCCAAGGATGCCATAAAGGATAAGACTTTTTCATATAATGTAAGGCCATCCAGAATGGAGAGCTCTGACACGATTCAGTTCAGTAATGATACGATGTTTACTATGCGTATCTATGAGCCTTGGTTCTATGAGTCACTGCACTATACATTAAAAAGTGATGGTACTTTGATCGTTTTATATTACGATACTGAACTCGGCAGAGAGCAGTTGTCTGAGGATAGGATGAATGCAATAAAGGAAGTCTTTTCACCGGAAAAGGTTTATGATATGGATGTCGGAATAGAAGACTGCAGAACGGATAGCACCTCGAGATATATTATCCTTTATGATGCAGAAGGCAATGAAATTCAGGTCGGTGGATATGAATTGGTTGGAGGAGATAACTTTGATCATTATTTTGATACGCTGTATCAGATGCTCGAGGATGATTATACAAAGCAGTTTTCTGACAAGCTGGATGAATGTGCTGAGGAGTGCGTAACCTATAGGGAAAAATATTTGACACCTTAGCGAGGTTAGTTTTATCTAACTTCTGCTTTACAAAGCAAGTGTAAAATGCTTATAATAATGAGTGCGTGTTGCGCACTCATTTTTTTGCGTAACAGCATGAAATATGAAATTATATGTCAATGAAATCAACGACAGATAAACAGAGTGTTAATGATGCTGCAGAATGTTTTACAAAGCATATTTGATGGCGGTACATTTGACACAATTAAGAGGAGAAGAACATCGTGGCTAAGAAGATAGGAAGAAATGATCCGTGCTGGTGCGGAAGCGGAAAGAAGTACAAGGTTTGTCATGAGGATTTTGACAGACGTATCGAGACGATAGCAAATCAGGGACATGTAGTTCCTCAGAGAAAGCTTATCAAAAATGCGGAGCAGATCCAGAAGATCCGCGAGAGCGCAAAGGTTAATATCGAATGTCTTGATGTTGTGGCTGATAAGATCTGCATCGGAATGAGCACAGAAGATATAAATGATATCATCAATGAAGTTTGTAAGAAGTACGGAGCAATCCCTGCGCCGCTCAATTACAACGGATTCCCGAAGAGTGTCTGCACATCGATCAATGATGCTGTATGTCACGGAATTCCTTCAAAGGATGAAATCCTCTGTGATGGAGATATAATAAATGTAGATTGCTCAACAATCCTTGACGGATACTTCTCAGATTCTTCAAGAATGTTCATGATGGGCAATGTTTCCGAAGAGAATAAGAAGCTTGTTGAGGTTGTACGTGAGTGCTGCTACAAGGGACTTGAAGAAGTTAAGCCTTGGGGCTTCCTCGGAGATATGGGTCAGGCAGTACATGACCATGCAACAGCAAACGGCTACTCGGTAGTTCGCGAGATCGGTGGTCATGGAGTAGGAATTGAGTTCCATGAGGATCCATGGGTAAGCTACTGTACAAAGAGAGGAACCGATATGCTTATGGTTCCGGGAATGATCTTCACTATCGAGCCGATGGTTAATATCGGTGGTCCTGAAGTGTTTGTTGATGAAGAGAACGATTGGACAATCTACACAGAAGATGGTTCAATGTCAGCTCAGTGGGAGCTTCAGGTACTTGTAACCGAAGACGGACATGAGATAATTTCATACTAGGATTGACGTTTTATAATTGGGGTTAAAGCCTGTTGCATGCTTTATAGAGTGTGCAGCGGGCTTTTTGTTGTGCAGTACGTGGCTTATAGTGTGTGGATAGTAGTGTGAGGAGTAGCCGAGGACGTTAAAAAAGCCAAACCGCTACTAAAAGCGCAAGAGTACAACAAAGCTCAACAAAAAAAGCGCCGATCGGCGCTTTTTCTGCATATATCCTCATGCATCCTCATGCAGAGGCAGAAAGAAATACAAAAATTTCTCATCACATGAATTACATCACATGAATCATATCACATGAATTACATCACATGAATTACATCACATGAATTATAGCACATGATTTGTCTCGTCTTTTCTCACAATTACATCTTCTGATGAATACAGTATCGATGTAGGTGAGGATCTGTCGACCTTACGGTTGATCGTCATTTCGTAGTTCATGTCGTTGACAATATCCATGTCAATCTCACCCTTGATTACCATGTCACGCATGATCTCCATTGCCTTGGAGTGAGGGAAGCCTTCCTTGTATGGACGAGGCTCTGTAAGTGCCTGATAGATATCGCAGCAGGTCATGAGACGTTCTTCTGAACTGAGTTCCTCGGCGCGAAGTCCGCGTGGATAACCGGTTCCGTTGAGCTTCTCGTGATGATTTGATGCCCATAAGACGATATCGTCGAAGCCCTTCAACTTGCTCAGAATCTCGCGAGTGTAGTAAGCGTGATTTCTCATCTGCTCATACTCAGCATCTGTCAGCTTGCCCGGCTTCTGAAGGATCTCGTTCTTGATCATCAGCTTTCCTACATCATGAAGTGCACCGGCGAGATAGAAGCGAACGCCCTTCTCAATAGGGTACTTATAGTAGTCAGCCATATGAATAGCCTTCTGTGCAACTCCGAGTGAGTGTACGCAGGAGTAGAACGACTTGTAGTCGATGATCTTGGCAAAAAGTGTTGCCAGATTCATAACCTCAGTGATCGTATATTCATCATTAAAAGTCTTGGTAGCTTTTCTGATAGTAGTATCAATGGCACCGAAGGAAATGTGATTAAGATGCTTATGCTTGAAGCCCTTAACGAAGGCCTGAGATACTTCTCTTGAGAAGAGTGTATCGGTGTTGCTCTTAACGAACTCGATTATGGCCTTGTAATTATCCTTTGAAATGTCATTGAGATTAAACTTATGATCTATGACGTCCGCAAGATGTATGATCTGTGCCTTGATCGGAGTGTTGCCGGCAGATCTTCCGAAAGGACCTGAGCCGTCAGCATTCTCGTGATGAAGCATTATTACATCGCGGCAGTTAGTTCTGAACGGGATTAACTTTGCGTTGTTCTCACCGATGATACAACGACGAACGTTGAAATCTGTCTCGGAATAGCCCTTGCCACCATTGTACTGACGGTACTGCTTCTCCTCCTGATTAACCTCGGTAAGCGCATTGTCGTGGAGAATTGAGAATGCAGCTATATCTATAAGATCCTTCTGAGAGAGACCTATAGCCTTAGCTGTAATAATCGAAAGTACAGCCAATCTCTTGCTGTGGCCTGTGGTCACATGACCACGCAGTTCAACCTCGACAGCATCGAGACCGTTTGAGACTGCATATAAAATTTCGTTTATGTTAATCTTCAAAGTGGTACTCCTCGACATAAATAATCAAAATATATTTTATCGTAAAGAGGGTTCTTTGTAAAGCCGTTAGCCCCTTGTTAAATGTTAAAATTATGCAAAAAAACAACTTGAAATTTTGTGAATATATGATATCCTTTTAATTAGCACTCATTATATTGAAGTGCTAACAATAAGGAGGAGAGATATGATTACAATACCTATTTATGATACAGTACTGCTCCCTGATGTTACATTTTACTTTAGAAAAGAGGTAATTGAGAACTGGGAGATAGACGAGCTCACCGTAGGTGAGAAGCTTGTCTTCGCTTTTCTCACAAATGATATAGATAGAGACAACATTACCGATGAGGACATTTTCCCAATCGGTGTTCAGGCGAAGGTTGAAGCCATCGATTCTGACGGAAATGTTAAGATTCATACCTATGACAGAGTGAATATTCTTTCATTTAAGAAGAACAGGAAGGGCATCTTCGAGTCTGAGACTGAGATCCGTCCTGAGAAGAATGATATGGACGATGCTGAGAAGAAGCAGAAGTTCGATGAACTTAAGGGCTCATTCCTCAAGTTCGTTTCTTCCTATCAGTGGGGTCTCTTCGCAAGAGGTGCCATCCTTCAGTGGAAGAATCTCAATGAAATGATTGCCGCAACGGCAGGATATTATAATGTAACATGGGAAGAGAAGTACGCAGTTCTCGAGGAGGACTCCGTAAGAGAAAGATATAAGCTCGTAGAGAGCATGGTCTACGAATTCTTTGAAATAGTAGATGTAGCGAACGGTGCTGAGCTGAAGCAGAAGGAGCAGAACGAGAGCCTTTACAGAGAGGATGCGATCAAGAAGCAGATCGAAATCCTTCAGAAGGAGCTTGATGAAATGCATCCGGAAAGCATTTCAGATATCAGAAAGTTCGAGAAGAAGATAGAAGAGTCCGGAATGAATGAGGAGGCCTATGCCGAGGCTTCGAAGGTTCTTAACCGTATGAAGCAGGAGGGCCAGAACAGCCACGAGTACGGTATGCTTTACGATTATCTGGATTTCGTAACACAACTTTCATGGAAGCCGGCAAAGCAGGGCGAGATAGATCTGAGACGTGCCGAGGAAATCCTCGACAGAGATCATTATGGCCTGAAGAAGGTTAAGCAGAGAATAGTTCAGCAGCTTGCTGTTATGGCACTCAATCCAAAGCAGGCAGGTTCAATCCTGCTCTTCGTAGGTGCACCGGGTACAGGTAAGACAAGTATCGGCCAGAGCATCGCGGAAGCACTCGGACGCAAATATGTAAGAATAAGTCTCGGTGGTGTCAGAGACGAGGCTGAGATCAGAGGTCACAGAAGAACCTACATCGGTGCTATGCCGGGACGTATTATGGAGGGAATCAAGCGAAGCGGTTCCAGCAATCCGGTTGTTGTTCTCGATGAGGTTGATAAGCTTTCAAGCGACTTTGCGGGTGATCCGTCAAGTGCACTGCTTGAGGTTCTCGATCCTGAGCAGAATGGTACATTTACAGATCACTACATGAATGTTCCGTATGACCTGTCAAATGTGTTCTTCGTCTGCACAGCAAATACTATAGATACGATACCTGAGCCGCTGCTCAACCGTATGGAGGTTATCGACTTCCAGGGCTATACAGCTAACGATAAGCTCTCAATTGCAAAGAAGCATCTCATCCCTAAGGCTCTGAAGGCCATGGGAATAAAGAGACGCCAGCTTTCAATAACAGATACAGCTATTAAGAAGATTATTTCTAATTATACTATGGAGGCCGGAGTCAGAGGACTCAAGAAGAGAATCGACAGTGTCTGCCGTTATGCAGCGGTGAAGCTTGTTAAGGGTGATGAGGATAAGATTTCCGTTACGCCAGCAATGCTGAAGGAGTTCCTGGGATCTAAGGGCATCCAGCACGATATGATTGAGAAGGGAACACCTGCCGGAATAGTTACGGGTCTTGCATGGACCGCAGCCGGCGGCGAGATACTCTTTATAGAAACAAAGCTCGTTAAGGGAACAGGAAAGGTCATCATCACCGGACAGCTCGGCGATGTTATGAAGGAGTCGGCAGAGATCGCAGTCTCACTCATCAAGCTGCTCTTCCCGAAGGAAGCAGATAAGCTGGATCAGAATCATGACCTGCACATTCATGTACCGGAAGGTGCAACACCGAAGGACGGTCCGTCTGCGGGAATCACACTGGTGACAGCCCTGGCTTCACTTCTTACAGGTAAGAAGGTAAACCCTGCCATTGGAATGACAGGAGAGGTTTCCCTCAGGGGAAATGTGATGCCTATCGGTGGTCTTCCTGAGAAGCTGATGGCGGCTGAACGTTCAGGTGTTAAGAAGGTATACATTCCTGAGAAGAATAAGGAGGACCTTGAGGAGGTTCCTGAGGAAGTAAGAGAGAAGCTTGAGATTATCCCTGTTAAGAAGATTTCCGAGGTGCTGAAAGGCTGCGGAATCCTCGATTAGTCTCAACAAAATGGATGATAGACAATTGATATAAATTGTGCAATAATATATGGCGTGCCGAAAGTGGAAACCTTTCGGTATGCCTTTTTATTATTTCACAAGGGGGACTTTTGAAATGGCTGAAGGTGGAAAAAAGAAATTAGTTTTCTCGTATAATGCACCGGTGACACTTACTTTCGCACTGGTATCACTCATAGTGCTTATCTTAGCGCGGATTACCGCAGGTCAGAGTACTCATCTGCTTTTTTCCGTATACAGGTCTAAGATAAGCTTTTTTGCTGTCCTCAGACTTTTCGGACATGTGCTCGGACATTCAAACTTCGAGCATTATGCGGGAAACATGATGCTGTTCCTGCTTCTCGGTCCGATACTTGAGAACCGTTACGGCAGCAGCACATTTCTTGAGGCAATAGGAATTACAGCTGTAGTATCCGGCCTTGTTACTGTTATTTTCTTCCCGAGTGTTATACTTCTCGGGGCAAGCGGAGTTGTCTTCATGATGATCGTTCTTGTTTCTGCAGTCGATCTCAAGAAAGGTGAGATTCCGATCACTATGATTCTTATTATTGTAATCTATCTGGGTTCTGAAATCTGGAACATGATTACAGTTAAGGATAATATTTCCCAGCTGACTCATATCGTCGGTGGTATTTGCGGTGCCGGCATAGGAGGTCTGCTTTCGGGAGCAGGAGGAAAAAAGGGGTGACTTTGTAGAGCCATTTCCTGAGAAAGGAGACGATCATAATTGAGTAAGAAAAAAAGGACGACGACTCTCGTCATCGCCGCGATAGTATGCGTGCTGCTGATAGTGGGCATCATACTGACGAACACAGGCGGAGAACATGGGTCTGTAAAGGATGTCATGAGAGATGCGGTTGTCCATGATAGCTATAAGGTTAATTTTTTCGGGATGGAAGTAAATCCTGCCGTGATATCGGCGTTTACTGTTACCGGAATATTACTGTTCTTTGCACTTATCCTGAGGATATTTGTGATACCTAAGTTTAAGAAGGTACCCGGAAAGTTCCAGATGGTGCTCGAGGCCTGGGTAGGCTTTTTCGATAATCTTGCAAAGTCAAACAGCCCGCATTTGAATAAGTTCCTTGGAGCATACATTTTTGCTGCGGGATCATATATATGTTTCAGTACGCTTTTCGAGCTGCTGGGACTTCAGGCAGTTACAACACATGGCCATTCGATAGCAATGCCTGCACCTATCGCTGATATAAATGCAGCTATTCAGATGGGTGTTACAACATATCTCATAATTCTTTCGGGTGGTATCATTTCAAACAAGCTGAAGGGTGTCGGACTTACACTCAAGGAGTTCTCACTTCCTATATCAATGAGTTTCCGACTTTTCGGTGCCCTCCTTTCGGGAGCCCTTGTTACAGAGCTTGTTTACCATTATATGGCACTCAGCTTTGTGCTTCCTGTAGTTGTAGGTGTTCTCTTCACACTGATCCACGCACTCGTTCAGACATACGTTCTTACGATGCTGGCGTCACTGTTCTACGGAGAAGTTTCCGAGAAGCATGAGAAGAAGCCGAAGGAAAAGAAGAATAAGAAAAAATAACGATATTTATTAATTTAAAAATATACATATAAATCAGATCATGGAGGATCAATAAAATGAAACTTGCAAAGAAACTTTCAACATTACTTATAGCTCTTCTTATAGTAGTAGCTGCTTGTGGATTTACAAAGGCTACAAAGGTTAGTGCATCAGAAGAGAAGAAGCAGATCACAGTTACAGCAGATGCTGAGGCAGCAGAGGTTGTAGACGAAGCAGCAGATGCAAGCGCAGTAAGCGGTAAGGCATTTGGTGCAGCTCTCGTTGTTGGACTTGCAGCAGCTGCAGGTGCTATCGCAATGGGTATGTCAGTAGCTAAGTCATCAGAAGCTATCGCAAGACAGCCTGAAGCAACAGGTGATATCAGAGGTTCACTCATGCTCGGTCTTATCCTTATCGAGACAGTAGTTATCTACGCACTCATCGTTGCGATACTTATAATTTTCGTTATGTAACGAAGAACAACAGAGTATTTAGGGATAAAAAGATTTGTCCAAGCTTGCTTGGTACATTTAATTAAAGGAGACAAAACCAATGTTAGGTATTGATATACAGCAGATTCTTCTGCATCTTCTTAATTTCGTTATTCTCTTTACAGGTCTCTATGTTCTTCTGTATGGACCGGTAAAGAAATTCATGGATAAGCGTACTGAAGAGTACAAGAAAATGGATGAGGATGCTGAAGAGAAGTTAGCAAATGCGACTAACCTCGAGGCTGAGTACAAGGAAAAGCTCAGTGCTGCAGAGGCTACTATCGCAGATATGAAGAAGAAGGCATCCGTTGAGATCGACGGAATGCGCAGCGATCAGGCTGCAGCCGCCAAGGAAGAAGCTGCAGAGATCCTTGCAGCTGCAAGAAAGACTGCAGAGATCGAGAAGGCTGAAATTCTTGAGAGTGCTAAGGGTGATATCACAAGAATCGTTGAAGAGGCAGCTGCCAAGATGATCCTTTCAAGTGAGACCACCGATGTTTATGATGCTTTTCTGAAGAGTGCTGAAAGGAGTACAGGAAATGGCACAGGAGCCTAAGAATGTTGAGGAGACTCTGGAATGCTATATCTATGCTGAGACAGAACCTTCTGCCGAGCAGAAGAAGGGCTTCACAGATTTCCTTACTAAGAAATATAAGAAAGACATAGTGCTCAGATGGCTGCCGGATAACAACATTAGCAAGGGCTTCAAGCTCGTTGTAGATGATGATATCTATGACTGGACAGAGGAAGGAAGATTCGGACAGTTTAGAGATCTCCTTGAAGGAATCAGAACAGGCGGTTCTGCATCAGGAGACGGCAGATATGATCTGGACAGACCTGCAGAGGATGGACGTGATCTTGTAACTCTTATCAAGTCTTCTGTTGAAGAGTGGTCACTGGGTGCAATCGCAGAGGAAGAGGGACACGTTAAGACTGTCGGCGACGGTATCGTTGTTGCCACTGGTCTTGATTCCGCTGAGTACGGTGAGACAGTTATTTTCGATTCGGGCATTAAGGGAATGGTACAGGACCTCAGAGCTAATGATGTCGGTATTATCCTTTTCGGTAAGGATGATGACGTTCTTGAGGGAAGCCGTGTAAGACGTACCAAGAAGACAGCCGGTATTCCTGTCGGTGATGATTTCCTCGGAAGAGTTATCGATGCCATGGGAAATCCTATCGACGGCAAGGACCCTATAAATGCGGACGGTTATCGTCCTATTGAGACACCTGCACCGGGAATCGTTAAGCGTCAGTCTGTAGATACACCAATGAATACAGGTATTCTCTCTATCGATTCTATGTTCCCGATCGGACGCGGACAGAGAGAGCTTATCATCGGTGACAGACAGACAGGTAAGACATCAATCGCTATCGATACCATTCTTAATCAGAAGGGTAACGGCGTTATATGTATTTATGTTGCCATAGGTCAGAAGGCATCCAGCGTTGCTCAGATCGTTGGTAACCTGACCAAGCACGGAGCTATGGATTATACCATCGTAGTATCCGCTGCTGCCAGTGAGACAGCACCTATCCAGTATATTGCTCCATATGCGGGCTGTGCACTGGGTGAGTATTTCATGTATAAGGGTAAGGATGTCCTTATCGTTTACGATGACCTCTCAAAGCATGCTATAGCATACAGAGCTCTGAGTCTTCTTCTGGAGAGATCTCCGGGACGTGAGGCTTATCCGGGCGACGTATTCTATCTGCATTCAAGACTTCTTGAGAGATCTGCAAGACTCTCTGATGAGTTCGGTGGAGGAAGTATAACAGCACTTCCTATCGTTGAGACTCAGGCAGGTGACGTATCGGCATACATCCCGACGAATATCATTTCTATTACAGACGGACAGATATTCCTGGAGTCAGACCTCTTCTTCTCAGGTCAGAGACCTGCGGTAAATGTAGGTCTTTCGGTATCGCGTGTCGGCGGTGCCGCACAGACAAAGGCTATGAAGAAAGCAGCAGGAACCATCAGACTGGATCTTGCTCAGTATAGAGAAATGGAAGTCTTCACACAGTTCTCAAGTGATCTGGACGAGACGACCAAAAAGCAGCTGACTTACGGACAGGGACTTATGAGACTCCTCCGTCAGCCGCAGAGTAAACCGTTCAAGCCGCATGAGCAGATCATCCTGCTTGTAACAGCTACGGCACATCTTATGCAGGATATTCCGCTTGATGATATCAACAAGTATCGTGAAGAACTGCTTAATCATTATCATGAGAACGAAGGTTCACTCTGTGAGAAGCTTGACAGAACAGGTCAGCTGAGTGATGAAGATAAGAGTGATATTATCGAAATCTCAAAGAAGTTTACGGAGAGCTTCGGTAAATAATACATTCTGATAAAAGAAAGCTGTAACAGGTATGGCTAACGCAAGAGATATAAAAAACAGAATAAACAGCGTCAGAAATACTCAGAAGATTACAAATGCCATGTATCTCATTTCATCTACGAAGCTGCGTAAGGCAAAGGCGGAGCTTGAAAACACCCGCCCTTACTTCAATATGATAGAGACTGAGATCAGACGTATCTTCCAGAGTAAGAAGAACGTTAAGAGCAAATATTTCTATCCTGAGGAAGGAAGACATGCTGCAGAGAATTATGCATATCTTGTCGTTACGGCCGATAAGGGTCTGGCAGGTGCGTATAATCATAATGTTCTGAAGATGGCCGAGGAGGCCCTCGCAAAGCACAAGAAGGTTGACCTTTATGTTGTAGGCGAGTACGGAAGACATTATTTCACAAAGCATAAGATTCCGATCAAGCAGTCGTTTCTTTACACTGCACAGAATCCGACCTTCGAGAGAGCAAGAAAGATCGCATATCAGCTCCTTGAAGAATATGACAGCGGACGTGTGGACGAGATCCGTATCATCTACAGTGATATGGAGAACGAGCTCCAGTCGGTTGTAAAAATGGACAGAGTTCTTCCTTTCGACAGAGGTAACTTTATAGAGAAGGACGGACAGAAGGTTGAGCAGTATGTAAACATGCATTTCTATCCTTCTGTTGACGCGGTTATCAATCACGTTATTCCGGGATATGTTGCGGGATATATATACGGTGCGCTGGTAGACAGCTTCAGTGCTGAGCAGAATGCACGTATGACCGCCATGGATTCGGCGAACAAGAATGCCGAGGAGCTGCTTGCGGCGCTCGGAATGGAGTATAACCGTGTAAGACAGGCTGCCATAACTCAGGAGATTACCGAGGTTGCGGCCGGTGCAAAGGCTCAGATGAAAAAGAGACTTAAGGAGGGAAATAACCTTGAGTAAGGGAAATATAGTACAGGTTTCAGGACCTGTTATAGATGTAGAATTTAAAGGTACAAGAGTTCCTAAGCTCAGAGAAGCACTCACCGTAAAGGTCGGCAACGAGACAAGAACTATGGAGGTTGCTCAGCTTCTCGGTGCGGGACAGGTAAGATGTATCATCCTGTCACAGAGTGAAGGACTTGCCCGAGGAATGGAGGTTACAGCAACAGGTGCCGGAATCAGCGTACCTGTAGGTGATGTGACTATCGGAAGAATGTTCAACGTTCTCGGTGATCCTATCGACGGCGGAGAGCAGATTCCGGAAGAGGCAGAGAGATGGGATATTCATAGAGACGCCCCTATCTTCAGTGAGCAGAACGTAGCAGTTGAGATCCTTGAGACAGGTATCAAGGTTATCGATCTTCTTGAGCCTTATGCAAAGGGTGGTAAGATAGGTCTCTTCGGTGGAGCCGGTGTAGGTAAGACGGTTCTGATCCAGGAGCTTATCCACAACGTAGCTATGGAGCACGGCGGATATTCAATCTTCACCGGTGTAGGTGAGCGTAGCCGTGAGGGTAACGATCTCTGGAATGAAATGAAGGAGAGCGGAACTATCGATAAGACAGCCATGGTATTCGGTCAGATGAACGAGTCCCCTGGTGTAAGAATGAGAGTAGCACTTACCGGTCTTACTATGGCCGAGTACTTCAGAGATGTTGAGAACAGAGACGTGCTTCTCTTTATAGATAACATTTTCAGATTTGTACAGGCAGGTTCTGAGGTTTCAACACTTCTCGGACGTATGCCTTCAGCCGTTGGTTATCAGCCGACACTGGCTCAGGAAATGGGCGAGCTTCAGGAGAGAATTACTTCTACCTCCAGAGGTTCCGTTACATCGGTTCAGGCCGTATACGTGCCTGCCGACGACCTTACTGACCCGGCACCTGCAACAACCTTCTCACATCTTGATGCAACTACGGTTCTTAGTCGTAAGATTGCTGAGCAGGGTATTTATCCTGCAGTTGATCCGCTTCAGTCTACATCAAGAATTCTTGAGGCTGATGTTGTCGGTGAGGAGCACTATAGAGTTGCACGTACGGTTCAGGAGTACCTGCAGAAGTATAACGAGCTTCAGGATATCATCGCAATCCTCGGTATGGACGAGCTCTCAGATCAGGATAAGCTGGTGGTAAGCCGTTCACGTAAGATCCAGAGATTCCTCGCACAGCCTATGTTCGTTGCCGAGAAGTTTACGGGTACAGCAGGTGTATATGTTCCGGTATCAGAGACTGTAAGAGGCTTCAAGGAGATCATATCAGGTAAGTATGATGACCTTCCGGAGGCTGCATTCTATAACGTTGGAACTATCGAGGACGCTGTAAAGAAGGCCGAGACACTGTAAGTTTACTGTAGATGATTTGTGAAATGTATGAGTTAAGGATACATTTTATAAGGGAGAATGATAATGAACACGTTTCATTGTAAAATATATGAGGCAGACAATCCTTTCTTTGAAGGGAATATAGAGTCTATCGTTATTCCCGCTATCGATGGTGAGTACGGAGTTTTGGCGGGACACCAGAATATGGCAATCGCTATTGCCGAGGGTGTCATCAAGTTCCGCACGAGCAGTGAGATTTCCTACGGAAATGGCATTAAAGGTAAGAGGGAAATGGAACCTAATACCGAATATGTTGCAACCGTTTCCACCGGGATGATGCTGATCGAGGACGGCGAGGTCATGATTCTTATCGATTCGGCTGAGTGGCCGGATGAGATCGATGAAGAAAGAGCAATCAGGGCAGAAGCGGAAGCAAGAGAGATAATGCTTCAGAAGAGAAGTATTGCAGAATTTGCTTTGGCGGAGGCATCTCTCAGAAGAGCCATCATAAGACAGCGAATCATAGAGAGAGGCTTATAAACGATTTTCATTGTAATTTAACCGGGGGAAAACTTGCAGGATTCATTTTGAATTTATGGAGTTTGACCCCGGTATTTTACTTTGTAGGGAACTGCGTTTCCCACAAAGTATCGCTTCGCGAAAGATGCGTCTCGGCGTAGCGACAATCTTATTTTATGAAAAGGTATTAGATAACAGGGGGTAGCAATGCAGGAATACTATGAAATTTTGGAAAATCTGAACGAGGCACAGAAGGAAGCGGTGACTACCACCGAGGGCTTCGTGCGCGTTGTGGCGGGAGCGGGTTCCGGAAAGACAAGAGCGCTTTCATCCCGTTTCGCTTATCTCGTAAATGATCTCGGAATCCTTCCGGGCAATATCCTTTGTGTTACATTTACGAGTAAGGCAGCAAATGAAATGCGCCGCCGAATACACAATCTTACAGGAGATAATGACACAGGCTATATCAATACATTTCACGGCTTCTGCGTGAGCGTTTTGCAGGAGGAATCTCATGTGGTTCAGTATCCGAAGTCATTTTTGGTGCTGGACATTTCAGATATCGATGAGATGCTCCGTGTGGTTTATGAGGAGAGGAATCTTACACTTCGTGATATGACCTTCAGCAACGCCCGCGATATGATCGAGATGATAAAGCTTGTTGAGAGACCGCATTATTATCAGGATCTCATCGAGATGGATCTTGAGATGCTTCGTGTTAAATACAACATGGCCGATAATGTAAAGGATATAATCTTCTACGGATATCTCTATCAGCAGAAGAAATGCTTCGGCCTGGATTATGATGATCTCATCAGCTTTGTGCTCTACATTTTCTCGAAGAGCGAGGAGAGTAAGCTAAAGTGGCAGAAGAGACTGGAGTACATCATGATCGATGAATTCCAGGATATCGACAGACCGCAGTATGATCTGATGCAGGTGCTCTGTGGCTATCATCATAACCTGTTTATCGTAGGTGATTCGGACCAGACTATTTACACCTGGAGAGGTGCGAGTACGAAATTCCTTATGGATTTTGACAGGCAGTACAGTGACTGTAAGACCATAATGATGATGCAGAATTATCGCAGTACGCCTGAGATTCTAGCTACGGCAAATTCGCTGATCGCAAAGAATACAGACAGAATAGAAAAGGATTTGATCCCGACACTTCCGTCGGGGGACAAGGTTGTTGCGAAGTTTGCTCCGAATCAGGAGAAGGAAGCAGAGTGGATATCATCGGAGATCAGAAAGCTTCATGAAAGCGGAGTGGATTACAGAAATATAACTGTAATGTACCGCGCACATTTCCTGACAAGAAGTGTTGAGCAGCAGCTTCTGAAGGACAAAATCCCGTATACTATCTACAGCGGCGTTCAGTTCTTTGAACGTACAGAGATAAAGACAGCGCTTTCATATCTCAGGTGTCTGGCACTCAGGGATGATATGGCATTCAAAAGGGTTATAAATACACCGAAGAGAAATATGGGGCAGCGTCGTATGGGCTTCCTGGAGGATTATGCGGAGCTTAAGGGCGTTTCGCTGTATCAGGCACTGCTTGAGACTATAGACGAGAATATCTTCAACGGTACCGCTGCGAGGGAATTTGTGGCGCTGATGGATGAAATGTCTGAGGGCATGGATTCAAGACCTATTTCCGAGCTGCTAAGTGACATTCTGAATAAGAGCGGCTACGAGGAGGCGCTTCGTACCGAGGGTGCCCAGGACAGACTTGATAATTTGGCCGAGCTGAAGCAGTCTATATATGAGTTTGAAACTAATTGCGGTGAGGAGACGACGCTGGCCGATTATCTGAGGCACGTGGCGCTTTACACCAATACGGATTTAGAGGATACCAAGGACCGCGTGAAGATGATGACCGTTCATGCGGCAAAGGGTCTCGAGTTCCCGTACATTTTCCTTTGCGGAATGAACGAGGGCATATTCCCGTCGAAGAAATCCCGCACGAGAGAGGCTATGGAGGAGGAGAGACGAGTTGCGTTCGTTGCGTATACGAGAGCGATGAAGAAGCTTTATCTTTCAATGGCAGAGGGAAGGAATTTTGACGGTTCGCCGAGATATCCTTCGAGATTTGTTCTGGAGCCTGAGGAAGGTCTCATCGAGTATGTTGAGCAGCCTCGCGAGGGTCTTATCAAGGAAACTTACGACTACATCGGAATCTCGGAGCGCATGATGAAGGGAATTGACGTGGCAACGAGACTGGCCGTGGGTACCAGGGTTAAGCACATGATTTTCGGTGAAGGGGAGATCATAGATATAGATAATGACAGAAACGCATACGTTATCAAGTTCGACAGTCAGCATACCGAGAGGGTTATTTCATTCAAGGTGAAGCTTGAGACTGTGGGAGGCGAAGAATAGGCCGACTTTACTTAATCGGCTAAAAATGCTATTATACAGCTTTAATGTTGCCGTTTTCAGGCACTGACCATGTCAGAATAGGTACGGCATTACAGAGGAAATTATTATGAGTTATATGAGCGAAGAAGAAAAACTTAGGCGCATTCAGAGGGAAGAGGAACGCAGGAAGCGCGAGGAAGCTATGCTACAGGAGGAAGAACTGAGGCATATCCGTGAGCTCGAGCGAATCAGACAGATGAACGGTTCGGACGAGGATGATGATTATGATCCTGAGATGGACTCCGCATTTGTTGTAGATGATGAATCCGACGGTCAGCTCTATGCAGGCGCAGAATACACAGAACATGGAAATGTGCAGCCGCAGTACGGTGAGCCGCAGTATACACATCAGGTGCAGGTGCCGCCGAATACACAGCAGGTGTCGCAGTACGAGCAGGCACCGCAGTATACACAGCAGATTCAGGTACCGCCGACAAGACAGAATGATGGATACGGTCAGCAGTATGATCAGGTGCCGCCACAGTACGCGCAGCAGCCGCAGCAGGGTGGCAATCCACAGCAGAGACAGACAAGAGGACAGCAGATGAATAAACAGAATACTAAGCCTGCTTACGATGAAGATTATGATGACGATGATGACGGCGCTGATTTTGACGTAGCTGCATACAGAGCAGCAGAGCGTGAGAAGAAGCAGCGCATGCATAATAAATATGCCGAGACCGAAGATAAGTCTTCACGTAAGAAGAACAAGAAAAATGATCAGGACGGCGGATATGATGACGGAAACGGCGGAGGAAAGAAGAAGAAAAAGAAGAAGCATCCAATCAGGAAATTCTTCACATTCATTTTTGTAATACTTCTTATCCTTCTTATAGTCGGAGGACTTCTCGTTAATTCAATCCTGTCGAAGTTCAAGCACTTCGACTCTGAGGTTTCACAGCGTGCCGGAGCGATGAAGGGTGAACAGCTGAATATCCTTCTTGTAGGTGAGGACGCAAGAGAAGGTGAAGAGGGACAACGTACAGATGCGATGATCCTCTGCACTATCAATAAGAAGAACGGAACGGTGGTACTTACATCGTTCATGAGAGATATGTATGTTGATATTCCGGGTTACGGCGGCAACAGAATAAATGCTGCATATGCCTTCGGAGGAATCGATCTTCTGGATCAGACCATCGAAGAGAATTTCGGAATCACAATTGATGGAAATGCATTGGTAGATCTCAGTTCATTCCTTGAATCAATGACAGCAGTCGGTGATATCGAGATGAACCTTACAGCTGAGGAAGCACAGTATATGAATGAGAATCCTCAGGCAGGTACCGCAACCGATATTTCGGATGAGGTATGGGATCTTCATGAAGGAAAGAATTTACTCACTCCTGAGCAGGCTCTTTGTTATGCGAGAATGAGATATGTCGGAAACTCCGACTGGGAAAGAACCGACAGACAGAGACGTCTCATCATGGCTTGTATAGATAAGGTAAAGCACGGACATCCGATCAGCGGAATCAAGATGGCAAATGGTGTTGCGCCATGCATTTCAACTGATCTCAGCAAGTCAGGCTTCCTGAAGATGGGATGGGCTTTCCTGAAGGGCGGAAATATGCAGAGCTACCGTCTTCCGGTAGATGGATATTATTATGATGACTATATAGACGGAATGGCAGTTCTTGTTCCGGATATTGAATCAAATGCGAGTCTGCTTCATCAGTATATGTCGGGGGACTATACTGAGTCAGAATCAGATTCGGAGTAATAAATAATTTAGAAGTGATAGGTTATGGAATTGACAGAAACAAACAAGACAGAACTAGATGAGAAAGTTGAAGAGACTGCAGAGGAATCGATAGAAGCGGAAACAACGGAATCAGAATCAACTGAAGCATCTGAAGGTGAGTCAGAATCAGAGAAATCATCTGACGACGAGAAGCCGGCATATAGTTATTACAGAAGAAAGAAGAAGGAAGATCCGGTAAAGCTTGAGTTTACTGCAGGCATGCTGAAGATATTTGCATGCATAATAATGCTTATCGATCATATCGGGGCGGCGGTCATATATTATGGCTTCCATTTTGATGATAAGGCAAATCCGCCTGCGGATAAGATCAGGACACTCTATGTATTTATGAGACTGACCGGAAGACTCGCATTTCCTATATTCTGCTTTTTGATCGTTGAAGGCTATAAGCATACGCGGAATGTTTGGAAATATCTGAGAAATCTTCTCATATTCGGATTGATCTCGGAGGTGCCGTTTGATCTTGCATTTAATGCGAAATTCTTTTATCTCAAGAGCCAGAATGTTTACTTTACGCTGGCGCTGGGACTGCTGATGGTAATCGCATTTGACAAGATGACACAGGGAAATTTCCTTAAGGCAGGGCTGAAGAGACAGGCTGCGGCCATAGTACTTGCGGCTATCCCGGTAGCTCTCGGATTTCTGCTTCAGACTGACTATGGCGGACTCGGAGTTCTGTTGATATTTACATTTTATCTATTCGGTAAAAATGAAATGCTCGGTGTCGTAACAAATGTGGCAACGCTGACATTTATCAATCCGACGGAGCTGCTTTCGTGTTTTGATTTTTACCTTATAAAGAAATATAACGGGCAGAAGGGTATTTCCCTGAAATACTTTTTCTATCTTTATTATCCGGTGCATCTGTTGATACTTGTAGTTATCAGATATCTGGTATTCCACATCTGATGACTGTTCGGCGGGGGGCGAAAAGTGAGGATCACCAAATGAACTATTAACTACGCATTTCGGAAAGGAATCGGACATGGATTGGTTTTATAATTGGTTTGACTCGTTTTGTCACACCTTTGAGAGATGTTTCATCAAAGATCAGAATTATCTGAAGCTCCTCGAAGGACTCGGAGTAACTATCAAGGTAAGCCTTCTTGCTGCGGCAATGGGACTTGTGATAGGCTTCCTCATTGCGCTCTGCAATATGTCGAAGAATAAACCGCTGAGGCTCATCGGTAAGGTTTATACCGATGTTATACGAGGTACCCCTTCGGTAACTCAGCTCATGATCATATATTTCGTTATTTTCGCTACTGTGAATTGGGAGAAATGGATCATCGCGTCAATCGCATTTGCTATCAATTCAGGTGCGTATGTATCTGAGATTATCCGTGCAGGAATCCTTTCTATCGATAAGGGACAGACTGAAGCCGGAAGATCACTCGGTCTCAGCAAGACTCAGACAATGATGAGCATCGTTGTTCCTCAGGCTATAAAGAATATTTTCCCTGCAATGTGCAACGAATTCATCACTCTTATCAAGGAGACTGCTATCGTTGGATACGTAGGTCTTATGGATATCCAGAAAGCCGGAGACTTCATTAAGAGTGCAACATACGAAGCATTCATGCCGCTTATCGGAATAGCTATTATTTACTTCATTCTCATTAAGTCGCTCACACTTATTTTCGGAGCTATAGAGAAGAAACTTCGTAAATCGGATATCAGATAGGAGGAAGGATATGATTCGTGTAAATGATCTGCATAAAAGCTTTAACGGCAAGGTTGTCCTCGATGGTATCAACGAAGAGATAAATGAGGGCGAGGTTGTGGTTGTGATCGGACCTTCGGGTTCCGGAAAGAGTACATTTCTCAGATGTATAAATATGCTTGAGAAGCCGGACAGTGGCGAGATCTGGATAGATGATGACCAGATTAACGGGCATAGGGTAAATGTAAATAAGATTCGTCAGAAGATGGGTATGGTGTTCCAGCACTTCAATCTTTTCCCACACTTGACGGTTAAGAAGAATATAACACTGGCTCCTGTTAAGCTGAAGAAGATGACGCCTGAGCAGGCAGATAAGAAGGCTATGGAGCTGCTTAAGATTGTCGGACTTGAGGATAAGGCGGATGCTTATCCGAAGCAGCTTTCGGGTGGACAGCAGCAGAGAATCGCAATTGCGAGATCCCTTGCAATGGAACCTGAGATCATGCTTTTCGATGAGCCGACATCAGCACTGGATCCGGAAATGGTCGGCGAAGTTCTTGAGGTTATGAAGAGTCTTGCAAAAAGCGGAATGACAATGATCGTAGTAACCCATGAGATGGGATTTGCGAGAGAGGTCGGAAGCAGGATCCTTTTCATGGACGGTGGAAACATCCTCGAGCAGGGAAAACCATCTGACATCTTCGATAATCCGCAGAATGAAAGAACGAAAAGCTTCCTGAGCAAGGTGCTGTAAGATAGTTTGCTGTTGACAAATTAAAATATCTATAGTAATCTTTGTTAGCGAACATTGATAACTTATTATTGTTTCAGATTGATTTAGAATTGTTTATAGGTCAACTGATCATCGGGAAAGATTATATGCCGAGAGATAAAACATTAAGCCATATAAAAGTTAAGAAGGCTATAAGGGAAGAATTTCTGGAAAAAGGCTTTGAGGCTGCATCGATCCGTAGTATCGGAGCCCGTGCAGGTATGACATCAGCCGGATTATACAGACATTATGCTGATAAAGAGGCGATGTTTAATGCTATGGTGGAGCCTTTGGTAGCGGAAATAAATGAGTGGACGCGAAAGCATAGAGAAAAGAAATATAAGCTGCTGGATAGAAATGCAGACGAGAATGATCTTTTCGGAGAGTCGTTTATTGATCTTGTCAGAGAAGTAATTCTTCCGAGAAGAGAGGAATTTAAGCTTCTGATGACATGTTCGGCAGGAACTAAATATGAGAATTTTATACATGAATATGCCGAGGAAAACCAGAAGGAATTTCTGGAGGCTGTCAAATATCTGAAGGATAACGGATATTCAACTGTTGATGTGGACGTGGAGGAATTACACATGCTTTTATCAGCATATCTGACTGCATGTTTTGAACCGATCATACATGACTATGATGAAACCAAGCTTGATAAATATCTGAAAACCATACAGGAATTCTTCATGCCGGGATGGATGAGGATTATGGGATTGAATTAAAAAGAGCCGTAAGGCTCTTTATTAATGTCGTTAGTTATCACTTTGAAGTTAGCGATAACTAACTAATATAAATTTATTACTTACAATACATAAAGGAGGAAATGAAAAAATGGACAGTAATAAATTAAATGCAAAGGATCTTATAAACGTAGGAATCTATACCGCTATATGTGCGGTACTGGTATGTGTCGTGGCAATGACAGGTATTATTCCGATAATGATGGTGCTTCTGGTGGTTTTTGTACCAATCATTACAGGAATACCTTACATGATGTTTCTTACGAAGGTTAATAAATTCGGAATGATACTGATCATGAATATACTTATGGGTATTTTCATGTGGGTTACAGGTATGAGTTATTATGCTCTTATTGTGGGAACAATATCCGGATTGATTGCTGAACTGATATATCGTGCAGGCAGTTATAAGAGCAAGAAGATGGGAATTCTTGCTTTTGCCATTGCAGGAATACACTGCTGGGCTAACTATTTTGGAATATTCTTTAATTCAGATGCTTACTTTTCAACAAGACAGAATTTCGGACAGGATTATATAGATTCTGTTACAAAGATGCTTCCGATATGGATGTGTCCGGTACTTCTGGTAGTTAATATTGTTTTCGGAATTATCGGCGGATGGATCGGAGCAAAGGTTCTTAGAAAACATTTTGAGAAAGCAGGTATCGCTTAATCATGAAATACAGACTGGATAGGAATGTTCATTCATTGCTGGATCCGAGAACAAAGCTTCTGCTGCTTTTTACAAGCTCAGTATTTGTTCTGGGAAATGCGGGAGAGCGGTGGATGTATGTGTTCTATTGGATACTGGTTTATATTCCGGTATTGCTTCTTTTTGCTGAAAAGGAATGGAAAGCAGGTATTATCTCAATCGTTATTTATGTTGGAAGCTACTATGCACAGCTGGCGCTGCAGCATGATCTGACGGCATTTGAATCAATGCTTGCGTTGATGCTTTATATTATAACCAAGATACTTCCTACGATAATACTGGCAAGATATATAGTGAAAAGTACGAAGGTTTCCGAATTCCTTGCAGCCATGAACCGTATGCATGTGACGGATAAAATGACTATTCCCATAAGTGTAATCTTCAGATTTTTTCCTACGGTTACAGAAGAATCAAAAGCCATAAATGATGCTATGAGGATGAGAGGAATAGAGATGGGAGCAAAGAAGGCATCGGAAGCAGTTGAATACAGAATGGTCCCACTGATCGCATCATGTTCGATAATAGGTGAAGAATTATCTGCAGCTGCAATGACAAGAGGGCTTGATGTAGGAAAGAAGAGAAGCTGTATCTGGAAAATAAAATTCAGATTTTTAGATTGGATAATCATAGCATTCTGCATCAGCTGCTTTGTCTGGTGGGGAGTCGGAAGGTTTGTAATATGATACGATTTGATAATGTCTCTTTTAAATATAATAAAGGTCAGGAAAGTCTTAATAACATTAATCTCACGATAAATGTGGGAGAGGTTATACTTGTATGCGGCCCCTCCGGATGCGGAAAGTCTACACTTGTAAGATGTGTTAATGGATTGATCCCACATTTTTATCAGGGTGATCTGACGGGGCAGGTTACGGTAGACGGGATTGATATCGCTCAGACTACGCTTAGGAAAATATCAAGACATGTGGGTACGGTATTTCAAAATCCAAGAAGCCAGTTCTTTAATGTGGATACGACCAGCGAAATGGCCTTTGGATGTGAGAATTTCGGTATGAATCCGGATGAGATTGAAGAAAGAATCAACAGAGTTGTTAACAGGCACAATATGGAAAAGCTGATGGACAGAAATATTTTCAAGCTTTCCGGAGGTGAAAAACAGAAAATAGCCTGCGCCAGTATAGCCGTGGAACCGGTGGATGTGATAATACTGGATGAGCCGTCGGCTAATCTTGATTATAAGGGTATATGTGAGCTTCAGAAGATGATCGAAGCATGGAAGGATGAGAATAAAACTATCATGATCGCCGAACACAGAATATCTTATCTTTTCCCTTATATAACAAGAGCGATTTTGATGGATGAGGGACGAATCGTTAAGGAATATGATTCAACTGAAATCAGCTCCCTCAGTGAAGCAGAACTACATAAAAACGGACTCAGAGCTGAGGCAGTGAGTGATCCTGCAAATGTAAGTATTAATAGTGAAGGTGTTGATCATAAGGAAAAGAAGTATATATTATCCGGAATGAAGTTTGCATACAGAAAGGGAGGAACCGTATTTGATATCCCGAATATGGAAATACCTGCCGGAGAGATTATTGCTATAGTCGGATCAAACGGAGCCGGAAAATCCACATTTCTAAGATGCCTTGCAGGATTGGAAAAAACATGTAAAGCAGTTCTCGATACAGGAAGTGAGAAGTGGAATAATAAGAAGCGGCGGCAGAACATTTATATGGTAATGCAGGATGTTAATCATCAGCTTTTTACCGATAGTGTGCTCGAAGAAGTTATGATATCTCAGGAGACTGATGATAAGGAAGCAGCAATTAGCATTCTGGAATCACTTAATCTGACAGAGTTTCAGGATAAGCATCCGTTGGCTTTATCCGGAGGACAGAAGCAGAGAGTGGCTGTTGCCTCGGCAGTGGCATCGGGACGGGATATACTGGTGTTTGATGAACCGACCAGTGGACTGGACTTTAAACATATGCTCAAGGTATCGGATCTTCTGAAGGATCTGCAGAAAAGAGGCAAGACCATTATCATTGTTACTCATGATATAGAGTTGATTAAAAATGCATGCACCTATCTGTTATCCTTTGAAGAGATAAAGAAGGTATCCTGATAGAAGCTGTGATTATAAAGTGTTAGAATTTGACTTATTATTTCACTCTATTTTGTTGAAAATTCATATTGCTATTTAGACTTGATTGGTGTCATAATAGCTGATATTATCAGATTTATAAAATAATATCGGAGGAGATTGATTATGAAGAAAATCAAGAAATGGGCGCTTGTTGGTCTTACATGCATGACAATGCTTTTCGGAGCTGTTGCATGTGGAGGAGATAAGAAGGAGTCTGCAACTACTGCCGGTGCTGAAGCAGGCGGAGCAGCTACAGATGGAGCTACAGGCGGACAGATCGTGTTCGGTACTAATGCTGAGTTCCCTCCATTCGAGTTTGTTGGCGGTGAAGGCGTTATCGGCCAGTATGACGGTATCGACATGGCTATCGCAAAGCAGATCGGAACAGATATCGGTAAGGAAGCAACAATTAACAACATGGAGTTCGATTCTCTTCTTCTTGCACTTCAGAACGGACAGATCGATGCAGTTATCGCAGGTATGACAGTTACTGATGAGCGTAAGGAAGCAGTTGATTTCTCAATTCCATACTATACAGCAACTCAGGTTATGATCGTTCCTCAGGATTCAACTATTGCTAAGGCAGCAGATATGGCTGACAAGAAGATCGTTGTAATCCAGGGATACACAGGCGAGACAGTAGTTAATGATCTTGGATATAAGTACGAAGCTTTCAAGAAGGGTACTGAAGCTATCATGGAGCTTAAGAACGGAAAGTGTGATGTTGTAGTTATCGATTCAGCTACAGCACAGAAATACGTTAAGGACAATCCTGAACTTAAGATCGTAGAGGATGAATCAGCATTCGGTAACGAGGAATACGCTATCGCAGTTAAGAAGGGCAACACAGAGCTTCTTAACCAGATCAACACAAGCATTCAGAAGATGCTTGATGAAGGAACAATCTCAGATCTTTCAGCTAAGTATCTTGATGCTGAGTAAGCAGATGATTCCGCGGGCAGAGTGATCTCTGCCCGTTTTTTTTGTGCACTTTCAGCGACGTTTTGAGTGATTCGGAAGTGTTTCTTAAACTGCCGGCTACTCCAAGGCTTGATTATGAGCCGATGCGTAGCCGTAGACGCTCAAACCGGAAGATTACTTCTTCCTTCCGGCTACTTTACGCCTCCATTTTGCGTTACTGCGTAGCCATTATCATGTGAATCCGCTCCACTGAGTTGTAAATCCACCCCAATCCAGCGTAAATCCACCCCGCTCAAGTGCAAATCCACTCCATTTCCACCCATTTACTAATATTCACTCTTTTTCTGCTCGATTTGGTAGTAGCTTCCGGTTTTTCCGGCTTCTCGAATTTTTCGAAATACTAATATTCGACGGTTTTCACTATACTATGGTAGTAAATTTCCGGTTATTTTGGCTTCTCAAGAAATTGGCGTACTAAAAACACTACGGTTTTCGGTACGTTTTGGTAGTAATTTCCGGTTTTTTCGGCTTCTCAGAGCATTGGATTACTAATATTCTATGGTATTCAGTACATTTTGGTAGTAGCTTTCGGTTTTGACGACGGCGCCACGTAATATCATACTAACACAAGCGTTGAAATCTATTCGTGTGGTAGTATAAGACAGGGCAAATTGAAATCTATTCGCATGGTAGTACAAAACAGGACAGTAGTACAAAACAGGTCTATACAAATCACGTAAATAAATATAGAATGAGAACATGTTTTATTACACATATATACTTGATTATTACGTGAGATGTATTTGATTTGATATTTTCCGGTTGAGGTGATTCAATGGCAGAATTATATGCGGTAGTAACGGGAGCCAGTTCCGGAATCGGAGCGGAGATGGCTAAGTATCTTGCACGTCAGGGATATGATATGATCCTCACGGCAAGACGTACGGCAAGACTTGAAAAGCTGAAGAGGGCTTTTAAGAGAAGATATGGTACAAAGACTATAGTAATCAGTGCAGATCTTTCAACACGCGAAGGCTGCAGCGAGCTTTATGAGCAGATATCAGGTTATGACATTGAAGTGTTCATAAACAACGCAGGTTTTGGAGACGCAGGTCCATTCATCGAAACTGACCTTGAGAAGGATATCTCGATGATCGATGTAAATGTGCGAGCAGTGCACATCCTTACAAAACTTATGCTCAGATACTTCAAGGAGAGAGGCAGCGGTTATCTGCTGAATGTTGCATCATCTGCAGGACTCTTCCCTGCAGGACCTTTCATGGCGACCTACTATTCGACAAAGGCTTATGTGACAAGCCTCACAAGCGCTATAGCGGAAGAGCTTCGAGAGCAGGGCAGTGATGTTTATATAGGTGCGCTCTGTCCGGGACCGGTTGATACGGAGTTTAATGAGGTTGCAAATGTGCAGTTCGCGCTTAACGGAATCAGTCCGAAGTATTGTGCAGTATATGCAATCAAGCAGATGTTTAAACGTAAGGAGATAATCATTCCAACCTTCAGAATGAAGGCAGTAATATTCTTACAGAGATTTGCACGCAGAAAGACGATAGTAAAAATGACGGCGGGACAGCAGAAGAAAAAGATATACAAATAAAGGAGGCATGACGCAAATGAAGAGAAGAGGAATTCCATATATTTTATCGATTCTTCTGTTTGTCGGCATGGCATCCGGTGTCGGAACTGTTACAGTCAAGGCAGAAGAATCTGCAGTCGTAGCGGATGAATCTGAAATCACAATAGACGAATCCTCGGAGACAGACGCATCTTTAGTGGTGGATGACTCATCAGCAATAGACTCATCATTCGAGACAGATGACTCAGAAGCTGCGGCAGAGATAGAAATATCCGAAGCAGATTCAAAAGATTCAGCGGCGAGTAACTGGTATGAGAGTTATGAATATGAGCTTGATGGAGATTATATTAAGCTGAAGCAGTATAAGTCAGATGCTCCGGATGAAGTCTATGTTCCTAAAAGTGCATCCATAAACGGAAAAACTTATCAGACGTATATCTCAGCTCAGTACAATGAAAATGTGCCGGAAACGGATTCGCACTATTCGATATTTGCTGAGTATACTTTACCGATGTTATATAAATCTCATGTCACTAAAATCACTTTTGAGAAAGGATTTAAGTTTCCTGAAGATTCATCAAGATTATTTATGGGATGTCGAAGTCTTGAAAGTATAAATCTTTCAGGAGTAGATACAAGTGATGTTAAGAATATGGAGCAGATGTTCTGCGCGTGTGATATATTGAAAAAGGTGGATCTGTCGAATTTTGATTTCACAAATGTTACCAATATGCGCGGTATGTTCTGGGCATGCCGTAATCTGAGAAGAGTGGATTTTACAGATTTATATCTGCCAAATGTGGAAGATATGAGTCTTATGTTCTGCGAGTGCCAGCATTTGAAGAGGCTTGATCTGAGCAGTTTCAAAACGGAGAATGAAGATATAAATTATCAGCACTTTTTCGGCTTTTGCATTAATCTCACACATATATATACACCGGTTGATTTTTCAGGTGATATAGGTCTGGAGTATACATTTTATGATTCGGAAGGAAATGAATATCAAAGCATTCCGAAGGGGACTGATCAGAGTATAAAGCTAGTCAAAGACTATGATATGTTTAGTAAGAACGGTTGGATCCAAGTGGGATATGATTGGAAATACTATATCGATGGTGAGCTTTATTACGGTCCGACTATAATGGCCAGAGGAAAGCTGATCGATGGAAAAGATACATGGTATGCTGTAACAAATGCAAAGTTTGATGATACATTTACCGGTATAGCCAGAAGGACAACTACAGGCTGGCGATTTGCTGAGGATGGTGTACTGAATACGACATATAAAGGCCTGGCACAGACTACAGAAGGAAGATGGTACTACGTTAGTAACGGTGGCGTTGATACATCGTTCACCGATATGATTGCTCCGGCAACGAATGGAAAGTATTACTATGTGCAAAAAGGTAAGCCGACTAGAAGCTTTGACGGTAAGATCGCTTACTGCCCGGATAAGAAGAACTGGTACTATTGTTCAAAAGGGCGGGTAGACTGCAAGGCCAGCGACATAGTTGCTCCGTGCACCAACGGAAAAATGTATTACGTTACCCGAGGCCGAATCGACAGGACCTTCAGCGGTACCGCAAAGGATAAAAACGGGACAAGTTATAGGGTAGTTAACGGTGTAGTTAAGTAAATAATGAAACATATAGAAAGCCCTGCTCAGTATTGGATTGAGCAGGGTTTTTTAAGCTCTGCACGATAAGAATTTCGGCTTAAAGATTGCAGGATTCTAATTTTTCGTGTATTCTGTGGAATATACGTGAGTTTTGGAGGAAGAATTATGATATGCCCAAATTGTGGAACATCATTGCATGAGAATTCAACTATGTGCATGTATTGTAATACGCCGATTGAGAGAAAAATCACTTCGGAAAATGTACCGGCATTCGACTACAATTATTCAAGACCGTTGAACATGCCACAGGAAATTCCTCAAACGGAAGCACAGAATAAAAGCATGGTGGTAGTACTTAGTGTACTTGCGGCTGCACTCATTCTGATAATACTTTGTATTTTTATGGTTGTTTCAAATATAACGGAGAATTCTTCCGGAGAAAAATTCAGAGAGGAGCCGGATGCGGCTATGGAATTCGAAGATCCTTATATGGAACCGCAGGCTGATGATACAGATGACGGTGATTCTAACATTGTTTTTGAAGAGTTCGATGAACCGGCTGAAGAATGATATATGTCCGGTTGAAGAGTGATATATTTCAGGTTGAGAAGTTTATTGACTTCAGGTTGTTAGTATTAGTTTATTGATTATGTGAAAAAATATATACGGGAGGAAGGTATTTATGAGGAAGAAGGGTTTGCCGTATTTATTGGCGGCAGCAATGCTGCTGGGATCTGTGGGATTCACAGGTGGTTATGTCAGGGCAGATGAACCTGTTATAACCGAAGAAGGGGAAAATGAAACAACAGACGCAACTGCAACTGATGCGGAAGAGCTTACTGATGCAGCAGATGAGGGGGATAATGAAAATGTAGTTGCTGAAGAAGTGATTTCCGAAGGAACTGTAGATGCAGAGGATGAAGCATCATCGAAATGGATTCAAGATTATGAGTATGATATTTCGGGTGACAATATAATATTAAGAAGGTATAAAGGTACATCTAAAAATGTGTATGTTTATAAAACGGCCAAAATAGATGGAAAAACCTATTATACACTTCTTGAAGGATGGGGTGACGATAATAATGTTTATGTATATTCAATCTGGGGGGTTTGGGATGAATTAAAATACCTCTTTGGGGAGAATGTTGTTGACATAGAGAGTATTTCATTTGAGGAAGGTGTTAAGGTATCAGAAAATTGTAAGGGACTTTTCTCATATTTGTATAATGTTCCGGAACTGGATTTAAGTGGGCTGGATCTTAGTAAAGTAACTGATTCGAGTTATATGTTTTATTTTTGTAAGTCATTGAAGACGGTGAATTTTGGGAATTTTACAGGTGCAAATGTGACAAATATGAGGTGTATGTTTGCTGAGTGCAGTAGTCTGAAAAGCCTGAATCTTAGTAATTTTAATACCAAAAATGTTACCAATATGCAGGATATGTTTGACGATTGCAACAGTTTGGAAAGCCTTGATCTTAGTAATTTTAATACTAAAAATGTTACTAATATGAGGGGGATGTTTTATAGATGCAACAGCTTGAAGAATCTGAATGTCAGCAGCTTTGATACCGGAAATGTTAAAGAGACAGTTCAAATGTTCTATGTATGCAGTAGTTTAAAGGAGCTTAATCTTTCATCTTTTGACTTGAGTGGTTTGGAAAATAATTTAAGTGCAGATAACATGTTCCTGAACTGTAATAATTTGGAAACGCTATATACTCCGCGTAATGTGGGATATGATATTAAACTCCCTGCATCATCTATGTATGATGCCAGAGGAAATGCACTAAGTTACATTCCGAAAAATGTTACAACTACCAAGAAGCTTACATCAAGTTTTACAGGTTGGCGCAACGAGAAAGGCACATATAGATTTGTTAAAGATGGGGAGCATTATGTTTCTGAAGCAACAATGCTCTGCAACGGAATAATCAACAATAAGAAGAATTGGTATGCGGCCAGTAATGGTGTATACGATAATGCGTTTTCAGGTTTGGCAAAATTTGAAGGACAATCAGGATGGGGCTATGCAAAGTATGGTGTGCTTGATACATCATTCACCGGTCTTGCAACAGCAACAAACGGAAGATGGTACTATGTAAATAAAGGAAAGATGGATCTGACCTTTACAGGAAAGATAGTTAAGGCTACCAACGGAAATTGGTATTATGTAAGTAAAGGAAGACCTACAAAGACTTTTACGGAGAAGATCGCTCAGACTACAGACGGTAAGTGGTATTACTGTACAGATGGAAGACCGGATCTTAAGTTCAGTGGAAAAATAGCTCTTTGCACTAACGGAAACTGGTACTATGTAACGAAGGGTAAGATAGACAGATCCTTCACAGGTATAGCAGAAGCAACCAACGGAAAGAAGTATTATGTAGAAAAGGGAGTACTTAATAAAAATTATACGGGTACCTATAAATACAACGGAAAGACTTACAATATAGTTAAGGGAGCTGTAAAGTAAAGCACTGTTTATCAGACAGGAAAAATAAAATGTATGAGAGCGGTTTGTTCATTGAAAGTGAGCAGACCGCTTTTTATTGTGTTGCACAATAGTTTACGGTGATTATTGGTAATAATCAAAAAAATTACTGTATATACGCATTTTGGATGTTCCTCGTGTTATATGTGATGAATTATCATGGAACCATCTTTTTGATTTTTAGAAGGGAGGTTACATGTATTATGAGGAAACGTGGATTAACGTATGTATTGGCAGCAATGATGTTGATCGGTTCGACAGGAATTGGCGGGAACTATGTAAGAGCTGATGAACCGGCTATAACCGAAGATGGAGAAAATGAAACGGAAGAAACAGAAGAACCGATAGAAAAGACGACGGAAGAAATTGAGTTTGATTTAGAAGATGTAGAGTCGGAAGCAGATGAAGTTGAACTTGAGGTAGGAGATGTTTCGCTTGAAGCGGAAGATGTTGAGAAAACTGAAGATTCAGAAGGTATAGTTGATATAACTGATGATCAGTTTGTAGAATCTGATGATCTTCCGGGGGCAAAATACGATTTTGATGAATATTTTAAGGATTATGATTATTTTATTGATTCAGAATCTAATACTGTTTTTTTAAAAGAATATAAAGGTGATGATACAGATGTTTTTATCCCATATATAACGGAGAATAGAAATGGCCTCCTTTGGACAGCGTTTGGACAGCATTGGACCGAGAATAGACTTCAGGTTTCTATATGGAGTGATGTTAATATTCTTGATAATGGAGGATGGGAATATGTAAGTAAAGTAAAATCAATTACATTTGATGAAGGTTTTAAATTTCCGGCTCATCCTGATGCTCTTTTTTCTGAATGTGTTAGTCTTGAAAATATTGATTTTAGTGGTGTCGATACATCTGAAGTTTGTGATATGAACTATATGTTTGAAGGATGTGGAAGCTTGAAGAGTTTAAATCTCAGTTCATTTGATATGAGCAAAGTTACTGATGCCTATGGTATGTTTGCAAGATGTTATTCTTTAAAAATTATAAATACTCCACTAAATGTGAAATGTGATATTGAATTACCTCGTAAAATGTATGATGTAGATGGAAATGTATATACAACACTTCCGAAGAACATGTCCAAGAGTATAAAACTCGCACAAAGTACGAGACTTTTTAAGAATGGATGGTATCAGAATTCAAAGGGTATATATAGGTTCTATGATCATGATAAAGTATATAGTGGTCCGAGAATTATTGCTAAAATGCCAACCAAGAATACTTGGTGGGTTGCGGGCAGTGATGGGAAACATGATACGAGTTTCACCGGAATTGCACCAAAGAATACAAACGGCCATTTGCGTTTTGCAAGAAATGGTGTTATGGATCTGACCTTTACAGGTCTTGCACTGGATCCGGACAATCATTGGCGTTTTGTCAGAAATGGTGCCATTGATTCATCGTTCACGGGAATAGCCCAGAATACCAACGGAAAGTGGTATTACTGTACAAAGGGTCGTGTAGATACTTCTTTCACAAACATGATTGCAAAGAATACGAACGGTAAATATTATTATGTTCTGAATGGCAGACCTACATCCAAGTTTAACGGAATAGCATATTGTCCGGAAGTTAAAAATTGGTATTACTGTACAAACGGAAAGGTAGACTTTAAGTTCAGCGGAAAAGTTGCTCCTTGTACGAACGGAAACTGGTACTATGTAACTAAAAGCAGAATAGATTATTCATTTACCGGAATAGCTGAAGGAACAGACGGAAAGAAATACTATGTGATCAAAGGACTTGTAGACAGGGCTTTCTCGGGAACAGTTACATATCAGGGAAAGAAATACACAGTTGTTAATGGTGTAGTGAAATAGTTGGTGATTAGGGGGATTTAAACTATGAGAAAACGAGGATTGCCATATGTTTTGGCGGCAATGATGTTGATCGGTTCGACGGGAATCGGTGGAAACTATGTAAGAGC
>JAGBNF010000019.1 GCA_017634555.1 Eubacterium sp. | reverse complement strand
ATGATCATAGGTAAAAATGCACCTATATATGAGTTTAGTATGAGATTTAGTATAGGTGAGGGGAAGCCGATTCATAGGGTTGAGACAATTGATTTATCTCACCTTTGCAATGTTATATGTGATGCAGCATTGGATTATTATAATAAGCATAAAGATGCTTTCGCTTTCAATGTTGATATTATCCGAGCAGAAGAATTTGCACATCAAGGAAAAATAGGTGATTCTAAGTCTGTAGAGGATGTAGTGAAAGATGTATTCAATTCAAAGAAAACAAAAAGACAGATAAAAGATTATACAAATTCAGTTATAAATAACTTATCTGAAGCTGATAAGGCTATAGTTGAGGAGGAGATAGAAAAATACAAAGTAAAGGCTAGAACTAAGAAGACGACTGATAAGACTTTGAAAAAGGATAAGCCATTAAAAAAGAAAATAGATAACTATATAGATAAGCACTTTAAGGATGAGGATATTATTGAAAGTAAGGATGATCTTGTAGAAGCTATTATTGAATCTGATAATATGAAGCAGGTTAAACGTAAAATATATAAGATGATCAATGGAAATCAGGCACGAGAAGTATTTGGTAAGCTGATACCATTATTGAAACATTTAAAATATCCTTAGTCATTATTGAAAGGACTAAACGAATACGATGAATTATAAGGAAATCAGAGCTGTATATACAGATAAGACGATCCGTGTATATCAGGCATATAACAAAAGAATAGCAGAAGAGGCTGTAAGACTTGGTACATTTGGAAGCAGCTTCAGTATGAACCGTATGACATGGATAAAGCCATCATTTTTATGGATGATGTATCGGTGCGGATGGGGCGAAAAGGAGAACCAGGAGCATATTCTGGCTATCGATATTGATAGAAGTGGCTTCGATAAGGCTGTTAAGAGCGCAGTAATATCTACCTATTCGGATGATCTTGGATTAACCAAGGAGCAGTGGCAGAAGCTTGTTAAGGAATCGGATGTGAGAGTACAGTGGGATCCGGAAAAGGATATCTCTGGGAATAATATGAACTATCGTTCGCTGCAGCTTGGATTGAGAGGAAATGCCCTCTATGAATATGTAAATAAGTGGATAGTTAAAATCACAGATATCACGGAATATGTACACGATTTAAATGAAAAGCGATTAAACAAAAAGGATATAAGTGAACTACTACCAAAGGAAGAGATATACCACATATATTGATTAACGAAGTATTAATTTATACTTACAGTATGTTCTAATATTTTTCAGTTAATGTATAATAATAAGTATGTTGCATTAAGGTTTTGCATATTTGAAGGAGTACTTACATGGAAAACATCACTGAAAGACCTATTCCACCATGGTTAGAAGAATTACCGGAAGGCGCTTTTGTATCCTATGATCCAACTTATCCTACAGGCAAATATTTCGAAAGATTCAAAGAAGATAGCTATGAAGGACTGAAGTTTTATTTCTATGATCCGACAGAACATGGCTATCCTAAGAAGAATGATTATCCGCTTCTTATTTTCTTGCATGGAACAAGCAATTCACTGGTTGGTGAACTCTGTATCAATTATTCCGGTGCTGAAATGTATTCATCAGATGATTATCAGAAGGATTTGGGTGGAACATATATCCTTGTTCCTATTGCAAATGAATATAAGGATGAAGAAGGGAATATTCAGGGATACTGGGATGAAAGCTATACTGAACCGGTAACAGCGCTGATAGACAACTTCATCGATAAGCATACAGACGGTGTCGGAGAAAAGATCCTTCTCGGAAATTCCAGTGGTGCAAGATTTACATTTACTCTTGGAAAGAAGCATCCTGATAAATTTGATATCCTTGTCCCGGTGGGAAGCTGTGACATTTCACCTGATGAGACTATGGATAAATGGGATGAACTGGGTGTGACACTTTTCTTTGCCTTATGTAAGCATGATGAACTTTATAAATTTGAAGAACAGGCAGTTCCGAGATTTGAAAGAATAAAGGCTATGAAGCATAGCTACATATTTACACCTGAATGGACCTATAACGGTGACGGAGGAGTTGCATCCATAAACTTTGGATACGAGATTGGACAGCATTGCCTTATGAATGAGGTGCAGATGAATCTTATGTTTGACGACGGTACACCTATGGATGATCAGCTTCCGAATGGATTTACGGGATGGCTGAAGGAAGAACTGAACAGAAGAAATAGTTAACATAATGTGATATGAACCTGCGGAGGTAGAGATACTTCCGCAGGCTTTTTCATTCAAACATTTTATATATAAAAGATACATTCCGGATGCATTTATAGTTTAAATTACGAATATAATAGAGATACTATAGGCTTATAGCATGTAATGAACTTTTATCTGCGTTATGAAAAATATATATAAGGATATAAGTATAGAAGGATAATGCTATGAAAGATATTAATGAAGAATTACCACAGAAGGGGAGTATTTCTCTCTTTGCCATTATAGAAATAATCGTTTTAGCTATCGGCGTAGCTATGAGCTTCAGCAGCACAGTAAAGCCACTTAAGTATACTGCTAGATACGCCTGGTGCTTTATATTCCCGCTGCTGGGAGTGGGACTTATCGCATTTCTGATAGTAAAGATCAGAAGGAAGCTGATCTGGATTATAGGCTTGGGTTTTATCATTATGTATTTAATTACAGCAGGCTACGGGGCTTTTGTATGTGAGCTGAACAGCTCCCGTTTGAAGAGAATAAGTGGCTTTTCCGGAAAAGAAGTAAGAGCTGTTCAGGGAGAGACTGAATATATATGGGACGGTGAGAGTGCGAGCTACAATCCGGAAAAGCTGGAATATATGAAACCGGATGAACGAGGGATGCTGAAGGTAACGGTGGATGGAGAAGAATCACATTACGGAGTTCTCACTTCTTCAGATGATAATTGTCTTTATTTGGAGATATATGGAGGTGGAACAGGAATCTTCCTGAAGCTTTCACCGAAGTAGTGATACGAAAAAGAATATATTGATGATGAATATTATGGAGGTATTCATGGGTAAGTTTAGGGGATTTTTGAAAAGCGGATTATATTCAGGAATTGCATTGGCGTTACTCCTGTCCGGAACTGCGTGCGGTAAGGATGCGGAGCTGGTGGTAGATGATTATGTTGTGGAGGATGGCATTCAGTCTGACACTACGGATGGAGCAGCAGAAGATAACACCGGAGATGATGTTGCAGGCAAGCCAGATGCTACCAATACAGGCTCTGGAGACATTAAGACAGACGGACGCAGCCTGACTGATATATATGGCGAAAGCATTTCTGCCAATGATTCCTTCAGCGTTGGAGATATTAATGCGAGTTTCAATCTCAGCTATAAGGTTCCTGAAGCCGAGCTGGTAAATGTGTACGAGGGTACATTTATCGACAATAGTGCAGATATTGAAAAGCAGGTAGTTCATGACTTCTTTGGCGGAACTGAGAAGGACCTGACTGAGATAAAGTATACGAATGATACAGACTATATAATGCTTTTATATAAATATAGAATTCTTGAGATGGTTCAGAAATTAGGCGGAAAAGTAACGGACACTTCATCTCAGGATTACCGTGAATACATGAGTATTATAGATTCCTCCTTTGACAAGACATATACATGGGTAGATGAGGATGGCTATTATATCCATATGTATGAGGGCGAATACAGCGGCATCAGATACGGAATGATCTATTCCTATGATAAGGTCAATTTCAAGAGGAATATATATATGCCCGATAAGTATAGCAGAATACTTCCCGGACTTTGATGCAAAGACCATGTTTGTTATTGATCAGCAGGACAGCTATGGTTCGGATAATCTGTGCACCATGTCAGAGGCAGATATTAAGGAAAATGCGGGTGCCGTTTTGGGCCTGCTGGGGTTAAGTGAAGATGAGATTACTTTATCTCTCAATCCAACCATGGATATCCCTGAGATGAGTCTTGTCGGTGGTATGACGGGAATGTACTTTGGCGGAATGCCGAAGCTTCTTTTCTCGGATTCAGATATGATGGCTTCAGCTCAGAAGATAAATTCAACAAATCCTGCAGGTCGTACCTATGATTATAGGTATATGAGAGAGCAGCCTGCCAATCAGCGTGGTGGTCAGGCAGAGGATGCCGTTTTTATGGAGAATGGATATGCAGTATATTTATGCTCAGAACCTTTCGCCGGAAATGTAACACCGCAAGCCTATTCAACCTTCAACAGAGGAAGTATCTTTTATACAGATAAGGGACTTTTCTCAGCTGATATAAGTCTGGTGGCTGATATAGATAATGTGGTTCAGGGCGTCGAGCTGCTTTCCTTCGACAATATTAAGGAGAGTTTCAAGGATTCGCTGGCCAACGATCCGGAAATCATCGAGAAGTCCTCGAAGAGTCTCGAAGTAATCAGTGCGGAATTTACTTATGTACTGATTGAGGATAAGGAAAATAACAATAAAGCAACCTTTATTCCGGCATGGTATTTCGTGACAAAGGATAAGAAGCTTAAGTCCGGTGAAACCTCGATTACTTACGACAGTATAATAAATGCCATTGACGGCTCGGATCTCAAGGACGCTGTTAAGTAATATCATTCATCAGAGAGTGACATAGTATGTATATTAAGATATTGATCATATATTTACTGATAATAAACCTTGTCGGCGTTGCCGCAATGGGCACCGATAAGAGCAAGGCCAAGAAGGGGGCCTGGAGGATTCCCGAGAAGACGCTGTTCTTTATAAGCATCATCGGAGGAAGCATCGGCACCTGGGCAGGCATGTACCTATTCAGACATAAAACAAAGCATTGGTATTTCGTGATAGGAATGCCGCTGATACTTATAATACAGATCGTAATCGTGACCGCAGTCATATATTTCCAAGTGAAATCGTGACCGCGGTCACTTTTTTGTTACCGGATCAAATCGTATAGTATAGTTCATTGCAGGAAATTATATAGACAGCATAGAGTATTACTGGGAAAGAGCAGAGCAGATGTTACCGAATTTTGATGTGTAAATACGAGATGTGTTGTATAATGTCAGAGGAACTGTGATTATAGTTTCGGGGAGATATTCAAATAATAAGTTTCGGAGAAATCTATAACGATGAAGAAGATCATAAGATCATTTGCAAAAATGCTCGGATTGACGCTGTTACATTTACTTGTAATGTCGATCGTAGTTATAAATGCTCTCTACATAAATATAGATGAAAAGCTCGCAATTACAGCTGCAGTAGCGTGGGTTGCGATTTTATGGATCGCTGCATTTATCATACATAAGAAGAAGGACCATTCGGACAAGAAACTGCGTAAAAGCAGAAGAGGATACTTTATTGTACTTGATATTCTGATCATAGTGATGATGATTGCAGTAACCGAGTTCAACAGATACTGGAACAGCGAGGTTTACAGGAATAACAGCTGGGATGCAGACTCGGGCAGTGATATCATTCCGAGGGATGAAGCCCTCAGCGATTTCGACTTTGCCATGAAGTATCTTGAAAAGGTTCATCCAATGACCATAGACGGACTTCCGCCTGAGGTTGAAAAAAGAGCTGCAGAGGTAAGATCTTATCTCGAAAGAAGAAATAATATTACCGGTTATGAATTTGCCAGAGAGCTGGAAAGCATCTTTTCAATGCTTGGCGACGGCCATACATATGTTGAGGAAACCTATAAGGAACTTCATTATATGAAGCACATTTATGAGCATAATCTGAGGGATGAAACTCTCGTAGCCATAAATGATATTCCTTTAGAGGATTTTGTTAAGGCAGAAAAAGGTCTTGTAAGCTATGAGAGAGAGGAATATGGTCTCAGACTTATTAAGGACAGGGTTGGAACCCTAGAGGGACTTAAGTATCTCGGCATAGATACATTTAAGGAAATAACCTATAACTATGTAACACCTGATGGTGAGAGGGTGGACGAGGTCGTAACTCCTATGGATTTCTTCGAAATGGAAGATTATCTGAATTATGAGGAGGTCATGACCGGCGAAAACCTTCATGAGGTGGGTAAGGACGATTTCGTCAGATATGAGGTAGATAAGGATCACAGCCTTGTCATTCTTACCCTTGATTCCTGCAATTATAATAAGCATTACCGCGAGGTTCTGCAGAAGATGTTTGAGGATGTTGAAAAAAATAATATTCAGAATATAGCTGTAGATCTCAGAAATAATGCCGGCGGAAGCTCCCGTGTGGGCGATGAATTCATAAACTATCTGGATGTGCAGGAGTATAAGGGCTGGGCAGATGAGACCCGTGCGGGAAGTCTGATGTTCAAGAACAAGGCCAGAACCTACAAGAACAGACGAAAGGGTGCAGGCTTCTCAGGAAATGTGTATGTGCTTACATCTGTAGCCACCTTCAGTTCGGCCATGGATTTTGCGATGCTCATACAGGATAATGGTTTAGGTCAGGTTATCGGAGAGTCTTGCGGAAATATGCCCGTCAGCTGTGGTGAGGTGGCACGCTTTATGCTTCCGAATTCCAAGCTCTTCATGCAGATATCAAGTAAGAAATGGTACAGAGTCGATGAATCAAAGAACGACCTTCCGATCATTCCGGATTATGAATGTGAGTCGTCGGATGCGGTTGATGAGCTTTACAGAATTATAGAACAGCAATAAAGAAGGTATATACAGGCGATACGATATGATGATTGATACAGGAGACAAGAAATGAAGGCAGTATATCTTGAAGCGGATGCGGTGAATAGAGGTGATATATCACTGGAGCCGATCACATCCGTAATGGAGACAACAGTATACGGAAACACCACCGAGGATGATAAGTATGAGCATATCGGTGATGCTGAGGTTGTATATGCAAATAAGATAATATTCGATGAGGAAGCATTTACCAGGCTTCCGAACCTTAAATATATAGGCGTATGCGCCACAGGCTATAACGTGGTGGATATCGAAGCAGCGAAAAAGCATGGAGTGACCGTGACAAATGTACCGGCCTACAGCACGGAATCAGTGGCTCAGCTGGCTTGGGGATTTATCATTGAATCCGCTGCAAGGATCAGTGCCCATAATGAGAGCGTTCATAAGGGCGACTGGGTTAGATCCGAAACCTTCTGCTACTGGAACTACCCTGTAATGGAGTTGGCGGGTAAGACCATCGGTCTCATCGGCTACGGAAATATCGGAAGCAGGATGGCTGAGATAGCCCTTGCCTTCAGAATGAATGTAAATATCTATACGGCTCATCCGGAGAAATATAAGGATGATCCGATGATCAGCGGAAGAAGCGATATAAACTTCGTATCCCTTGATGAGATATGGGAGAAGTCGGATATCGTTTCCCTTCATTGCCCTATGAATAAGGATACTGAGAAGATGATATGCCGTGAGACCATAGATAAGATGAAGGACGGAGTCATCATAATAAATGTATCCCGAGGCGGTCTTGTTAATGAGCAGGATCTGGCAGATGCCCTTGCTTCGGGAAAGGTTGCGGCAGCTGCAGCAGATGTTGTAACGGTTGAGCCGATGAAGGAAGATAATCCACTGCTTACGGCACCGAATATGTGCCTGACACCACATCTCGCATGGGCTTCAGTAGAGGCGAGATCAAGACTTATTGATGTTGTGGCAGAGAATGTAAAGTCATATCTGAGGGGCGATAAACTGAATGTGCTGACCTAGAGACGCTAAGCTTAATGTTCTGACTTAGAGTGTAAATGAGTTTGGGATAACCGGTAGGGGGATAAACTATGCATTACAGTGTACTTGTTGTTGATGACGAGGTAGAGCTTTCTGAATATACAGCAAGATATTTTAATATGTCCGGTGTGGAGACGGCCTACAGACTTGATGCAAAGTCGGCACTGGAGTTCTTCGAGGAGAATACCTGTTCTTTGGTACTGCTCGATATTAATCTCGGTGAGGACTCGGGCTTTGAACTTTGTCAGACCATAAGACGCACCATGAATATTCCGATCTTCTTTATCAGTGCCAGATCTGCAGAGGATGATATGCTGCTGGCGCTAAGCCTTGGTGGGGATGACTATATATGTAAGCCTTATTCCCTTGGAGTTCTCCTGGCAAAGGTTAAGGCTGAGCTGAAGCGCTATGAGGAAGCCTCCGGAAAGCCGGGTGAAAATGCTGACGGTAAAGCAGATGAGAAGGCAGAAGCAAAGGATGATCCGGGAATAGTAAAGATTGGAAATGCAACTATAAATCTGAAGAAGGCGACCATAGTGCGAGAAGGCACGGAATATCCGCTTAAGGCGATGGAATATAAGCTTCTCGTATATATGCTGAATAATAAGAATCGTGTAATACCAAAGGAAGAATTCTTCGAGAAGATATGGGATACACAGTTTGTAGGAGATGTTACCCTGAATGTGCATATCAGACATCTCAGGGAGAAGCTGGAGGATGATCCGGGCAAGCCGCAGATAATAAAGACTGTATGGGGCGTCGGATTTATATTTGAAGACGAGAAGTAAATGAAGAAAAGATACTTTTTTCTGATTATGATCATTTTCATACTCTTAGGTGCCGTCATTTGTATCAAGGTTGCAAATGGCGATTATTCGCGTGATTACTTGGCGGATGTCACTGCTGTGAATAGACTTCTGGCAGATATAGAAAAGAACTGGGATGATATCTCTAAGAAACGGGACGAGCAGGTTCCGATATCCGGGAATCTCGATTATACAGTTATCGGAATGGACGGAACGGTATATATCATGACGAGAACTGATATGGCGCAGACCATTTCCGCGGCAACAGGTCACTATGATACCATCCGTGATATCGAGACCGAGGACGGGATTGTCGGAAGGCTGATCATACATAATCCTACGAAGGATAATGAGAGAATAAGAAACAGGAAGAGTGCTGTCACAATAGCAGTAATGCTTTCTGCCATGCTGCTCATCATGCTTATATACTTCATTTATATCAATCGAAGGGTAGTGGGTCCCTTTGCCGGAATGAAGAGCTTCGCACAGCGTATAGCTGCGGGTAATCTTGATACACCACTTGAAATGGACAGGGGCCATGTATTCGGTGAATTTACCGAGGCCTTCGATATAATGCGTGAAGAGCTGAAGGCATCCCGTGAACGTGAAGAGGCTGCGGTAAAGAGCAGAAAAGAGCTGGTGGCACAGCTTTCACATGATATTAAGACTCCGGTTGCTTCAATAAAGGCCATGGCTGAGGTAATGACTCTTACAGCAAAGAACGATATGGAGAAGGATACTCTTAGTTCCATCAACGGTAAGGCGGATCAGATAGATAAGCTGATCTCGAACCTCTTCCATGCAACCCTTGAAGAGCTTGAGCAGCTGGATGTAAAACCTGAAGAAATATCTTCAAAGGATATAGTTAAGATGATAACAGAAGCCGATTATCTGAAGAAGGTTACATCACCTGACATTAAGGATGCGGTAATCATCGGCGACAGCTTAAGGCTTAATCAGGTCATCAGCAATATCATTTATAATTCCTATAAATATGCAGGAACAGACATAACCGTCACAAGCCGCTTCGAGAAGATGGATAACGGACAAGCTGAGAAGCAGGACAGTGAACCGGCAATGGATAAGAACTATCTGGTCATTGAGATTGCTGATAAGGGCGGCGGAGTACCTGAAGGGGAGCTTGACCTTATAATGGAGAAGTTTAAGCGAGGCTCCAACACCGAAGGTAAGGACGGAGCAGGCCTCGGACTCTATATTTCCAAGTACCTTATGGAGAAAATGGAAGGCGGCCTATCCTGCTACAATAACGGCGAAGGTCTCACTGCGGCAATTAGAGTCAGGGTGGCTTAGAATTGTATTTTTTGATATACGGATTAAAGAATTCAAGATTTAAAGAATTTAAGTTTTAAATATATGATTTAAAAAGATTTAAAGAATCGGCAAAGATTTTAAAATTCATATGAAATATACTGGGACCATACAGAGATGTATGGTCTTTTGTTTTGAATAGGAGGAGACATGAAAGCTTTTAAAATCTATCTGATATGCTGTTTTCTTGTTACAGCGGTGATACTCGGTGGTCTGGCATGGAAGACAGTCGAGTATGTAAGAGGAGAGAAGACCGAGGCCACAGTGGTTGGATATGCAAACCTCAGAACCGGTAAAAGGGGAAAACGCGGTTCAAATCATAATGTTACGAAGGTTAATTTAAAATATACCGTGGACGGAACTGAGTATGTTACGGAAGTGAAGTTCGACGGAAAGTGGAAATACGAAAAAGGAGATAAGATTACTGTATCCTTTGCAGCCGATAATCCGGAGAAGATACATATAATCGGTGAGATGGCGACACAGTATAAATGGACCTTCTTCTGGACAGCATTTATGATCTTTCAGACGGTGGTATATATCTGCTGCAAGAAGAGTGGGAATACGGCAAGTAATCAAGTTGGAACAGTAAAAGAATCAGTTTAAGAAAATAAATATTCGGAGGCCTGAAAATGGGTGAGGTAATTATTAAAACAGATAAGTTGTCAAAGAGCTTTTCCGTAGGCGGAAAGCAGCAGCATGTAATCAAGAACCTTGATATGGAAATCTACAAGGGAGATTTTACAGTCATCATGGGTTCATCGGGAGCGGGAAAGTCAACACTTCTCTATGCGCTTTCGGGAATGGATAAGCCGACTCTTGGAACCATAGAGTATGCAGGCGAAGAAATCACAAATATGAGTGATGATAAGCTTGCTGTATTCAGAAGAAAGCATTGCGGCTTTGTATTCCAGCAGATACATCTCGTAGACAGCATGAGCATCATGGATAATGCCATTTCAACGGGAATGCTTACAGGCCAGAAGCAGAAGGCTCTGAAGAAGAAAGCACTGGAGCTTTTTGAAAAGGTGGGAATAAGCGAAGACCTTACTAAGAAGTTTCCTTCACAGCTTTCAGGTGGTGAAGCTCAGAGAGGCGCAATGGTAAGAGCCGTGATAAACGATCCGGATGTGGTATTTGCGGATGAACCTACAGGAGCACTTAACTCTGCAGGTGTTAAGGCTGTACTTGATGTACTTACGGATATCAATAATAGCGGACAGACCGTACTCATGGTAACACATGATATCAAGTCTGCACGCCGCGCCAACAGGATCATCTATCTTCAGGACGGCGGCATCATGGGCGAGCTGAAGCTTGGCAAGTATGTCAGCGGCGATAAAGAACGTCACGAGAAAATTAGGAAATTCCTTGAGAGTATGGGATGGTGATGAACGATGATAAAGCTAATTAAGTCCAACATTCATAAGGACAGAGGCGTCCTGTTTGCATTCCTGCTCATAATCATTCTCTCAGCCATGGTCTTTCAGACCGGTCTGTTCTTGACTGATTATGATAAAAGATATGACCGTATTACCGACGAACAGCATATAGGTAACGGCTGTATCTTCTACGGAGATGTCGATGAAGTAAAGTCCATAGTTGAGGATATTCCTGAGGTTACAGACTTCAATATTTTCTCGGCACTTATGCCGTCAGGTATGAAGTTCAAGGTTAATGACAGAGAGAAGGAGAATTCTCTGAATTATGGATTCTTCTTCAGCAAGAATACCTACACCATATATGATGACTTGAGATTCATTTCTAAGGATGAAAGCATTACCGAAAACTACATATACCTCAATGTTTATACAGCATACTATAGCCGCATTTCTGTAGGAGATGTGATGCACATTTATTCTGATAACTTCGGAACGTATGATCTTAAGGTTGCCGGAATATATGAGGACCTTCTGGCAGGTAATCCATATTCGTACTTTTCGATAATTGTAGATGATAAGACCTATGACAGTCTGCTGAAGAAGTCTGATGAGCTGGAAGCATCCTTTACTGAGATGGCTGACATGAATTTCATGAATTACGTTATGAAAGACGGCATAGACGATAACAGGGGACTTGAGATCGTTACCAAAGCTCTGGATGAGAACGGAATCCGGTATACGGGTTATACGAAGGAGCTGGCAAAGGCCGGATATACAGGCGTTCTTAATGTAGTATCCGCATTTATGACCACATTTTCTGTGATCGTAATGGCTATCTGCTTCATAATGATCATCTTTACAATCAATAACAACATAGATAGAGATATCAGAAATATCGGAGCCCTCCGTGCGGTGGGACATACGGTGGGACAGATCCGCGCATCATTCTGTATGGAATTCCTGCTTCTCAGTCTTATAGGAACCGCAGCGGGTATTGCTTTATCCTACGTCACATTTCCTCTGATGGATGAAAATGTGGTAAGGCAGATTTCCGGAATGGTATGGGAGAAGAAGTTTTATCCACAGTACACCTTCGCGATTATCGCTGCATTTATCGTTGTAGTAACGGTCATTGTTTACTTCTCTACAGGAAAGGTAAAAAAGCTGCATCCCGTAACTGCTCTGAGATTCGGACTTGCCGCCAATTCCTTTAAGAAGAACCATCTGCCGCTCAGTGAGACGAAGGGTAATCTGCATATACTTCTTGCTATGAAGAGTTCGCTTCAGGCAGTATCTCAGAATGCAATCATATTCGGAATCATAACAGCGGTATCCTTTGTAACTCTTTTTTCGGGAGTGCTGTTCTATAATACAAAGATCGATATGAATAATTTCCAGAGAATCCTTCAGGGAGATTCGCCGGACGCATACATTTTTCTGGATGAAATGTCCGAGGAAGAAGTGAAGGATACGGTAGCGGAAATATCGGAAATGGACGGCGTCAGAGAAGCGTACTGCCTCGGCAGCATTGATGCCTCGGCGCTTGTTAACGGAAATGAGTCATCCCTTATTTATACGGATAAGCCTGAATTTGTTTACTGCGGCGTTTATGAGGGAGATATGATACAGGAGGACAACGAAGCGGTTCTCGGTAGTATCACAGCTGAAAAGGCCGGAGTTGGTATCGGTGATGAAGTTGAGGTGAAGGTTGGAGATAAGACGGAAAGATTTCTCGTCACAGGTCTTCAGCAGGCTGTATACGGTCTCGGCGAAAGAATATATATCACTGAAGGCGGCGCAAAAAAACTTGGAATCGATGTAAACTTCAGATACGTGAGAGTGAGAATCGATGATGCCAGCGTGGAAAACGTTGATGCATTTCTTGAGAGAGCTGTGCAGCAGCTTGGCGCTAAATGTACCGAAACCGAAAATCATTTTGAGACAACAAGAAGCAGTGACAACGTACCGGTTTATGCGGTTGGACTTATCGTCATGGTAATTGTGGTACTTAACATCATTGTTGTTATGGTTGTAATAAGACTTTTAATGAAGACTATCTTCATAAAGAAGGAGAAGGAGTTCGGAATCAAGAAGGCTGTGGGCTTTACCAGCAGTCAGCTGAGACTCCAGCTTGCACTGTCGCTTATTCCGGTATGTATCATCGGAGCACTTCTCGGAGCGGTTCTCGGGCACATTTTTATAAATCCGCTTTTTGCTCTGATATTCAGAAGCTTCGGAATCATGAAGTCCGACCTTATCATGAAGCCTGTACTGATTCTTATCGCGGTGGCAGCGGTTTCACTTCTGGTATTCGTATGCAGCTATATTCTTTCGGGCAGAATGAAGAGGGTATCAGCATATAAACTTATACAGGAATAAAGTAGTACTTGATAAATAAACTCTAAAACATTAAACTGTATTTCGCGATGCAGGCATCAGGATATTGCCATGATGCCTGCATTATAAGGTTATAGAATATAGGAAATGCGGGTAAAAAGAATTGAGTATATTAAATGTTGAACATCTCACACACGGTTTCGGTGACAGAGCAATATTTGAGGACGTATCCTTCAGACTTCTTGCGGGAGAGCATATAGGTCTGGTGGGCGCCAACGGTGAGGGTAAGTCTACCTTCATGAATATCATTATCGGAAAGCTCCAGCCGGATGCCGGAAAGATAGAATGGGCAAAGAACGTAAAGGTTGGCTATCTGGATCAGCATGCAGTACTGAAGGACGGAATGACCATCCGTGACGTACTTGCAAGTGCCTTCGATCCTCTCTATGAAATGGAAGCCAGAATGAACGAGCTCTATGAGAAGATGGGCGAGGCAACCGACGAAGAAATGGCAGCCTACATGGAGGAGACAGGAACTATTCAGGACCTTCTCACAAACCATGACTTCTATATGATCGATGCAAAGGTGGAAGAGGTAGCAAGGGCTCTCGGACTTCTTGACCTCGGACTGGACAGAGATGTAACCGAGCTTTCGGGTGGACAGAGAACCAAGATCCTTCTCGGAAAGCTGCTTCTTGAGAAGCCGGACATTTTACTTCTGGATGAGCCTACAAACTATCTAGACGCAGAGCATATAGCATGGCTGAAGAGATATCTTCAGGAATATGAGAACGCATTTATACTCATTTCACATGATATTCCTTTCCTTAACAGCGTAATAAATATCATCTATCACATGGACGGACAGTATCACAGCCTCGACAGATATGTGGGAGATTATGATAAGTTCCAGGAAGTTTATGAGATGAAGAAGGCTCAGCGTGAGGCTGCTTACAACCGTCAGCAGCAGGAGATCGCAGAGCTGAAGGATTTCGTTGCCAGAAATAAGGCAAGAGTTGCAACAAGAAATATGGCCATGTCCCGCCAGAAGAAGCTGGATAACATGGACATTATCGAAAAGATATATGATAAGCCGAAGCCGGAGTTTAACTTCAAGGTGGCAAAAACTCCGAGTAAGATTCTCTTTGAAACAAAGGATCTTGTGATAGGCTATGATGAGCCGCTGTCATCACCTCTTTCCATTTCCATGGAGAGAGGCCAGAAGATCGTTCTTACAGGTGCCAACGGAATCGGTAAGACAACACTCCTTAAGAGTATACTCGGACTTATTCCGTCTCTCGGCGGTTCGGTAGAGCTGGGCGAGAATCTCGAGATAGGCTATTTCCAGCAGGAGATGCCTGCAGATATAGAGACAACCTGCCTTCAGGAGATATGGAACGAGTTTCCGGGCTTTACTCAGTATGAGGTAAGATCTGCTCTTGCAAAATGTGGTCTTACGACAAAGCATATAGAAAGTAAATGTAAGGTTCTTTCCGGTGGAGAGCAGGCAAAGGTCCGTCTCTGTAAGCTTATAAACAGAGAATCCAACCTTCTTGTCCTCGACGAGCCGACCAACCATCTTGATGTGGACGCGAAGGATGAGCTCCTCAGAGCCCTGAAGGAATATAAGGGATCCATACTCATGGTATGTCATGAGCCTGAATTCTATGAAAGCCTCGCAACTCAGGTATGGGACTGCACCAAGTGGACCACCAAGGTATAATCCACGAAATTTAATTTATATCAAATATTTACAAATAGAATAATGCCTTTTTGTTAAAAATATGCTATTATAATTCCATGGGGAAACATGTTAAGTCATTTACATCAGGGGTAATGTATGGGCGATGGCAGAAGAAAGAAGATAGCACTGCTTCTTGGACAGGCAGATGAGGAATATCAAAAGGATTTCATCGAGGGAGTTATAAGGCAGTCACGTAAGAGAAATTACGATGTCTGTGTTTTTTCGATGTTCATTAAATACCAAAACAGCAGAGAACGTGAGATAGGCGACTCGAATATATTCGAGGCCATTAATTACTCGCGGTTCGATGCTGTTATTTTGTTGGTTGATACCATACAGACGCCGAATAGGGCTAAGGAAATAGAGGATAAGATCAGGGCTGAATTTACGGGTCCTGTAGTATGTATCGATGCTTCTGTCGATGGCTTTCAGTGCTTCTATACCGACGGCTACAATTCTGTTTACAGTATTATATCCCATCTTATCGAGGTTCACGGCTACAGAGATATTGCTTTCCTTGCAGGTAAGAAGACTCACAGACATTCAGAGAAGAGAGTTGAAGCTTACCGCAATGCCATGAAGGATCATCATATCGAGATCCAGGAGGACAGGATAGTTTACGGTGATTTCTGGTACAGCAGCGGTGCATCCTATGCAGAGACTCTGATCAGAGATAAGGGCAACATGCCTGAAGCAGTGGCCTGTGCCAATGACTGTATGGCAATCGGTCTTGCAGAAAGACTTACCGATAACGGTATCAGGATTCCTGAGGATATAGCGGTAACAGGCTACGGTGCTACCAATGAGGGTGCCACAAGTCCGAGTCCGCTTACATCCGCTTATGTTCCGGCAAAGTACTACGGAAGCTATTCCGTAAAATGTATCGATGCATATCTCCATGACGAGGAGCAGCCTCGATTTGCAACGAGACCTTCGCTTTTTATCGGCTGCAGCTGCGGCTGTAACAGCGGAAATGCGGAGATCGTTATAAAGCCGACATTAAGATCTACATGGACTACCACCACATCTGATGAAGGCATTTTCAGTATCCATAATTTTATGATGAAAGACATGATGGTTCAGACTTCCCTGGAAGGATTTCTGAATACCGTCTATTCGAATATATATCAGTTAAAGAATATTAAGAGCTATCATCTGTGTCTTAATACCCAGTGGGCGATGGAGGAAGGTTTCAGCCGCATAAATATGCCTGTAAAGGGCTATACAAAACAGATGATACATGCGATCAAGTACTATTCAGGTGTTCCTTCAAGGAATGCCGTAAGTATAGTGGATCGTTTTCAGCAGGATGAGATGCTTCCGGAATTATGGAGCTCAGCTAATCCGGAGTGCTATATTTTCTCACCTATCTTCTTTGAGGAGAAGAGCTTCGGCTATTCTGTAGTAAGCTATGACGGCCTGAAATATTCATACGATGAGATATTCAGAATGTGGACAGATACCCTGTCCACCGGACTTGAATGCCTGAGAAGAGAGATGCTCATGAATCTTATTCTCAGCAGGAATTCAGAGAATCTGGTATGTAAGATGCCGGTACGCTCATCCGATAAGAAGAATAAGCCTGCTATAGCAAATCTTTCCCGGGATGAGAAGGAAGAGCTCAATGAAGTTGAAAGACTTCTTGATAATAATCTTTTCGAGTATCATTTCCAGCCGATCATCTCAGCTAAGACCGGAGAGATATTCTCTTATGAGGCTCTTATGAGAACAAAGACCGAAAAGAGGATATCGCCGCTCACGGTACTTAAGTACGCGGAAATGCTTGGAAGACTTCAGGATGTGGAGAAGCTTACCTTCTTAAATGTACTCCACAGGGTAGAAGATGAAGGCGCACATTTTAAAGACAGAAAGGTTTTTATCAACAGTATACCGGGCTGCAGCCTGGACGAAGAATCCTTCAGCGAGATTTCAGATCTGCTTATGGCAAACAAATCGGGAGTTATAGTGGAGCTTACCGAACAGGCAGAGCTCAGTAACGAGGACCTTGAAAGGATAAAGCAGCATAACGAGACATTTAATCTGGAGTTCGCTGTAGATGATTACGGTACGGGATATTCCAATATCAGTAATCTTCTCAGATATATGCCGAACTTCGTAAAGATAGACAGATCGCTTCTTTCGGATATTCAGAATAGTTCGCAGAAGAAGCATTTTGTAAGGAACATAATCGAATTCTGTCACGAGAATAACATACTGGCCATAGCGGAAGGGGTTGAGACCGTGGAAGAGCTTCAAGAGATCATAGAGCTCGGAGCCGACCTTATCCAGGGCTACTATACAGCCCGTCCGCAGCTGGAGGTTATAGATGAGATAGATGAAAACAAGAAGAAGGAGATAGTATCCTTCTACATTCAGGGAACCTCACAGGACGGCTACAAGAAGTATCTTGCGGGACGTACCAACAGGATAGTCCTGAATAATCTTGTGAAGAAGGGAATAGAGACTATAGTTATCGGTGATCCGAAGGCTATCCATAAGGATATAACCATTGTCGGAACGCCGGGAGCGAAGACGGGAATCAGCCTTGAGCTGGTAGACGGATACGACGGAAGGGTTACCTTCGAAAATGTGTATCTGTCGAATTCTCTATCGAAGCCTGTTATCAGAGTGGGTGAGAACTGTAATGTGATCCTGGATCTGATAGGTGATAATCATCTTGAGAATGGAGGAATAAAGGTTTCTGAAAGCGCATCTCTGGAGATTGAGGGTGACGGAGATCTCTATATCACAACGAATTCCAGCAAGGGATATGCTATAGGTAATTCGCTTGACAGGAGACACGGTAAGATAAGCTTCTATCAGGATGGTTCCATATATATCAATATAAACGGATATCAGTGCGTGGGAATCGGTTCCGGACTCGGCGGAGAGCTGTGTATAGGCAAGGGCAGATATGTGATTACCATAAATGCCGAGATTGCCGTGGGAGTCGGTACATTTATCGGAAGTGCACCGCTGGATATTCATACCTGTGACTTCGAGTGCAACATGGCAGTCCTCAGAGGCGCCTGTGTCGGATCCATAGACGGAAATGTGGAGCTCCGCGTCTGGGGTTCATCCCTCAAATGCTACGCAAGCGGCAAGGAGCTGGTGGCACTGGGAAGTATCAACGGTGACATGGCCTATATAGATATACATGAGGCTGCGACTCATGTAAATGTGCGTGGGGAACGCTGCAGTGCCATAGGAAGTATGAACGGAAAGAGTGAATTCAGATATAATACAGCCACTTTCAGAGCTATCGTAAACGGCGATAAGGCAGTCATTTTTGGCAGTCCGGTAGAGAGTATTAAGGATTCGAAGGTGGTAATACAGAAGTCGGATGTGCATATAACTCTTAAGTCAGCCTATGACAAGGATTGCATGGCAGATGATGAGAATATAAGGATAGTTGACGGACGATACAGAGCCATAATCAACGATGTTGAGAGCGAACGCCCGGAAACGGGTTAAATAGCTCTAATTTAATGAAAAATTGCATGAAATATGTCAGCAGATTTTTATAGTCTGCTGACATATTTTTTTGCTTGATTTAGTTGTGATTATTCGCGTTATTTGTTACAATACAGATTGGCTGTTCGGGTCCGGGTGAAAATCTTGGGATTTGGCAGCACATTGTAAGACAGGAGGGTTTTACCTGTATGCTTGAAGAAGCTATGAAAGCTGTCAGTCAGGCAGAGGCAGAAGCTGATGAAATAATCGAAGCTGCAAAGCAGAAAGCAGTCGATATTCGTAAGCAGGCAGAGGCCGATGCAGAGGAACTGAAGTTAAAGGCAAAAGCAGAAACAGAAGATTATCTCAGTCAGGGACTTGAAGGTGCCGCTCAGAATGGTGAGACTACTCACAACAAAACATCGGGCGATGCTGAAAAGGAAGCGAAGGAGATGACTGAGCGTGCTGCGGCTAAAGAAGCCGAAGCAATAAAAGCTATTAACGACGAGATAGTAAATAATAAGTAGAAAGGCGGGACAAGAGTTGGCAATCTTAGAGATGCAGAAACTTTCGGTCTATGCGCTGAAGCAGCATAGAAAAGAAGTCCTGGAATTTCTGCAACGTACGGGAGCCATGGAGCTTATCCTGGGTGATTCCGAAGAATATCAGACTATGGATACTTCGCAGGACAGAACGAAGTTTGAGAAGATAGCTGATGCCTTCGATCATGTACTGGAAATGATTCCGAAGTCCTCGGGACTGGGGCTGGAAAAGCCGCTGGTTAAAAGATCCGAGCAGAAGGAAGTTATAGAACACGTTTCCGAGTACTACAGTCACACCAAGTCAATGCTGAGTCTTGAAAAGGACATAGCAGAGGCGGAAAGCAACATAGCTCGTAAATCAAACAAAATAGCATCTCTCAGACCATGGGAGAAGCTGGATATTCCGCTGAACAGTACCGGAACAAGGAAGACAACAATCCTGATTGGTAGTTTTCCTGCACTCTATAAGGAGTCGGATATACTGACTATCGCTGCAGGCGATATGGAAGAGCCGGTTCCGATAGAGGTGGATGTAGTAAGCTCCGAAAACCAGCTTACCTGCTGCTGTGTAATGTGCACAAATGATATAGCAGCTAAGGTGGAGGAGAACCTGAGACAGGGAGGCTTCGTAAAGCAGCCTTTCATAACTCACAGAAAGCCGATCGATGCGATCAAGAAGCGTGAACGTGAGATAGCTCAGGAGCAGGACAGAATAGCAAAGTCCAAAGCGGAGATAGCATCCTACGGAAGATTCAGACAGAAATATGAGATAGCGTCGGACTATTACAGAACGAGAGCGGAGAAGTACAGAGTACTGGGTGCGATACCTCAGTCACAGAATGTATTCTTCCTTGAGGGCTGGGTACCGAAGGAAAAGGCAGAGGAGATCAGTAAGGTGCTTACTGAGAAATTCGATGCCGTGGTAGATTTTGAAGAGACAACAAAGGATGATACACCTCCGGTTATACTGAGAAACAACAAGTTCTCATCAACAGTCGAGGGTGTACTTGAATCTTACGGCCTTCCGCAGCATGGAAGAGCTGATCCTACAACAATAATGTCGTTCTTCTACGTATTCTTCTTCGGAATGATGCTTTCCGATGCAGGATACGGATTACTTATGTCCATAGTTACGGGCATAGTACTTCTGAAGTATAAGAGAATCGAAACAGGCATGAAGAAAATGCTGCAGCTGTTCTTCTGGTGCGGCCTTTCAACAGCCTTCTGGGGCTTCATGTACGGCGGTTTCTTCGGTGATGCGATAGACGTTATCGCAAAGACCTTCTTCGGTTATACCGGTGAGACACCGATCCTTAAACCTATATGGTTTGCACCACTCGAGAATCCTATGAGACTTCTTATCTGGTGTATGGTATTCGGACTTATCCATCTTTTCGCAGGACTTGCGGTTAAGGGATATGAGTACCTGAGAGCCAAGGATATCGTAGGCTTTGTGAGCGATATAGTAGCATGGTACATGTTCATACTCGGACTGGTACTTATGCTTGTTCCTTCAAGTATCTTTGCTTCGATAGCAGGATCACAGATCGTGTTCCCTGACTGGGCAAATACATTGGCAAAGGTTCTTACCATCGGCGGACTTGTGATAATTCTTCTCATGTCCGGCAGAGCAAATAAGAACTGGGGTCTCAGAGTTGCTCTCGGAGCTTATGATATATACGGAGTTACATCATGGCTGTCCGATGTACTTTCGTATTCAAGACTTCTGGCGCTGGGACTTGCGACAGGAGTTATCGCAAACGTTATAAATATGATGGCCAGCATGAAGGGAAATACAGTTATCGGAGTCATAGTATTCATAGTTGTATTTATCTTCGGACATATACTTAACCTTGCTATAAACCTTCTGGGTGCCTACGTTCATACAAACAGGCTTCAGTATGTAGAGTTCTTTAGCAAGTTCTACGACGGCGGAGGCGAAAGCTTCAAGCCATTTAAAACGATCAATAATCATGTTGAAATCAAGGAGGAAAACTAAAATGGAATTAGGTAATGTTATTGCTATAGTAGGAGCTGCACTTGCTACTATTCTTGCAGGTATCGGATCGGCTCTTGGTGTTGCAAAGGGTGGTCAGGCTGCAGCAGGTGTTGTAAGTGAGGACCCGGCACAGTTCGCTAAGGTTCTTATCCTTCAGCTTCTTCCCGGTACACAGGGTATCTACGGACTTCTCGTTACATTCATCGCACTTTCACAGATCGGAGTACTCGGTGGTGCAAGTGTTACACTTACAACAATGCAGGGTTGGGCATTCTTCGCAGCATGCATGCCAATCGCAATCGTAGGTCTTGTATCAGCTATCCACCAGGGTAAGACATCAGTAGCATCTATCGGTGTAGTAGCAAAGAAGCCGGATCAGTTCGGTAAGGCAATGCTCTTCCCAGCAATGGTAGAGACATATGCTATTCTTGCACTGCTTATTTCGATTCTTTCAGTTACAAACATCTTGAAGTAATACCGAATATGCACATGCAGCCTCAAGCTCGCATGAAAGGCTGCATGTGCATAGATCGGTTAGAAGAGATGAGCATGCAGCACGATAGTGCGGAATGCGAATCTCTTCTAGGATTGCGAAAGTTGCGCAGCAACGTAGCAATCCGTATTACTTCAATATCAGTAAATCTGGTTGAAGTAATACTTTTATTTCAAATGTTAGAAAGAAGAAAGGAGCACACCATGGCTGGTATTGAAAAGATAATCAGCTCTATCAAGGCGTCTGCCGAGACAAAGGCTGCCGAAATAATCAGCGAAGCTGAAGCTAAGGCTGCCGATCTTCTCGAGAAGACCAGAAAAGAGTGTCTTGTATACTCTGTTGAAGAGAATGCAAAATCAGACAAGAAGATAGAACTGGCTGTTAAAAGATATAATGCCCAGAGTGAGCAGGCTGCAAAGCTCATATTCCTGAACGCAAGACAGAATATGATCGAGTCTACAATCACTAAGGCTCTGGAATCGCTTGAAAAGGCTCCTGCAGAGGAATACTTCGGTACACTTTTAAAGCTGATCGAAAAATCAGCAGGAAAGGGAGACGGAGAGCTGTTCGTATCTGAGGAAGATATGAAGAGAATGCCGACTGACTTTGCAGCAGAAGCAGCTAAGATAGCAGCTTCAAAGGGCGGCACACTGAAGATTGCCGGAACATCCGGTGATATAAAGAGCGGCTTCATACTTAAATATGGCCAGATTGAAGAAAATTGTACATTTAAAGCTCTGTTTGAAGAAAATCATGACAAGCTTCAGGATATAGTTAATTCTATACTCTGGAACTAATGATATTCATACAGCAGAGATTACATGAGGATATAAAATGAGAGACGCAGATTATATATATGCGGTTGCGTGTATTCGCACGAAGGAAAAAAGTCTGCTGAAGGATGCTGATATTCAGACAATCTCAGGTCTTCCGTCCGAGAAAGCCGTTATCACATATCTCAATGAGAGAGGCTGGGGTAACAGTGATACAAAGGAAGCTGAAGAGCTTCTCAGTGTTGAGGAAGCTAAGACCTCTGAGGTGCTCAGTGAGCTGGGTGTCGGAGAGAATGTCATCGATATTCTTATGTTCAGGGAATATTTCCATAATCTGAAAACTGCGGTAAAGCAGGTTTGTACAGATGAGGCGGATGACCCGAGAGCATTTTATTCAAGCAGTAGATTTGATGGTGAAAAACTGAAAACAATTATCAGAGAAAACTCTTTTGAAAAGCTGCCGCCATATATGAGTAAGGCTGCAGAAACAGCAAAAGATGTCATGCTGACTGCCCGTGACGGACAGAGATGTGATTCCATCATAGACAGAGCGTGTCTCGAAGCTATGATCAGTGAGGCAGCTAAAACGCGTGACAGTTTTCTTATAGATTATGCAGAGTCAAAGGTTGCGACAGCAGATATCAAGATTGCCGTCAGAGGATGCGGAACGAAGAAGTCTTATGATTTCATTCTTGAAGCACTTTGCCCTTGTAAGGCATTTGATGTGAAAGCGCTTGCTAAGGCTGCGGCTGCGGGAAAGGAAGAACTTCTGAATTTCCTCGCACATACAGATTACAGCGAAGCGGCTGAGGCTGTTAACGAATCCTTCTCAAGCTTTGAGAAGTGGTGTGATGATGTAATGATCAAGAAGATCATGAATCAGAAGAACAACATTCAGTCAGTCGGACCTGTAGTTGCATATTATCTTGCTCGTCAGAATGAGATAAGGATGGTAAGAATCATCCTTACAGCCAAAGCAAATGGCTTTCCTGACCGGATAATATCGGAAAGGGTAAGGAAGATGTATGGATAAGATAGCGGTTATGGGAGATTATGACAGCATTTACGGCTTTGCAGCTCTCGGCCTCAGCACATTTCCGGTAGATAATCCGGAGACTGCATCAAAGAGGCTTACAACGCTTGCGAACAGTGGATTCGGTATCATATATATCACCGAAGAGCTTGCTGTCTTACTTGAAGAAAAGATCAATCAGTATAAGAGCAGAATGTCACCGGCAATCATTCTTATTCCGGGTGTTAAGGGTAATACCGGAGAAGGAATCATGTCAGTTCGCAAGTCAGTTGAACAGGCAGTCGGATCGGACATACTGTTCGGTAAACAGTAGATTGGTAACATACAGTAACGATATATAGAAAACAAGGGAAAGGAGAAACTTTCCATGGGAGTAATTGGAAAGATCAAGAAGGTCGCAGGACCTCTCGTTATCGCAACAGGCATGAGAAATGCGGACATGTTCGACGTTGTGCGTGTTAGTGATAAACGACTTATCGGAGAGATAATCGAGATGCACGGTGACGAGGCATCTATTCAGGTTTACGAGGAAACATCAGGCCTTGGACCGGGCGAACCGGTTGAGTCTATGGACGTACCTCTTTCGGTTGAACTTGGACCGGGACTTATGGGTTCTATCTACGACGGAATCCAGAGACCTCTTACTAAGATCCTTGAGGTTACAGGAAGCAATCTCCTCGACAGAGGTGTTGAGGTTCCTTCACTTGACCGTGAGGCAAAGTGGGAGTTTGTAGCAACTGCAGCTGTAGGCGACAAGGTTGTTGCAGGTGATGTTATCGGTACAGTAGAAGAGACCTCTGTAGTTACACAGAAGATCATGGTTCCTTTCGGTATCGAAGGAACAATAAAGAGCATCTCAAGCGGTTCTTATACCGTAGAAGAGACTGTAGCTGTTGTTGAGACAGCATCAGGAGACAAGGAGCTTACACTTATGCAGAAGTGGCCTGTACGTAAGGGTAGACCTTACCAGAAGAAGCTTCCTCCAAAGATGCCTCTTGTAACAGGACAGAGAGTAGTAGATACATTCTTCCCTATAGCTAAGGGTGGTGTTGCTGCCGTTCCGGGACCATTCGGTTCAGGTAAGACAGTTATCCAGCATCAGCTTGCTAAATGGGCAGATGCAGATATAGTCGTATATATCGGATGTGGCGAGCGTGGAAATGAGATGACTGACGTTCTTAACGAGTTCCCTGAACTCAAGGATCCGAAGACAGGAGAGTCTCTCATGAAGAGAACTATCCTCATCGCAAATACTTCCGATATGCCGGTTGCTGCCCGTGAGGCATCAATCTATACAGGTATCACACTTGCAGAGTACTTCAGAGACATGGGTTACTCAGTAGCCCTCATGGCTGACTCAACATCAAGATGGGCAGAGGCCCTTCGTGAGATGTCAGGACGTCTCGAGGAGATGCCTGGTGAGGAAGGTTATCCTGCTTACCTTGCATCACGTCTTGCACAGTTCTACGAGAGAGCAGGACATGTGGTATGTCTCGGTAGTGATGAGAGAGAAGGTGCTCTTTCAGCTATCGGTGCCGTATCTCCTCCGGGTGGTGATATTTCAGAGCCTGTATCACAGGCACCACTCCGTATCGTAAAGGTATTCTGGTCACTGGATTCAAGCCTTGCATATCAGAGACATTTCCCTGCTATCAACTGGCTGAATTCTTACAGTAACTATCTCGATGAGATGGAAGACTGGTTCAACGACGAAGTTGAGAAGGACTGGATGTCAACCAGACAGGAACTTATGAGTCTTCTTCAGGAAGAGGCTTCCCTTAACGAAATCGTTAAGATGGTAGGTATGGATGCCCTTTCTCCACAGGACAGACTTAAGATGGAAGCAGCAAGAAGTATCCGTGAGGACTTCCTGCATCAGAACTCCTTCGATGAGGTTGATACATATACATCACTTCGTAAGCAGTATTACATGATGAAGCTTGTATATGCCTTCTATCAGCAGGGTGTAGATGCCCTTAAGGATGGTGCAAATATCAACGAGATCGTAGCACTTCCGGTTCGTGAGGATATCGGACGTTACAAGTACACACTTGAAGCAGATATCGATCGCGAATACGAAAAAGTATCAGAGGAACTCCATCGTCAGATGGCAGCTTCTATCAGAAAGGAGGAGGACTGATGCCTAAGGAATATCGTACTATACAGGAGGTCGCTGGTCCTCTTATGCTCGTTCGTGAAGTCGAGAACGTTAAGTATAACGAAATCGGTGAGATCGAGCTTGCTAACGGAGAGAAGAGAAAGTGTAAGGTTCTTGAGATTGATGGAACAAACGCACTTGTTCAGCTCTTTGAAAACTCAACAGGTATTAACCTTGAAAGCAGTAAGGTTAAGTTCACAGGCCGTACTATGGAGCTCGGCGTATCTGAGGATATGCTCGGACGTGTCTTCGACGGTCTCGGACGTACTATAGATGATGGTCCGGAAATCCTTCCGGATGCAAGAATGGATATCAATGGTCTCCCGATGAATCCGGCTGCCAGAGCATATCCTTCAGAGTTCATTGAAACCGGTGTATCCGCTATCGATGGACTTAACACACTTGTTCGTGGACAGAAGCTGCCTATTTTCTCAGCTTCAGGTCTCCCTCATGCACAGCTTGCCGCACAGATTGCACGTCAGGCTAAGGTTAAGGGAACAGACGAGCAGTTCGCCGTTGTATTTGCGGCTATGGGTATCACATTCGAGGAAGCACATTTCTTCGAGGAATCCTTCCGTGAATCAGGCGCTATCGACAGAACAGTTCTTTTTATCAATCTTGCTAACGACCCTGCCGTAGAGCGTATCGCTACACCGCATATGGCTCTTACAGCTGCAGAGTATCTTGCATTTGAGAAGGACATGCACGTTCTTGTAATCATGACAGATATCACAAACTACGCAGACGCACTTCGTGAGGTTTCTGCCGCACGTAAGGAAGTTCCGGGACGTAGAGGTTATCCTGGATACATGTACACTGACCTCGCTCAGATGTACGAAAGAGCAGGACGTCAGAGAGGAAAGAAGGGTTCAATCACGATGATCCCTATCCTCACAATGCCTGAGGATGATAAGACACATCCTATCCCTGACCTTACAGGATATATCACAGAGGGACAGATCATCCTTTCACGTGAGCTTTACAGAAAGGGTATTACACCGCCTATCGATGTTCTCCCTTCACTGTCACGTCTTAAGGATAAGGGTATCGGTGACGGAAAGACCAGAGCAGACCATGCTGCAACCATGAACCAGCTGTTCTCAGCTTACGCTCGTGGTAAGGAAGCTAAGGAGCTCATGGTAATCCTCGGTGAGGCAGCTCTCACAGAGATAGATCTTCTCTATGCTAAGTTTGCTGATGAGTTCGAGAAGAAGTATGTATCACAGGGATACAGAGCTGACCGTGATATCATGGAGACTCTTGATATCGGTTGGGATCTGCTCAGAATTCTTCCTCGTTCAGAGCTTAAGAGAATTAACGAGAAGTTCTTAGACGAGTTCTACGAAAAGAGATAAAGGAGTGCCTTATGGCTGCTACACAGATAAATCCTACGAGAATGGAACTTACGCGCCTTAAGAAGAAGCTTGGTACCGCTGTTAAGGGACACAGGCTTCTTAAGGATAAGCGCGATGAGCTTATGCGTGAGTTTCTGGATCTTGTAAAAGTAAATATGGAGCTTCGTGAGAAGGTTGAGAAGGGAATCAAAAATGCCAACAACAACTTCGTTCTCGCAAAGGCCGGAATGTCTGATGAAGAGCTCCGCAGTGCACTTATGGCTCCTAAGCAGGAGATAAGCCTTGTTACAGATAAGAAAAATGTAATGAGCGTAGATATCCCTGTTTATGATTTCAAGACAAAGACAGCCGATTCGAATGATATTTATTCCTACGGTTTTGCCTTCACATCGGGAGACCTTGATTATGCTGTGGATTCTCTGCAGGAAGTATTTAAGGACATGCTCAAGCTCGCTGAGGTTGAGAAATCATGTCAGCTTATGGCTGCCGAGATTGAGAAGACCAGACGACGTGTAAATGCTCTCGAGCATGTAATCATTCCTGAAACAAAGGAAGGTATCAGATATATCACGATGAAGCTGGATGAGAACGAGAGAAGTACTCAGGTCCGTCTCATGAAGGTTAAGAATATGATGCTTGAACAGGCTCATAAGTATAAGGAAAAGGAAAAACAAAAGCAGTGATTCTTGCATATGGAGGTATAACTCATGGCAGATGTAAAGAAAGACAATAAGGATACTAAATATATGGTAGCTGAAAATGCCGGATCCGGTGTGATCCAGATAGCAGACGACGTTGTATCAAGCATAGTCGGACTTGCTGTTACTGAGGTTGACGGAGTTGCAAGACTGACCGGAGATATATCAAGAGAGCTTGTAGCAAAGCTCGGAAAGAAGAACCTTTCCAAAGGTGTTGTCGTTTCCTACGAAGATGCAGAGGACGGCAGCAAGAAGGTCAGAGTTACCACATCCATTCAGATAAAATTCGGATACAATATACTTGAGGTTTCTGCAAATGTGCAGGAGAAGGTTAAGACCGCACTCCTCACAATGACAGGCCTTGAGTGCTTGACTGTAAATGTTAAGGTATCGGGAATAGAATTCGGAGAATAATCATATGACAAGACACGAGCTGAGAGAGTATATATTTAAAATAGTTTTTCAGATTCCTTTTTACGGCGCTGATAAAATGGATGAGCAGACGGCAGATAATATCGATGCCCTGAAGCTGCTTATCGAGGAGCCGCTTGAAGAGGAAGACAAGATAAAGCTTACAAAGAAGGATGAAGCATATATCACTCAGAAGGTTAAGGGAATAATCGAGCATCTGGGTGAGCTTGACGAGACACTTCGTAGCAGCTCACGTAACTGGGAGCTGGAGAGACTCGGCAAGGAGGAGCTGGCTATTCTCAGACTGGCTACCTACGAGATTCTTCATGATGATGATATCCCTAATGCTGTTGCAATCAACGAAGCAGTTGAGATAGCAAAGGAATATTCAGGTGAGAAGGCATCCTGCTTCATTAACGGAGTGCTTGCCGGAATCATCGCAGACAGAACTGATAAATAAACTCAGTATGAAAGTTGATAGGGTATGAAGGAATATACTGTCAGCAGATTAAATAACTACATAAAGAACCTGATAAGCAGTGATTATATTTTGAGAAATGTAACAGTTATCGGAGAAATATCAGACTGTAAATACCATAGTATGGGGCACATATACTTTACCATAAAAGACGCGGAGAGTTCTGTGCCCTGTGTTATGTTTAAGGGCAAAAGAGAGCGCGGGCTCAGATTTAAGATGGAAACAGGCCAGCAGATAAGGGTCAGCGGTTCCGTCGAAGTATATGAGCGTGACGGCCGATATCAGCTGTATGCCAACAGCATCGTTCTCGCCGCTGATGAAAAGGGAAAACTATTCGAAGAGTACGAAAAGCTTAAGAACAAGCTTTATGAAGAAGGACTCTTCGATTTTGAGGTTAAGAAGCCTATTCCCGAACATCCGAAAAAGGTCGGAATAGTTACTGCCTCGACCGGTGCCGCCATTCAGGATATAATAAATGTATCCCGCAGGCGTAATCCGTATGTCCAGCTGTATCTCTATCCTGCAAAGGTACAGGGTGAGGGCGCTGCGGCATCCATTGTTAAAGGTATAGAAAAGCTTGATACAATGGGGCTTGATACCATAATCATCGGACGAGGAGGCGGAAGCATCGAGGATCTCTGGGCATTTAATGAGGAGATACTTGCAAGAGCTATCTATGCCGCAAAAACACCGATCATATCCGGTACGGGACATGAGATAGATAACACTATTGCCGATTATGTGGCCGATCTCAGGGCGCCGACTCCTTCGGCAGCTGCAGAGCTTGCCATAGATAATGTTATGGAGACACTGAGCCGTGTGAGAAGAGCCAGGGCAGAGCTTGATAATTCATTTATGCTGAAATACCGTGAGACCGTTCACAGACTTGATAATCTAAAGAACGGACTGGATAAGCTGAGTCCGGAAAAGCTGCTGAATGATAATCAGATGAGACTCGCCATGATATCCGACAGACTTGTGAGAGTCATGCAGGATAAGCTTACATCAGTTAAGAACCGCTTTATGATCGACCTTGAGAGACTGAACGGATTATCACCGACAGCCAAGCTGATCAACGGTTTCGGGTACATTTCCGAAGGGGATAAGCCTGTGACGGGAGTGAACGATGTGAAGCAGGGCGATGACATTACGGTTACTGTTCACGACGGACGTATAGAAGCCAAGGTTGTTGAGACCTATAAGGATTGATGACTAGGATTTGGATTAAGAGGAAGATATGGCTGAAAAGAAGAAAAAAACTTCGGAAGAATTCAGTATAGAAGATGCTATGAAGCGTATCGAAGAGATAAACACACTTCTTCAGGATAAGGGCACATCGCTGAAGGATTCACTGGCACTTTATAAGGAGGGCGTTGAGCTTTCCGAGAAATGCAGGAAGAATCTTGAAGATGTGGAGAAGGAGATTATAATTCTTTCGGAGAATGAATAGATTATGAATATAACGGAACTTACCGATAAAGTTAATAATATAGTGCAGCAGTATGTACCTGCACCGGAGGGACCTTCAGAGATAGTTGCGGAGGCTATGGCTTATGCCATGTCTTCGGGCGGAAAGAGGATAAGACCTCTGATCATGTATCTTGTTTATAAGTCACTTGCGGGAGAGGCTAAGTCAGATGCCGCTGCAGCAAGCAGCGTGGATGCAGCCTCAGCGGATGAAGAGGTGCTTCGCCGCTTCATGTCTGCCATCGAAATGATACATACAAGTTCACTCATTCATGACGACCTTCCGGCGCTGGATAACGATTCGCTGAGACGAGGAATGCCGACGGTTCATGTGAAATATCGTGAGGATGCTGCTATACTTGCGGGAGACGCACTTATGAATCTCGCATATGAAACTGCGGTTTCTGCTCTTGATGAAAATCCGGGCAGTGCTGCAATAGGAAGTGCTCTTTCGGTTCTTATAAAGAAGACCGGTATGCAGGGAATGCTTGGCGGCCAGAGTGCAGACGTAATGCTCTCGGGAAAGGCCATTACCGAGGAAGAAAGAGACTTCATTTATGAGAAGAAAACATCAGCTCTTATAGAGGCTCCTTTCATGATTGGAGCTATACTTGCGGGTGCCGAGGCATCTGATGTTGAGAAGCTTGAAACAGCAGGTCGTGATTTAGGACTTGCATTTCAGGTTAGGGATGATATCCTAGATATTATCTCCGATGCCGAAACTCTGGGTAAAGAGGTCGGCCAGGATGAGAAGAATAATAAGAGTACATATGCGGCTGTTTATGGGGTAGAGGCTGCTGAGAACTATGTTAACGCAAAGACTGCATCAGTATTGGGTATACTGGATTCAGTCATTACTACACCTGACAGAGAGGAGGCTGTACTTCTGAAGGAGCTTGTGGAGAAGCTCGCAGGAAGAAACAGCTGATATAATTATGGATCTTCTTGATAAAATTAATAAACAGAATGATATAAAAAACATAGATGAGGCTGACCTGGAAGAACTGGCCGGCGAGATACGTTCCTTTATCGTAGGAAATGTGAGCCGTACCGGTGGTCATCTGGCTTCGAATCTCGGAGCAGTAGAGCTTACAATGGCACTTCATTTATGTATGGATTTTCCGGAAGATAAGCTGATATTTGATGTAGGACATCAGGCCTACACACATAAGATACTTACAGGCAGGAAGGATGACTTCTATAAGCTTAGACAGTTCGGCGGTATCAGCGGATTCCCGAAGACTTCTGAATCAGACGCGGATGCTTTCAATACAGGACACAGCTCCACGTCTCTTTCTGCTGCAATGGGACTTGTTGCGGCAAGAGAACTCCGTGGCACGGATGAGAAAATCTGTGCGGTAATCGGAGACGGATCAATGACAGGCGGTATGGTATACGAGGCACTGGATCAGATGTCTCAGCTTAAGTCAAACTGTCTGGTTGTTCTTAATGATAATGAAATGTCCATTTCTAAGAATGTCGGCGGCCTTTCAATGAGTCTTAACAAGCTTCGTGTAGGTAAGACCTATAACGATCTTAAGCTGAACGTGGAGAATGCACTTCTCAATATTCCGGATGTAGGTATGAAGATGGCCAAGGGAATCAAGCGTTCCAAGGATTCCATCAAGAACCTTTTTATTCCGGGTTCCATGTTCGAGGAAATGGGTATTACCTATGTAGGTCCTATCGACGGACATAACATCCCTGAGATGGTTAAGATCTTCAAGGATGCCTTCGAACTTAACAAGCCTGTTATAGTTCATGTAAAGACAGTAAAGGGACGTGGATTTGCGGTTGCCGAAAGACATCCGGAATATTTCCATGGCGTCGGACCTTTCGATATAGATACAGGAAAGCCTCTTTCAACCGAGAAGGTTCTTACAAATACTGATGTATTTGCTAAGAAGCTTATTGAGATCGGTGAGAAGAATGATAAGCTGGTTGCAATTACAGCTGCCATGGGAAGCGGTACGGGAATACGTAAGTTCAGCAAGAAATTCCCGGACAGAACCTTTGATGTTGGTATTGCCGAGCAGCATGCGGTAACCTTTGCAGCAGGACTTGCCAAGGGCGGATATGTTCCGGTGGTTGCCATTTACTCATCATTCCTTCAGAGAGCATATGACCAGATGCTTCATGATGTTTGTCTTCAGAAGCTTCATGTTATATTTGCCATAGACAGATCCGGAATTGTAGGAGATGACGGTGAGACCCATCAGGGTATTTATGATACTTCTTATCTCAGAAGTATGCCGGGACTTACAATAATAGCTCCGAAGGGAAGACATGAGCTGGAAGCCGCTCTCGATTATGCCATGACAGTTGACGGACCTGTTGCGATAAAGTACAACAAGGGACGCTGCTTCCATGACGGAGATGAGAAGTCCACAAGATTTATCGAGGGACGTGCTGAGGTAATGAACTTCTCAACTACGGTCGGTGATTATAAGGGACCGAGTGTTGCACTGATAGGTGTGGGCGATATGGTTGAGACCGCAGTAAATATCAGAGAGAAGATAAAGGATAAGACAGGTATGACACCTGCTCTGATAAACCTCAGATTTATCAAGCCTCTTGACTCTGAACGTATCAGCGAGACACTGAAGAACTATGATATAGTTGCCCTCCTTGAAGATACTATAAGAGAGGGAAGTGTGGGCGAAGAGGTTGCCTATATAATGATGGAGTCGGGCGCTAAGTGCAGATTCTTACATTTCTGCGTAAAGGATGAGAAGCTGCCGCACGGATGTGTGCCTAGACTTAAGGAAACACAGGGATTGGATGAAAAATCAATCTATAATAAGATTGCCAAGGAAATGGGGATCTGATATATGAGCAAGAAAAGACTTGATGTCCTGCTGGTTGAACAGGGACTTGCCGAGTCCAGAGAAAAGGCTAAGGCAAGCATTATGGCAGGCATTGTATATGTCGATGGAGAAAAAGAAGATAAGGCCGGCAGCACATTTCCGGAAACGGCAAAGATTGAGGTCAGGGGAAAGACTCTGCCTTACGTAAGCCGCGGCGGTCTTAAGCTTGAAAAGGCTATGGAGGTTTTCGGCATTAAGCTGGAAAATCTCGTATGCATGGATATAGGAGCGTCAACAGGCGGATTTACCGACTGTATGCTGCAGAACGGTGCGTCCCTTGTTTATGCCATAGATGTTGGATACGGACAGCTCGCCTGGAAGCTGAGGGAGGATGAACGTGTTGTCTGTATGGAAAAGACGAATATCCGTTATGTGAAGCCTGAGGATCTGGAACAAAGACCGCAGTTTGCTTCCGTAGATGTTTCTTTCATTTCCCTTTCAAAGGTCCTTCCTGTTATGAAGGAACTGCTTACCGATGAAGGAAGAGGCGTATGCCTTATCAAGCCTCAGTTTGAGGCAGGCCGTGAGAAGGTAGGTAAGAAGGGCGTAGTAAGAGACAGATCTGTACATGAAGAGGTTATCGTTGCATGTACGGGTTATGCCGAGGCAGAGGGCTTCAAGGTATGCGGACTCGACTTTTCACCGGTCAAGGGACCGGAAGGAAATATTGAGTATCTTATGTATATATCAAAGTCTGAGGCAGATGCAGAAAGCTTCGACTATGATATACACGCTCTTGTGGAGAAGAGTCACGAGACACTGGATAAATAACCTATACACCTGCTTTTTAATAGGGTGAGTGCTTATGAAGAAATGCGAAAAATTCATTATAATTGCAAATGAATTGAAGGATAAGGACCTGAAGCAGTCGGAAATGCTTGCGGACTATATCAAGTCAAAGGGTAAGTCTGTCAGCATATTCAGCGTCAGAGATTATAACGAGGAAGCGGGAATCGATGATGACAGCTTCGAATCCGGAGATATGGTAATTGTCATGGGCGGTGACGGGACTATGCTGAGGGTGTCCCATCTCATTGAGAACCATGATATTCCTATGATCGGCGTCAATCTCGGAACTGTGGGCTTTCTTACTGAGGTAAATGTAGCCGATGTGAAGACCATGGTCGACAGGATGATCGACGGTGATTACAGAATAGAAGAGAGAAAGAAGCTGAAGGGCACGATCCTTCGTGACGGCGAGATAATACATGATAACATTCATGCACTGAATGATGCCGTTCTCGGACGTGAGTCAATGCTGAAGCTTATCGGATTTAAGATATATCTTAACGGCGAATTCTTTGATGAATGCGAGGCCGACGGAGTTATAATCGCAACACCTACGGGTTCCACAGGATATAACCTGTCTGCAGGAGGTCCCATAGTAAATCCGGGAGCAAGTCTTCTGGTTATGACACCTATATCACCATATTCTCTTTCAATGAGAAGCGTTATCTTCGGAGAGGGTGACGAGATTTCCCTCGAGCTGGTGGATAAGCGTCACAATGGACAGAATAAAGCACTTATTTCCTTTGACGGATATATGAATGTTACGATGAATATCGGTGATATAGCAAAGGTCAGAGTAAGTGATAAGAGTCTTAAGCTTGTAAGACTCGATAATGCAAGTGTTTATGAGATACTTAGGCGTAAGCTGGGTGCATAGCCCGCGAGTATACGCCGGAGGACTGAAATGAATAGAAATGACAGACAGAAGAAAATACTTGAGATAATAAATTCAAAGGAAATTGAAACTCAGGAAGAACTTATGAATGCGCTCAGGGAAGAGGGCTATGAGACAACTCAGGCCACTGTTTCCAGAGATATCAGACAGCTTGGACTGCGTAAGATCAGCGCAGGAATCGGTAGATTCTACGTGGCTGGTAAAACCTCACATGCTGTCACAGGTACTGCCAATATACAGTCCTATAAAAATGTGCTTGAAAGCGGAGTTATCTCTGTAGAAACTGCAGGCAACCTGGTGGTCATTAAGACTGTATCGGGTATGGCTTCGGCAGTTGGTGCGGCTGTGGACAACCTTACTATAGAAGGAGTTGTCGGATGTATAGCAGGCGATGATACCATATTTGTGGCTGTCAGGGACAGCAGAGCAGCTTCATCGGTTTCAGCTGAGATCAGGGGGAATTAATCTTTAACTATGCTTGTTAATTTACACATTTCCAACATAGCGCTTATAGATGAGCTTGATATCGATTTCTCCGAGGGTATGAATATCCTTACGGGAGAGACCGGTGCCGGTAAATCCATAATCGTCGGATCGATAGGAATCGGTCTCGGCGGCAAGTTTGACCGAAGCCTCCTTCGTGATGAATCAAAGGACGGAATGGTCGAGCTGCTCTTCAGTGTGGATGACATTATGAAGGAAAAGCTCAGTGCGCTCGAAATAGATGCCGAGGATGGCGAGGTTCTGATATCAAGAAGACTCGCAGGCACGAGAACAATTAACAGAATAAATAATATGACAGTAACCGCGTCGGTATTAAAGGAAGCCGCCGGCCTGCTCATAAACCTTCATGCACAGCATGAACAGAGAACGCTGATGAAACCGGAAATGCATATGGAGCTTCTGGATTCGTCGGATGACGGTATTGCGGCTCTAAAAGAAGAGGTGCGACGTCTTTACATGGAACATAAGGAAGTAGTTGATAAGCTGGAGGAAATGCAGCTGGATGAGGCAGAACGTGCCAAGAAGCTGGACTTTATCAGCTACGAGATTTCAGAGATAGAGAGTGCCTGTCTTAAGGCAGGTGAGGATGCGGAGCTTGAGCTTCAGTATAAGAAGGCAAGCAGTGCAAGAGAGATTGCGGAAGTAACGAGTGAGGTCTACAGCATAACAGGATATGATGAGGATCGTTCGGCAGGAAGTCAGCTTTCCAGGGCTGTCCGTGCCATACAGATGCTTCCGAGACTTGACAAGGATGCGACGGAACTTTCGGATATGCTGTCCGAAATCGATTCGCTGCTCGGAGACTTCAACAAACAGCTGAAGGACTATATGAACAGCTCTGAATACAGTGATGAAGAGCTGCAGGATATAGAGACAAGACTTAACCTTATCAACTCGCTCAAGGTTAAATACGGAAGGACACTTGAGGATATAGATTCAACCTTAAATGCACTTCGAGTTGAACAGGACGAGCTTATAGGTTATGATGATACTATCGCTTCGCTTCGAAAGAAGGAGGGTGAGCTTTCGGAAAAGCTGCTTAAGGGGGCTCAAAAGCTTTCAAAGGCGAGACGTAAGGCAGCGGATAAGCTGTGCAAGGATATCGCAGACTCCATGAAGGAACTGAATTTCAACAGAGTTGATTTTTCAATGAGATTCGAGGAATTGGAGAAATGTACCGCAAACGGTATGGATAAGGCGGTATTCTATATTTCGACAAATATCGGTGAAGAACCGGGACCGCTGAATGAGATAGCATCGGGAGGTGAGCTTTCAAGAGTTCTCCTTTCAATCAAGTCAGCCATATCCGAAAAGGGAGGAACCCCGACACTCATCTTTGATGAGATTGATTCGGGTATCAGCGGTGTAACGGCCCAGAAGGTGGGAAAGATGATGAAGAAGCTGTCAGGCTCACATCAGATAATCGCAATCACCCATCTTCCGCAGATAGCAGCAGAGGCAGATACAGCCTTTGTTATAGAGAAGACTGTGGAAACAGGCCGCACATTTACCAATATCCGTGCTCTTTCTACTGATGAAAGAGTTACCGAGATAGCCCGTCTCCTTGGCGGCGAGAATATAACAGACAGTGTTATATCTGCGGCTAAAGAGATGATCGGTGTGCAGTGATTAGCAACTGGATATATTATCGATGTACAGTAATGAGCTGTTGCATTTGACATTAGGTTTTAGTTATAATTCGACATACATTTTGCAAAGTCATATAATCTGAGCCATAAGGCGATGATTAGTATTGATATATTATATGGAGGAACAAGGCATGAGCAATGTAAGAAGAATCTATGTTGAGAAGCGCCCTGACTATGCAGTCAGAGCCGACGAGCTGACGAAAGAGTTCAGAAGCTACCTGAATCTTAAGGATGTAAAGGTAAGAGAGCTTGTTCGTTATGACGTGGAGAATCTCAGTGATGAGGTATTTGAGAAGGCTATTATCACAGTTTTCTCAGAGCCACCGGTAGATATTGTTTACAGGGAGGATTTCCCTCACGCAGATGATGAGTTTGTATTTTCCATGGAAGCGCTTCCGGGACAGTTCGATCAGAGAGCCGATTCCGCTGAGCAGTGTGTAAAGCTTCTTGATGAGACAGCTGAGCCTATCATCAAGTCAGGAGTTACATATGCAATCACAGGAACACTTACAGATGAAGATAAGAAGACTATCGAAGAGTATGTAGTAAACCCTGTTGATTCAAGAATCACAGATCAGAAAAAGCCTGATACACTCGTTCAGACATTCCCTGAGCCTGAAGATGTAAAGATCTTCGACGGATTCAGAGAGATGGCAGATGATGATTTCAAGGCCCTTTACGATTCTCTCGGACTTGCCATGACATATAAGGATTTTCAGTGGATCAAGAAGTACTTCTCAGAAGAGGAGAAGCGTGATCCATCTATGACAGAGATCAGAGTTCTTGATACATACTGGTCAGATCACTGCCGCCACACAACATTTGCTACAGAGCTTAAGTCTGTAAGCTTCAATGACGGAAAGTTCAGAGCTCCTATCGAGGCTTCATTTGAACAGTACAAGGCTGATGCTGCTGTAATTAACAAGGGAAGAGACGATAAGTTTACATGCCTTATGGACATTGCTCTTATGGGTATGAAGAAGCTTCGTGCTGACGGAAAGCTTGATGATATGGACGTATCAGACGAGATCAATGCCTGCACAATCGTTGTTCCTGTTGAAATAGACGGAAAGACAGAGGAGTGGCTCATAAGCTTTAAGAACGAGACACATAACCATCCTACAGAGATCGAGCCATTCGGTGGCGCTGCTACATGTCTCGGTGGAGCTATCAGAGACCCACTGTCAGGACGTACATATGTATATCAGGCAATGCGTGTAACAGGTGCTGCTGATCCTACAAAGTCACTTAAGGAGACAATGCCTGGTAAGCTTCCACAGAGAAAGCTTGTTACAACAGCTGCTGCAGGTTACTCATCATACGGTAACCAGATCGGTCTTGCTACAGGTATTGTTCAGGAAGTATATCATCCAAACTATGTTGCTAAGCGTATGGAGATCGGTGCCGTTATCGGTGCAGCTCCAAAGGATAATGTAAAGAGATTCTCATCTGATCCGGGCGATGTTATCATCCTTCTCGGTGGACGTACAGGTAGAGACGGTATCGGTGGTGCTACAGGTTCTTCTAAGGCACACAACGTTGAAAGTCTTACAACCTGCGGTGCTGAGGTTCAGAAGGGTAATCCTCCTACAGAGAGAAAGCTTCAGAGACTCTTCAGACGTCCTGAGGTTACAACTCTTATTAAGAAATGTAATGACTTCGGTGCAGGTGGTGTATCTGTTGCTATCGGAGAGCTTGCTGCAGGTCTCAGAGTAAATCTTGACCTTGTTCCAAAGAAGTATGCAGGTCTTGACGGAACAGAGCTTGCTATATCAGAGTCACAGGAAAGAATGGCACGTGTAGTTGATGCTGCAGATGCTGATAAGATGATAGATTTCGCAAGAGAGGAAAACCTTGAAGCTGTTAAGGTTGCTACAGTTACAGAGGAGCCTCGTCTTGTACTTACATGGAGAGGCAAGGAGATTGTTAATATCAGCCGAGCTTTCCTTGATACAAACGGTGCTCACCAGGAGACAGATGTTATCTGCGAGATGCCTGATGAGACAGTAGATCCATTCGAAGGAATCGATGCCGGAGAGAAGGATGTAAAGAAGAAGTGGATAGATGTACTCTCAGATCTGAATGTTGCTTCAGAGAGAGGTCTTGTTGAAATGTTCGACTCAACAATCGGTGCTGAGACAGTTACTATGCCTTATGGTGGTAAGTATCAGCTTTCACCTAGCCAGACAATGACAGCTAAGATCCCTGTACTTAAGGGAAAGACAGATACAGTTACACAGATGAGCTACGGTATCGATCCATACCTCCTCAGTTGGAGCCCATATCATGGTGCTATCTATGCTGTAGTTGAGTCTGTAGCTAAGATTGCAGCATCAGGTGGTGATGCATCTAAGATCAGACTTACATTCCAGGAGTATTTCGAGAGAATGACAGAGGATGCTACACGTTGGGGCAAGCCGCTTTCAGCACTCCTCGGATCATATTCAGCTCAGATCGGACTCGGACTTCCATCAATCGGTGGTAAGGACAGTATGTCAGGAAGCTTTAACGATATCGACGTTCCTCCTACACTCTGTTCATTCGCTGTTGATGTAAATACAACACCTAATGTTGTAACAACAGAGCTTAAGAAGCCGGGTAACCTGATCCTCAAGATGGACATCAATAAGGATGAGTACCTCATTCCTGATTACAATGATGTTATGGATAAGTATGCAGCATTCAGACGTGCTGTTGAGGATAACAAGATTGAAGCTGCTTATGCAGTAGGCTTCGGTGGTGTTATCGAGGCAGTCAGCAAGATGGCATTCGGTAATAAGCTTGGCGTTGAGATCGATAAGGATGTTATCACTAAGGATGAGCTTGCTCGTAAGGATTACGGTTCAATCGTATTTACAATTACACCGGAATCATTTAAGGATATCGTTGAGATCGGAATCTCAGCTAAGGTAATCGGTAAGGTTACAGATACAGGATATTTCGCATACGGAAGCCACAAGATTGCTGTTGAAGATGCTATCGAGGCATGGACAGGCCGTCTTAAGAAGGTATTCCCTACAGACAGCGGAATCGAAAAGAAGAAGATTGATACACCTATTTATAAGGCTGATTCAATATATGTTTGCAAGAATAAGGTTGCTAAGCCACGTGTATTCATCCCTGTATTCCCTGGTACAAACTGCGAGTATGATACAGCAAGAGCTTTCGAGAGAGCAGGCGCTGTAACAGATGTAGTTGTACTTAACAACATGGATGCAGAGGGAATCAGAGAGTCTGTTGAGGCATTCACAAAGAGCATCGCTCAGGCACAGATCGTTATGTTCCCTGGTGGATTCTCAGGTGGTGATGAGCCGGACGGATCAGGTAAGTTCATTGCAACTACATTCCGTAATGAGAAGATCAAGGATGAGATGATGAAGCTCCTCAACGAGAGAGACGGACTTGTACTTGGTATCTGTAACGGATTCCAGGCACTCATCAAGCTCGGACTTGTACCTCACGGTGAGATCGTAGAGCAGCAGGCCGACAGCCCAACACTTGCACGTAACTCAATCGGACGTCATCAGTCAAGAATGGCATACACAAAGGTTATTTCAAACAAGTCTCCATGGCTCAGTCAGGCTGAACTCGGCGGAGTTTACACAATCCCTATGTCACATGGTGAGGGACGTTTCGTAGCATCTGAGGAGTGGCTGAAGAAGCTCTTCGAGAACGGACAGGTTGCAACTCAGTACGTAGATGTAGACGGAAATCCTACAATGGATGAGGACTACAACATCAACGGCTCATATCTCGCAATCGAAGGTATCACAAGTCCGGACGGACGTGTACTCGGAAAGATGGGTCACTCAGAGAGAAGAGATACAGATGATTACATCAACATCTTCGGTGAGAAGGACCAGAGAATCATGGAGTCTGGTGTTGAGTACTTCAAATAAATTAATGTGATAAAATGTGATCATACGGCAGATTAATGCATCTGCCGTATGATAATACGTGTAATACAAGGGAAGGAAGGTAAAAGTATGGGACTTTTTGATGGCAAATCTCCGTTTGATATAAACGGCGACGGCAAAATGAGCGCATCGGAAAAGGCAGCAAGAGATTCATATTATCTCCAGATGCTCAGTGAAATGGATAATAAGAAGTCGGAAGGCTATAGTGAGAAGCAGGAATTCGTACAGAGAATTCTTGATGCCGGTCTCGATTTCAAAGAGCTTGAGTGGATGGATGAGGATGCTCGTAAAGAGGCACTTCGCAGTGCAGATATAGACCCAAATGAATGGGAAATGTATATGTTTTAAAGTGATAAGACCTGCAGTCGAAAGGCTGCAGGTTTTTTTGCTTATTTGTCGGTGATCAGCTTGATCAGCTCATCAATCGCTTTCCCGATATGTTTATCCTTATGAATGAAGAGCTGTGAATAGATTGGAAAATCATTTCCCTTCCAGTTAAGTCTGACCAGCTTCTTATCCTTAACTTCAGCGTTAGCTACCATATCCGGCATGAAGGCAATACCAAGCTCGTTCATGGCGAACTGCTTCAGGACTTCCTTACTGCTGGTTTCAAGTACGATATTTGGAGTGACGGACATTTTCTGGAAATCCTCCAGAAGCATGTGTCTGAAGCTGCAGTTATGGGATGTAAGAAGGAGAGGAATTCCCTCCAGATCTTTCTCTGTAATACTTTTTGATTTTGCCAGGGGATGCTTTGGGCTTGCGTAGAAGCCGAGAGTCTCCTTCTTCTTTTGAATTAGAGTAAGCTCCGTATTCTCCATAAGCGGATTCAGCGTATAAACCAGATCCAGCACACCCTTTTTAAGGAGAAGAGGGAAGGTGTCGTGGTCTATAAACTGCAGGCGGATATCCATTTTTGGATATCTTTTTTTATATTCCAGAAGAACCGGTGGAAATGTGCTGTAGCACAGAGATTCCGACACTCCAACCTTTATTTCTCCGGCAGGCTCCTTATTTGCCGGAACTTCGAGAAGGATTTCTCTTTCCAGGGAGAGCATTTTTTCAGCATAGGAAAGAAGTCTTTCTCCTTCGGATGTGAGAGCCAGAGTCTTTCCCAGTCTGTCAAAGAGAAGACAGCCCAGCTCTTCTTCAAGCTGCTTTATCTGTGTAGTAACCGTAGACTGAGCGTATCCCAGCATATTTGCAGCGGAAGTAAAGTTCCTTGTTTCAACTATTTTTAGAAATGTTTCAAGCTGAGTACTGTTCATAGATGGTTCCTCGCTTCTTTTTAAAATCAAATATTTTGATGATATAAATCATTTATTTCAATTTTTATGATTGATTTTATGATGCTATTATACAGTTAAGAAATGCGAGATGCAACATACGTTTTATGAATTATTCGAGAAGTGAATCGAAGAATAACTCGAAGAATGATTTGAGAATTAACGGAGGAATAAGGATGAGCATTGAAGTAAGGAATCTTGCAAAAACCTACAAAATGAAGAAGCGACAGATGAAGAAGGCGGTGGACGATATAACTTTTACCATACCGACGGGAGAGATTGTGGGATTTATAGGTCCAAACGGAGCAGGTAAATCAACCACCATTAAGATGCTTACCGGAATTCTCACTCCGGATAGCGGAACTATATCAATCGACGGACTGAATCTTAAGAAGAACAGGAAGCGGATAATGCTGAAGATTGGTGTTGTTTTCGGACAGAAGAGTGTTCTCTGCTGGGATATCCCGGTGCTGGATACTCTGAAGCTTTTCAAGGATATGTACCGTGTACCTGATGCGGTTTACGAGGAGAATATGAAGCTTTTCTCGGAGATACTGGGACTTGACGAATTCATAAAGCAGCCGCCGCGACTTCTCAGCCTCGGTCAGAGAATGAAGGCAGATCTCGCAGCATCCCTTCTTTATAATCCTGATATTCTCTTTCTTGACGAGCCGACAATAGGAATAGATGTACTTTCCAAGGAGAGAATCAGGGATTTCATAAAGGAGATAAATGCGAAAAGACATACAACAATAATCCTTACCACACATGATGTTTCTGATATAGAAACACTCTGTGAGAAGGTGATCATCATAGATAAGGGCTCCAAGCTTTATGACGGAACACTGGGTGATCTGAAGGAGCTCTACAGTACCACAGACCTGGAAGAGATAATCAAAATGATATACAGAAACGGAGAGACGGTCCATGCGTAAATATATCGATTACATGCTTATAGGAATAAAGGAGCATCTGGTTTACAGGGGCACGGTCCTGGCAAGCTTTATGGCGAAGATAGTATATCTCTATATGCAGTTCTGCTTATGGAATGCACTCTTTGATTCAAACCCCGGATTAAATGTATCCCTCAGCCACGAGGAGACCATACGCTATATCATTGTTGCAACCATAGTATCAACATTTATGGAATGCGATGTAATTGCCTGGATAAACAGTGAGATTCAGTCGGGAAGTATAGCAAATCAGCTGATAAGGCCAATGGATTTTAGGGCAATGATCTTTTCAAAGCATATGGGCAGAAGCGTGATCAAGATGCTGATCTACTGCATCCCACTTACGATAATCTCGGTACTTTACTTCGGGAAGCCGCTCCTCTGCAGGGAACAGTTGCTTTATGGAGTGATATCCATAGTGATCGCATATATGATCCAGTTTTTATACAGCCTGATAATCGGAATGATGGCATTCTGGCTGATCGTAACATGGCCGCTCAACATGCTGCTGGCAGCTCTGTATAAGCTCCTATCAGGCTCATGGATCCCTGTTTCCATGTTTCCGGGTATTCTTAGTAAGGTAAATGCGTTTTTACCTTTTAGAGCCATTTACGCGATCCCTGTGACGATAATGACATCGCCTATGAGCGGAGACAGCATAAGACATGATATGACAGTTCAGCTGATATGGCTGATGATACTTGGAGTATTATCCGTATTCACATGGAACTACGGCAAGAAGAAACTCATTGTACAAGGCGGCTGATAGAACGCGGTTGAAGTGGCAGATTGTGAACGAGAAACAAAGAATGAGAAGATAAAGAATAAGAAGATTAGGAAAGTGAGGAAACGTATGTATCTTCTGAGAATGTACAGACATTTTGTGATCATATACATGAAGGGAAAGCTGGCGTACCATTTTTCACTCATATTCGAGCTTATCGCAAATACAATCCAGATAGGGATTTACTTTGCGGGCTTCATGGTCATATTTCATAACTTTAACAATATAGCGGGATGGTCGAGAGATGAGATCCTCTTCATGTTTACCACGAGCTGGCTGGCTTACAGCTTCAGCTGTTTCTTCTTCTGGAGTCCTATGAAGGATATGGGAGAGCTGATAAGAAGCGGCAAGTTTGATCTATACATGACGAGGCCCATAAGTCCGCTGCTTTATATGGTGTTGCAGCAGTTTCAGTATACATTTATCCCGAGACTGGCTTTATCCATATTTTTTTGGATTTACAGTATGTCGAAGCTTTCCATCAACTGGACGGTTGAGACAGTCGTGTTCTATGTAATCAGCGTCATTTCGGCATTTATCATCTTTTCATCCATAACCATCTTTACGGGAAGCGTAAGCTTCTGGGCAATAAAAAGTGAGGAGATAGTAGCTCTCCTTACAAATAACAATTACGGTCTGAAGAATTATACCGATTATCCGATTCCTATATATTCTAAGGGGATTCAGCTGATACTTACGTTTATAATTCCGTATGCCTTTACTGGATATTATCCTGTGGCACGGCTGTTATGTAAACCTATAACCTATCCTGTGTTTGCTTATCTTTCGCCGGTCATAGCAGCGGTGACAGCAGTACTTGCTTATATTCTCTGGTATAACGGACTCAGACACTATGAAAGCGCCGGCTCGTAAACCGGCGCTTGTTGTATCACTCGACATCAACAATGACGTATTCGGATTTTGTTCCGCTCTTGAAGATTACGGCCCAGTCGGAGATTCCTGAGGTTACGATGAAGTCGGTATTGTTGTGTCTTTCGTAACCGTAGGTGTTGTCGTTGGCGCCCATCAGTTCTCCTAAATAGGTGATAGGGAAGAGCTGGCCGCCATGAGTGTGGCCGGATAATACGAGGTCTGCAGCGGACGAAGCTTCTGCATCGTAGTCATTCGGCTGATGATCCATGACGATTATATATTTATTAGTATCAAGACCGGAAAGAAGAGTATTTATATCGGCTCTCGACGGCCTTGATGCATCCTCTCTGCCGACGATGTAAAATCTGTCATCAATGAGAACACTGTCATCCTTAAGGATAGTCACGTTGTTTGCTTCAAGCTCACGGACCAGATCCTTCTCGGTGAAAGGCTTTTCGCTGTCAGGGTTGTAGCCTCTGTCATGATTTCCGTAGGCATAGTAAACTCCGTATTTACACTTGAAGCTGCCCAGTGCACGGCAGGCTGATTCCATATCCTCGCGAGTAGTATCGTCATCAACGAAGTCTCCCGGAATCAGCAGGATATCCGGAGACGCGCCTTCAATCTTACGCAGCTCCTTTTCAAATCCCGCTCCGTCAAAGGTCGTCCCCATATGAGAATCCGCAAAGAATGCTACGCGAAGAGTTCCGATTTCCTTATTGGTATGGAGACTGTAATTCTTCTGCCACACATTTTTACAGAGGTAATATGCGGTTAAAAGATATACAGCACAGAAAACTACCGAAATAATAACCGGTGCACCCTTAGCTAAAGGAATTTTAAGAACTGCCTTCATGATGCGGCCGATCAGAGATATGATCAGCGTACACAGCAATATATGCAGGAATATGACCGCTGAATTGATAGGGGAAGTAAGGTATCCCATTACCACCAGAAAAACTATAATAATGAGCAGCGAAAAAAAGAGGCTGAGACCTCTTTTTCTTTTGCACATTTTAAATATGACAGGCAACCCGCTTATCTTAAACATCATATATACGATGCCTGCAAGGACGGCGGCGATACCCAGGATGAAAAATGCAATCCACATATAACGACTCCTAAATATTCTTTAATAATCATTATATATGAGAATTGATTGAGAAGCTATTAATATATTTTTAAATGCTTAAAAATTTGTTGAGATTTAAGGCGTGTTTTGCTATTGTTTTTATGAAATTGAGAGGAAGGTACGGGCCTTATGAACAAAATTCTTATTGTTGAAGATAATATAGAAATACAGGAAATGGAGACGGAGCTTCTGACCAAGAGCGGATATGAGACGGTATCTGCTTATTCGGGTACAGAAGCACTTCTTATTACGGATAGAGAAGAATTTGATCTCATCATACTTGATATCATGCTTCCGGGAATGCAGGGAGATGAAGTCCTGAAAAGACTGAGAGGAAAGACAAATGCGGGAATCCTCTGTGTATCTGCGCTGGATGCTCTGGATACAAGAGTAAATATGATGAGAGAAGGTGCTGACGACTATATAGTAAAACCTTTTGAGAACAGCGACCTTCTGGTAAGGATTGAAGCAATCCTACGAAGAATAGGCAGAAGCGAGCAGGCATCCGTATCGGAAAAGCTCACATTTAAGGATATAGAGATAGACAGTGAAAACCATATAGCTACAGTCAGCGGAAATACGCTGGATCTGACACGCAAGGAATTCGACATACTTGAACTCATGATCAGGAATCCGAAGAAGGTATTTACGAAGGATAACATTTATGAATCTGTATGGGGAGATGCATATATGCCTGAGGATAATACCGTAAATGTGCATGTCAGCAATATCAGGAAAAAGCTTGAAGCATTGGGAAGTGAGAAGGAATACATCAAGACGGTATGGGGTATCGGCTTTAAAATGTCCGAGTAAAAACTTTAAACTTTCTTTAAACTTTTTAAAGGATAATCTGAAACTTGTCTGTTAAATTAAGGGACATAAAGATGATACATGCTTTCAGAAAGGAGCAGATTAATGGCAGCGAAGGTAGTTGAAACATACGGACTTACAAAAACATACGGACGTAAGTCAGTTGTAGATAATGTTAATATGACCATATATGAGGGTGATATTTACGGACTTATAGGAAAGAACGGTGCAGGTAAGACCACAATCATGAAGATGATCAGCGGTCTCGCACATCAGACAAAGGGAGAGATAAAGCTCTTCGGAAACGACGGTACAAAGAATGTACTTAACCGCGTGGGATGCCTTATAGAACAGCCGTCACTCTTTCCGGATATGAATGCTTCAGATCACCTCAGATTTTATAACAAGCTTCTCGGCATCACCGATAACTCAAATGTTAAAGAGATACTTGAAATGATAGGCCTTGCCGGTAACAGAAAGGTTACAAAGAAGTATTCAATGGGAATGAAGCAGAGACTTGCCATAGGTATAGCACTTCTCGGTTATCCTGATTTCCTTCTGCTGGATGAGCCTGTAAACGGTCTTGATCCTGAAGGAATCGTTGAGGTAAGAAATCTGCTTATTAAGTTAAATAAAGAAAAGAATATGACGATCCTTATTTCGTCCCACATTTTAGGAGAGCTTTCCAAGCTTTCGACGAGATACGGAATTATAGATGACGGAAATCTTCTTGAAGAGTTCACGGAAGAAGAGCTTGAAGAGAAATGTAAGAAGAATATTACTCTTAAAACTTATGATGTAAAGAGTGCGGCTTATGTACTCGAAAACAACTTATCCTGTACAGATTATAAGGTTGTGGATGAATCAACTATTTATATCTATGACCATCTGGATGAGGTCAGCATGATCAATAAGGCACTTGTTGAGGCAGATATTGCCGTAGAAGGAATTGGTGTCAAGGGTCAGGATCTTGAGGAATACTTTATTGAGCGTATGGGAGGTAAGAGTAATGAGTAATGTTATATCAGGTCAGTTTTTTAAAGCCGGAAAATTAAAATCAGTTAAGGTTTCTTCTATTGTAGGCCTTTGCTTTGCAGCATTATTAGTTTTAATGGCACGTTATCTGTCAGGTGATGAAGCAGAGCCGGTAACGGGAATGGAAATGTTCAATGCCTTATCACAGTCATTCATGTATCTGTTTATGGTAATATTCGCAAATCATATCCTGTCTGCAGACTGGACAAGCGCAAGTGTTAAGCAGATCCTTGGAAAAGGAACAGACAGAGTTAAGTATTGCATAGGCAGTATGATCGTGGCAGGAATACTCACATTTGTTTATTATATAGGCATGGCAGCGGCCGGTACTGCACTGGGTACTGTATTAGGTGAGGGCTTTGGTGTATTTGATATCAAGAGCTTTGGATTCAGAATCGGCGGATTTGCACTTATCAGCATTAACTTTGTTGCACTTATTATGCTTCTTTACTGCTTTATCAAAAAGTCTGCGGCTGTTATAATGATCGTATCGTTCTTACCGATCGTTTCAGATGTTTTATCAATGCTTGTGGTCGGTTTGACAGGAAAAGAGTTTGGAGCTTATCTTTCATATTTTACTCTTATGGATAATATACTGTTTGTAAATCCGGATCCGACACAGAACGTGATATGTTATTCAGCACTCGGTAGTTTAACGGTCATCTTTGCAGTAGCAGCAGTGCTCGTTTTCAGAAAGGAAGACATTAACTAAAGAATGTTACTTATTATCATTATAGAGACAATTCTTATAATTCTTATGGCGGTTTATATAGTTAGGGGCATTGTGTCCCTAAAGGCCATGAGAAAACAGCTGCAGGCTTTAAAGGGGACAAAGACAAATGCGGTTGTGAGAAATGTAACCGGCAACGGTACATATGACGGTCTCATAAATGATATGAATGAACTCATAGTGGAGGATAAAAAAAGAATAGAGGACGTGGAACGCAGCATGGTTAGTATCAGGGAAACCATCTCCGAACTGTCACACGATCTGAGAACGCCGCTTACGTCGGCGGGAGGATATGCGGAAATGCTCCGTTCCATAAGTCTTACGGATGAAGAAAAGGCCAGATATCTGGATGTTATAATAGAGAGACAGAATACCACAAATATGATAATCAATCAGCTCTATTATTATTCGAGACTTAAGACCGATTCCGTAACGCTGGAGAATGAAGAGCTGGATCTGAGGAAGATAGTCACCTCAGTGATAGCTCTTTATTACGTGGATTTTGAAAAGCAGAAAACGGAGCCGGAGGTTGATATAGATGAGAAGAAGATGCCGGTCATCGGCGATAAGGATGGACTAACAAGAATCTTCTCGAATATCATAAGTAATGCGCTGAGCCACGGAGAGGGTTCCTACAGTATGTCTCTTAAGTATACGGATGAGGGATATCTCTTCACAATGGCAAACCATGCTTCGAAGATGACGAAAGAGGATGCAGAGAAGGTGTTTGAGAGATACTTCACCAAGGATCCTGTAAGGACAGGCAGTAACTCAGGTCTCGGACTTACGATATCAAAGACTCTGACGGAGCGTATGGGAGGAAGAATAAGCGCAGGCCTGGAGAATCAGATATTTAGGATCGAGGTGTTGTTCAATAAGGCTTCGTAGAAAATAGTTTACATAAGTTTATTGAATTATTAGATGAATTTTAAGTAAGAGGACAAGATTATGAATTTAGACAGTTTAGCTGATGAACTTGACAGATTATACGAATTTGAAATTAGCGAATATATCGCAAGGTGCGACGAGCTGAAGAAGTCGGGCTTTAAGATATATCGTAATGAAGAGGGTCGCCACAAGGTTGCTTTGACCGGACAGCGTCCGCGTAAAGAAGAGGTTCAGTATACCTATGTCGAGAAGAAGCAGAATTTCTTCGAGAGAGCAAAGAATTATGTAAGTAAGCGTGTAGAAAAAGTGAAGAACATGATAAGGCTCGCAAAGCTTTTGAACGACTCACATAATAGGGACTTATAACCTATAGGTTATATAAAGCTGATATAGATATAATATGAGTAAATAATAAGAGCAAATTAGCATATGAATCTGACAGTAGATAAAAACTATATATGGTTTGCCGTTTCACGTAAGAATGAAGAGCGAAAGCTGCATTTCTATGTCAAAGGCTGTAAGTTCATGGAGCTGGATGTGCGGCTCACAGATGATGAGCCTGATTTCAGTTTTCCTATGGACGTGAGCAAATATAAGGGTAAGACCATAGAGATAAAGGGTGAGCCGGAGGAGCTTCTTGCGGCAGCCATAAGTCAGTCTGATGAGAAGCCGGCTATGGATTATAACTACAGGCCAGCGGTACATTTTACGGCGGAGCGGGGCTGGATCAACGATCCCAATGGCCTCATTTATGCTGACGGGGTGTATCACCTTTATTATCAGTGGAATCCTTACGGCACGGACTGGGGAAATATGCACTGGGGACATGCGGTGAGCCGCGACCTCATTACGTGGGAACACAGGCCGGTTGCCATGGAGCCGGATATGTATGGAACTATCTATTCGGGTTCTGCATGGCAGGATACAAGGAATTCGGCAGGTTTCGGAAAGGATTCGCTCCTTTTTTATTATACGGCATCAGGCGGTAGGAACGACTGGTCGAAGGAAAAGGTACATCTTCATACCCAGAGACTTGCCATATCCACCGATGGCGGCGAGACTCTTGTGAAAAAGGAGACGATCATCCCGAATATTGTTAATGAGAATAGAGACCCGAAGGTATTTTGGCATGAGGCGTCTAAGGCCTATATAATGGCGATTTACCTTGATGAGGATGAATTTATGATACTCCGGTCCGATGATCTGCTTCACTGGACAGAGAGCCAGAGATTTTCCGCGCCTAAAATGTGGGAGTGCCCGAACCTTTTCGAGCTCCCGATAGAGTCAAGATCGGGAGAAAGCAAATGGGTATTCTGGTCAGCAGATGGCTACTATATGCTGGGAGATTTTGACGGTCGCAGATTTAAACCGGAGACGGAAGTCCTGGAGGGGTATAAGACAAAGCTGGGCTATGCGGCACAGACCTATGCGGGAGTTGAGGATAGAACAATCCATGTTGCATGGTACAGGACTGAAAATGATAAGGGCGGCTTCAGAGGAATGATGTCTATACCGACGGAGCTTTCGCTGGTTGAGACGAAGGATGGACTGAGGATAGCCTTTAAGCCGGTGAGAGAGTTGTGGGATAGATTTAAACTAGAGGAGACGGTGACGCTGGTTAACGGTAAGGATGGTGAGCGAAGCCTTGACGAAGATAGCGCTAAGCAGTTCTGTGGCGGCGGAATCATCAAATTTAACGGCAATCCGACAGCAATTGTTTTGGAATGTGAGAGCGGCAGGTCGGCTGAAGTATGCATTTCAGATACAAAAATATGTATTATAGGATCGGATAAACCTGCAATTCTGATCATTGATCACGGAATTATAGAATGCTTCTCGGAAGACGGAACGAACTATACGGCAGTTGAGGGTGAGGAAGACATTTTATATCAGGACATCTGTATTAAAGGCGGTGTAAAGAAGGTCAGCCTGTACACATTTGACGGGAAACCATCGGATAAGGTGATATGAAAATCGTAGGGTGAAAAGTCAGATATTGTAGGTAGAAAGCTTTAATTATGGGTGCTATAATTATTTACAATTGTGCGTATTGAAGAAAGGGGAATCCTCTCATCAATACTCGGCGACAATAACCTTATGAATAATCTTACAGGACTTTTTCCGGGATTTAATCTTACAGGAGATATAAACGAAGAAGAATAATCGGAGGACGGAAATTTGAAGAAACTTAAGTGGTGGAAAGTTTTACTGCTTATCATCCTGCTCGCTATTCTTGTGGCAGGCGGATATGTAGCATATGTTTTCCTTACATATTCAAGAATCGAAGACAATTTGGCACTTCAGCCTGAGGGCAGCGTCACTGAGAAAGCCAAGACGGGTGAAGAATATACCATCGTAACATATAATGTGGGCTTCGGTGCATATACACCGGATTTCACATTCTTCATGGATGAAGGTACGGAGAGCCGTGCAGCATCAAAGGAGAGCGTTGAAAACTGTATCAACGGATGTGCTGATATAGCACTTTCCTATGATCCTGATTTCGTGCTTTTCCAGGAGGTTGATATCGGATCAACCAGAAGCTATCAGGTTGAGCAGAGAAATCTCATCAATCAGAAGTTTGCTGCAGCAGGCGATTACGACAACGTATTTGCTCAGAATTATCATTCTGCATATCTTATGTACCCGATCACAGAGCCTCACGGTGCTTCCAATTCGGGAATCCTTACAGAGAGCAGATTCGATATAACATCATCACTCAGAAGAAGTCTTCCTATAGCTACAGGCGTAAAGAAGATTCTGGATCTCGACAGATGCTACAGCATTTCAAGAATTCCTGTTGAGGATGGCAAGGAGCTCGTACTCATCAACCAGCACCTTTCTGCATACGGAACAGATGCTGCACAGGGAAATGCACAGCTGGAGATGCTTTTCGCTGATATGAAGGCTGAATATGAAAAGGGTAACTATGTTATCTGCGGAGGAGATTTCAATCATGATTTCACCACAGATTCAAAGGAATACTTCAATCCGGGTACAGACAGATCCTACAGCTGGTGCGAGCCTTTCCCTGACGATATAATTCCTCAGGGCTTCAGCAAATGTACCAACTACGCAGACGGAATGATCTCAACCACACGTTATACGGACATTCCTTATTCTGCTGACAGCTTTACCGTTATCCTTGACGGATTTATCGTATCGGATAATGTAAAGTGTACATATGTTCAGAATATTGATAAGCAGTATCAGTATACGGATCATAATCCGGTAGTTATGAAGTTTATTCTCGGCGGAGCTGAGGATGTAGAGTAGGTGATGAAATGAAAACAGTTTTATGTTTCGGGGATTCGAATACCTATGGATATAATCCGGAAAACGGATTTCGTTATCCGGCAGATATCAGATGGACGGGAAGGTTACAGACACTTCTCGGAGATGAATATAAGATTATCGAGGAAGGCTGCAACGGACGTACTACCGTATTCGAGGATCCTATAGAGGGCTGGAAATCGGGACAGAGTTATCTGAAAGCATGTCTTAATTCTCATAAGCCTATAGATATAGTGATCATGATGCTGGGAAGCAACGATCTGAAATCAGTATTTAATGCGAGTGCCGAAAGGATTGCGGGGGGAGCTGCGACACTTGTTAAGGAGATAATCGAATTTACAGAGGATAAACAGGGCTTTGTTCCAAAGATCATCCTTGTATCACCGCCTGAGATAGGCGAGGGAATAAAGAATTCGCCGTTTTACGGCAGCTTTGATATGGATGCGATAGAAAGGTCAAAGTAGTTTCCGAAGTATTATAAGAAGGTTGCGGAAGAATTCGGATGCATATTCTTCAATGCGGCAGAATTTATTAAAGCATCCACAGTTGATTCACTGCATCTTTCGGCAGAAGCACATGCCGTATTTGCAGATGAGCTAAGTAAAGCAGTAAGAAAGATAGGTTAAGGTATTTAGAGATGAAAAACACAAAGCTACTTACAGGAATAGCTATAGCACTGGGTATTGTCATACTTGGACTTACCACAGTGCTCGTTATAGGAATGGTCACCAAGAATAAGAAGAAGCCGGCACCGGCTGCAACAACTGCAGCAACTACTGAAGCTGTGACAGAAGCCGCAACAGAGGCTGCAAGTGAAGAACTTACTGAGGCTTCCACCGAGACTGCAACCGAAAAGGCAACCGAAGCTGCATCAGAGGCAGCTGAAAAGACTTCGGAGGATAAGACTTCGGGATCTTCAACAGGTGATGCGATTAAGGAAAGTGCAGGAGTTGTAAGACTCAGCGATGATACGACAACAAGTACTATAGTCGGTTCTTCTGATAGTGAGACTGATATAGTTTATGAGAGGCTTAAGTTTACACTTCCTAAGAATTGGTCCGGTCCGAGTGCACCGGATGCAAACAAGTGCTACTTCTTCTATACGGATCACGGAATGTTCATGCTGAACAGACAGTATGTTGGAACTGTGGTGGATTTTAACAGTAGTGAAGCTCTTCAGGGCTGTATTCAGGGTGCTACAGAAGGCGGCTTCAACAACGTTCAGCATGTAGATACCATCACAGTCGGTGACAGAAATGCATATGTCCTTCGAGGTGAATATACTTCAGGTGAATCTGAGATCGTGGGAACTATAGTATACTGTCAGATCGAAGGAGATGAGTATACCATAATCATTGCAGATTATGACGGGGGATTACATGAGGGTGATATCGAGAGTATCATTGACTCACTTGATATAGAATAATCCAATAGATATAGAATAACCGTCTGGAGAGAAAAATTATGTTTAAGATCATGACACCGTCCGAGGCTGTTGAGCTGATACAGGACGGAGACTGTATATGTGTAAATTCATTTGTCGGAATTGAAAATCCGGTAGAGCTTCACGAAGCTATATATGCGAGATATAAGGAGAGCGGTTCACCTAAGAACCTTACCATGATATCCAGTGCAGGCTTCGGACTCTGGGATGAGAATAAGAATGCTGAGAGCTATATCCGTGAAGGTGCCGTAGATAAGCTTATCTGCGGACATTTCGGAGCGATGCTCAGTACAAAGAAGCTTGTTCTTCAGGATAAATTTGAAGCTTACAATCTGCCGCTGGGCTGCATAAGCCATGCCATCAGAGCACAGGCAGGCGGAATACCGGGAGCACTCTCGAAGGTAGGTCTTGATATCTTCGTTGATCCACGAATCGAAGGACCGGGAATCAATAACATATCTAAGGACGATTCATTAGTTAAGATTGTAGAAGTAGACGGTGATGAGTTCTTATATTATAAGCTCCCTAAGATAGATATAGCACTTATCAAGGGAACAGCGGCTGACAGGAGAGGTAACATTTCCTTTGATGATATGTATATGTCAGGAGACGCTCTTTCCATATGTCAGGCAGCAAAGGCAAACGGCGGAAAGGTTATCGTTCAGGTTGATAAGCTTGTCAGAAAGCCGAGCCGTCCTCGTAATGCCATCATTCCCGGATGTCTGGTAGATGCCATAGTTGTGGTAGAGCAGGAACCTATAGGAAGCGGTTACGAAGCCCTTACAGGTAGCTTTGAAATCCCATCGGGACAGTGGGATATGTGGGTTGAGATCATCGAGAGGCTCTCATCCTCACAGAGACAGAACAGTGTAGTTGCAAATATCATCGGAAGACGCGCCACAAAGGAACTTCATGAGGATGATATCGTAAATATAGGAATAGGAATTCCGGAAAGCGTTTCGAAGTATGCCAAGGAATCGGGTATGCTGAATAAGATAACGCTTACGGTAGAGTCCGGAGGAGTCGGAGGCTTCCCTGCATCCGGTCCGGTATTCGGAGCCATGATCGGAGCTGCTTCCGTATATGATATGGCAAACCAGTTTGACCTCTATGATAACGGCGGACTGGATATCTGCTTTATGGGTGGACTTGAGGTTGATAAGTTCGGAAATGTAAACGCTCACAGAGGTGAGGGCGCTTACGCCGGAATCGGTGGCTTTGCAAATATAACAGCCAAGACACCGACAGTCGTATTCTGTCTTTCCTTTACGGCAAAGGGACTTTTCGTAGAGGATAATGACGGAACGGTATCAATAATTCAGGAAGGAACTATTCCGAAGTTTGTAAATAAGGTAAGCAGCATCAGCTTTTCGGGAAAACGTGCTATCGAGAACGGACAGAAGGTTCTGTACGTTACGGAGCGCTGCGTATTCCGTCTGACAGAAGAGGGGTTAGAGCTGATAGAGGTTTATCCTGGGGTAGACATTGAAAGAGATATACTGTCACAGATGGCATTCCCAGTCAAAGTGGCAGAGGGACTGATCAAATAATCAATCTATAAATGTAATGAGAGTTAGTAAGGAGAAGGATTAATGGTAGTAGGTGAGATCAGAGAGCTGTATCTTAAGGTTCTCAATAATATCAAGTCGGTCATGATAGGCAGCGAAGAGGTTTCTTCACTCATTTTTTCGGCAATGCTTGCGGGAGGACATATACTTCTGGAGGATAATCCGGGAACAGGTAAGACCACAATGGCAAAGGTTCTTGCAGCAAGTATAGACGGAGAGTTCAGCCGTATACAGTTTACGCCGGACCTCATGCCGCAGGATATTACAGGACTTAATATATTCAGTCAGAAGGATGATGAGTTCCATCTTGTTAAGGGACCTATCTTCGCAAATATCCTTCTTGCAGATGAGATAAACCGTGCCACACCGAGAACACAGAGTGCTCTCCTTCAGGCAATGGAAGAAAGAGAGGTAACAATAGACGGTGAGACCATGTCGGTCGGTGAGCCGTTTATAGTTATAGCTACCGAGAACCCGATAGAGACCACCGGTACATTTCCTCTTCCTGAAGCTCAGCTCGACAGATTTGCTCTGAAACTCACTATGGGTGAACTTACAGTTGATGAAGAAACAAAAATACTTGAAAGATTTATAAACAGTGAACCGTTGAAGGAGATTAATGCTATATGCAAGTCAAGTGACATAGTAGAGGCTGTACAGGCAGTCAGAACAGTCACTGTAAAGCCGGCGGTTATGAAATATATAACACTTCTTTCTGATTCTACCAGAAAGTCAGCCAAGATATTCTACGGTGTAAGTCCGAGAGCATCACTCTCACTCATGCGCGTATCACAGGCCTATGCAGCTATTTCGGGAAGAGATTACGTCACACCTGATGATGTAAGATTCCTTGCACCTTATGTATTCGCACACAGGATCATACCTTCTTCGGGAAGCACAAACCTTGAGGATAACAGGAGACTGGTTAAGGATACTGTGGATGCAGTAGAGGTACCTGTAGAGGATTGGAAGGCATAAGCCTGCGCGAGGGTTTGAATTATGCAGTTGGTAACGGCTACAATAATCATATTTCTGGTATTTGCTATTCAGAAGTACCTCTATGTCCGTTTTTGGGATAAGGGGCTTGATGCCACATGCCGTTTTTCCAGGGATTTTATAGAATGCGGCGAAAGTGCGGATCTGAAGCTGGTGGTGACAAATGATAAGAATTTGCCGCTCCCGATATTTCAGATGAAGTTTTCGCTGGACAGATCCCTGAAATTCGATGATATGCAAAATGCGGCCATCACGGACAAGTACCATAAGAATGAGGTATTTGCGCTTAACGGAAGACAGAAGGTAACGAGAAAGGTTTCCTTTACCGGACGTGAGAGAGGTGTTGTTGAACTCAACAACGTTTCTATGATCGTGAAGGATTTCTTCATGACCCAGACCTTTGCGAAGGTCATCAATGAAAATGACATTATTTACGTCTTTCCAAAGAAGAAGACAGACGTACCTTTCAATATGTTTTTCCACGGAGTAATTGGAAATATCGAAACAAGAAGAAGCCTGATCGAGGACAGGCTTACTTTTCGTGGAATAAGACAGTATCAGCCTCACGATGGCCTTAGAGCCATTAACTGGAAGCAGTCAGCAAAGTCCAGAGAGCTTATGGTAAATGTGCGAGGCTATACTATGGACTGCGAGGTTAGGATTCTTCTGAATCTCGATACAAATTCCATGGTGGAGGCTGAAAGACTTATGGAGGAGGCAATCTCCATAGCCAGCAGCTGTGTCAGAAGGATCATAAATGCAAAGATGGCTGTGTCCTTATATGTGAATGCTGAGGATACTTGGGGCCGTGAAATAAAGGATACCGGAAGCGGTGCCGATGTGGCTCACGCGATAACGATAGATAAGGCCCTCACGGAGATCAAGCACACACTGGGTATAGAGCCTTTCCTAAACAGACTTGATCAGGAAACCAAGGAAGCGTCTGACAACATACATTATCTGATTATTTCATCCTATCATAAGGATGATCTGATCGAAAAGGTTGACCGCCTTCATAATCAGGGAGCCGGAGTTACTATGGTGGTTCCTTATTATGACGCTTATCCTTACGATGCCGACAGGCCATATATCACAGGATGGGAGGTGCCAATAAATGCTTGATAAGATCAGGGTTACAGCCCTTATAACCAAGATGATTTCGGTGTTCCTTCATTACTTCGTGGTACTTGACCTGCTTGTATATGCGGCAGAGCTGCCTGAAGCGGGATGGAGAGAGCATCTGATCCTCTTCGGAGCAATCGCTATCTCATACATTTTCCGTGAAAGATTATCGAGAGCTGTTGGAATCATAATAATCCATGCGGCCATGATAGTGGGCATATGCTTTATAATTCCGGAAATCTCGCATATCGTGATCATCGCCATAGAAATCGGAATAGAAGCTATTTTAGCAGCAAGATATATAATTTCGGGATACACACTGGCAAAGGATACGGATCTGCCGTTCCCGTCATTTGTGCTGCTGGTATTTTCATCGGGCTATGCGGTATATCTGAAGAATACGACTTTACTTCATGAAACATTTATCATAGGTATTGTGATATATCTGCTTTATATCCTGTTTATGTATCTTCTGAATCTGGAAGAATATATCATAGCGACTAAGAATACCTCGGGAATTCCTCTCGATAAGATGATCCCGATGAATTCCGTAATAGTCTTATGTATCTTTACTATCATGACGGTCATGGTAATTCTGGCAGACAAGATGGGTATGGGAGACGCCCTCTGGGGATTCCTTACAGCGTCGCTCAAGGTTCTCGTCCTGATAATCAAGATGATATCGGTATTCATAAGTGTTATCGGTAATCTTTTCACCAGAGGAACCACGGGCTCCGAGGATGTAAATGAACAAATGATGATGATCCAGGAGACTATCGAAGATCCGAGTCTTCTTGATGATATATTATATTTCCTTCTGAAGGTGATCGTACTTGCTATAGCGGTATATGTTATAATCAGAATCTTCAGAGCTATCTACAGATACCTTCTTACAAAAAGGTTTAAGTTGGCAGGGGATGCCATAGTAAAGATTCCTAAGCCTGATATGTCCAAGACCAAGAAGGAGAAGATAGTTAAGGAAGCCCCTGAAGGATACTTCACACCTGAGCAGAAGGCGAGACGTATCTATAAGAAGAGGGTTCAATCGGTTAAGAAGAAATATACTCCTGCCAGAAATCATACGACGGGAGATATAAAACAGCTGTATAACAGGGCGGATGAGGAGCTGAGACCGGATAAGGCTCATGATATAGATGAGCTTACAGAGCTTTATGAAGCAGTAAGATATGGAAATGTGCATCCGACTCCTAAGTATCTTAAGAAGATGCAGAACAGCTGAAATTAGATCAAGAGGTATAGTTAAGTGAGCAGTGGTAAGAAGTTTTTATTATATTTACTCTTTATAGTAGGAGGCGTTGGACTTGTAGCAGTTATCCTATTTTCGCTGAAGGTCCTTTCCGACAGATATTCGGAGAAGCAGCAGGAAGAGATAAGAGCTGAGGCCAGTGAGCATGCAGCTGAACTAGAAAAGGAAAAGGAAGAGAAGGCGGCAGCTACCACAGAAGCACCGACTACGGAAGAGATAGTAGAGCTTACTCCTGAAGAGCTTGAAGCAAAGTATTGGGAGGAGGAATGGGTTAATCCTATAGCAACTCCGGCCGATGCTGCATTTAACTACACATATCATAAATTCGAATATACAGATAATACTATAGAACTGAGACCATATATGGAGATTTTTGAGGAGAAGAAGGCCTATATGGAGTCTCAGGGTATAGAGGTTATTCTTGCTGATGATAAGGATGACGAGGAGGAGACTACGGAAATCGGACCGGACGGTGAGCCGATCGAGAAGCCGGAGCCGAATCTCTCTATCTACAATCAGCTGAGAATTGATTCAATCCCGGGTGCCGCAAAGCCTTATGTTGAGGGAGAGGTTATACTTCCTGAGGATATCGAAGGCGATTATGAGCCGGGCGTAAAGGAAGAGATAGCAGAGTCTGAAATGGACCCTGACAAGATGAATGCCGTATACAGTACGAATATAATCCTTGTTGATCTTGATACCGATGAGGTTATTGTTTCGAGAGAGTCTGATACGGTGCTTTATCCTGCATCCATGTCAAAGGTACTTACGGCAATATGCATGGCTGATTATCTGACGCCGGGCATGCTGAGCCGCAATTATAAGATGGGCAAGGCAGAGATCCAGAAGACAAAGGAAGAGAACTTCAGTGCGGTTGGTACAACTCCGGGAGATATACTTCCGGCAAAGGATCTTTTCTACGGAATGATGGTTTGTTCCGGTGCTGATGCAGACTATGCACTCACAAAGATGCTTGCCGGAAATGAAGAGAATATGGTGGAGCTTCTGAATAAGAGAGCATGGGAAATGGGTATAAGTGATACTGCACATTTTACAAATGTAATAGGTGCTTATGATCCGGATCATCACTGCACGGTTTATGATATTGCTGTCATTATGTCAACTGCAGTACAGAATCCGCTTATCCTTGATGCCATGTCAACAGAGCAGTATCGTACTGTTCCTACTCAGAAGAATGAGGAAGGTGTGGATATCTCCAACTGGTTCCTGAGACGTATCGGAACCTATGAGACAAACGGAAGAGTTGTTGCAGCTAAGACAGGCTTCATATCTGAGGCAGGCTTCTGCTGTGTAAGTTATCTGGAAACTGACAGCGGTAAGCATTATGTATGCGTTACGGCAAATTCGGACGGTAACTGGAGAACCATATTCGATCACATCTCACTTTATCGTGCATATACAAAGTAGTTAATTTACAAAGCAGTTAATACAGGTTATAATCAAAATAGTTTTTTGTGTTAAAGGGGTTAGCTGGTATGAAGAAGAAACTATTGCTCACTGTACTGTTACTTGGACTTATCGGACTGATAGTTTACACTTTCACGAATCCGGTGGACATGGGAGCACTTGAGGGTTATGAACCTACATTTTATTCGGAGCCGATAGCTCTGCTTCCTCCGATAATAGCCATAGTGCTTGCGCTTATCACCAAGGAAGTTTATTCATCACTTCTTGTCGGAATCATCAGCGGTGCGCTTCTGTATTCCAATTTCAATCTTGAACTTGCAATCAATACAATGTTTTTCAACGAAGAGGGAGGAATGCTCTATAAGATAGCAGATACATTCAATGCAGGTATCCTGGTATTCCTTGTTCTTCTCGGAATTCTCGTTGCTCTTATGAACAAGGCCGGTGGTTCCGCTGCCTTCGGTAAATGGGCATCTAAGCATATCAAGACACGTATCGGTGCACAGATTGCAACCATCGCGCTCGGAATGCTTATCTTTATAGATGATTACTTCAACTGTCTTACAGTCGGAAGCGTTATGAGACCTGTAACGGATACTCACAAGGTTTCCCGTGCAAAGCTTGCATATCTTATCGATGCCACTGCAGCTCCTGTCTGCATCATTGCACCGATAAGCTCCTGGGCAGCAGCAGTAACATCATCTGTTCCTGAAGAGGCCGGACTCAACGGCTTCCAGGTATTCATTCGAACAATCCCGTATAATTTTTATGCGATACTTACAGTTGTAATGATGTTCTATCTTGTCATCAGAAGACTTGATTACGGTCCGATGAAGAAGCATGAGCTCAACGCTTATGACGGCGACCTCTTCACATCAGGTACTGATGAATCCAGAGAAAGAATGGTAGAGGAGCAGATCAGCAAGAAGGGTAAGGTTGTAGACCTTGTGCTTCCGGTACTTTTCCTCATTGTTGTATGTATCTTTTCAATGGTATATACAGGCGGCTTCTTCGACGGAGTTGATTTTGTAACCGCATTCGGTGATGCCGATGCATCGGTTGCACTTGTATTCGGCGGATTTATAACACTTATATTCACATTTTTCTTCTATCTGCTGAGAGATATAATCTCCTTCGAAGACTTTATGAAATGTGTGGCTGACGGATTTAAGGCGATGGTCGCTCCGATCCTGATTCTCACATTTGCCTGGACACTTTCGGGAATGACAAACCTTCTCGGAGCCAAGTATTTCGTAGCCGGACTTGTTGAAGGCAGCGCGGCAGGACTTCAGTCAATGCTTCCTGCAGTTGTATTCCTTGTAGCACTTGGACTTGCCTTCGCAACAGGAACCTCATGGGGAACCTTCGGAATCCTTATTCCGATCGTACTGGGAGTATTCCCAAGCGGAGAGATGATGGTAATATCCATCGCATCATGTCTTGCCGGTGCCGTATGCGGTGACCACTGCTCACCTATATCGGATACGACCATCATGGCTTCAGCCGGTGCCGAAAGTAACCATATCAATCATGTGTCTACACAGCTTCCGTATGCACTTACCTGTGCCGGCGTGTCCTGTGTGACATATATAATAGCGGGCTTTACAAAGAGCTATGCAATCAGTCTTCCGATAGGAATAGTACTGATGCTTGTAACACTTTTCATAATAGAGAAAATTGTCGGCAGTGAGCCGGCAGAAGAAAAAGCGTAATAGGAGGAATATATATGGGAGCTATACAGATTAAAGAAGATGAGTTTGAAGAAGTTGTTCTTAAGAGCGACAAGCCAGTTGTTGTTGATTTCTGGGCTGAGTGGTGCGGACCTTGCAAGATGCTGGGACCTATCCTTGATACACTCGCTGATGAGCACCCTGAGATAAAGTTCGTAGGTGTTGAAGCTGATGAAGCAGAGGACCTTGTAATGAAGTTTGGAATAAGCAACATTCCATGTCTTATCCTTTTCAAGGGTGGTGAAGAGGTAGACAGATCCATCGGATTCATCATGAAGTCAAAGCTTGAGGAGTTCATATCACAGTAAATGAGATGGAACTTCCGGATTTTATACAAGCGGAATATATCATATAAAGGTTTGATTAAGCCCTGTGGCACAGTGTGTCATGGGGCTTTTTTGTACGGTTTGACAGTCATATATATATCGTGTAGATGCACATTTTCCCTGCTCGATTTATTTGATTATATAAACAAGATGTGGTAAAGTATTATGGGTTATTCCACTAGATAAAGTATTTTATATAAAAACCATCACTTAGAGGTGACATATGGAAAAGATAAAAACAGTAAATTACGAAGATGAGATGGGGCAGGACTATGTGGACTACGCCATGTCGGTCATTACCGAGCGTGCGCTGCCCGATGTAAAGGACGGACTTAAGCCGGTACTGAGAAGAATCCTGTATTCGCTTTCCGAGCTTACACGTTCTGACAGCCCGCACAGAAAATGTGCGAGAATCGTCGGAGATACCATGGGTAAGTATCATCCTCATGGTGACAGCTCAATATATGAAGGTCTCGTAAACCTTGCACAGAGCTGGAAGCTTCCGATACCGCTGGTTGATCCTCACGGAAACTTCGGTGACGTTTCGGGATCCGGCGCAGCTGCAATGCGTTATACCGAGGCAAGAATTTCCAAGTATGCCGAGGAAGGACTTAAGGACCTTAAGTACTGCGACTTCATTCCGAACTTTGACGGTACAGAGAAGGAGCCTGTACATATCCCGTTCCTTATCCCGAACATGCTTACAAGCGGTGCTACGGGTATTGCGGTAGGTATGGCAACAAATATACCGACTCATAACATGGAAGAGGTGGCAAATGCCGAGATCGCATATCTTGAGGATCCGTCTATTTCAACAGAGGCGCTGCTCAGGATCGTAAAGGGACCGGACTTCGCCACAGGCGGAATAATAAACATAGATGAGGAAAACCTCCTTCAGATATACGAGACTGGACTTGGAAAGCTGAAGGTCCGCGGTAAGGTTGAGGTAAGAGATATCGGTAAGGGACGTAAGTCTATCTGCGTTACTGAGATACCTTACACAATGATCAATCAGACAGAGAAATTCCTTAATACTGTAGCTGAGCTGGTACGTAAGGGCTCACTTCCTGCGGTAGTTGATATTGCAGACAGAGGTGATAAGGAGGGTGAATGTCTCTGTATAGATGTTAAGAAGGGTACAAGTGAAGAAGAAATCCAAAAGATCATCAACATCCTCTACAAGAAGGCAGGACTTGAGGATACCTACAGCGTCAACATCAATTGTATCTATAACAGAAAGCCTGAGGTTATGGGACTCCGCAGAGTTCTTGAAACCTATACTGAATATAAATGGGAAGTTTATAAGGATAAGTATACAGCTCTCAAGGCAGAGCAGGAGATCCAGAAGGAGATTAAGACCGGACTCCTTGAAGCTGTTGACGTTATAGACCTTATAATCGAGATTCTCCGCGGATCGCAGAATACAAAGGATGCCAAGGAATGTCTGATGTTCGGTAAGACCGACAATATCAAGTTCCGTTACAAGGGCTCCATAGATGATGCGAAGGAATTACATTTCACAGAAAGACAGACAGATGCGATCCTTGCCATGAGACTTCAGAAGCTCATCGGTCTCGAGGTCGATGTCCTCAGAAAAGAGCTGGCTGATACAGAGAAACTTCTTGCAAGATATACAAGACTTCTTGAGTCGGACCGTGAGATGAAGAAGCAGATGATAGCTGATATCGAGGAGCTTAAGAAGAAGTATGCGGTTCCGAGACGCACAGTCATCGAGAATCTCGGAGAGGTTATCGTTGCTAAGGAGAAGGCTGTGGCTACTGAGGAAACAGTTCTTCTGGACAGATTCTTCTATATCAAGTCCGCACCGCGCAGCGTATTTGCCAAGAATAAGGATATAGCATATAAGTTTGCCGTTGACTGTATGAGCGATGACAGAGTTGCTCTTTTCGACAGCGACGGAATGGTGCATATAATCAAGGTCTCAGACATTTTAAAGAAGCAGACCAAGAAGGATAAGAAGTTCAGGATCACCGATAAGGGTATCCAGATATTCGAGTTCTGCGGAATGTCCGATAAAGCCGACGTTGTGGCAATGATGGCAGTATCGGAGCTTAATCCTGCCGGAACCATGGCTGAGGAAGGAACCGGTGCAGGGGACGGCACAGCGAAGCCTGATGCTGCAGCAGTAAATGTAGCGGCAGCAATCCCTGATGCTTCGGCTGAGGCTGTATTTGATGACATGGTAGACGGAAGTCTTTCAGGCGGAAGCTTTGAAGACTTTGCAGGTGAGATGGACGGCGGATATTCCGACGGTGCTGAGGACAGTGCCGCACTTCTCGGCTATGATGCTGAGACAGACTATACCGATACGGATATAGGCGGAATGAATATCGGCAGAAATCTTATCTTCGTTACCGAAGAAGGAAAAGCTAAGCGTGTAAATGCAGCGCTTTTCGATACGGCAAGAAAGACGGCTGCTGCTATAAAGAGCAGACCTGTCTATGTCGGATTTGAAGACGATTATATCGTTGCCGAGACAGAGGAAGGCTATTCAATAAAGGTTAAGGCCACAGATATCCCTGTACAGGGTAAGGGCGCAGGAGGTGTTACTCTCATTTCTCTCAGAAAGGGAGATAAGGTTGTAAGTGCCATGAGCGGAAGCAATTCGGACAGCTTTAACGGTATCAGCCTTTCCGATATGAAGGCGGTAAAACGCGGCGGCAAGGGTAATAAGAAAGGGAACAAGTAATGGCAGGAAAAAATCAGGATTATAATTCAGAGGCGATAAAGGTCCTTAAGGGACTGGAACCTGTCAGACTCAGACCGGGTATGTATATCGGAAGCACAGGAAGAACCGGACTCAATCATCTGGTTCAGGAGCTTATTGATAATGCGGTAGATGAACACCTGGCAGGCTTTTGCAAGAATATAAGAGTTATACTTAACGAGGACGGATCGGCAACAGTTGTTGATGACGGCCGAGGAATCCCGGTAGATATGCATCCGACAGAGAAGAAGAGTGCTGAACGAGTAGTATTCACAGTACTTCACTCCGGTGGTAAGTTCAACGATTCCATATATAAGATCAGCGGTGGTCTCCATGGTGTAGGTTCTGCTGTCGTAAATGCGCTTTCAAAGAAGCTTATAGTAGATGTCTACAGAGACGGAAATGTATACCATGATACCTATGAATACGGTAAGCCGACCACAAAGCTTATCGACGGACTCCTTCCGTCGGAGCCTGTCCGCGGCAAGAAGTCGGGGACATCGGTAACACTTTATCCGGACGAGACCATATTTGAAACAGTAAGATTTAAGTCTGCGGCAATCCGCCAGAGACTTAAGGAAACTGCATATCTTAATCCGGAGCTTACTATCATCTATGAGAATAAGCGTGACGGCTATCCGCCTGAAACCTTCCATCAGCCGGGAGGACTTTCAAGCTTTGTTGAGGATATATCAAGCGACCTTACAAAAACTTCACCGGTCGTGGCAATATCAGGCGAGAAGAATGATATAGCAGCCGAGATAGTTTTCGTTGCTACGGAAGACGGCGATGAGAACGTTATCGGATTTACAAATAACATAACGAACCCTGAAGGCGGTACACATGTATCGGGATTTAAGTCAGCCTTTGCGAAGATCATCAACAACTACGCGAGAAATGAGCTGGGTGCACTTAAGGAGAAGGATGCAAACCTTTCCGGTGCAGATATCAGACAGGGACTTCAGGCTATCGTTTCTATAAGACATCCTAATCCGCAGTTCGAGGGGCAGACAAAGACAAGGCTTTCCAACACGGATGTAACAAATGCCATCGACGCCATAATGCGTGAACAGCTTACGGTTTACTTTGACCGTAATTATGATGTGCTTAAGGATATCGTGGACAGAGCCATTGAGACAGCTAAGGAAAAGGCTAAGTCAAAGTCCAAGGTCAACCTCAGCAAGTTCTCCTTCGAAGGAAACGGAAAGCTGGTAAGACAGGAGAGCTCCGAGGCAGAGAAGTGCGAGATCTTCATAGTCGAGGGTGATTCCGCCGGCGGCTCCGCAAAGACAGCCAGAAACCGTAAGTATCAGGCAATCCTTCCTCTCAGAGGTAAGATCCTCAACGTAGAGAAGGTTCCTGTAACAAAGGTACTGGAGAATGCCGAGATCAAGGCAATGATAAATGCCTTCGGATGCGGCTTCAGTACAGGCTTCGGAAATGATTTCGATATCTCAAAGCTCAATTACAACAAGATAATAATAATGACAGATGCCGACGTAGACGGAGCTCATATAGCAACGCTCCTTCTTACATTTTTCTACAGATTCTATCCGGACCTTATCACGGAAGGCCATATCTATATAGCTATTCCGCCTCTTTACAGAGTAGGTGAGGGAAAGAATATGAAGTATCTTTATTCTGATGATGAGCTTGCCAAGTACAGAGCTGCCCACAAGAACAAGTTCACTATTCAGAGATACAAGGGTCTCGGAGAAATGGATGCGAATCAGCTCTTCGAAACAACTATGGATCCGGAGACAAGAGTACTGAAACAGGTATCAGTTTCCAGCGTTGCGGAAGCAAGTACAATTACCAAGATTTTGATGGGTACGGAAGTCGCTCCGCGCCGTGCGTACATTGAAGAAAACAGCCGTGACGCCAATATTGATATGTGATTTTGCTCAAAAATCATCAAATTAGTATTTATTTACGAAAAAATGGCCAAATTTGTTACATTTTTATAAAAAAAGTGTAAAAAAATGTGAGAAATAGATTGAAAATAGGCCATTTTCCAAGTATAATCAGTATAGTTGTGTTAGCAACGGAAAATTATATGTATTGAGAGGTAAATACTATGAACAAGACAGAACTTGTAACAGCTATTGCTGCAGAGACAGGTCTTTCAAAGAAGGATGCTGAGGCAGCAGTAAAGTCATTCGTTAATGTTGTATCTACAGAGCTTCAGAATAAGGGTAAGGTACAGCTTATCGGTTTCGGTACTTTCGAAGTTGGTGAGAGAAAGGCTAGAACAGCTCGTAACCCTCAGACAGGAGAGGCTATCAAGATCAAGGCAGCAGCAGTTCCAAAGTTCAAGGCTGGTGCAGCTCTCAAGGAGCTTGTAAACACAAAGCCTAAGAAGTCAGCAAAGAAGAAGTAATTTAAACTTCGAATTGATTAAAGCAAAATAAGAGGGGCAGAGGCAAAAACCTCTGCCTCCTTTATTTTGAAGAGAAAATATTAATACACAAAGGATTTTAGTAAACATGGATATAGTTAAGACAATAGCAGACGAACTTGAAGTGAGACAGGGACAGGTAGAAGCAGCAGTAGAGCTTCTGGATGATGGATGTACGGTTCCTTTCATTGCACGATACAGAAAGGAAAAGACAGGCGCTCTCAATGATGAGCAGCTGAGAACTCTGTACGACAGACTCACATTTCTCAGAAATCTTGAGGAAAGAAAGGGAACGGTAATCTCCACCATTGAGGAGCAGGGCAAGATGACACCTGAACTCATGAAGGCTATCGAGGATGCAATGACAATGGTAGCACTGGAGGATATTTACAGACCTTATAAGCCAAAGAGAAGAACCAGAGCAACTATCGCAAAGGAAGCAGGACTTGAGCCGCTTGCTAATCTTATCTATATGCAGATAAATAAAAGAAGCATCATGGATGAAGCGGCTGAATTCGTTTCAGAGGAGAAGGGCGTTGCAGATGCTGATGCGGCTATAGCCGGAGCCTGTGATATCATTGCAGAAAACATTTCAGATGATGCTGATTACAGAACATATATCAGAGAGCTTACGGAGAAGAAGGGAATCCTTAACTCAGCAGCTAAGGATGCCGAAGCTAAATCCGTATATGAGAATTATTATGATTTCCATGAGCCGGTAGCTAAGATGACAGGCTACAAGACTCTTGCGGTAAACAGAGGTGAGAAGGAGAAGATCCTTACAGTTACGATCGAAGCACCTCGTGATGAGATACTTGAGTATCTGAATAAGAAGATCGTCGGAAAGGAAGATGCTGATACGGCACAGCTTCTTAAGAATGCTGCAGAGGATGCATATGACAGACTTATCGCTCCTTCAATCGAGAGAGAGATAAGAAACAAGCTTACCGAGGACGCAGAGGACGGAGCTATCAAGGTATTCGGAAAGAACCTTACTCAGCTTCTTATGCAGCCTCCTGTAAGCGGACGAGTTGTACTCGGATGGGATCCGGCCTTCAGAACAGGCTGTAAGCTTGCAGTAGTTGATGAGACAGGAAAGGTTCTGGATACAACTGTAGTTTATCCTACAGCTCCGACTACTCCTGAGAAGATCAAGAGAGCTAAGGATACAGTAAAGCAGCTTATAAAGAAATATAACATTTCACTTATTTCCGTAGGTAACGGAACAGCTTCCCGTGAATCTGAGCAGATCATAGTTGAGATCCTTAAGGAGATTCCGGAGAAGGTTGAGTATGTTATAACAAATGAGGCAGGAGCATCCGTATATTCGGCAAGTGCCCTTGCTACAGAGGAGTTCCCTGAGTTTGATGTAGGACAGAGATCTGCCACATCTATAGCAAGACGTCTTCAGGATCCTCTTGCGGAGCTTGTTAAGATCGATCCTAAGTCAATTGGTGTAGGCCAGTACCAGCATGATATGAATCAGAAGAAGCTGGGCGAGTCTCTCTCAAATGTGGTAGAGGACTGTGTTAACAGCGTTGGCGTTGACCTTAATACTGCATCCGTATCACTCCTGACATACATTTCAGGTATAAATAAGACAATAGCGAAGAATATCGTTGTATATAGAGAAGAGAACGGAAAGTTCGGCGAGAGAAAGGAGCTTCTCAAGGTTCCTAAGCTTGGTGCTAAGGCATTCGAGCAGTGTGCCGGATTCCTGAGAATTCACGGAGGTTCAAATCCGCTTGATGATACTGCGGTTCATCCGGAAAGCTACGGAGCTGCGGATGAGATCCTTAAGTATGCTGAGACCAGCGGCTCTGAGATCGGTAAGCTCTCCAAGAAGGAGAAGTCAGAGCTTTCGGGCAAGCTGGGTATCGGTGAAATAACACTTGATGATATCATCAAGGAGCTTTCAAAGCCGAGCCGTGATCCGAGACTTGATATGCCGAAGCCAATCCTCAGAAGCGATGTCCTTGATATCAAGGATCTTGAGGTGGGTATGGTACTTAAGGGAACAGTAAGAAATGTAATCGACTTCGGTGCATTTGTTGATATCGGAGTTCATCAGGACGGACTGGTACATATATCACAGCTGACAGATAAGAAGTTTGTAAAGCATCCTCTGGATGTTGTAAGTGTCGGCGATGTTGTGGAAGTTAAGATCATAAACATCGATACTGATAAGAACAGGATCGGTCTTTCAATGAAGGGGCTAAACTAAATATATGAGTATAGAGAAGGTTTGGGAAATACTGGGAATAACAGAAACGAAGGATACAGATGCTATCGTTGCTGCCTACAGGGGAAAGGTAGTGACCGTCAATCCCGAGGATGATCCTGAGGGATTCAAGGCTCTGCGTGAGGCGTTCGAAAATGCCATGAGCTATGCGGAGTCAGACGGAACCGAAGAAAGGGACGACAGAAGAGAAGAGGTCGACCCTCAGTTTCGTGCGTTCGTTGACGGCGCTATCGAAATATATGACGACATAGAGAAGAGAATAGATGTGGAGTGCTGGAAGGAGCTTTTCGATGCTCCGGTATGCAATGAGCTGGATACCGCAGATCAGGCCAGAGAAGAATTCCTGAAGGTGTTGCTGGACAGATTCTATCTTCCTCATGAAGTCTATAAATATGCTGACAGTATCTTTATGATAAAGAGTGAGGCGGCTGCTCTCCGTGAGAGATTTCCCGAAAACTTCATAGACTACGTATGCTATCACATCGATAATGATGACTTTATCGATTATACAAAGGTTATCTCAAGGGATAGATATAATGAGATGCTGGAGGAAAATGGAATCGAGATTCCGGAGTTCCCGGATCTTGCTGCACATTATGATGAGCCGGATTATATCTGTCCGTATGATAACTATTTCAGAGCTACATCATCACTGGTTCCGGATATAGAGGAGATAGTGACCTATCAGAATACACCGGAGCTGGCTGAAGAGGCACCTGTGGAAATCAAGAAGCACAGGAACGACATGTACGGCGTTCTCACATTTTTAAAGAAATGTGATATATTCCATCCTCTGGAATACAGTGCAACCATCAGACTTTTCGGATTCCTTGATAAGAAGGATGAGGCGAAATATCTGGCAGAGCAGGTTGTGACCGGCAAGACAGATGAGATTGCGGATATATATCTTAAGGCTACTGCCTGCTATTATCTCGCAAAGGAGCTGATGGAGGATGAAGAGGGAGATAAGTATCCATATCTTCCTGAGATTAAAAGAATTACAGATGAGATCATCGAGAAGAGGCCGAAGTACAATATTGCTATAAGAGCTAGAATATTCTATTACTGCGTTATCAAAGAATATGAGCAGGCCAATGATACTTTGATGAGACTTTTTGAGCTGGATGCAAACAGTGCGGATGCCATAACGCTTCTTCCGCTTATTAACCAGAAGCTCGTTGAGTTCTATGATAAGAAGATTGAGGCTGAACCTGGTGAGGTTAAGCATGTTATAGATAAATGCTGGGGACTCTTCAGATGCGACAGAGTGGACGAGACTATCGATATACTTAAGAGCATCAATATCCCTGAGCCTTTCAGTATTTATTATTCGGATTATTATAATCTTCTGGGAAGATGCTATTCGAAGAAGGATGACTTCGTGAGTGCCCTTCCGTATCTTGAAAAATGGCGTGAGGCTCTTCTTTACTTTGATTCAAAGAGAAAGAAGAATCCGGAAAGCCTTACAGAGGAAGAGGGAAAGAAGCTTAAGAGACTTGCTTACTGCTACTACCTGAACGGTGTTTCACGTCAGAGAAACGGTGAACTCGAGAAGGCAGAGGAGTTTATCAAGTTTGCCATAGAGAATGAGCCCGATGAGGTGGATATTCCGTATTATCAGGAAAGCCTGGCACTTATATATCATGAGGCACATGAATATGCCAAGGCCATGGAAATATGGAATCAGATGATCGAGCAGAATAAGTTCAACATTGCTGCCTATGTCAGAAGACAGACCACCGCATTTGAAATGCATGATGCCCAGCTGGTTATAGATGATTATTACATGCTTCAGCAGCAGGCACCGAACTATGTAAAGAATTATTATTATGCCGCAAAGGTGTTCTATATATACGATCAGTATAAGAATATCGAGGATGTACTTGCCAGAGCGGCAGAGGAAAATATAGACAGTGAGTCACTTCTCCTGGTAGAGGCTGATATGCATCTGGATAAGAATGATACCAAGGCGGCAGGTGCTATTTTTGATGAACTGAAAAAGCGTATAGATGAGGGTGAGACCGATCTGGATAAGTTCGAAACCTTGAAGGATTACTATTTGTCAAAGGGCAGATATCTCAGAATGATCGGTGAGTCGCCTGAGGAGTGCTACAAGGAAGGACTTCAGAAGGAGCCTGACAGTATAGGACTTAATTACTCTATGGGTGTCGTCATGCATGAAAGAGAAAGATATGATGAGGCCATAAAGTATCTGGAGAAATCTCTGGAACTGAATCCGGGACATCGTTCGGCTCATAATAAGCTTTCAAGAGTTTATGATGACCTTTATTATGATACGGAGGATCCGGAGAAATATAAGAAGGCTGTATTCCATGCAGATAAGCAGCTGGAAAATGATAATGATGACTATTACTATGTAGAGAGTGCGCTTCTCTATAACAAGGGAGCGGAATATGAAAAGGCAGTCGTTGACTGTGATAAGGCTCTCGAGAAGGATGACACCAATTATTATGCATATAATGCAAAGGGTGTCGCATGCATGATGCTTAAAAGATATGAAGAGGCTGAGAAGAGCTTTGAAATGGGACTCGCAGCCATGGAGAAGGTTGATAACAATGATGCTATCCCTAATCTCTATCATAATCTTGCAAAGTGCTATGAAATGCAGATGAAATATGACAAATCCATAGAAGTACTTCAGGCACTCCTTATGAGATTTGGTGAGAATAAGCCTGCCCGTTACAGACTTGCACTTGCCATGAAGAAGGCGAGACGTTATGATGAGGCGGTAAAGGAATACATGAAGGTTGCCCGTATTAACGAGGACAGCTTCAGAGAGACTAACAATGAGTGGAATCTGAACAACCTTTTTGAATGCTATGTCGATGTATATAATACGAGACTTAATGAGCATAATAAGAGTGTGATGGAGGCTACATTTAAAAATATGATCAAGAGATTTATCGATGATCATAAGCTTCTCGATTTCGGCGGAAAGAATGCGGTGAAATTTGAGAATAAAAATGTGGCAGCCTACATCCTTGAGAAATATTCTGCAATGCTCCTCTACAGTCTCAGAGAATATAAGAAGGCTCTTAAGGTTGCCGAGAGAGCGCTTTCCTATATAGGACCTTACAGACAGATAAAGGACAGAGGTCTGCTGAATACTTATGTGGATATATCATCGACCATAATGGTTACTGCTGCATATATCGGAAAGACCGACAGAGCAGCGGATGCGGCAAAGGAGATTCAGGAATGCCTGAAGATCATGTCGAAAAACAATTTAGAGAATTATCTGAACTATACAGAGAATTCCACATACAGAAGAAAGGAATATGCGCTGGTGCTCTATTTCCTCGGACAGAGGGATGAGGCGCTGAAGATGCTTGATGGTCTTGTTGACGCACCGAGATGCAGGGTCTGCAGACACGGCGGATGCTATGAGGCTTATCTCATGAATGCCAAGATCTGTGAATTTGAGCATGACATTCCGGCTGCTTTGGAGTATTATAAAAAAGCGGCTGAAATAGGCGCAGATGACAGCGAGGTTGTTTCGGCACTTAATTTGTTGACCGGAGGGAAGAATTGATAATAGGAATTGATCTGGGTACGACCAACAGTCTGGTTGCATATTATACAGATGAAGGACCTAAGGTTATACCCAACAGGTTTGGAGAAATGCTTACTCCATCTGTTGTAAGCATAGATGAAGAAGATAATGTATATGTCGGAAAGACTGCAGTAGAAAGAATGCAGCTCTATCCACAGACAAGTGCTTCCGTTTTCAAGAGAAGCATGGGTTCTGATAAAAAGTTTGATCTTGGAAGCAAAAGCTTTACTGCCGAAGAACTTTCCAGTTTTGTTTTACGCTCTCTGAAGGAGGATGCGGAAACATTTCTGGGTGAAGAGGTTACTGAGGCAGTTATTTCCGTGCCTGCCTACTTCAATGATATGAGAAGAAAGGCTACTAAAAGAGCGGGAGAGCTTGCAGGACTTAAGGTAGAGAGAATCATAAGTGAGCCTACGGCGGCAGCTATTGCCTACGGACTCTATAACGATAAGAAGCCGGCTAAGAATCTGGTATTCGATCTTGGAGGAGGAACCTTCGATGTATCGATCCTGGATTACTTCCCACCTATACTTGAGGTAAGAGCCGTTGCAGGTGATAACTTCCTCGGAGGAGAGGACTTTACGGATGTTCTTATCGAAATGTTCTTTGAGAAGAACGAGAAGCTGATCAAGGCAGATCTTGAATATCGTGAGCTGAAGATGATCTACAGACAGGCAGAGCTTGCAAAGAAGGCCTTCGGCGATAACGATAATGTTACTATGAAATGTAAGATCGGCGATGAACTGATCGAAACAGAGATATCCATAGATGAGTATGATAAGAAATGTGAGGATCTTTACGAGAGGATCAGAGTTCCGGTAAAGAGAGCTCTTGCAGATGCAAAGCTTAAGCTCAGTGATATCAATAAGATTGTACTTGTTGGTGGAGCTACCCGTCTTCCGGGAGTAAGAAGCTTTGTAAGAAAGCTTTTCAAGAGCTTCCCTGATACAAGCATCAATCCTGATGAGGCTGTTGCTCTGGGAGCGGCAGTACAGGGAGCTATGAAGGAGAGAAAGGATTCCATCAGAGAGGTTGTTCTTACCGATGTATGTCCGTTCACTCTCGGAACAGAGGTTTCTGTTGATCTCGGTGATAATCATAGAGAAGCCGGACATTTCTGTCCTATCATTGAACGTAATACAATCATCCCTGCCAGCAGGACCGAAAGATTCTACACGATAAGAGATGATCAGACAAAGATTGATATAGAAGTACTTCAGGGCGAGAGCAGAATGGCAAGAAATAACCTGCTTCTCGGAAAGCTTGAACTGGATGTGCCTAAGGGCAAGGCCGGAGAGCAGTCGGTTGATGTCACCTATACCTACGATATCAATTCGATCCTTGAGGTAGAGGTAACTGTTGTATCAACAGGAAAGAAGGTAAGACAGATCATCAAGGGACAGTATACCGAGATGACTGACGAAGAGATAGAAGAAAGATTTAAAGAACTCTCATATCTGAAGATCCATCCGAGGGATCAGGAGGAGAACAAGCTTGTACTTCTCAGATGCGAAAGACTTTATGAAGAAAGTCTCGGAATGGACAGAGATGTTATAGAGGATCACGTCAGAAAATTCGAGCTTGCGCTTGCTTCACAGGATAAGCGTATGATCGAGAAGGAGAGAGGCATCCTCGTTGAGTTCCTGGATAACTGGGAAAAGGGAGATTTTTAATGAGAAAAAAATTGCTGATTACTTCTCTGTCAATGGTTCTCGTTATGAGCGGATGCTCTGGAACCGGCGGATCAGGGGGAAATGAACAGGGAACCGATTCAGCGACGGAAGCAGCTACAGAGGCAGTAACGGAGGAAGTGACTGAAGTAACTACAGAAGCTGAGACCGAAACGGAAGAAGCCACAGAGGCTTCCGCCGAAAAGCGCACCGAAGCATTGGTTGAACCATCCACTGAGATACTGAATCAGGAAACGACTGAGGATGTTGAGGAAACGTTCGAGGAATATATGCTTTCGGGCATAGAGAATCTGAACGATCAGCTTGTTCTTATAGCCGAAAACAGTGATAAATGGAAGATAACTTATGAAGCTCCGGAGGAGGAAGAAGTCATAGAGGGACCGGAATGGTACTATGCCATAACGGATTTCGATATGAACGGAAGAATTGAGATAGTGACATCTGAAATTGATGGATCAGGCCTTAATTCAACCTCAAAGTTTTATGAAGTGAATAAAGATTTTACCGCGCTTGAAGAGGTTAAGTGGGTATTTCCTGAAGGAGATTCGGAACCGAATATAACTGTCAATATGGCTGATGTATATATGAATAAGGATAAAGGCGTATATTATTATCTCTTTGATGATGCAAGAAATGTGTCCGGGGAAGATATACGTGAGACTCTTTACAGTATCTGTCTGAAGGATGGAGAGGTTAAGAGTGAAGTGATTGGTTCCAGCCATATGCGTTCATCCAACGAGGGTGAAAATGTTCAGTCGGAGTACATGGACAAGAACGGAAAGACCATAACGCTTGATGAATATGAGGAGCTTGGCAATAAAGAGTATCCAAATTTCACAAAAGGAACGTTAACTTTGGGTTGGAACAATGTTGATGGATTTGATACAGAGTTTCCTGAAGATGCCGATTCTATACGAGATATTCTGGAGTATTCCTCGACCGGTTTCGCTGTATCGTTTGAATGATTATGTCAATAATGTACAAAAGAAGTATATAAAAGTTGGATATTTTATATAAAATGGAGAAAATTTGTAGAACTGTTGCAAATATGTAAATTAAATATTAAAATATTTGTCGTAAATGACAGAATCATTTAACAGCATGTTTAAATTGATTAACAGTTTAATGGAGGAATTAGAAATGGCAGTTAAGAAGGCAAGCGTTAAGGATCTCGCTGAGAAGGCTGCAGCAGCTAAGAAGGCTGATGCTAAGGCTGAGGTTAAGGCTGAGGTTAAGAAGGAAGAAGTAAAGAAGGCTGAGGTTAAGGCTGAAGTTAAGACAGAGGCTCCTAAGAAGGCTGAAGTTAAGGCAGAGGCTCCTAAGAAGGAAGCAGCTCCGGCTAAGAAAGCACCTGCAAAGAAGGTAGCAGCTCCTAAGAAGGAAGCAGCAGCTAAGAAGGCACCTGCAAAGAAGGCAGAGGCTCCTAAGAAGGAAGCAGCAGCTAAGAAGGCACCTGCAAAGAAGGTAGAGGCTCCTAAGAAGGAAGCAGCAGCTAAGAAGGCACCTGCAAAGAAGGCAGAGGCTCCTAAGAAGGAAGCAGCAGCTAAGAAGGCACCTGCAAAGAAAGCAGCAGCTCCTAAGAAGGCAGCAACAGTTAAGACAAACCTTTTCGTTCAGTATCAGAACGGCGAAGTTGCAATGGATGATATCCAGGCTAAGGCTGTTGAGGCATCAGGAAAGAAGTCAATCAAAGAGCTTAACATCTACTATCAGCCAGAGACTCACATGGTTTACTTCACAGCAGACGGTGAGACAGGTTCTTTCAGTTACTAAGATTTGCTTTTAAATGTTATATATAAAGAAAGCCACGGTTTATACCGTGGCTTTTTTTGCGTCTCATCAGCATCGCGAAGGATGTTGATCTTATATGTTGATCTAAATTATTCTTGTATATTGAACTTTATTAGAAGATGAATTAGTCTGCTCCGCGAAGCTTGATGATAGGTGAACCCTTGCCTCTGATGTAATCACCTGTGATAGTGACAGATCCGATGGTATCGTCGCGTGGTACCATGTACATGATATCAAGCATGAAGTCTTCCATGATAGATCTGAGAGCTCTGGCACCGGTCTTTCTTTCGGCTGCCTTTTCTGCGATGGCTTCATAAGCGGATTCATCAAATTCAAGCTTAACCTCATCAAGTCTGAGAAGCTTCTGGTACTGCTTGATGATAGCATTACGAGGCTCCTTGAGGATACGCTTGTACATTTCCTTATCAAGAGCATCCAGTGAGAATACTACCGGAAGTCTTCCGATAAATTCAGGAATCATTCCGAATGCACGAAGGTCATCTGTAGTAACGTGTGACAGAAGAGTTGTATCGTTATCCAGCTCTGAACGAAGTGAAGCTCCGAAGCCCATTGAAGACTGAGCTGACAGACGTTCCTTGATGATATCCTCGATATCAGGGAAAGCACCGCCGCAGATGAAGAGGATATTTGTTGTATCCATCATAGTTGTCGGTGTCATGGCATTCTTGCTTCCTGAACCTACAGGTACTTCAACCTCAGATCCTTCGAGAAGCTTCAGAAGACCCTGCTGAACTGCCTCGCCGCTGACATCACGTGAACGCTGTTCCTGCTTCTTTGCAATCTTATCAATCTCATCTATAAATACGATTCCGTGCTCAGCACGTTCCACATCATTTCCTGCGGCAGCGAGAAGCTTTGAAAGTACGCTCTCTACATCATCACCGATATATCCGGCTTCTGTAAGAGATGTAGCATCTGTAATGGCAAGAGGAACATCGAGAATCTTTGCGATGGTCTTTACGAGATAAGTCTTACCGCATCCTGTAGGTCCTACCATCAGCATGTTGGACTTTTCAATCTCTACGTTATCAAGCTCATCAGGTGTGTTCCTGCTGTCTGCCTCCTCTGAGAAGACTCTTTTATAATGGTTATATACCGCAACGGACATAACCTTCTTTGCCTTTTCCTGACCTACAACATCCAGGTCCAGCATCTTCTTGATATCGTGAGGTGCCGGAAGATCCTTCAGAGATTTGATCTTGTTTGTGGATTCTTCTTCCGCATTTTCTGCCTTATCGTCACCGGCTGCACGCTTCTTGGCTGTCTTTCTCTTAAGCTTCTGTGATTCCGGTATATCCATATTCGGAAATACCATATTCATGTTATCTATGCCCGGTATGTTTCCGAGTATAGTGAAAGGATTGTTGGTAAGAGAACCGAGAGTCTTGTTCATACAGTCGGCACATACGCTCATTCCCTTTGTAAAGGTTATGAGCTTTCCGGCCTGTGATTCGGAACGCTTGCACATATAACAATACTTTTCGTATTCATTGTCATTATTATTATTATTATTGTTATT
>JAGBNF010000018.1 GCA_017634555.1 Eubacterium sp. | reverse complement strand
GTTCATAGCTGTTGCTGTATCCCAAGCCTTTGTAGCAACCTGATCAAATGATGTCTGTCCGGATACTACTACGAGCTTTCCATCATCGATGTATGGCTTAAGTACATCATAAGCACCGTTGAAGAAGAAACCTGCGTTGTTATCTGCAGGATCACCTGCTGTAAACTCGATGTTGAATGGGCCTGCTGCATTGTCAAGATCAAGCTGATCTCTTACGAACTCACCCTGGAGCTTACCAACTGTGTAGTTATCGAATGATACATAGTAGCTAACTGCATCTGTGTTCATGATGAGACGGTCATAAGAAATAACCGGAATGTTCTCTTCCTTTGCCTCAGCAAGAACCTGTGTTAAAGACTCACCGTCGATAGCTGCGATAACGAGAAGATCAACATCGTCTGCGATAAGACCCTCGATATCCTTAACCTGCTGGTCAATCTTGTTGTCTGAATAAGTAAGCTTTACATCATAGCCCTTATTCTTGAACTGCTCCTCAAGATATGAACCATCACGATTCCATCTCTCAAGAGACTTGGTAGGCATTGCGATACCAACCTTCTTTCCACCTGCATCTGCAGTTGCCTCTGTAGCTGCTTCTGTTTCAGCCTCTGTAGCTGCTTCTGTCTCTGCAGGAGCCTCTGTAGCTGCTTCTGTCTCTGCAGGAGCCTCTGTAGCTGCCTCTGTAGCTGCTGCTGTTGTTGATCCACCAGACTCGCCACATCCTGCAAACATTGAAAGTGACATTGTAGCACCAAGCATAAGTGCTAATGCTTTTTTACTTTTACGCATTGTTTTAAACCCTCCTGTTTAAAATATCAATTTCTTTGATGGTATAAGAATATCACAGTTTGTATAGTAATAGATTGCAAGTATCTTTAATTTTTTATCAATAATTAATAATTGTTAACTAAAAATCAACAAAAAATAGCACAAATTTGTTCATATATCATAATAAAAAACAAATTTGTGCTATTTTTCCTATTAATATTTACTTTTCCTCCGGAACATTCAGGTAAACATCATCCTTAAGATGGAATCCCGAATCAATAACTGTCTCATCAATATTATCTTTTGTAACCGCGATAGGCTCCAGGTAAATGTACGGCACATCATAGGTTCCGTCATTTATGGTATCCGTAACATCCGTAATTTCTTTTCTTTCGGCAAGCTGGATCGCATAATCTGCCGCTGCCTGCGCCAGCTTCTCAACCGGCTTATAAACCGTCATGACCTGAGTACCCTCAACTATTCTCTGACAGGCCTCTAGATCAGCATCCTGACCTACTATCTTTATCTTTCCCGCAAGCCTTGCTTCAGAAAGTGTTCTTATTATAGTAGTAGCTATATTGTCATTACCGCACATAATTGCATCAACATTACCAATCTCTGTGATATGTGTATTTATATACTCCGCGGCAGCCTCGGCCTTCCATCCCGGTGCATGGATACAATCAACTATCTCAATATTATTACGATCCATCACATCCCTGAAGCCTGTTTCAACCATGGATACGTTATTGTCCTCATTCGGTCCCGAAAGCATGAGAACCTTCTTTTTAGGAAGTCCGTCCTCCACAAGGGCCTCACCCATAAGAGTTCCAACCTTCTCATTGTCAAAGGAAATGTACAGATCCACATTTGAATTCTTAATAAGACGGTCATATGCGATGATCGGTATACCTGCACTCTTTGCTTCGTTGCATACCTCAGTCAGACTCTCCGAATCAATACATACGATAACAAGTACATCGACCTTCTTCTCTATAAGATATCTGATTTGCTGCTTCTGAGTCTCAATATCTCCGTTGGCACTGTATACGGTTATGTCCGCATTGCTGTCGTATTCATTTATCTTGGAAACAAAGACATCACAATCCCTTCGCCATCTCTCGATGATAAAGGAGTCAAAGCTCATTCCTACGCTTATACCCGTTTTTTCCTGTGGTGCTTCACTTGCTTCCTCAACACTTTCGGTACCGCATCCGACCATAAGGAGCATGCACAGCATAAGAAGTATGGCTGTCAGTCTTTGTTTATATTTCTTTTTTCTACTAAAAAACCTCATTAGTAATTCCTCTCCTGTATGGTTATCATGCCTTATACTCTGTCGGCGATACTCCCACATTTTTCTTAAAAATTCTACTGAAATAATTAGGATTGGAATATCCTACCTCAACACATATCTCCTTCATACTCATATCAGTATCATTGAGAAGCTCCTTGGCCTTCTCTATCCTGATATTCGTCAGATATTCAATGAAGTTTTCGCCTGTTGCTTCCTTAAAGATCTTACTGAAGTAGTATGGACTTATGTCAACCTCTCGCGAAACATCATCGAGAGATATATCCTTCTTATAATTTGCCATAATGTACTCACGTGCCCTGTCAATAACGCCGGTAGAACGTGTCTCCTTACGGCTCATGACATTATGGCAGGCCTCTGAGATTCGATCCAGAAACCATTTACGGAGTGTTTCGTAATCCGGTGCGGAATTGATAACTCCGAGGTAATCCTCACGTGAACGGAATCTGTAGGTATTACCGCTCTTCTGATATGCTATACTCTCGGCACGAAGTACAAATTCGAGAGTCTTCAGCTTTATATCCTCGGAATAGCTTCCGTAGCTTTCCATCATCCATTCGAAGAACTGATTGGAAACGCTGATACCCTTATTGATATCTCCCTTCCTTACGCTCTCGAATATGGCATCCTCAAGGTCTATCGGATAATCATCCTCGTATCCGCAGCCGATAGAAAGGTCATCGGAATGAACTACCGAACCTGTAGTTATGGCAAGGCTGTCTAAAGCTTCGTTATATGATATCATCTGCTTATCAAGTGGCTTAACGCATCCCACACCTGCTCTGAATGTAGCATCCAACTGTGTATCAAGACGGCGTACCATATTTCTTGCAGTATCGATTATCTCGATTCGTTCCGCATAATCGAATTCCTTCTTATCATAAGGAATAAAGATGGCAATCTTGTTTGCCATTACTGCTCCCACTATTCCGCTGAAGTAACTCTTTACAATCTCTCTGAGATCTCGGATCCTGTTCTGAATTCTAACCGATGTACCTACGGCGTTGGTCAGAATACTTCCCTCCTGCTTCTCACCGAAGACCAAAGCAATCATATATCCGTAATCCGAATCAATCTCAAGTATCTTCTTAAAGTTCTCGATATCTTCCTTGAAGAAATCCTGGAAAAGCATATTGTAGATAAGTCCGCTCTCGATGATAGGCGTTACCGTCTCCATCTTCTCAAGGATCTCAAGCTCCTTGGAACGCTTTTCTCTCTCACTGTCAACCAGCTCCATAGCCTTTTTAACAGTCTGTATCAGCTGGCCTCTGTCCACAGGCTTATTCAGATAGTCCATAACGCCCTGGCTCATGGCCTCCTGCGCATATCCGAACTTATCATAGGCAGAGATGATAATGAATACTATACCGGTGTTTCTCTTTCGGATTTCCTTGATTGCATCAATACCGTTGATTCCCGGCATCCTGATATCCATAAGAGCTATATCGGGTCTGAATCTCTCAGCCAGCTCGATGACACTTCTTCCGGTCTTTGCAGTCTCGATGGTCACATCTTCACCGAACTCCTCTTTTAAAATGTATGTGAAAGAATCAACTACTATTCCTTCATCATCCGCTATCATAATCCTATACATCGTGTTCCTCCGTCCAAGGCACCGTTATAACGACCTCTGTACCCTGGTCTCTTCCGTTACTGATTATCTCGAAATTATTTGTGTTGTTGAAGTACAAACGAAGTCTTTCCATAACATTATTAAGTCCGACACCGTTGCCCTTCTTGTTCTCCGTATCGCCCTTACTCTTATATTCACCGCTCAGCACTTCATTTATCAGCTCCTGACTCATTCCCACACCGTTATCCATGACACTGATGCAGATATTGTCATCCACGCTGTAAACTGAAAGGTAAATCTTCTTTGTTCTCTCTATATCACGTATTCCGTAATTTACACTGTTCTCAACCAGCGGCTGAAGTATCATACCCGGAATCCTGATATTGAGCAGATCCTCACTCTCAATATCCTTTGTAAAATGTATCTCTCCCGAAAAACGCACATTTAATATGTAAATATAGGTATCCACGAGCTGTATTTCCTGTGCCAGTGTAACCTCATCATTCTCCTGAATGTTGTATCTGAAAAATGCAGCAACCTGGGAGATATACTCCGAGGTTCTGTCAGCTCTTTCCATCATTGCAAGCTGCATACCGGCATTCAGCGTATTGAACAGGAAATGCGGATTTATCTGGGCCTGCAGATATTTCAGATGGGCGTCCTTAAGATGCGCTTCCATCATAAGCTCCTTTTCCTTGAGGAGCTGTTCCTTCTCCATACCTTCCTTAAGTCTTGTCAGGTATCCCGGAATACTGCTAACCATCTGATTGAAGGCAACTGTAACCTTTCCTACCTCATCCCTGCCGTGAACCTTTACGACTCCCACGTCATCCAGATTTCCCTCTGAAACCTTATCTGCCGCAAGAGCAAGATCATTAAGAGGCTTTGTAATATTTCCGGTAACAAGTATAACGAGCATGATATCGAAAAATACCATGATGATGAAGGATACAATACTCGAAAACTCCAGATATCCCAATGATGAAGAAAGTACACGGTAGCTTTCGGTATTACCTCTGAATCGATAACCGTTAAGACTTGTTATATATGTTTTTATGTATGAATACAGCTTTCCTGCAGAATCATACATTTCCTTGTATCGCTCAACATTACGGCCTCGCTTTGCTTCGATGGTTCCGTCTGTAACCTTCAGATAATTCTGAGACATGTTATAAATGTCCCGCTCCATCATCTTCAGCTGATTATCCGTAATCTCTTTTTCCAGACCCTTGAGGAGATCCTCGTAAGTCTGCTTAGCTCTGTAGTATTCCTCCAGTGCATCGGTTCCCTTTGTATTCAGGTACCCCGCCATACTGTTCTCAACACGATCCAGCGCGTCTTCAAGTTCGTTCAGCCGCACATTTCCAATATAGATATCATCCAGCTGCTGGGTCATCCCGTTGAGGATGATATACATGACTGAATTAACCGTAAGGATGAGGAGCATGGTTCCGACTACGAGAAGCGCAAGCTTGGTCCTGAGGTGCATGTCGGCGAATTTTTTACTGATCTTCGACATCATCGTCCTGACCTCCTTCCTCGGAGTCGGATGAAATGTCGTCTTCACCCACAAGACTCGTATCTATAAGATAAATCTCACTTACAAATCCGCTTTCAAGATACTCATTAAGCGCCGATACAGAATATTTTCCCATCTGCGCCGTATCTGCAACTATTGTGGAACGGATAACCTTTTTCTCTATAGCCGATTCTATCAGCGGTGAGGTATAGTATCCGAAGATTTCCACCTCTCCAACCTTGTTATAATCAACAACTGTCTGATAAACACAGAGTGTATTCTTCTCACTGAGACACACTATGATATCAGGAATATTGCTCTGGCTCAGAAATATATCTCTGATTTCCTCTTCTGCCGCATATTCCTTGTCGCTGCTGACAACCTTGTTATCAATCTTAACCAATTTGGACAGACCTTCCTCTTCAACCTTTTCACGTATTGCGGTTGAGATCATTGACTGGTTGCCGTTGGAAAGCTCCTGATCTATAAGGACCATAACGTCACAATGATTATATTTCTTCTCTCTGATACACTGACAGATCAGATCTCCATATTCTTTACCGAGATTGTAACCGCTAACTCCGATATAGCTCTTTCTGTGGCTCTCAATATTATCCTCAGAAACAGTTATTACAGGAATACCGTACACTTCAGTAGCTTCCCTAAGAAGATTGATCGTTCTGTAGCTGTCATCAGCCTCTATTATGATACCGTCAACATTGGAATTGATGGCAATCCTTATCATATCCTCTTTGGAGATCTCATCCTCGATATTGTTTCCCATCAGTTCTACATAAACACCGCTCCTCTTACCTTCCTCGAGCGCACCTTCATATATGCTCTTCCAGTAATCCGTATCCTTATTCTCGGTGATCATAACGTAATACTTCTCATATGTCTGATATTCTGCGGTCGCAAGCAGCTTCTTTGTCTCCTTCAGCCTTCCCTGAAAGAAGAATATACTTACAACAATAACGCCCACCAGCAATATGCCAAGCAGGGCGGTGATATATAAAATTATTCTTTTATGAACTGACTTGTTTTTATCCAAAAGGCCGACCTCATTAATCCTTCAAGTTGTGATTTATTTTATCATATCTAAAAACAAGTTCCCATATTCATTTTTTGCCTATACTATCCATTTATTGTCATCTATTCTATTACCCATGATGTAATCAGTTATTTTTTCGTTTTCTTTCATATCCAGCCCTGTTTTCCTAAAAAATAACAGCACCGGCCAGATGTCACTACTCATCCGCCGGTGCTGTCCCCCTACAAATACTTGGCTATTATGCTATTTAATTGTTCGGATTACTGATTTTCCTTCACGAAAACCAGATTTTCCATTCCATATAATGAAGCATCTTCGCCGGAAAGATCAAAAGTAAGAGATTTATCTTTACCGTTATACTTTGCCATGCCCATTCCGGCTTTGTTTTCCCAATCGATAGACACCTTCGTGCCACTGAATTTTATTGTTCCGTGCCACTCCTGCTCAACAATCAATTCACCCTGGTAGTAAACTGCATTACGAAATGTGCAGTTGCTGCCGTCTACTATGATTGCTGTTTCTATATCTACTGAATCTAAATCTGCACTTAAACCTTCAGCGTTCAAAATATTCCGATATACATCATCTAAATTCTGAACATTGTATACGCCATCTTTGTTATCAAATATTCCGATTTTGGCACAAGCAACTATCGCGATCAAAATGAGTGCTAAAGCTGCTAAAAGAATTGCCGCCGTCTTATTGCTTTTCTTTGAAACGATTGTTGGCTCATCGTAACTACGTGATGCCGAATAATCTCGTGGTGAACCGTAATTGTATGACATCTGTGATGCCTGAGACGAATCATTCTTCTGTCCTGAACTTGGAATGATCGTTATTCCTTTTCCGAGTGAAGTCTCAGGCACCTGTTTCATAATTAATTCTCCGCAAATAAAGCATTCTGTAGAGTTTTCCGGTATTTCACCGCCGCAAAATGGACATATCATTGATTTAAATCCCCCTTTAATCTTTGATTTTTTTATAATAAATATGTCATTTACTTATTTTTCTTCTCCGGATCTACTTCCATAAAAGAATTTCCATCGTTTGCGATTGCTGTATTCATATTGATATTTGTATCGCTGTCAACCTTTGCTTCGCCGTCAGTCTTGGCAATCTGATTTACAGCACTTCCGGCTGCCTTGCTTCCAAGGAAACTTGAAACCACTGTATTTAAATCGATACCCATTGAATCCGACAGTCCGTCAATTGTCTGCTTGAATGACTTTGTAACGTCTTCTGTAAGTCTGGCTGTATTGCCTTCACCGTACATTGTGATCTTATCGATCTTTCCGAGAGGCTCTGCAATAGCACGAGCAACTTCCGGATACATCTTACAAAGCATCTCAACGATTGCAGCTTCACCATATTTCTTCATAGCTTCAGCTTTCTTGTCGATACCGGCAGCTTCTGCTTCAGCCTTTGCCTTGATAGCAGCAGCTTCTGCTTCACCTTTTGCCTTGATACCTGCAGCTTCTGCTTCAGCCTTTGCCATAATTGCAGCAGCTTCCTGCTCCATAGCATATTTATCAGCCTCTGCCTGAATTCTCTTAGCTTCTGCAGCCTGCTCGAATTCATACTTCTTAGCTTCAGCTTCCTTCTGTCTCTTGAAGAGGTCAACCTCTGCCATCTGCTGCTGACGATATTTATCAGCATCGGCCTGCTTACGGATCTGAGCGTTAAGCTCCTGCTCCTTAACAGCAGCTTCCTTCTGCTTACATGTGATTTCCTGCTCCTGCTTAGCAATATCAGCCTGAGCCTTTGTAATCTCTATAGTCTTACGCTGTGTCTCCTGCTGAATTGAATATGCAGCATCAGCCTCAGCCTTCTTTGTATCTTCAACTGTCTTAAGCTCTGCTCTCTTAATAGAAAGATCATTCTGCTTAATTGCGATTTCTGTTTCAGCCTGTACTCTGGCATCATTAGCTTCTTTCTGAGCCTGTGCCTGAGCAATAGCAACGTCTCTGTCTGCATTTGCCTTAGCAATACTAGCTGACTTCTGAATAGCTGCCATGTTGTCCTGACCAAGTGCATTGATAAGATCATTCTTATCTTCAACATGCTGGATGTTACAAGATATAATCTCAACACCGAGTCTGTTCATATCAAGCTGTGCTTTTTCCTGAACCTGATCACCGAATGACTTACGGTCATTGCAGAGTTCCTTAAGTGTGATAGTACCAACGATCTCACGCATGTTACCCTGAAGGGAATCAACAAGTGCCTCAGCAATACGTCCCTCATTCATGTTAAGGAAGTTAGCCATTGCTCTCTGAATACCAACCTGGTCGGTCATAAGTCTAACCTTTGCAACTGCGTCGATGTTAACACCGATGAAGTCTGATGTAGGTACATAGTCGCCTGTTTTGATATCTATTGAAATCTGCTTAATTATCAGTTCGTCTTTTCTTTCAAGGAAAGGAAGCTTAAGTCCTGCACGTCCGATGAGAACCTTTGGCTTTCTTCTGAGACCTGAAATAATGTATGCTTTATCAGGTGGAGACTTTACATAACTTGTCATGATAATAACTAGAACAAATAATACAACAACACCTAAAATAATATACTCAATCATCGTTTTATCCTTTCATAGATTTGTATAAATAATTACCTTGAAAATTTATATATATAACCTTCACTTTATATATATTTATTTAACCTTACTTTTGGAATCTGTTATGCACCGGATATCATCTGATTCCGAGATAATATCTTTCGCCATTCTGTCTAAGAATTCCTCTTCTGCATAGGAGTTCAGTGATTTTTCTGAAACCATTTGGATTAATGACTCCCGCTTCACTTAATGTCATAGCCGTTTCCTTCGAGACGGCGCCATGTTGTCGAAGCGTCGTTATTATGTGATTCCTTCTTATTACCGGAACCGGTGGAAAATATGCCATTGCAAAACCTCCTTTCTCAAATAAATCCTTTGACTCACTATTTGTACCTCTGATGCAGTAAGCTAATCGTGTTGGGGCAGGAATGCTTACTGCATATCGGTACATTTTTGACATTTAAGTCAAAAAATATATAAAAAAAATAGCGAGCCACTTTGCAGTTAATTAAAACCACAAAATAGTCTCGCTAATTATTTACACTCCGGATTGAATCTTAATCAATCGTTCTGACGAAGTTGTAACCAAGGCTTCGATTCACTGTATACCGTAAATCTTAGCTCCGTAAGCTACTCCCTAAATTTGTATTGAGGAAATATTATCATATTCCCATTTTTGTGTCAATATTATTTGATATTGGTGAATCAAGATTAATAATTCCTTAATTTTCGTTATTATCCGCTCATATCCGGACATATTTTTAACAGATTCTTTCATAATAAAACAATAAAATAATCGGGAATTAATGTCGATAAGCTCTCCCATAAACTCCGACATCAATTCCCGATTATAAAAGAAGGGTTGGTTTGTGATCCTTTTTATATTCTTATTTATTACTTTGTAAGAAGTTTCTTTTTCTTAGCCATAACAACACTCTGTATTACAAGGAAGATACAAAGCATTGCAGCTATTGTGATACCTGTCCACCAAGCCTGATCAAGTCCGGCTGATGATACGATGTTCTGAATTGTTGAAAGTGACAGAACACCAAAGAAGGTACCGATAATATTTCCAACACCACCTGTGAGCATTGTTCCACCGATGATGGACGATGCGATAGCATTCATTTCCATACCGCTTGCATGTGAAGCAGATCCTGATCCAACATGCATGAAGTATACGAATCCTGCAACACCTGCGAGGATACCGCAGATAAGGTGTGAGAGGAACTTTGTCTTCTTTACGTTAATACCAAGCATCAGAGCACTCTGTGCATTTCCACCGACTGCATAGAAGCTGCGTCCGAGCTTTGTCCATCTGAGTACTATGAAAAGTGCGATAACTATAAGAATCGCAACCAAAACACCGATTTCTACGTAAGCATTTACGTAGTTGCCGAGTTTGTTGACCGAACCAAAGCCCGGAACGATAACTCTTGTGTCCTTCAGCGCTACGAATGCTTCGTTTTCTACATTGAAAGGTGCTGTATGAACTATGGTTGTCATACCTCTCGCAAAGAACATTCCCGCAAGAGAAACTATGAATGGCTGAATATCCAGATATGCTACCAGGAATCCCTGAACAAGTCCGAATGCAAGTCCGATTGCAAGAGCAATGAAGAATGCTATTGCTACATTTCCCGGTGTTGAATACTTCTCAGGATCCAACACATTTCTGTCAAGGTATACCGCACAGCTCATGCTGCAAAGAGCAACCACACCACCGACGGAAATATCGATTCCGCCGCAGATCATTACTATACTCATTCCACAGGCTGTAATGATAAGCGCTGCATTTGCATTAAGAATATTGAAGAAAGTCTGAGGCTTAAGGAAGCCCTTTCCCTGAAATACTATAGCTCCGATATACATTACGAAGAATACTACTATCGTAATTGTCAGAAGGAGATTTGTATCGCTTGTTCTGCCAAACCATTTCTTAAACTTTTCCATTTAAGCCACCTCCTTCTTAGGGAAAAACTTCGCTCCAAGCTGAGACAGCTTCTTTCTTACTACAGGTGTACTGAGTACAACGAGTATTATTACGACAACTGCCTTATAAGCTGAAAGTGCATCAGAGTTTACGTTCATCTTATAAAGTGTTGTTGTAAGGAACTGAATAACATATGCACCGAGT
>JAGBNF010000017.1 GCA_017634555.1 Eubacterium sp. | reverse complement strand
GCTGAGATACCGCCAACCATGTGGATTGCACATGAACCTGCGAAATCATGGAAGCCAAGCTGTGCGAGCCAACCGCCGCCCCAGATCCAGTGTGCTTCAATCGGATAAACAAGTGCTGAAATAATTCCTGAGTATACGCAATAGCTGAGGAACTTTGTTCTCTCTGCCATAGCACCTGAAACGATTGTTGCTGTTGTTGCACAGAATACCAGGTTAAAAATGAAGTTTGACCAATCAAAATCTTTATATGTTGTGATAATATCAAAACCCGGTTTACCTATAAATCCGCAAAGGTCTTCGCCAAGGAAAAGGCCAAAACCTATCAGGATGAAAACACAACATCCGATACAGAAGTCCATCAGGTTCTTCATCAGGATATTACCTGCATTCTTTGCTCTGGCGAAACCAGACTCTACCATAGCAAATCCTGCCTGCATCCAGAATACCAAAGCTGCTCCGATCAGGAACCAAACCGCGAATAGTTCGCCATCCAATGCATTCATAATTTCTTCCGTCATTTCACATATCCTCCTTTGTTAGCCGGTAAAGCAATCCGCTCGCGAGTTCGGATCAAGTAAGTCCCTATAACTCATTTTTGACTTACAAAAAATGGCGCTTCGGATATCATATCAATCCAAAGCGCCATTGCTTTTTAAAAGAAATATAGATTAAAAATATAAAATAGAAAAGGCGTTCCGAGAATCTCTCTCAGAACGCCTTTGTTCTTTACGAATATGTACATTACTCCATTGCAGTGAAAAAGTCAATAGCTTTTTCAAATTTTTTTGAAATCTTTTTCACTATTTTTTCACGGTGACAGGCACCATGAATTTTCAATGAATTTTATTAGAGATTTGTAAATCCCATAAGAGCTTCATCCACTTCACGTGCTGCATTACGGCCCTCTGAAATAGCCCATACAACAAGGGACTGACCACGATGCATATCACCTGCCGTATATACCTTTTCGTCAGATGTAGCATAGTGTCCCGCCTCGGTCTTTACATTTGTTCTTCCGTCCACTTCGACACCGAAACCTTCCGTAACATAGCTTTCACTTCCCAGGAAGCCTGCTGCGATAAGAACCAGCTGTGCCGGTAATGTCTTCTCGGTACCCTCTACAGGCACCATCATCATACGTCCGGTCTTCTCGTCGCGCTTTGGCTCGAGTGACTGGATAACAACCTCCTTAAGGTGCTTGTCGTCGTCATATACGAATTCCTTAACGGTGGTCTGATATATTCTCGGATCATGACCAAACTTATATATAGCCTCTTCCTGACCGTAATCGGTCTTGCCTATACGAGGCCACTCCGGCCATGGGTTTGAAGCAAGTCTTGAGTCCGGTGCCTTCGGCATCATCTCAAGCTGAGTAACTGACTTACAGCCTAGACGTATACTTGTACCTACACAGTCATTTCCTGTATCACCGCCGCCGATAACTATAACATCCTTGCCATATACCTTACCGATCATGCTGCCGGAAACAGACTCTGCTTTACCGTCCTTAAGCTTCTTCAATTCATCAAGCATTTTAAAATCAGTATCAAGCAGCTCCTTGGTCACTCTGCCCAGAAAATCCACTGCATAGTAGATTCCTTCAGCTTCCCTTCCCGGAGCCTTGATATCACGAGGATTTGATGCACCACAGCAAAGAATAACGGCATCATATTCCTTCTTTAACTCATCTGCACTGATAGACTTCACCTTATCTGCGATGAGGCCCGGAGCATCACTGCCCTTCTTCTTGCTTCCACAGACATTTACACCTGTTATAAATGTGATACCTGCCTCCTCCATAAGCTTTATACGTCTGTCGATAACAGACTTCTCCAGCTTCATATTAGGTATTCCGTAGCGAAGCAGACCGCCTATACGGTCATTTCTCTCATATACGGTTACCAGGTGTCCGCGTCGATTAAGAAGCTGAGCGGCAGCCAGTCCCGCAGGACCGCTTCCTACTACAGCAACCTTCTTACCGGTTCTGATCTGAGGAATCTCCTCCTTAACCAGACCGTTTTCATATGCGTACTCGATTACGGACTTCTCGTTTTCCTTAGTAGTTACAGACTCCCCATGAAGTCCGGCTGTACAAGCTGCCTCGCACAGTGCCGGACATACACGTGAAGTGAATTCAGGAAAACTGTGTGTTATACTCAGTCTCCGGTATGCCTTATCCAGGCATCCCTGAAACACGAGATCATTTAACTCAGGGACAAGGTTATGAAGCGGACAGCCCGAAGCCATCCCGGCGATCATCGCCCCTGCCTGACAGAAAGGCACTCCGCAGTTCATGCATCTTGCAGCCTGCTTCTTCCTTTCTTCCAAAGATAACATTCCGTGAAACTCACAGAAATTATCTATTCTCTTCTCCTCACCGATTACCGGTCCGTCAACTCTGTTATATTCCATAAATCCGGTTGGCTTACCCATTTGTCTCTCCCTTCAAATGCTTCATATAAGTTTACGAAGACTGTTCTGTATAGATCAGCCCACAAGCTTCTTGAATGCCTCTACCTCGGCATCGCTTCTTGTCATACCGTGCTCTTCACATGATGCGATAAGATGAAGCATCTTCTTGTAATCTGCCGGTATTATCTTCTTGAAATGAGATATATATTCCTCAAAGCTGTCGAGGATCTTCTGTCCCTTTTTAGAGCCTGTAGCCTCTACATGCTTCTCTATCATCTTCTTTAATTCTTCTATATCATTCTTCTCAGAGAGAAGCTCCATAGAAACGAGCTGCTTATTCAGATTTCTGTAAAGTTTGTTCTCTTCATCAAGTACATAAGCCACACCGCCGCTCATACCTGCAGCAAAATTCTTTCCTGTAGGTCCGAGTATTACAGCACGTCCACCAGTCATGTACTCACAACCATGCTCACCCACACCTTCAACTACGGCAACCGCACCTGAATTTCTTACGCAGAATCTTTCTCCTGCGATACCGGCGATATAAGCCTCACCCGATGTTGCACCGTAAAGGGCTACATTTCCTATGATAATATTCTCTTCAGCGTTATAGCCTGCATCCGCCGGAGCATGTACTATAAGCTTTCCGCCTGAAAGTCCCTTTCCGAAATAGTCATTGCTGTCACCTACAAGATGAAGTGTAAGCCCCTTCGGAATAAATGCACCGAAGCTCTGTCCGCCTGATCCTGTACAGTTGATAACCAGTGAATCATCACTGAGTCCTTCCGGAGCGATACGTGTAATCTCTGCACCCAGAAGTGTTCCGAAGGTTCTGTCTGTATTTGTTACAGAAACCGCAACCTCAGCCTTCTCATTTCCTGCTTTCGCATTCTTGATCACAGCCTTAACTGCCTTATCCTTTAAGAGAACTGCTTCATCCTTTGTAGCATCAAGCTTAAAGTCATACTTAAGGTCAGGATTAAATGTCTGAAGACTTCTGTCGATCTTTGACATATCAACCATGATCTTGCTGAGATCGATCTTATCTGTATTGCTTATATTTGAGGACTCCCTAACCTTGAGAAGGTCTGTACGTCCAACAAGCTCGCTGATGCTTCTTACACCGAGCTTAGCCATATATTCACGAAGCTCTCTTGCGATAAATCTCATGAAGTTTTCTACATACTCAGGCTTTCCGATGAATCTCTTTCTGAGTTCAGGATTCTGAGTAGCAACACCCATAGGACATGTATCCTGCTGGCATACTCTCATCATTACACAGCCCATTGTTACCAGCGGAGCTGTTGCAAAACCGAATTCTTCCGCACCGAGTATAGCTGCGATAGCAACATCTCTTCCGCTCATCAGCTTACCGTCTGTTTCAACAACAACCTGATTACGAAGTCCGTTCTCTACAAGAGTCTGATGAGTTTCTGCAAGTCCCATTTCCCATGGAAGACCTGCGTTATGGATTGATGAAAGTGGTGCTGCTCCTGTTCCTCCGTCATATCCCGATACAAGCACTACCTCGGCACCGGCCTTTGCAACGCCTGCTGCAACGGTTCCGACACCTGCTTCGGATACGAGCTTAACTGAAATACGTGCCTTCTTGTTTGAGCACTTCAGATCGTAGATAAGCTGTGCCAGATCCTCGATTGAATAAATATCATGATGAGGTGGTGGGGATATAAGACTTACACCCGGTGTTGAGTGACGTGTCTTAGCTATCCATGGATAAACCTTCTTTCCAGGAAGATGTCCGCCTTCACCTGGCTTAGCTCCCTGTGCCATCTTGATCTGTATTTCTCTTGCACTAACAAGATACTTGCTTGTAACACCGAAACGTCCGCTGGCTACCTGCTTGATAGCTGAGCTTCTGTCATGCTTTGTTCCTGCAGATGCGATTCTTTCATCGCTCTCACCACCCTCACCGGAATTTGATTTACCGTGAAGATGATTCATTGCTATGGCAAGTGTCTCATGTGCTTCCTCTGATATAGAGCCGTATGACATGGCTCCTGTCTTAAATCTCTGAACAATGCTGTCCTCACTCTCAACCTCGTCGATTGAGATCCCTTCTGATGGATAGTTGAAATCCATAAGGCTTCTCAGATATCCTGTTTCCTCTGAGTCAACCATTTCTGTATATTGCTTAAACTTATCATAGTCTCCTTCTCTGGTTGAAAGCTGGAGCATATGTATAGTCTTAGGATTGTATCTGTGATTTTCTCCCTGTGCACGAAGCTTATGACGACCCATTGCCGTAAGCTCAAGATCTACAGGAAGTCCCAGCGGATCAAATGCCTTGCTGTGCTGAGCATCTACCTGTCTTCCGATATCATCGAGTGTGATTCCGCCTACACGGCTTACTGTTCCAGGGAAGTAATCGTTGATTACCTGCTCTGAGATACCGATTGCTTCAAATATCTTGCTGCCCAGATATGACTTAACTGCTGAGATACCCATCTTAGATGCGATCTTTACGATACCGTTAAGTACTGCACTGTCATAATCTGCAACTGCTGCATAATAATCCTTCTCAAGAATTCCATCTTCAATGAGCTCCTTGATAGTTGCATGTGCCAGATACGGATTGACTGCTGATGCACCGTATCCGAGGAGTGTTGCAAAGTGATGAACCTCTCTCGGCTCACCTGACTCAAGAATGAGTGACATAGCGGTACATTTTCTTGTCTCTACAAGGTGCTTATGAACAGCCGATACTGCAAGGAGTGATGGGATTGCCACATGGTTCTCGTCTACTCCTCTGTCACTGAGTACAAGTACGCTTGTACCTTCACGATAAGCCTTATCAACCTCTACAAAAAGGTGATCCAGAACTCTCTTCATCGGAGTGCTCTTGTAGTAGAGCAGTGAAACTGTTGAAGCCTTGATTCCGTCCTTATTGAGATGCTTGATCTTCATCATATCGAGATCTGTAAGTATCGGATTCTGTATCTTAAGTACATGACAGTTTTCAGCCTTCTCCTCAAGGAGATTACCGTTCTTTCCGACATATACACTCTTTGATGTAACTATCTTTTCACGCTCTGCATCGATAGGAGGGTTTGTAACCTGTGCGAAGAGCTGCTTGAAATAATAGAACAACGGCTGATACTCTTTTGAGAGAACTGCTATAGGTGTATCAACACCCATGGATCCGATCTGCTCTGTACCGTTGAGCGCCATAGAGAGGATTCCCTCATGATAGTTCTCATAGGTATAACCAAATGCCTTCTGGAGCTTCTCTCTGTTCTCTCCTGTGATCTCAGGAACCTTCTCGTTTGGAATCTTGATATCCTTAAGCTCAAGCAGAGACATGTCAAGCCACTCACCGTAAGGCTCGCGCTTAGCATACTTTTCCTTGATTTCCTGATCCGAATAGATTCTTGCTTCCTTTGTATCTACGAGAAGCATCTTTCCCGGATAGAGTCTGTCTTTCTTTACTATATGTTTTTCTTCGAGAGGAAGTACTCCTACCTCAGATGAGAGGATGAGTCTTCCATCGTCCATAACGACATATCTCGAAGGTCTTAAACCATTTCTGTCAAGGATGGCACCCATTACATCACCGTCTGAGAAAAGGATTGATGCAGGTCCGTCCCATGGCTCCATCATTGTTGCGTAATACTGATAGAAATCTCTCTCTTCCTGTGAGAGTGTATCGTTATGAGCCCATGGCTCAGGAATAAGAATACTTGCTGCAAGCGGAAGATCCATACCGCTCATCATAAGGAACTCCAACGTGTTATCAAGCATAGCAGAGTCAGATCCGCTTGATGATATAACAGGAAGAACCTTTGTCATATCCTCTTCATCAAATACGTCAGTATGCATTGTCTCTTCACGAGCAAGCATCTTATCTGCATTACCCTTGATAGTATTGATCTCACCGTTATGAACCATAAGGCGGTTCGGATGAGCTCTGTTCCAGCTTGGGTTTGTATTTGTTGAGAATCTTGAATGAACCATTGCGATAGCTGATTCAAAATCCTTATCCTTTAAGTCCTCAAAGAATGTTCTAAGCTGTCCTACAAGGAACATTCCTTTATAAACTATAGTTCTGCATGAAAGTGAAGGAATGTATGTATCGATATTACACTGTTCGAACTCTCTTCTTACAAGATAGAGAAGTCTGTCGAACACAAGATCTTCAGCATCCTTAAGTCTCTCTGGTCTCTCGATAAATATCTGCTCTATAACAGGCATACAGTCTCTCGCCTTCTTACCGAGTACTTCAGGTGCGATGTTTACCTTTCTCCATCCGAGAATTGTAAGATCATTCTTCTTTACTATAGTTTCAAACATATTCTTGGCCTGTTTTCTCTCAAGATCGCTCTGAGGGAAGAAGAACATGCCGACACCGTAAGGTCTCTTGTTATCGGAAGTTGCTTCCGGAAGAATTATTCCCTTTTCAGCCATTATCTTTTTAAAGAACTTGTGAGGTATCTGCGTTAAGATTCCAACACCGTCACCGGTTTCTCCCGTCGCATCCTTACCTGCTCTATGCTCAAGGTTCTCTACTATACTGAGTGCATCAGCAACGAGCTGATGACAAGGAGTACCGTCGATCTGGATGATCGCACCGATACCGCAGTTATCATGCTCAAATGATGCATCATATAATCCCTGCTGTCTCAATTCTTCCAAACTCTTGTCCATTACCATATCCTCCTTAGCCTTTGGACGCAAAGAAAGGCGCTCTAGGTCCATAAACCTAAAGCGCCATTGCTTTTCTGAAATATATAAAAATTGTAGCACAAACTTTTTATAACAATAATCAGTATAATACTTTATTTTTAAAAGTCAAGTAGAAAAATAATTTATTTTATTAACCACGCATTTCTGTTACAGATCAATAAAATTCTTCAGCATTGTCATACCCTCCGGAGTAAGTATGGATTCCGGATGGAACTGTAGTCCGTAGAGCTTATAATCCTTATGTTTTACGGCCATTACCTCACCGTCATCATCGGATACCGCTATCACTTCAAGTACCTCTGGAAGCGTCTCCTCCTTTGCAGCAAGGGAGTGATATCTTGCTACCTTTACCTTATCTCCCAGTCCCTTAAATATATCCGTCTCAGGCTTTATGGTACATACTGACTGCTTTCCGTGCATAAGTCTTTTCGCATAGGTTACGGTTGCTCCGTAAACCTCGCAGATAGCCTGATGGCCGAGACACACTCCGAGGATAGGAATCTTACCTGCCAGCTTCTCAGCCACCTCTTCACATACTCCCGCATCCGACGGCTTTCCCGGTCCCGGTGAAAGAATGATATGAGAAGGCGCAAGCTTTTCTATCTCTTTCACCGTCATCTCATCATTTCTGATAACCCTGATATCAGGTTCTATACTTCCTATAAGCTGATACAGATTATAGGAAAAGCTGTCATAATTATCTATCAGTAATATCATATCGAACTTCCCTCCTCAAGTGCTGTAAGAACCGCCTTCGCTTTGTTGTAGCACTCCACATATTCCTTCTCCGGAACTGAATCAGCCACAATACCGGCTCCGCTTCTTACGAATACTTTTCCGTTCTTCTTATATGCGATCCTTATGGCTATACAGGTATCCATATTTCCCGTAAAGTCTATATATCCTATGGCTCCGCCGTAGATGCCTCTCTTGCTTCCCTCAAGCTCATCAATAAGCTGACATGCTCTTATCTTCGGTGCACCCGAAAGCGTTCCCGCAGGAAGTACAGCCTCTATGGCATCCAGTGCATCCTTATCATCCCTTATCTCACCGCGTACCGTAGAACCGATATGCATTATATGGGAGAACTTCAGAACATCCATATATCTTTCAACTTCAACAGTACCGAACTTACTTACTCTTCCCAGATCATTTCTTCCGAGGTCCACAAGCATGTTATGCTCAGCAAGCTCCTTCTCATCCCTGAGAAGCTCTTCAGTAAGACGCTTATCCTCTTCCGGACTCTTTCCTCTCGGTCTGCTGCCCGCAAGCGGAAATGTATGAAGCACTCCGTCCTCAAGCTTTACAAGAGTCTCAGGAGACGCTCCCGCAACCTCTACATCTGTTCCTGAAAAATAGAACATATACGGAGATGGATTGATGGTACGGAGCATTCTGTATGTGTTAAGCAGGCTTCCTTCGAAAGGTGCCGATAATCTGTTTGAAAGAACTATCTGGAAGATATCTCCTTCGAAGATATATCTCTTTCCCTTCTCAACCATTTCCTCATACTGCTCTTTACTAAAAAGCGGCGTTACCTCACCGGTTATCCTTCCCGGCTTTTCCTCCGCCTTCTCTCCGGTCTTAAGAAGCTCTGCAAGTGAAGCAAGATCCTGCACTGCTCTCTCGTAGTCAGTCTCCAGCTCTGAAAGCTTCACATTTACTATAAGGACGATCTTCTGCCTCACATTATCGAAGGCAATAACCTTATCGAAAAGCATAAGGTCCACATCCTTAAACTCATTCTCATCCTTTACCTCGCGTCTCAGAACAGGCTCGCTGTACTTGATATAGTCATAGGAGAAATAGCCTACCAGTCCTCCCGTAAAGGTCGGAAGATAATCAAATCTCGGACTTCTGTAATCCTTCATGATCTTTCTGATATGTGATGAAGGATCATCGGTCTTTATCGTCTCATCTCCAATCTTCAGCTCTCCTTCAAGACATGTTATCTCAAGCTTCGGATCAAATCCAAGAAATGTGTATCTGCCCCATGTTTCGTTTGCCTCTGCAGACTCAAGCATATATGTATGTGATGATACATTTTTAAATATGCGCAGTGCTTCTACCGGTGTAATGAAGTCCGACAGTATCTCGGTACTGACCGGTGCAATATCATAAAGCTTTGTATCAAGCTTCTTAAGTTCTTCGATCGACGGCTTGATAACGGCCTTACTCATATCTACTTTACTCACTTTGTAAACCTCCTTGTAAATAAATAGGATATCGTGCAGATGAATCTGCACAAAAGAAAAGCCCTTAAAACAATCCAATGATTGCTTTAAGGACGAATAATTCGCGGTGCCACCTTTATTCGGAAATCCATTTATAGATTTTCCGCTCTCAACAAGATACTCAGTTTATCACATTTATATCTCTATCGATTCACGCTCGATTCACGTCACAGAATACTCTGCAGCTGCCATAGAGTGCGGCATTACATTTGACTGTGCCCTCAGCGGTCCATTTGCTAAGCTGTTACTGCAGAACTCTCATCATATGTTCCACTCTCTGTAATGCACATCTCTCAGCTTTATCTCCGCATCAACGGTTTCAGCTTATTCAGTTGTTTTGGATTTTAAACCCGGATAACCTTATCTGTCAACAAAAAATTATTTCTTCTTGTTATAAGCAAAGGCCTTATACTTCTCTAGCTCTTCGATATAAAGCTTACCTATCTCACTGAGACCGGTATCCTTACGCTTTATATATCCGATATGCATCTTCTCACTTTCCTTAAGCGGAATAGCCATATATGCATCTCCGTTCAGCTCCTCACTTATGATTCCCGAACAAAGCGTATAACCGTTAAGACCTATCATAAGGTTAAGCATGGTCGCTCTGTCGTTACCCTTGATGATTCTTGAATAATCATAGGTACTCAGCTGTTCCTCTGCCAGGAATAGAGATCCTTCCTTACCCTGATCAAAGGAAAGAACCGGATAATCCTCAAGCTCCTTTATAGAGATCTCCTTCTTCTTCGCAAGCGGATGTCCGCTCCAGAGATATACGAAGGTATCGCATGTGAAAAGCTCATGGAAGGAAATGTTATTTGTGGAAAACACCTTCTTCAGAACCTTCTCGTTAAAATCATTAAGATATAATACACCGAGCTCGGACTTAAAGTTACGTACATTATCAATAACCTCCATGGTTCTTGTCTCATGTACCGCAAACTCGAAGCTGTCCATACCGTACTGCTTTACAACCTCTACGAATGCTTTAACCGCAAAAGAGTAATGCTGCATGGATACGCTGAACTTATGCTTATTCTTCTTCTCGATATAATGATCCGACAGGATACTGAACTGCTCTATAACCTGTCTGGCATATCCGAGAAATTCTTCTCCGTCCGGTGAAATAAGAATACCTCTGTTGGATCTGAGGAATATCTCAAAGCCAAGCTCATTCTCAAGTTCCTTTATCGCACCCGAAAGACTGGGCTGCGATATAAAAAGCTTCTTAGCCGCTTCATTCATCGAACCGGAGTCCGCTATTTCAATTGCATATTTTAGCTGCTGTAATGTCATATTTATATACCTTTTAAAACAAAAATGCTATAAACCTATCCCTTAGATAGGCTTATAGCATTATATCATTTAACTACTTTCGTAACAAGCTTATAATGCCTCTCTCAGCACATCTATAAAGGTTTGCTTATCGAGCTTCACGTAATGTCCGACAGCACCGTTTCTGGTTGCTCTTTCAGCCATTATCTCAAAATCAGCTTCACCGATTCCCAGTTCCTTAAGCGTTGTTGCAACTCCCAGTTCCTTGAAAAAGCTTTCAAGCTTTTCAGATAAAATGAGCGCTCTCTCTTCTTCTGTATAATCGTATGAATCAACGCCGAAAACTCTTGCTGCGAGAAGTGCGAGTCTCCATGGCTTTATCTTTGCTATATGCTTTGTCCATGCCGTGAAGACTACTGCCATTCCTTCTCCGTGAGTTATGTCGTACTGAGCCGAAAGCTCATGCTCGATCCTGTGTGATCCCCAGTCAGCCGAACGTCCGGCATCCAGGAAGTTATTATGCGCAACACTCGCAAGCCACTGTATTTCTGCTCGCGCATTTATATATTCGGGAAGTGATGAGAGTTCATCCGGAATCCTTCCGTCATCGCTGTATTTATCTATAAGCTTGATAACTCTTTTTCCGTTAAGGATAAGCGCTCTGACAGCACCCTCGATCAGATAATCTGTAGTATCTGAATTCTTTTCATCCGAGAAATATCTTTCCAGCAAATGAGCCAGGACATCTGCAATTCCTACAGCTGTCTGATACTTCGGAAGCCTTGCCGTATAAGCCGGATCCATGATTGCAAACTTTGGAATAATACGATCATCTTCAAATCCCAGCTTCCACTCTCCGCTTGAGAGAATTGCCGCATTGGATGTTTCCGAACCACTGGATGCGGTAGTTGCAACAACACCGATCGGAAGTACCTTTTCCGGAACTATACCTTTTTCAAAGAAATCCCATACATCACCCTCATACGGTATTCCTATGGATACTGCCTTTGCTGTATCGATGGAGCTTCCTCCACCGACAGCAAGTACAAAATCTACATTTTCTTTCTTACCCTGCTCAACCAGCTCTCTTACAAGAGTGATTGATGGATTCGGTACTACATTACCGTTTTCAATAAACTTGATTCCCAGAGTATCTGTCGCTTCTTTTATCTTCTGATATATTCCAAGATCCTTAATGAAGTCACCGCTATATACCAGAAGAAGCGATTTAACATGACTCTCTTCCAGGAGGGCTGTTATTTTATTTATACTCTCTGCTCCGAAAATGATCTTCGCAGGATTATAATACTCAAAACCTTTCATGGGACATTTCCTTTCAACTATTCTGTCTGATCTATATGTTAAATGTATCCTTTAATCTCAATCTTAGTAAAGAGGAACTACTGCTCCGTCATACTTACCGTTAATGAACTCGCTGATTTCCTTACCCTGAAGTACTGATACAAGAGCCTTAAGTGCTTCATCATTTTCCTTCTCAGGTGATGTTGCAATGATGTTTCCGTATGTCTGTGCTGCAAGTCCGTCATTTGCTTCTACAGCAAGTGCATCCTTAACACTGAGGCCACCCTCGATTGCGTAGTTACCGTTGATTACTGCTACATCTACATCAGGAAGTGACTGTACAAGCTGCTCAGGTGCAAGTTCCTTGAACTGGATGTTCTTTGGATTATCTGTGATATCAGCTATAGTTGCGTTGATTCCTGCATCATCCTTAAGTGTAAGGAGACCTTCCTGCTGAAGCAGAAGAAGTGCTCTTGCTTCGTTTGTTACGTTGTTAGGAACTGCAACTGTTGCATTGTCAGGAAGCTCTTCAAGTGATGTTGTACGTCCTGCATATACTCCGAATGGCTCATAATGAACTGCTCCGATAGATACGAGATCTGAACCGTTCTCTTCGTTGAACTGCTCAAGGTAAGGTACATGCTGGAAGTAATTTGCATCAAGGCTTCCCTCAATAACTCCGATGTTTGGTGTAACTGAATCCTCAAGCTCTACGATCTCAAGTGTGATTCCCTGCTCTGCAAGTATCGGCTGTGCCTCTCTTAATATCTCAGCATGTGGTGTGATATTTGCTCCAACCTTTATTGTTACAGGATCACCTGTATAAATGAATGCTGCACTGTCAGTTGATGTAGCATTTTCTGTTTCACTTGTTTCAGCTACGATGTTGCTTTCTTTAACTTCCTTCTCAACTGCCTCTGTAACTTCCTCAGTTGCTTCAGTAACCTCTTCAGATGCTGTTGTGTTTTCTGCTGCTGTTGCAGGTGCCTCACTTGTTGATCCCGAAGCACCGCATCCTACTGCTCCAAGGAGTAATGCAAATGCAACTCCTGTTGCTGCTAAGCGTCCTCTGAAACTCTTCTTCTCATTTCTTCTCTCAATGTTCTTTCTCATAATTTTTGTCCTCCTAAAAAATTAATTTTTCCTCTTCAGCATTGCGTCCTCAAATGACGTTCATCTGATGTTCTGTATCTTAGTACAGTCTGCTGTTAAAAACAAATCCTTAAAACTTATACTCCGCTATAGGTTCAACTTATAACCTATCAGCTTTTTCTTATACGCTTTGAAAGCAGTCCTCCCGACTCCTGGATAAGCCATACCATAAGAACAAGTATTCCTACAGTAACCCAGAGGACATCCTTCTGGTATCTGTAATATCCGTACTGCAGTGCTATGGCTCCGAGTCCACCTCCGCCGATAACTCCGGCCATTGCAGAATAACCGAGTACTGTTGCTATATTGATTGCAGCTCCCAGAACAAGCGATGGGCCTGCCTCCGGAAGTATGAAATGTAAAATGATAAATAGCGGGCTTGCTCCCATGGAGTTAGCTGCCTCAATGATTCCCGAAGGTACCTCATTCAGTGATGACTCCACCATTCTTGCAACGATAGGTATCGTTCCGATAGTAAGGGGCACTATAGATGCTGTAGTACCGATGGATGCACCAACTATAAATCTTGTAACCGGTATCAGCAGCACAAGAAGTATAAGGAATGGCAGTGACCTTGATATATTTACAACTGCTCCCACAATGGTATTTACCGCACGATTTTCATACAGTCTTCCCTTTGATGTCGTATACAGCAGGATTCCCAGCGGAAGTCCTATGGCATATGCAAAAACAGATGAAAACACTGTCATCTTCAGGGTCTCGAAAATACCCTTGATTATTGAATCTATAATAAACTGTTCCATGACATTCTCTCCTTTCTCTAACCCTATACAGCCGCAACACTGAGTCCCTTGGATATAAAGTAGTCCAGGACCGTATCCTGATCCTCCTTCTTCTCCGGAAGCTCCAGTACCATCTGTCCGTAACCTATTCCACCTACACTCTTTGTATTCGCGCTGAGGATATTGACCTTCTGTCCTGTCTCAACAGCAAGTCCCGCGATAAGCGGTTCATTTGCGGAATGTCCGTCAAATACTACTCTGATAAGAGTACTGTCAGGTCTGCTGCCCACGATATTGTCCTGAATCTGATCCACACTCTGTGGGAATACCAGACTCTTTGCCGCATCAGATTTCGGAGCTGTAAAGATTTCCTTTACATCACCCACCTCGGCTACATTTCCATGATCTATGATCGCAACTCTGTCACATATCTTCTCAACTACGGACATCTCGTGCGTAATGATAATGACCGTAAGATTTCTGGTCTTATTTATCTCCTGAAGCAGCGTGAGGATTTCCTCAGTGATCTTCGGATCGAGGGCTGATGTAGCCTCATCACAGAGAAGCACCTTCGGATCCACAGTAAGCGCTCTGGCTATTGCAACTCTCTGACGCTGTCCACCTGACAGCTGTGCCGGATAGCTGGCCGCCTTATCCTCAAGTCCTACTACCCTCAGCATCTCAAGAGCTTTTGCCTTGCGTTCCTTCCTGCCGACTCTTGCAATCTTCAGCGGCAGCATTACATTTTCCAACACGGTTTTCTGATTAAGAAGATTGAAGCTCTGGAATATCATTGATATGGATCTTCTGATCTTTCTCAGATCTGAAGCCTTTAAGCTTCCGATATCCGTTCCGAAGAAGCTGACCGAGCCCTCGGTAACCTCTTCCAGTCTGTTGAGGGTTCTGACCAGAGTTGACTTTCCTGCGCCGCTCATTCCTATTATTCCGAATATCTCTCCTTCATATATTTCAAGATTAATGTCATCCAGAGCTTTAAAATCCTTTCCTTCATTCCGGAAAACCTTGGACACATTTTTCAGTTCATACACTACTGTTCTTTCTGCCATGATCTTTCTCCTTCTTTTATCCTTCTATACGTTATTGATGATGTAGCATACTATAGCGGTAGTTATAGTCAAAAACAATTACCGATAACTTATACGTAGTTATAGGCTTAAGCTATATCCGTAATCACCATAAAAACGAAAGACCGGATAATCCGACTTGCATCAGATTATCCGGCTCTTTTAGAAGGGGTATGACAAACTATTATAATGGGTGTATTCCGAAGAATACATTAAATCATGTGAATTATTAATTACTGAATATTCTCTCTCCATGTCTGAGGTTTAAACTCATTGATGATTGGAAGGAGTCTCTTATCAACATCTATCTTAAGGATTGAGTTGAAGTTGTTTGTTGCGATCATCTGTCCTGCGAATCCAACGATTACAACGATCTCCTGATCATTCCAGAACTTTCTGAGTCTGTCGAAGATCTCATCTGAAACTGCTGTAGGATTCTTTACTGCCTGCTGTCCGAGCTCTGCAAGTACCTGCTCCTTCTCATCATACTGAAGATTTGCGGGGTCAAGTCCGAGGCCCTTAACATCACTGATAAAAAACAGTGAGCACAGCTGGCATGAATTTGTTGTAGAAATTGAGTGTGCGTAGAGGATAGCATCCTTCTCGCCGATAACTTCTACAAGTCTATTCCAGGATGTATACCATCCCATGTATGCATCATAGGTAGCCGCATCATTCAGAAGACCTGCCTTCATGTTTGTAACTGCATTTCTTCCTGCGAGCTCCTCATATCTTTCCTTTTCTGCTCCGCTTGTTTCCTCAAGTGTAAGTAACTTAACTCTTGCCATTTTTTTGTCCTCCATATTTTAAAAAATGTATGTTTTGTTTTTTGATGTGTAAATGTTAACTCACAATATCCGTTCTGTAAAATACCTAGAACCGATAGTCTGTTATAGGTATGTCTTATAACTGTCAGTGACTAGAAAAGTCCCTTACTCAGATATCTGTCTCCTCTGTCAGGGAACACTACTACTATGTTTCCGCTCTCTATCTTTTCGGCCAGTCTGAGAGCCGCACTGAGTGCAGCACCTGAAGATGTACCTGCCAGGATTCCTTCCTTAAGAGCCAGCTGCCTGGATGTATCAAAGGCTTCACTGTCAGTCACCTTTATAACCTTATCCACGAGAGTTACATCCATAGTATCGGCAATGAAATCATTTCCTATTCCCTCGATATCATAGTCCGCATGCTCACCGCCACCGATTATTGAACCTACAGGATCAGCAAGCACACCCTGAATATCAGGATTCTGCTCCTTCAGATATTTAACGATCCCGGAAAATGTACCGCCGCTTCCGGCACCGGCTACAAAATAATCAATCTTTCCGTCCATCTGCTTATATATTTCAGGGCCTGTAGTCTCATAATGAGAAAGCGGATTTGACGGATTCTTGAACTGCTTCATGGAAACAGCTCCCGGAGTTGCAGCTATAATCTCCTCTGCCTTTACAGCAGCACCCATCATTCCTCCGACACGGGATGTATTTATAATTTCTGCGCCGAGTGCCTTCATAACCTTCTGCTTCTCGATTGAGAACTTATCAGGTACGACAAAGATGATCTTATATCCCTTATTAAGCGCAGCAACTGCTATTCCTATACCTGTGTTTCCTGCAGTAGCTTCAACGATTGTTCCTCCCGGTTTCAGAATGCCTCTTCTTTCGGCATCCTCGATCATATACATTCCGACTCTGTCCTTAACACTTCCTGCAGGGTTCATAAGTTCAAGCTTTGCATAAATATTTACGCCCTCCTTAACACCCATATGTCCTATCTTCATTATCGGTGTATTACCTATCATTTCCTGAATATTCATATATACATCCATGTCGCATATCTCCTTCCATATACAGCGATCATTCTATCGTATAGCCTGCTCTAAATCCCTGATAATATCATCAGCATCTTCGATTCCGACTGAAAGACGGATAAGTTCATCTGTGATTCCTACTGCCTCTCTGATATCCTTCGGAATTGCTGCATGTGTCATTGTTGCAGGATGGCATACCAGTGACTCCACTCCGCCGAGACTCTCTGCAAGTGTTACAAGCTTCAGTGACTTAAAGAATTTCTTATAATCATATTCCTTTCTAAGAGTAAAGGAGATCATAGCTCCCGGACCATCTGCCTGCTTCTTCTGGATTTCATAACCCGGATCAGACTTAAGTCCCGGATAATAAACCTTCTCTACATAACCGCTGTTCTCAAGCCACTCTGCGATCTTCTTTGCATTCTCAACATGTCTGTCCATTCTGACACCAAGTGTCTTGATGCCTCTGATCATGAGGAAGCTGTCCCAAGGTGCAAGGATTCCTCCGATTGCATTCTGAAGATAGTACAGTCTGTCAGCCAGCTCCTTATCCTTTACGATAACAAAACCGGATACTGTATCACTGTGTCCACCGAGATACTTTGTTCCGCTGTGTACAACTATATCTGCACCAAGTGTAAGCGGTCTCTGAAGATACGGTGTAAGAAATGTATTATCAACGATGGTAAGCTTTCCGTACTCCTTTGCGAGCTTTGATACTGCCTCAATATCTGTAACGGAAAGAAGCGGATTTGCAGGACTCTCGATATATACAGCCTTTACTTCGCCGTCCTTATCAGCTTCCTTATCCTCAAGTGCACGTCTTACTTCTTCAATATTAGATGTATCAACTATGGTAAAGTTGAGACCGAAATGCTTAAATACATTATCCAGAACTCTGAAGGTTCCGCCGTAAATGTTATCTGAAATGATAAGTCTGTCTCCTGACGTAAACAGTGAAAGTACTGTTGAGATTGCAGCAAGTCCGGATGCAAATGCCATTCCGTATTCTCCCTGCTCAAGATCGGCTACCAGCTTTTCAAGTGCAGCTCTTGTTGGGTTTCCTGTTCTCGAATATTCCCAGCCTCTGTTCTCACCGAGACCGTCCTGCTTGTATGTTGAAGTCTGATATACAGGAACGTTAACTGCTCCTGTTGTTTCGTCTCCGTCGATACCGCCGTGAATAAGTAATGAATTAATGTTAATGCTCATAATTTGTCTCCTTTCATAAATCACATCGGGTAATTGAATTCTTCAATCACTCGATGATGCGGTCTCGGCAAAGTTGCATATCTGCTTCCAGCAGATATGCAACGATTAATACCAAACGCTCATGCACATAAATGTGCGAGCGTATGTATTAATCGTTGCATATGCTCCGCATATGCAACCTTGCCTCAACTAACGCACAAAAATAGCGAGGGATGATTAACTCATTCCTCGCCTGTTGATCATAATATTATACCTGGTAAATATGTACACAAAATTTACGTTAATCCCGAAGTACTCTCACAGAACATGCGAAGAATGCTGTTATTCTTATTACAGCAACAGCAACAACATATTCTGTTTGACATCATCTGATTAAACATTTCGTCCGTCTCCTATTTACCTACTGATTTAATATGTGATTGTTATATCACCTTTCACCTACTATGTCAATAGGTAATTTTTATAGCTGACGAATTTTTTTATTTTTTCCTATAACACCGGATAATCATTCGTAAAGCATGCGGTACAAAGCGGCAACTCACCTACCATAGATGTAAAGTCAGATACACTCAGATATTCAAGTGAATCCGCTCCCACATTTTTACATACCTCTTCACTGGAATGATGTGATGCTATAAGCTGCTTTGCAGTTGGAACATCAGTTCCGTAATAGCATGGATAAAGGAATGGAGGTGAACTTATCCTTACATGCACTTCCTTAGCTCCGGCCTTTCTCAGCATTTCTATAAGCTGCTTCATAGTAGTACCGCGGACTATAGAATCATCAATAATAACGATCCTCTTATCCCTGACTACGTTGTTAAGAACACTCAGCTTCATATGAACTGCAGTACGTCTCTCTTCATCCGTCGGCTTGATAAAGCTTCTTCCGATATAGCTGTTCTTATGAAATGCGAAAGCAAACGGTATACCTGACTCAAGAGAATAACCCTCAGCAGCTGCAAGTCCCGAATCCGGAACTCCTACTACGATATCTGCATCCACACGTGATTTTCTTGCAAGTGCACGACCTGCTGCCACTCTCGCATCATGTATCTCAATTCCGTCCATTACGGAATCGTTTCTTGCAAAATAAATGTATTCGAATATACAGTGTGCTCTCTTCTCCTGGCAGAGTCCTCTGTCAGATGTCACACCTTCCTTTGTGATTGAAATAATTTCTCCCGGCTCGATATCTCTTAATACCTCTCCGCCTACTGATGTAATTGCTGCGCTTTCCGATGCAAGGATATATGTATATCTTCCCACACCTTCCATAGTCTGTGATGCTTCATTTGTTTCACTTTCCTCAGCAGCTGCACCTGCTGATAATTTACGGCCGAGTATAAGCGGCTTGATTCCAAATGGATCCCTGATACCTACAAGCTTTCTCGGGCTCATTACAACAACAGCATATCCGCCCTTCAGCTTACATGCTGCATTCTTTATTGCTTCTTCAATTGTTGCAGCCTTTACTCTCTCTCCAATGATCTCGTATGCGAGAACCTCTGAATCTGATGTTGTATAGTGAGCAAGTCCTCTGTACATCTGCTGCTCTTTAAGTTCCGGTGCATTTACTATGTTTCCGTTATGTACTACAGCCAGACTTCCCTTTATATAGTTCATAGCGATAGGCTGAGCATTTGCTTCGGTGCTTCCACCCGTAGTCGAATATCTGACGTGACCGACACCTATATTACCTGTCAGCTTAGCCAGATCATCCGGATGAAATATCTCGCTTACAAGTCCCTGCTGCTTCTTCATCCTCAAATTTCCCATAGGTCCTTCAGTATCTGAAACAGCAATTCCCGCTGCCTCCTGTCCTCGATGCTGAAGTGCAACAAGTCCGTAGTATATCTCTCCCGCAACATCAGCTCCCGCCGGTGCATATACTCCGAACACTCCACATTCCTCATGGAGTTTGTCATCTGCCATAACTCCGTTACTGATTACTTCCATCTTCTTTGAATTCATGGGTAAATTCCTTTCTAAAGGTTATCATGCAAATGAATTCATCATTTGCATGATGATACGGTCTCGGCAAAGTTACATAGCTGCTTTCAGCAGCTATATGACGCTTATTACATTACGCTCTTGCGCGTAAACGCGCGAGCGTATGTATAATCGTCACATCTGCTTCGCATATGTGACCTTGCCTCGACTTCGCACAAAAAAGGGCACTTCGAGAATCAATCCCGAAGCGCCCTTGCTTCCAAAAAGTTATTTATTCATTTAACGTCATAGGGGCATAATAATGCCACTGACAAAATCAGTATATAACTTATTTAAAAAAATGCAAGCAAATTTTCATCAGAAGTTTCTTCCGTTCCATCCCCAATCATTTGTAGTACGATACTCTACATAAATGTGATTGCCCGGAATTCCAAGTTCTTCCGCATATATCTCACAGATTCTTGCTGTCATCTTTTCAAATGCGGCAGAGTTACCTGAGCCAAGAAAATCTACTGATACGAAAGCCCCCTTCTCAAGCTTTTCGCCTGCAAAATAAAGACAATACTCATCTTCAAAACCTACCATAAGAAAGCTTTCAGGCTTCCCGATGATCGAAGCGGCCTGTCCCAGCTTTGTCTTTATAGACTCTCTCTTCTCATCACTGATCTTCACTGTAACCTTTGAATTAATAAATGGCATCTTTATATCCTCCTTAAAATAATCTCTAGCAATTTCCTGTATATACGTATTTCAGCTTTTCTCTTGCCACATCGGCAAGTCTGTATATCTTTTTCACCTCAGTCGCATCTCTGTCTGTCATCTTAAACCTTGGGAAGAATCTTGAGATATGTAGCGGAATTTCCGTACCGATCACATTTCCTTCCTTATCCTTTAAGGATGCTATCCATCCGGACAGCTCCCTTATCTCCTGTTCACTGTCGTTTTCACCCGGGATTATAAGAGTGGTCAGCTCCATATGACAGTCAGGTACGGCTCTCTCGATAAAATTCATAACCATACTTCTGCTGCCGCCCAGCAGCTTTTCATAATAATCATCCGAAAAGCCCTTAAGATCAATATTCATTGCATCTATATATGGAAGAATCTCCTCGAGAATCTCTATTTCGGCTGTACCGTTTGAAACAAGGACTGTCTTCATTCCTCTTTCCTTAACCAGCTTCGCCGTATCCCTTACAAATTCATATCCTATAAGGGGTTCGTTATAGGTAAATGCAACACCGATATTCCCGCGGTTCTTATATGCTTCGGCAAGATCTGCCAGTTCTTCGGGGCTTATCTCAATAAGCTCTCTCCTTCTCTTTTGATCCGGCATACTTAGTGCATCCTCCGACCAGGATATTTCATAATTCTGGCAGAAGGGACATCTCAGATTGCATCCGTAGCTTCCCACAGAAAGAATCCTGCTTCCCGGATAGAATCTGGATATGGGCTTCTTCTCTATAGGGTCAAGCATGATGCCTGTCAGCATTCCGTAATTACGAGCTGTAACCACACCATTCTTCACGGTTCTTGCACCGCAGAAACCTATACCACCTTCCTTTATATCACAATGTCTGAAACATACATTACATCGTGCCATAGCATCCCCCCGTTTACTTATGCCTGATCACCTCAAACCTCTGAAGTGTATAGTCATCATCCTCCCTTATCCCGCCTTTTCTCATAGCGATGGATACCTGTGTCTCCACATCATCAACGCCCTCAAGATCAGGAAGCAGAAGTCCTCTTCTGTTGCCGCAGCTGACTATAACACCGTATTTCTTAACATCAAGCTGATCTATGGAATCAATGTCCTCAGGTTCACCCAGAACATCCACATTTATTTCAAGCCATTCAAGCTCATCCTCTGTTATCGGATCAAATCTCGGATCACGTGTGGATGCACTTATGGCATTTCTTATTATCTCTCTTGCAACACTGTCCGCAGTCGGAGCTATAGTTCCGATGCATCCCCTGAGCCTTCCGTTCTTATGTATAGATACAAAAGCACCTGCTCTTTCACTGAAGATTTCCTCTGGAAGGATAGCCATCAACTCCTCAGGTATATCCTCCGGAATACTCAGCTTCTTATGCTCCGCTATATAGCTTTCCAGCGACAGCCTTGCCAGCTGCACATATCCGTCCGACTTACTTCTTTCTTCCATGAGCTTTTTTCTTCTTTCATCGAGGAAATATCTCGAATCATCCTGTCCTTTAGGGTAAAACTCAATTATTCCATATCCGACTCCTGTCACATCCTCATGTGAGAGAACCTTGGTTTCAACAGCTAACCCATCAAAGGCTCCCGACATTATAACAAACGATCTGTGCCCGCATTCCGCTGCTTTATCACAAAACTCTTCATCGAATTCCATCATCTCACCGAAGGCTGCTCTTCCCGCGGTGTCCATTATGCGTTCATCATATATAGGTCCCTCAGGAGCAAATCCGTATGGTCCGTAATCCTGCAGCTTATGAGATAGGTCTCCGCTGGCTACGAAGACAGCTCGTCTTCCCAGCTTCTCCACAGCTTCTCTGATATACATTCCCAACTGATAATGATCTGTAAGCGGAAGTCCCGAAAGACCTATCCTTACTATCTTGCCGCCGGTATAATACTTTCTTATAAAATACAGCGGGACCATAGTTCCGTGGTCCAGAGTCTTCTTCTTTTCGCCCTCGAAGCCCGCAGGAAAATCATCTTCAAATGCGAGATCCGCTATCAGATCCACAAGCTCATAATCATATTCTTCATCAAACTTAACCTTCGGTGCACCGAAATCTCCGAAGTCACCCTTCGCCTTCTCTCCCGGTGAAATATGAAAATAATCCCGATACATAGTCGCATGTGGACTCGTGATTATTATCGTATCAGGCTTCAGCTCTGCAATCTTCTTTGCTACCTTCTCATACGAATCAATAGTCTTTCTAACCTTCTCTTCACCTCCGCGTCCGACATCCGGAACGATCAGCGGTGGATGCGGTACCATAAATGCCGCGAGTATACTTCTTTCACTATCCATAAGTTTCACCCCTCAATTAACCCATAAATAAGCAACTCCAATTCCTAATATAACATAAGATTTCCAATTAGAAAAGGCCGCCGGACTCCATGTCCGACAGCCTCATTTCAGATTATTTAATTTACGCGCTTTACTTCTCCGATTCCCTTACTGGTCCTCTGTTGAAACGGAATCCTTGCCGTTTCCGTTGAGTATCTCATCCAGTGTGTGCCATCCGAGAACCGCACATTTTACACGTGAAGGCATGTGTGAGATATCCTGAAGTGCCTGAGCCTCCTCAAGAGTATCCAGCTCTTCCTCTGTAAGCTTCTCCTTGATCATTCTGAGAAATGTATCCTTAAGCTTAAGTGCTTCTTCCTTAGTCTTACCGATAACAAGGTCAAGCATCATATCGGCACTTGCCTGTGATATGGCACAGCCGTCTCCTGTATATCCGCCGTCTTCGATGATTCCATCCTCATTCACAACAAGCTGAAGTGTGATATCATCTCCACATGATGGATTAACTCCTCTGAGTTCGCTGGCCGGCTTCATAAGCTTAACCTTATGTGTCGGATGTATATTATGCTCAGTAAGTACTTCGTTATAAAATGTTCTGCTCTCCATTTTTCCTTCCTTTACTTATACTGAATTTCAGTCGTTATAACCCATTCTTCCTCTCAGCGAAGCCACACTCTTTACCAGTCTTTCAATCTCTTCTTCTGTGTTATAGAAAAGAATGCTGGCTCTTACTGTTGATGGGATTCCTATAAACTGATGCAGCGGTTCCGCACAGTGATGTCCTGCTCTTATCGCTACATTATCATCTGCCATAATAGCAGCAGTATCATGTGGATGAACACCGTCAACTCTGAAGGTTATAATTCCATGATGCTCCTTTGGATCATCGCTACCGAGGATTCTGATATGTGGTATCTTCTTCATCTCCTCGAGAGCCATTGTAGTAAGCATCTCTTCACGTTCCTCTATATCCTTCATTCCGATCTGCTTTATATAATCTATAGCTGCTGCAAGTGCAACTGCTCCTCCCGCATTCACTGTACCTGCCTCAAACTTATGAGGAAGCTCGGCATAGCTTACGGAATCGAGTGATACATATTCGATCATCTCTCCTCCCGAAAGGAACGGCGGCATCTTCTTAAGCAGTTCTTCTTTTCCGTAAAGTACACCTATTCCCATAGGTGCCAACATCTTATGTCCCGAAAACGAAAGAAAATCAATGTCCAGATCACGCACATCAGTAACAGAATGCGGTACACTCTGTGCACCGTCAGCTACGAAGTACGCCCCCTTCTTATGTGCAGCTGCAGCAAATCCCTTTATATCATTAACTCGACCGAAGATATTTGACATAGCTGTCATTGCAACAATCTTTGTTCTGTCTGTGAGAAGTGCATTCAGCTTTTCAAGCGTAAAACTTCCGTCAGGTTCACACTCAAGATATTTAACAGTAGCTCCGTGTCTTTCAGCAGCAAGTCTCCATGGAAGCATGTTGCTGTGATGCTCCACTACTGTTGTGATGATCTCATCTCCCTCAGAAAGGCACATAGCTCCCAGTGAATAAGCCACAAGGTTAAGACTCTCAGATGCATTTCTTGTAAAGATTATCTCACAATCTGATGCAGCATTTATAAACTCGGCAACCTTATGTCTTGCAGACTCATATCTGTCTGTAGCATCTATCGAAAGCTCATAGAGCCCTCTGAACGGATTCGAATTATGATAATAATAGTAATCCATCTCAGCTTCCATTACCTGACGAGGTCTCTGCGTAGTTGCAGAGTTATCCAGATAACAGAGCTCTGTATTATCAAAGAAAGGGAAATCCTTTCGTATTTCCTGAACATTAAAACTCATTCTTATTCATTCCCATCTAAAATGCATTTTCTGTCTTCTTCATCACATTTACGGCATACTCTGCTGAGAACGTACTCTCTTACTCTTGAATCCTTAATCCTTCCGGCTACAGCTTCAAGCTTTGACGCAGCCAGCAGCTCGCTTGCTACATTTTCAGGAATTCCTCTTGATTCAAAGTAGAACAGCTCTTCATCGGATACCTTACCGATTGAAGCTCCATGCTCACCCTCAACATTTTCCTCTGCACAGAGAATGAGTGGAACGGTTCTGTTTACTACATCAGGTGAAAGAAGCAGAACATTATCTCTTACCTCTCCCTTTGAATCAGCACAGCCGCGAATAAAATCAATGGTTCCGCGGAAGGTCTTCTTTGCAGACTCTCTGAGTGCTCCGCCTGCCATCATATGTGATTCTGTGAGCTTTCCTCTCTGACGTGCAACATAGTTTACGTCAAGATCTGACTCACCTGCTCTCAGGTAACCAAAATCAATATTGTGAAGTGACTTATCACCTATCATATCGGTTACTACACCGAGATTCATATTATCGCCCGATACTACTATCTGGCTGAGATTGAAGCTAGCCTTCTTACCAAGCTTTGCTCCGATATTATCATAGAAGACTGCTGTCTTATCAAGGCGGAATACCTCGATGAGATTCACTTCCGCATTTTCTGCAGCGTCAATTCTGATATCACTGATACCGTTAGCACCTTCAAATCCGCTGTAGTATATAAATACATTCAGTACACTGCCTTCCTCGGCAACAAGGTCGAGAACTGCAGCTCCATCTTCTTCTGCATTATACTTGATCCATGTATATTCCGGATTGGTATCACCGGCCTTCTTTGCGATAACGCCTGCCTTCAGGCCTGTATTCTTTATATATTCATCAAATTCAGCTCCAAGACCTGTCTCATAATCAGCTCTCGAAAGTCCGCTTTCACGAAGCTCCGAAGTCTTTCCGAGTGTCATCTTCGGCTCAACAGCCTTTACTGTCTCAGGAAGCTCTACCTTTTTATCATTTACCTTCAGCCATCTCCATGTAGGAACGGGAAGGTTGTTAATCTTAATAGCACTATTCATCGCTTTCCCTCCCCTATTATCCTATACTTCCTACCATCTCTAATCTGATGAGATTATTCATCTCAACAGCATACTCCAGCGGAAGCTCCTTTGATACGTTGTCTGCAAAGCCGCTTACGATCATCGCTCTTGCATCCTCTTCGGAAATACCTCTGGACATAAGATAGAATATAGCCTCATCACTGATTCTACCTATCTTTGCCTCATGTCCGATATCCGCATCATCGGTTCTGATATCCATTACAGGAACTGTATCAGATCTTGAAATGTCATCCAGCATAAGTGATGAGCAGTCAACTGCAGACTTTGCACCGCTTGCTCCCTTACTTACTACTACAGCACTTCTGAATGTGCTGATACCGCCTGACTTTGAGATTGACTTTGTATTAACGGTTGAAGAAGTATTCTTTCCGCTATGTACTACCTTAAGACCGGTATCAAGATTCTGTCCCTCACCGGCAAATGTAATTCCCGTAAATTCTACTGTTGAATTATCTCCCTTCAGGATTGTCATCGGATAAAGATAAGATACATGAGAACCGAAGGATCCCGATACCCATTCCATCTTTCCGCCTTCAGCAACCGTAGCTCTCTTTGTATTAAGGTTGTACATATTCTTTGACCAGTTCTCAATGGTAGAATATCTGAGCTTTGCGTTCTTTCCTACAAAAAGCTCAACCGCACCTGCATGCAGGTTTGCAACATTATACTTAGGTGCTGAACATCCCTCTATGAAATGTAAGTCTGCACCCTCATCTACTATAATAAGTGTATGCTCGAACTGTCCTGCTCCAGGAGCATTCAGTCTGAAGTATGACTGCAGCGGGATTTCAACCTTTACTCCCTTCGGAACATATACGAAGGAGCCACCTGACCATACAGCACCGTGAAGAGCAGCAAACTTATGATCCTCCGGAGTGATAAGCTTCATGAAATGTTCTCTTATCATATCTCCGTACTCACCGTGCATTGCCGACTCAAGATCTGTATAGATTACGCCCTGTGCAGCAACCTCTTCTTTTACATTATGATAAACAAGCTCTGAATCGTACTGAGCTCCTACACCTGCCAGAGATTCTCTCTCAGCCTGAGGAATTCCGAGTCTCTCGAAGGTATCCTTGATCTCTTCAGGAACCTCGTCCCAGTCAGCACTCATCTTGTTATCCTTAGGTTTGATATAGGTAACGATATTATCCATATTAAGTCCGTCAATTGGAGGACCCCAGTTTGTTACCTCTGTATTGTTATATATCTCAAGAGATCTGAGTCTATGCTCTCTCATCCAGTCAGGATCATTCTTCTCTCTTGAAATCTGTTCTACTATTTCTTTGGTAAGACCCGACTCAACCTTGTATACATCCTTTTCCTCATTTCGGAAATCATACAGGCTTCTGTCAATGTCATCTACATATGTTTTTTCTTTCATTATATCCGCCTTTACTGTGTATGCATCCGTAAGGAATTATTTCAGATACTTCTCAAATCCGTTAGCATTGATCTCATCAACCAGTGATCCGTCACCTGTCTCAACAATACGTCCGTCAACAAGAACATGTGTATAATCAACATGAAGTGACTCAAGAATTCTTGTACTGTGTGTAATGATGATGAGTGAGCCGTCAGTATTCTTCTGGAACTCTTCAACACCTGCAGATACTGTATGAACAGCATCTACATCAAGTCCTGAATCTGTCTCATCAAGAATAGCCAGCTGTGGCTTAAGCATAAGCATCTGAAGTATCTCAGCCTTCTTCTTCTCACCACCGGAGAAACCTACGTTAAGGTCTCTGTCAGCATATGATGCATCCATATTAAGGACCTTCATCTCCTTCTCAAGAGCCTTACGGAAATCCCACAGCTTAACACGTGTTCCCGTCTTCTGATCCAGTGCATTTCTGATGAAATTAGAAAGTGATATTCCCGGAACCTCGATAGGATTCTGGAATGAAAGATAGATGCCTGCCTTAGCACGTGCTGCAGCATCCATCTCGAGAACATCCTCGTCGTTCATCATTATCGAACCTGCTGTTACTTCATATCTAGGATTACCCATGATCGCATATCCCAGTGTAGACTTTCCTGCACCGTTCGGACCCATAATAACATGAGTTTCACCCTTACCAACCGAGAGATCTATACCATGAAGTATTTCCTTCTCAGCTACATCAACTTTTAAATCTTTAATCTGAAGCATTGCTTCTACCTCCGTTTATAGAAAAGAACGATCCAATTAACTGACCGTATTGGGTTATGTTAGATTAACTATAATAGTATATAGTATTTATCCTACCTAGGCAAGAAAAAACACTTATAAATCAAGCAATTTTTCGGCATTTTTGTGGAATATATTTTCCTTTTCAGCCTCTGAAAGATCGGCAGATTTAATACGGTTTACATAATCAAGTTGATCTGCCCACGGACAATCTGTTGCGAAAAGCACCTTCTCAGAACCAAAGGTCTTTACCATTCTCACGAACATCTCATCGGAAAGCATATGGAACGGCGGGTGATTCGACTTATCCTTCCAGTTTATCTCACCGAGTGAAAAGGCTGTATCAATCCATACATCCTCTCCTGCCAGTCTCTCCGTAACCTCTTCCCAGTTCATCCAGCCTCCCATATGTGCAAGTATAAGCTTATCAGGCTGAACATCACGAAGTACCTCTATGATACTGTCGATGGAACAGCATATCGGCGGATAAAGCCCGATATCCATCCCTGCGTGTGTAAGTACTATAAGTCCCAGCTCCGTCGCATAGCTCACTATCCTTTTTATCCTGATATCATTAAACATCACACCGTAATAATCGGGATGAAGCTTGATTCCCTTTAATCCGAGATCCCTGCATTCTCTGAGCAGTGCCTTATAATCCTCCGAATCCGGATGTATTCCTCCAAAGGAAAACAGCCCTGTTTCATCAGTTGTTTCATTAACCTCTGCTGCAAAACGGTTTATATGGGAAGTCTTTACCGGATTGGTCACCACCGGAAGTATTATGGACATATCTACTCCCGCTTTTTTCATGGACTCAACCAATCCCTTATTTGTTCCATCGGTAAAGCCCAGTGTACCGCTTGTATCCTCAAGCACCTTGATACTGGATGCCGCTATTCTGTCAGGAAATGTATGCGTATGAAAATCAATAATCATTTCGTTCTCCTAAAATCACCATGAGGACGGTTTCTGTGACATATAAAACTATGCCACAAAAATCGTCCCCATAATATACCTTTTATAACTCTATCACATTTGCCTGTACGCCCGAATTCATGAAGAACTCCGGAAGTCTCATATCATCTGTAAGGATAATGATCTGCTCTTCCTCCATCCTTACAAGATAGTCTATAAGTGCCTTACGGCTCTCATCATTCTTCATTTCACCGGTACCATCGATAACCAGCGGCAAAGCTTCTTCAGAAAGATACTTCGCTGCAGCAAACCTTACTGCTATGGATATTCTGTCGATATCCCTGCGCTGAAGTCTTTCAAGCCTTTCATCTCCGTTAACACCTGTAACTATGATGTTTCCCTTTTCATCAAAGTCTATCTCGGAATACTTTCCTCCGGTAAGTCCCGGAATCATATCCGATACATGAAGCAGGAATCCCGAATAAGCTGTCTTTTTATATTTATCGGAAATGGAATTGATTCTTGCTATAGCAAAATCTATGGCTTTGATCTCATCCTCGAGTTCGCTCTTCTTCTTGAAAACCGAATTGAATTCGGCTTTAAGCTTAGCTCTCTCGTTTCTTCTGTCGATCTGAACCTTTTCCTTTTCCTTAAGAACTGCCTTCTTCTCCTGATATTCCTTTGCAAAGGTCATATCGAATTCCAGCTCTTCCCGCTTCTCGTTCTCATCCTTTATCTCTTCGAGAACCTTTTTAAATTCTTCATCATCCGGCGTCGTTATATCATCATCGGAATCAAAATACCCCTTGATTCTAAGTCCGTCTACAATGATATATACTACATAGAGTGACGTGATAATTATAAAGAATTTTCTAAGCAGCGCATCGAACGGAAGCATAAAGACGATGGCAGCGATTACACATATTACAAGCAGTCCCGTACCGAGTATGACAGGAATCTTATCCGTCAGCTTTTCCTGAACAACAGCTTCCTCACCTGCTCCGTAGCCTTCCCTGAGCTCAGTGAGCTTGTTGATCTTATCATCTACATCCTCATCATTCTGATAAGTTACGGAACCGTCTTCGTTTTCCACAAGTCTTCTTGCGACTCTCTTTCTCTTCTCTGCTTCGATGACAAATTCTTCATCCAGCTTCTTCAGTTCCGCATCTATCTCTTCTATCTTTCCGTCTACATCATCATACTGTTCTATCTTCTCCGTAAGCTCATCCAGACGTCTGATAAGCGGTTTAGGAAGATGCTTCTGCTTTTCTTCCTGAAGATATTCAACAGCCTTCTGTTTATTTACGGAAGCGCTTCCCGAAAGGGTTATGTTGCTGAGGTAGCTTTTCAGATTAGCTGCCGCAGCCTGTGCGCTCTCTTCCTCTTTACCTGTCTCTATGACCTTGGTGTCCTTATAGGTATTTCTACCGGTTTCAACCAGCGTACCTACAAGTGTATCGGGACGCTCGAGACGAAGCTCTCTTCCCGATCCGACATCAAGTACCGAAGTTTTTCTTCCTCCTGCAAGGAAGGATCTTTCAACAAGATAATTCGATCCGTCCTTCTTTATATAAGCCGAACCGCCGTATCCGGATCTGTCTTCCGGTTTTCTTCTCTCATAATCAGAACGAGAACGGCTGATGCCCTCCTTACGGTCTATACCGTAAATTATACCCAGAAGGAAGTCCTTAACAGTCGACTTTCCGGAACCTGCTTCTCCATAGATTACATTGATTCCCGGCTTAAGACTGATTTCCTTGTTATGAAATTTTCCGAACTCTTTCATAAGGAGTTTTGTAAGATACATCCTAATTCTCTCCAGACATTATGAGTGCTTCAAGACCATATCTCATAGCCTTATTTCTGATATTTTCATCTATGTTATAGCATTCTCTTATTTCGGTAACAAAGCTGCCTATGATATTTGCGCCGTTTTCCTCAAGAAGCTTTTCCTCATCACGGGAATTGATCGTAAGATTCTCAATGCTTCTTATAAGATAACGTTCCTTAATCCTCTTAAGATCAGGTGCAAAATCAGGATCCGCAAAGCCCTTGAAAATGATAGTATAAATGTTCTCATTTCCAAGCTTCATAAGCATTTCATCAAGCTTAGTCGCAACATCCTCAGCAGTTATCTCCGGTGAGAGTGTTATATTTATATCTATATAACATCTCTTATTGCAAGGAACCCAACTGATTTTGGTTCCTTCATCCGTAACCTCACCTATAATAAAACCTCTTCTTCCGGTCTCCTCCGGACCTGCAGGCTCCGGACATCCGGAATAGGCAAGTCTGTTCTTTAATATATGTGCAGACTTGGATCTGCCGCCGAGTGCAACATAATCAAAGCCTTTCTTCGCGATTTCTGAAGTCTTGAACGGCATATGGTTCGGGTCACCGCCTGCACCGATAAGGATATTTGCGGCACTTACCCTTCCCGGATCGATCTTTCCGAGAACATCTGCACGTATCTCAGGATAATCATAACCATATCCTGTAACACATGTATTAATACCCTTCAGGTAAGCATTTGTAGTCTTTCCTCCCGGAAGCATGACCGTCTTGGATTCAAACTTATATTCCGATGCCGGAGACCCCTCCGAAACATAATCAAGATAACCCGGAAGGATTACCGTACGGGTCTTGACCAGAGTCATAAGCTTTGCATCCAGCTGATCGAGCTGTTCCTTTGTAGGAGGCTCCGAGAAAAGATTTCCTGCGATAAGCAGAAGATCAATATCCTTCTCGTTGCATACATTTATAATATTATCGAGGGCTCCTTCTATCTCAGCCTTTCTTTTCTCTCCCCACTCGTAATTCGTATCGGGAGATACACCTATTCTAATGTCAGATGTATGAATAAACCTCATATATCCTGCCCTTCTCTACATATTATTATTCAAAGCAACACTCTAATTATAACTTATAAATCTGACAAATCAAGTAAAAGCTTTATTAAGAAACAACGATAACAGATGCCGCTCTGAGCACCTTACCCTGATACATATAACCGGTCTGCATAACCTGTTTTATGGTATTTTCAGGGAGATTCGGATCCGATACCTGAGCCACCGCATTATGCAGATTATAATCAAATTCCTCGCCTTCACCGTTTATCTGAGTGATACCGTTATCCGCAAGTGTCTGTACTGCCTTGTTATATGACTGTACGATTCCCTGATAGTACGGATTACTCTCATCCTTCGAGAACTTAACAGCATACTCCAGGCTGTCTACTATAGGAAGCAGCTTCTTGATGATTCCTTCTACGCTCTCCTGGTGTTCAACCTTTATCTCGTCATCATCCATTGCTTCTATAATAGGAACTATCATCTCTCTGTCTCTCTCAGCATCATAGAAAACAAGATTTATCCTCTTATCAATATCAGCTTCAGCAGAAACCTTTATAAGCTTATTGAAATATCCGTTCAGCTTTTTCTTCGGCATTCTGAACATACGGATATTTTCAAACTTATTTCCCTTATTTTCAAACAGTGTGAACTCTACATATGAAGTCTTCGGTTCATTGATACGTCTGAGCTCTGTTTCTACAGCCGCCGGAACTCTTGTACCCTCATCGAATACGGGATACATTTCTCCACCTACGGCTAAGGTAAATCCGAACGGAGACAGAAGGTCCGAATACTTAACTCCGATAAACGAAGGAAGCCTCTCTACAGAACCGGCTATATAGCCAAGTCCTTCGATAATCCCCACGCTGTCTATCATTTTTATCTCTATCTCACGATTGATGAAATCATTGGATCTTGCAACATAGGTCTTCATTATCTGATCGAACTGAAGACAGTCAGACATAGTTCCTGCATAGAATATTCCCACAGCCTCTGTTCTGTCCATCATTCTCTCGCTGTAGCTATGGCAGAACTTTGTCTTGAAAAGTGACGAACTGTTCCAGATTCCGGCAATATAAGTATCGGTCTTGTTGACCATACCGCTGCTGAGGTCGAACTCGGCAAGTCCGAGATTTCTTCCCGATATAAATCCGGTAATGATCCTCTCATTAACTCCGTACTCCATCAGAATATGCATGGCAAGTGCCATGGTTTCGGTTACGATCCTTACTATTGATATATCGTAATCCTCAGCCATTCTGAAGATAGCCGTCATTTCTTCAATACCGTAATGATCCGGAACGCAGAGAACCGTGTAGAATTTATCTATGCCCGCTTCTCTGGCCAGGAATTCCGCTATGGTCTCAAAGGCTCTCTTAAATGAGCTGTCGACTCTCAGGATGCTTGTCTTCCTAATGTCAAACGGCATCTCTATCGCACCTGTTACGATCGAGTCTCCGTCACACCAGCTGATCTCAGCCTTCTCTTCCCAGAAATGCAGTCCTATAACTTTTTCCATTTATGATTTCCCTCTTTCATATAAATGACTAGATTTTTGACATTTATGTCATTATATCTGTTTTTTAAAGAAAAAAGAAGCCCTAAGACTTCTTTTTAATAAATCTGTTATATAGTTTCATCCCAGACCATACCTGTCAGGCCTTCAAGTATCGAACCGCATTTCCGCAGTACCCTTATCATCCTTAAGAACAGCATGCATAAAATGTACCGCTCTCAGATAACTGAGTATTCCCTCCGAGTCGATATTTTTATCTATATAAAACAGTTTCCTATTTCCCGGATTTCTTTTTCGGCATCCAACAGAATCCGCTCTTCGTCCGCCCCCACTATATCAAGTCCCAGTGCTTTAATATGCCTTACATTTTTAATACCATAATAATTTTCTGCCAATGCTTTTATATAACCAAATCCATATTCTTCCGGTGCATATAAACCACCTGCCGTAGAAACCATAAAAAGACTTTTCGCCTTGCAAAGCCCTACCGGTATTCCTTCTTCTGAGTATTTAAATGTAATACCAACTACATTAATCTGTTCTAAATATTGTTTCAATGCCGCCGGAAACGAAAGATCCCAATAAGGTGCCGCTATCACTATCTCCTCTGCTTCGGCAAACTGTTTTGCTAACTTAATCATAGGATTATCACACTCTTCTTCAGAAGCAAGGCGTGCCCTCTCATTAAGAAAGTTTTCATCTACTACAGGAAACGGGATATCCATTAAACACACCTCATCGTATGTTTCATTCATCATTTGCAACAATTTATCAGCAAGTCTCTTGGTTCTTGATTCGGCTCTGACACAAGCATTAATGAATAATATTTTCATATAAAACAATCTCCTGGTAATTTATCTCTAAGATTTTTTTAACGGAAATCTCATCATATTGCGATTATAACCCGTAGTTGTAAGATAAGCTTTTTCCTCATGCGCTTCCATGAGACCGCTGAGTATAAATCCACTCAACCCTTCTATCTTCTGATCAGGATCTGTAATATCGAATATTATTCCCGAATCACGTTCTATGATGAGTGTACCTTTCTCTTCGAAAACCACGGAAAGCTCAATAAACAGTTTTTTCTTCTCTTTCTTATTCTGTTCAAGAATTGTAAGTCCGATCTCCTCAACAAATAAAGCTGCTTTATTGACTATACCTTTAGGATAGTTATGCTCTTCGAGTAGTTTTTCAACCTTTTCCGAAAGACCTGTTGCCGTCTCCTTTGTCAAAACATCATCAAAAACCAATATTTCCGAGTCCATATCCTTTATCAAATAAGGGAATAATTCTTTTCCATACCGTAGATAAATATATGCCAGTGATATAATGAGTGTTACTATCGGTGCAATAATAAATGCTATCCACATTCCATTTTCACCCGCTATGACCGAACCGAAAATCGGCAAGAATGAGTATAAAATACCATCTTTAAGAACTGTAACCGCTACCGAAAGACCTATATGTTCTATCAGCATGTAGTAAGATGTAAAAAGAGAAACCGTACTGCAAAATATAAGTCCACAAGAAACGATCCTAACCGCAGCTATGGAAGGAGCCAGCGCTGTCCCGGATGTTATTCCGAAAAGAGCACAAAACTGCTTGGCAAAAACAATTACCAGAACGTTTACTATTACTCCCTCTAAAACAGCCGCTTTTACAGCCATACGCATTAATCTTTTAATAAGAACATGATTTTTCTCACCCAAATATGTTCCAAGAAGCGGCTGAATCGCCATTCCAACGCCATCCAAAACTACGCCGAACTCTATAAGGCTTACTACTATCGCAAGAGTAATCAGTCCAGTCTCTCCATAATGCGCCGACACATAGCTTATCAAAACATAATCCATAGCTGACCAGCATAGATATATCACTGCATCTACTATACTGAAACGCGCTGTCTTAATAAACTCTTTTATATTAAAGTACCAAACAAAATGGAGGGTATTGCATTTTCTGAAAAAATGGATGAGGGATACTATAATGCCAAGCCCATTCCCTATAATAGATCCTATAATTATACCCAGCATACCATAATGCTTTGCCAGAATTACGGAACATACAATATTCCCTCCAATCTGGAATATATAACCCAGATTATTTATCAGTTCATCGCCATCACTGAATACCATGTCTTCCAGATAATAAACAAGGACTGTCAAAAAAATATTAATAGGCGTGAGTTTATAGTACTCTAAAGCTCTATCATATATTTCTCCTGCAACACCACTCATGCTAAAGTATAAATCACGTACAAAATAAAGGATGACGGCTGAAATGATACCTATAACAATAGTAACAATTAATCCCTGCCCATATATCTGATCAGCATGTTTTTTTCTCATTGCACCGATATCCTGGCTGTATACAATACTGGATCCGGTAGAAACCATGCACCCAAAGAAAGTAGATATACCTGTTATTGGAGTAATTGCATTAATAGCAGCTATACCTTTCTCCCCAATAAAGTGACCGGCTATAATACTATCGCTAAGCATCATAAGATACAAAACAGCCATAGTAAATGTACCTGATATAAGCATTGAATTAAACTTATTTTTGCAAAATGTTTTTATATTCATTTATTCTCGCAGGACCCTCACTTTCACATTTATTAATAATTTCCTTTACATAAATGTCCTGACAATCTCTGTAATATATGAGTTTATCTGCAATACTCCTGATCAGATTACCATAATGCACAATTGTATCCGTATTATAAAGACTAGCTGCATAGTCAAGATAAAGATTTGGCTCATCGCCATTCGTCATAATCTCCACATCAAGAGATGTCTGCGACGCCCTGTTATTTATAGCAATATCCAACATTTCAAATGGGTGCTCCCAGTTTTCGGAAAGGGATCTTGCATCATCCTGCAGCATGAAACAGATACAGTCATCCTTCACAGGGGACACATAGGTTGAACTGACAAATGAACAAGAACTATATTTCAGGGAATTATTCATTTGATCTTTTATATCCATCAGCATTTCTTCGATTGTAAGATTATCTGTGACAGTAAGCATTAGCGGTAATGTGTAGAACAACATGCCAACGCTGTTCATTGAATCAATATCTTTTCTGCCATTGTATATCCAAGTAACCATAACAGTGTCGGTGTTGGTTATCGAACTTAACGCAAGCAGACCTGCTATAAGGAATAAACCATTCCTTCCTATTCCGGTTGATACTTCGAATGCATCATAATCATCATCGGTAAATTGCAGATCTATATCTATATCTCCTGCATCGTTTTCATCAGAGTCATAATCATATGGCAGATTATGCACACATTTTACTTCTGCATATCTTTTCTCAAAATATGCCTTTGCTTCATCATGCAGAGCAACGGTTATCTCGTTTTCGCGCTGTTCTAGAATATAATAATAGTAATCCGGCACAGGTTCCTTTCCGGAAAGACATTTTTGCAGATTGCTCATAAACAGCCAATAAGATGTTCCATCAAAGATCAAATGATGAACATCAAAGAATACATAATTTCCGGACGGTGCACTGAAAACCCTGCTACGCCAAAGAAGGCTGTCAGTCACCTCATTAAACGGCTGTACCATAGTTTCTCGCAGAGTCTCAATTTCTTCATCCGAAATCCTCTCCACGGTAATTTCGCGCATCAATTCAGGAGCATATCGTTGCTTATACTCTCCATTCTCATAATAAAATATGGTAAGGAGCGCAGGATGATTCCGTATTGTTTTATTAATTGCCGCCGCCAGGTCTTCTGCATCCACATTATTAAATCTACATAAAGCCGGGTTGTTATACATAGTAGTATTAGGCGTATAAAGCTCGTAATTAAGTATATACTTCTGTTCTACTGTCAAAGGATGAGACCTTAAGATAGCTTCCGAATTAATCTTCTCGGCATTCACCTTCGTACGACTGGTTTTACTGAGATATCGCTCTGCAATACCTGAAACTGTACAACCTAAATAAATATCTTCAAAGGTAAGTCCGCTGAGTCCGGTCTCAACGATCAATTTCATGGAAGATAGCGAATCTCCGCCAAGGAGGAAAAAATCATCATTTTTCCCAATCCTCTTTACCTTCAGCACTTTCTGCATAGCATTACATATTATCTCTTCCGTCTCATTGGTTAGCGGAACATACTCTCTTAAATAATCAGAAACAGAAGGTCTGGGAAGGGCCTTTCTGTTCATTTTTCCATTATGGAGTCTTGGGATTGAATCAATTTTCACAAAATAGGAAGGCAACATGTAGTAAGGCAGAATCTGACCTAGTTTCTCCCGGAGTTCGATTATTCCGGTCTCAACATCCCCCAAATGATATGCAGCGAGATGCATACCATTTATGTCTCTAATGCTTCTGACGGCAGTCCATTCAAGACCTGTAACACGCTTGATGGCTTCTTCAACCTCATTCGGTTCTACTCTTTTACCGTTAATCTTGATTGTGTCACTGATCCTTCCAACAATCTGATACTGCCCGTCACTCATTTGTCTTGCAAGATCGCCACTATGAAAGATACCATTTACGAAAGACTTGGCAGTTTGTTCAGGCTGATTGATATACCCTCTTGTGAACGGAGCATCAAAGCAAAGCTCCCCCGTTTCACCCTTTTCAACCGGATTGCCATCATCATTTATAAGATATATACCGACATTATATTGAGGCAATCCCACCGGGGCTGCAACACTTGGCTTATCAAGCACGGATACCAGCAGTCCACAGGCTGTCTCCGTACTGCAATACCCATTAAATACCATCATTTCCGAAGGATCCTTCCATATTCCATGCGCTGGTTCAGAAGAAAGAATGACCTTTTTCAGATATGGTCCAAAGCTTTTTTGTGTTCTGAACAATGATGGAGGAATAAACGCCAATGTCACTTTGTTCTCCACTAAAAACTCCATTATTTTCAACGGATCCTTGGATACAGAATAAGGAACGACGAGAAGCTTGGTTCCGATCATCCAGCTTATAATCATAAACATGATCGAAGCTACAAAGTTAAGCGGAAAGTACAGGATAATGATATCGTTGCGCTGACTTATTGAAACACCTTTCCAACGATAAGATGCAAAAGTAATCGGAATCCTGCCGTATTCATGCAAAACTCCTTTAGGATTCCCACTTGTTCCTGATGTATAAACTGCGAAGGCGGCCGCATGAGGATCAATTGGTTCATGTCCCTCCAGTGGTTCTAAACATAAGATTTCTTTCCAAATCTGCTCATCAAAAACAAGAACACATCCGCAATCCTTCTGTATATATTCTGTTCTTTCCACAGGACTATTCTCATCAATAATAACGGCCGCCGCTCCGGCTTTCCATATACCCAGCATGGCTATGGCAACTGCTGTTCCTCTCGGCAGAAGTATGCATATCATATCCTCTTTACCGAAGTTCTTGTCCTTAAGGTACCTGTATACCTTTCCGGAAAGAATATCCAACTGTGCTACTGTTATATCAGTTTCAGCAGGACCTTCGCTAAGGATTACATGATTCGGACAATCCCTTAAAAGCGAATTAAATCTTTCAAAAATGTCTATCTCTTCAACTCTCATACCTTCACTGACTCCTATACCAGAATCCCTTTTGATAATTCTATATCTGAATCTAATTACATTATCCTCTGTGTTCAGTGTGCGAAAAACGTATCATGTTTCGATTATATCCGGTAGTTACAAGATAAGCTTTTTCATCCTGATGAGCCTTCATAAGTCCACTTAATATAAATCCACTAAGTCCACCCCTTTTATGAGTACATTTATATACCCTGGCTTTCTATTTTCTTTCTCAGTTACTCTATTGTGAGAATATCTGAAAAACCCGTAACCTCAAAGATATCCTTGATCTCATCTGAACAGTTCTTTACAATCATTTCTCCCTGTTTATTCATAATCTTTTGAGCAGAAAGAAGCACTCTGAGTCCGGCAGATGAGATATATGCCAGATCTGAAAAATCAAAATCAAGTTTCTCAACACCCTCAATATTTTCCTTTACTTCCTTCTCAAGGTCAGGAGCTGTTGTAGTATCAAGTCTTCCTGACAACGCAAAACTAAGGTTTTTACCATCCGATTTTTTTTCGATATTTAACATAAGTGTTACCTCCTAATTGTTTTACATTTTTGATTCTTAAAGAATCATTTTACTAATAAGCTATAATCTCCTATTCCACTACTTTGAACTTATAGCTCCTCTGGAATCTTCCACCATTAAAGTCATTAACTACATCCCATCCGTTACATTGTCCAGAACACATAAAGCTGTCACAGCGAGATAGTAGATACAATGCATAGAAATAATTTATTGTTGTGTCTTCAACCATTTCATCCAGCTTATCAGGAGGAATGGTTTCCTTCTCCAATTCGCTGATGATTTGACCTTCTCTAAAATCCGAAACTCTATGACGTTCCTGCGCAACTGCTATAATCCTTTTTCCAAACTCAGACTTCATCTGATCCAGAATGTCATTATCTTCAGTGGCCAGGAATATGCGGTCATATCCATCCTCTTCAAGCCACTGATGAATGGTTGGAAGCATTTGTGGAACAGTCGCCATACGATGCTCACCGGAAAGTCCGGTTGATATATAATCTGTTCCACGTATAAGGATTCCAAGAACTTTTCTTCCTTCGAACAAAGCTTCATAATATTCATCCATTTCTTTTCGGAACTTAGGTGCAAGAATGGATGTATCTGTTGCCTGGTTGATTGTATAAACCATTTTTGTCTTGATCAGAAATGTCTGATTATCAATAACCAGTGTATTGTCCCCACTCGCATCCTCCGCTGTCAGCTCCAAAGCGAAATACTTATTGAGCATTTCAACGCGGTACTTTCCGAGCCTTTCTTCATTAGTAATCAGCTTAAGGCCAAAGTAGCTGAATGCTATCTCAAACCTTTTCTGGAAAGCAAGAATCGCACCTATTCCAAGCATAGAATTGGTTATCATAGTGACATATTTATAATCTGCACATTTTTTACCCTTCAGCATCCACTGTGGGAAAAAGACATTATGAAAAGCATATGTAGAACTAAGCCTATTGAAATCCCTGTCCTCAAGCCCCGTCTTAAACTGCTTTTGAACGTAAAATGTAGTTTCTCCCGAAAGTTCAGGAAGCTTTTCCACAACATGCACCCTATCATCCTCAGAAATGAACCAAAGAATACGTGGGTCATCAAACCATATATCAATCCCTTGAGTGAAGGATAGAATCACCCTGGTCAGAGCTATAGAATACTCATTTACTTCCTCGAATTCTGCAGCATTTATACCTTGGAAGAAATCTATATAAAGTGTATCCTTATCCGTTTCGTCATAAGATAAGTATTGAGCCATAAAAGGCCCCTTCATATATTGGGGATAAAACTCAATCGGTTCGATATCATCGTTATTATCCAGATACACAATATCGAAATAGTCACCCTTTTGACCTTTAACATGATATCTCTTCTCCCCATCCTGAAGAGCAAGATGGAACATTTCATTACTTATAGATAGTTCCTTACACTCTATATCACTTTGATAATCATCTAATATAAACATTTGTAACCCCCTCCATAAAACAAATGCTTATTCAGTTATTCTATTGTGAGAATATCTGAAAATCCCGTAACTTCGAAAATCTCCTTGATTTCATCTGAACAGTTCTTTACAACCATTTCCCCCTGCTTATTCATAATCTTCTGAGCAGAAAGAAGCACTCTGAGTCCGGCAGATGAGATATATGCCAAATCCGCAAAATCAAAATCAAGCTTCTCAACACCTTCAATATTATCCTTTACTTCCTTCTCAAGATCAGGAGCTGTTGTAGTATCAAGTCTTCCTGACAGTGCAAAGCTAAGATTACTACCCTCTGATTTCTTTTCAATATTTAACATATGTATTACCTCCTAATTATTCTTATATTAATGATTCTTAAAACTTATATTTTATTAATGATTTTAATAATGTTTTTATTTGAGTTTTTATTACATTTTATTTTCTACTAAAGATTCTTTTCTATTGTCAGGATATTCTGCCCGTCTTTATATTCATATCGAATATTATCCATACTTTTCTTGGCCATGAAGATACCCAGACCACCTATATCTCTTTCTTCAGCAGAAAGAGTTACATCAGGATCTTCCTTTGCTAATGGATCATAAGGTTTTCCATGATCCAAAAATGTTATCGCCACTGCAAGCGGCTCATTAGATACTTCTACTCTGATAGTTGCATCACCTATCTCAGGGTTATATGCATAATTTGCGATATTTACAAATATCTCCTCCACAGCAATATCGATCTGCATCTGTGTTTTCATAGAACATTCAAAGTTCTCAAGCTGAGTATCTACAAAAGCAATCACTTCATCTAGCTTATCTGTACTCGCTTCAATCACTAATTCCTTACTTGATCCCATTTTATCCTCTTCCTTTCTTATTATTTTTTAGAAAGCTTATAAAACATCCCCACTTTCTATATATACTTTATCCATTTGTTTCAGTTCCTTTATACTCTAAGCAAAGCATAGTTAAGTCATCAAATTGCTCTGCATCCTTAACAAAATCATCTACCGCACATCTAACACCTTCAAGAAGTTTCTTTGGCTCTGTGTCATGCATTACATTTAATGCTTCTACCATTCGTTCAGTTCCAAATAACTCTTCACTGCTGTTAGTAGCCTCAGGAACACCATCTGTATATACAAATAATTTTGACCCAGGCTCTAATTGTATCTCGTACTCTCTATACTTTGCTCCTTCCATACCACCAATCACAAGTCCATGCTTATCCTTATAAAGCTCAAAATTGCCATCCGGAGTCATAAGTGCCGGGTATTCATGACCTGCATTTGCCGCTGTCAGCTTTCCTGTAGAAATCTCTAGAACTCCCAGCCACACCGTAACAAACATCTCTTCGCTGTTGTTGGCGCATATAGCCTCATTCGCATCCATAAGCGCCTTTGCCGGAGATTTTCCGAGCATAGTATTGTTAGCAATGATATTCTTGCTGAACATCATAAACATTGCAGCTGGAATACCCTTTCCGGATACATCGGCGATTACAAGTCCAAGATGATCATCATCTATCATGAAGAAATCATAAAAATCACCGCCAACCTCCTTGGCAGGATTCATAGAGGCATAAAGATCAAACTCAGCTCTATCTGGAAATGCAGGAAACAGATTTGGAAGCATATCCGCCTGTATTTTTTCAGCTAACGCAAGCTCTGTGCCAATTCTTGCAGAGGTCTCCGTAAGCTTTTTCTGTTTACTCATGATTTCCTGACAATGGCTAACCAGCTTTACAGCTGCAACAGCAATAATAACCAACTGCAAAAACTTAACAAAATAATTAGAAAACATGGTATTAAAGAGCATCAGTCCCTTATCGTACGGTATATCCTTTACAGCATCATCCAACCACATTTTCTCATTTGTAGTAATAATAGTCCCCGGTGAATACTGAACAAAATTAAGGTCCAGCATACCGTGATTTGCTCCATATAAATAAGCCGCAAAAAATATAAGAATGGATAAAACCGCAATAGACATAGTATATTTCTTACTGAAATATCTGATGGAGAGAAGAATTGGAATAACCACCAACAGCGTAACATTATAGGTAAGCACAGAAGTCGTTCCTGCATATACGACCGTAAGTGTTCCCATCAAACTGTATTTTATCCAGGATTTTTCATATTTAAAATGGCGACATATAAAATTAGAAAATGAAATAAGTGCAAGATTAAATATCATCAACGCCCTAACAGGCACTCGGCTATAAAAAACATCATTTTCAAATAAAGCCCATGTGATGGCAACTATAACTAAAGTTACATTCAGGATTTGCGCCATCATCCTATTGGCATTAACTTCATTTTCAAAAAATATCTTATCTTTTTTCTCTATTTTATCAGTCTTTTCTATTTTCTCTATTTTTTCATTTTTTTCCATTTGCTACACCCCTTATTCAGGAATTCAGTCTCTTAAAATTTGCTGAATTAGATTTATACAGTTTTTTAAATACTTCGAAGCTCCGCCCATACACTTCCATATTTTGAGGATTAGGTCTGTAGGAATGATTAGGCTTAATAAGCTGCTTTGCTAGTTCCAAAACATCATCCCCTCCGAATAGAAATTATCTATTACCGGAAACCCATGGTCTATAATGTACCTTGCTTTTTCTTTTGCATACATCAGATTATTTAAAAAGACTCCATATTCGAGATCATATTCCGTGGCAATAAAATCAACACCCAGTCTCTTGGCAATAGGACCGATGATACACGACGGTGAAGCACTGATTATCAGATCATCCGGCCTTTTTTGCGCCAGATACCATGATGATATTCGTTTTTCATATTTGTCCCAGTATTTTTCGATCTGAACATCAAAATCATCAATCATTGTAAGATAACTGAACATCTTACGTTGCATTAGATAATTTGGAATTCTCCCTTTTTTAAACTGAAAAAAACTTTTTATCGCCTGAGGAAAATACGTAAACCACAACTTCGGATGACGCTTCATACACCAAAAAGCAAATCCTATTGAACAATCCGAATAGAATATCGTACCGTCAAAATCGTATACATTCATAGCAACCCCTCATTAAAAACCACTCCTGTTTTTAATTACGAAAAAAAACAAAAAGTCGAACAGAAAAGAAATCTCTGTTCGACATAATCTATAAATTTATATTATGCGTAAAAATGGCGCAGTTATAGCGTAAGAAACAAGCCTGTAAGAAAGTTTAATCTGTATCATCATTTACTGTCCACCCCCTTTTACATCTCTCTTAATTAAATACGGTATAACTTAGAAAGCATAACAAAAGAGCAACACATTTTTGATACTACTTAAATATCATTATATTATATATCTGTTTTTTAAACAACCAAAACACCTGCCGATAAACAGTAAATACAACTGATAAATATAGAATGTTCGACAATGTGTCAGACAAGCACGAAAAAAAGGCCTCCGATTCTCTCGAAGACCTATAAATACATTGTCGGCGTGACAGGATTTGAACCTGCGACTTCTACGTCCCGAACAATCTAAGGTTCTTATCAATCGTCACGTTTCCGTTCTAAATCCTTTTATTTCATGCTTTCTCGAAATATTTCAATACACTTTAACACAATATAATAAGTAATAACAAGTGGAAAAAAACAAAAAAGTTAGAACAATGAGTTAGAACAAAATCCCTCTTTATAAAAGGGGGTTTTTTAGTGAACGTACAAATCAATACAAAAACAGGAAACAAAATTGTAGATGAGATCGGCCAAATGAATTTTCAGGGTAATGTTATTCCTGAAACTTGGTATTCTACAGTAGTTAATTCCAAGGGTAACGTTAATTGTCTGGCGATCATAATTCTTGCAGATATCGTCTACTGGTATCGTCCAAGTGAAATAAGGAGCGAATCAGGGCTTTTAGTCAATTATAAAAAGAAATTTAATGATGATTTTTATCTGCAGCGTAATTATGAGCAGATCAGCGAGAAATTTAACATAAGTAAAAAGCAGGCCAGGGACAGCATTGTATTTTTAGAAGAACTGGGTGTTATAAAAAGACATTTCCGGACGATTGATTACATGAATGGTAAATTGCCTAATGTTATGTACATTGAACTTATTCCAGAGATTCTTCAAAAATTGACATATCCCGACAAAAAAGAAGGTATCTATAAAAATGTAGATACGTGTGTACAAACTGATAGAGAAGTATTACCTCAAAACGAAATACATGTCTCTAAAAATATAGATACAAATACAGAAAATACATCAGAGATTACTACAAAAATTATATCAACAACAGCAGATAAAAAGTTTGAGAAACATAAAGATACAACTGATGGAGATTTTGTTGTTGTAAAAAAACTCTTAGAACCATTTGGTGTAGATGAAAAGGGAGTAAATGCTATTCTTAAGGCTGCCAGTTATGATATCAGAAAATGTAAAGCTGCTGTGAATATGTTAAAAGCTCAGAAATCACCTATAAGCAATGTAACTGGATGGATCATTAAAGCGATACGGGACGAGTATCAGCTGACCTCATATGGGGGAGTTGTTGATAAATCCGGTTACATGTCGGGATCAGTTCGTGCGTCAGAAGAACATGAGGAACTGAGGTTACTTGAGCAACTGTATCTGGCACAAGTACCTCGTTCCGACAGTGTTGCGTAGATGATTCGACGTGACTTGCGAAGCAAGGCAGGGTTGTAGGGGTGCAGCCCCTGCCCCTCGGAGAGCCCAATACTTCTGATACACAGTGTCAGAAGTAATATTGGGTTACTACTTCCGACGAAGTAGTCAGTCGCAGCAATACACATAACGAAGAAAGGAGGGAATCCTATGGCAACAATAAGCACACATAATGGGCCGGACGCTCATAGAGAACACAACATCAGAAATAAGAAAGTCATCGATAAACAGCCGCATGTAATTCCGGGTGGTGAATACGAAATATGGAAAGATGAAACCTTAACTCATGCTTACCATAGGATATTTGATAAAGCGGTTAATGATTATAATGCCAAACAAAAACGTTCAGATCGGAAGATTAAAAACTATCTTTCAAATGTAAAAAAAGATGCAAAGAAGAATCCGTGTTATGAAATGATCATCGGAGTTTACAAAGGCGGAGATAAGGATACGAATAAAAGAATCATGAGAGATTTTGTAGATGGATGGTCCCGGAGGAATCCTAATTTGGAGCTAATCGGAGCATATTACCACGCAGATGAAGATGGTGATCCACATGTTCATATAGACTATATTCCTGTTGCTCACGGATATAAGAAAGGTATGGAAACACAGAACGGATATGTTAAGGCACTAAATGAGATGGGATTCTATACTCTCAGTGCAAATGATACTGCACAAATGCAGTGGCAAAGAGCAGAAAACAGAGCACTGGAAGAAATATGCAATTTCTATGGAGTGGTTGTTGAACATCCAAAACTGGGTGTGGAGCATCTGCATACCGAAACATATAAAGCTAAGAAGGATACTGAAAAGGCCATTGCAGAAAAGGAAAAAGCTGAAAAAGAAGTTGATGAGTTGAAGCAGAAATGTGATGAATTGGAATCGGAAGTGACTGAAAAGAAGAATAATCTTGAAGATATAAATAGCATTATAGTTTGTAAAACGGACGAGCTATATACTCTGGAGCAGAATGTTAGCGAACTTGAAGCAGATATACTAACAGCCAGAGCTGAGATAAATGCGCTTCAGATAGATGTCGAAGAGAAAAAAGATGCGAAGAGATTGATTAATATGATTGATGCTGCCAATAAAGAAATTAAGAATAGGCAGCCTTATAATATAAAAATAATTGAAGAACATGAAGTTCGTCATAATCCTATAACAAAAAAAGAAACGAGACCAGCAACCGTGGAGATAAGTAAGGAAGATTATGATATGTTTATCCGAGACAAAAATATGATTCAGATTCTACGTGATCTGATTGATAGAATAATGGATTTATTCAAGCAGGTAATGGATAAGCTAAAGGGTGAAATTATTGAAAAGGATGAATACCAAGCTCTCAATAGTCGTTATCATTCCACAAGAGAAGAATTAATTCAAGCGGAGAATCAGATTGAAGCTTTGATGGATGATAAGACAGCTCTAGAAGACGAAATAGCGCGAAAGAATGATACACTTGAATATTTACGCAACAAGATACCCAAAATTGCTAAATGGGAACGTTTACGGGCATATGAGTATAATTATAAGAATCGTGAAATATATGGACATACAAAAAAAGATACATTATATATTCAGGACCCGGATGGTAGAAAACTGGAGATATGGACATTTATGAAAGCATATGCAAAGGAATGCATCGAATGTGATACGAAGATAGATGAAGATATGTCTCTGATTTATGCAAGCCACCACTGCGGTATAACCCTTAAGGAAGCTGTTAGCCCTCCAAAAAGAAATAATAACACCTACCAAGAATGTGAATATAGCCTTTAACCCTAACACCACACACGCTGGTACGATAACTGGGATGCAATCTGTCCGATTTTCAAGTTCTCATCAGAGGTAAGAACTGTCATCTATACTACCAACGCCATCGAAAGTCTCAATGCCACTTATCGCAAGCTGAACCGTCAAAGAAGCGTTTTTC
>JAGBNF010000016.1 GCA_017634555.1 Eubacterium sp. | reverse complement strand
GGAACTGCAGCTGATGGGTTATGACAGAAAAAGATATAAGTATTCTCTTGCGGAATATACCGAGCTGAGTGAAACCTATGAGCTTGAGGTTGAGGATGTTCTGGTAAATGTGGGAGAAACTGTAGAAGAAGGCGATGTGATGGTTTCGTTCCATTCAAAGGTACTGGATGAGAAGATAAGAGAAAACCAGTTGAAGATGAATGAAGCGGCTATCGAAATCGAACATCTCAAGGTTCTGCAGATGATAAACTCCAATAAGGATTATTCATATGATATAGAAAAGCAGGAAAGAGATATGAATGCTGCGGCACTCCATATATCGGACGTCAGGGATACATATAGAAGGCTTAGTATGATAGCCGAAGCTGACGGAGTAGTGGCATCTGTAAATTCTATAGTACAGAACGGCTATATAAAGCCTGATACGGACATCGTTGAAGTCGTATCGAGTAAAGGGTACTATATAGCGCCAAAGAATTCTGTTGGACTTGATTTTAAAACGGGAGAGAAGTATACGGCAACGACCCTTGTGAGTGAATATCAGCTTGAGGTTGTGGATACTCCTGAAGGTGAAAGCAGTGATAATGTCTACTTTAAGACAGTAGGTGTTGAAAATATGATCGAGAAGGAACTTACACTTAAGCTTGAACTTCCTCTCCAGAAGGATGTGTGCTATGTGAACGAGCGTGCCATCTTAAGGAAGGACGATCATACATATGTATATGTTGTGAACGAAGAAGGCTTATGTACAGCTGTTGAAGTTGAACTCGGAGAGAGATTTGACGAAAACGTTATAGTAAAGAAAGGTCTGGAGGGCGGAGAAAATGTTGTTCTTCAGTAGCGGGAGATAATCGGTGAGAAGATCGTACTTAAGAAAAAAGAATAAAATCAGATTGATAGCTGCATCTCTTGCATTTGCTATGACAATGCTTCAGTTTACTGCCTGCGGAGAAGTAAAGGAAGATATTCCGGAACTGATGGATCCTATAGCGGTAACCGAATCTTCAAGACCGGCTGAAGTAAGAGATATCGGTGATATTAAGGTTTATAAGGGTTATGTGGTTCCTGAAAGCTATCCTGTTTTCTCTGAAAGAGCACTGACCATAGCCGAAGTCAAGGTTGATATAGGCGATTATGTGCAGGAAGGTGATGAGATCGCAATAGGCGATACAACAATGTATGATGAAGAAATATCATCACTCAGCAGAGACTTGGATTTCTTATATTTCAGAAGAGAAAGCACTATAGATATTTCAGCTAAGATGGTTGAAAACCTTACATATGAACAGGACAGAGAAATCTATGGTAATGATTATGCGGCTGTCCTTGATTATTCTAATAAGATATATAATGAGCAGGAGAATGACAGATACGGTGTTGCACTGATCGATGCGGAAATTGCAAGTACGGAGGACAGGCTTGCAGAACTCAGACGTCTCCGAGATAAGCTTATATTTGAAGCTCCTCATAGCGGATATGTAACATTTATCAAGGATTTTTCAGCGACAAATTCCATAGCACCGAGTGAGAATATAGCGATCATTTCTGATTATGATGATCTGTATATTGAAGCAGAAGGCTTGTTTACCAGAAACATGAAGGAAAACACCTATGCGGAAATGTTCACGATGCAGGATGGCAAGAAGTATCCGCTTGAGCAGTATGAGTTTACACCGAAGGAGCTCAGTCTGGCGGAAGCACTTAAGTCTTATCCGAATGTAAGATTCCGCTGCAATAGTCTTAAGCTTACGCTTGGAGCAACCGTGCCTCTTTATTTCAAGAGAAAGAGTCAAAACGGAGTTATAGCCATCGGACAGGATTCGGTATTCTATGAAGGCGAATCAGTTTACTGTTATGTTATTGACAGTGAAGGACAGAAGGAACGACGTGATATCATAACAGGCATGACAGACAGATATTATGTTGAGGTTAAGTCAGGAGTTAAAGCAGGTGAAATGGTCTACTATGAAAATCAGACCGTTATGCCTGTAAATTACACTGAGTATGAAGTTGTTTCGGAAGATTACGTTGAAGAGTATGCAACAAATATGATCGGACAGCTGAAGTCGGAGTATGATATTTATCTTTCGGAATGTGATGGTATTCTTACTAAGGTCAATGTTCATGGAGGTGAAGACGTAACAGAGGAGCAGGAGTTATTTACAGTTAAAAGTAATGTCGGCAAGGGGGATATAGCCGAAGTAAACAACCTGATCATTGACAATAACAAAAAGCATACAGATGCGATTAATGATATTAATCATAGTGAAGAGGAAGTATCGGCTGCTCTTGAAGCGGCCAGAGTAGCACCTGCTCCTGTTGCGAGTGATACAGATGCGGTAAAGCAAAGCCTTTATAGAGTTGAGAATCTGGAGGCAGACCTTTATCTGGTTAATGAATACAGACAGTTGGAAGAGTATTCATATGCGTATACGGATACTGCTTTGAAGAACAGGCTTTATAGGCTTTCAATCGGAGCTGAGACGGACGGAGTAATTACTACAACTGCAGTTAAGGGCGGACGTGTCGGAAAAGCGTCTCTGAAGGAGGATACCACAGTCAGAAAAGGACAGTATCTTTTTACGGTAAGCAGCTTCGGCGAAAAGAAGATCGTTAAGGTCGGTATGCCGTCGATTGAAAATGTGGGTGTACTTCCTGCAGCAAAGCTGGGACAGGATATAGTATATACAGAAGGCAATTCGACATATACCGGAAAATGTATCGGCATTAACGGAAATGAACAGAAGTATTACGTTTTCACAAGAGACGGTAAGGAATATCTGACATATTCGGCGCCATATGCCGAGGGATCGGCTGAAACATTTTTTGCAGCAATGGATAATGAAAAAATAGTAGACGACGATATGAAGGGTGAGATGACCTTCAAGGGCAGTGTTATAAAGGGAGGAACTCCTATACCTGCGAGAGCGCTTTACTCAGAGGCTGCGGGAGTAAGTGAAAAGAAGTATTTTGTCTGGAGAATAACTGATGTGGGACTTTCCAAGACATATGTGAATGTATACAGTGCGACTAAGATAAGTGATAAGTTCCTGGTACTTAGTGGACTGAATGTAGGCGATAAAATAGCGGTAGGGGAATAAGCAAGTGCTGAGATTTATTTTCACAAAAATAATTAACAAATATAAGCTGTATATAGCACTTATGGCGGGAGTTATCTCGATCATAGCAATCAGCAGTGTTATCATGATGCTTAGACAGGGATCCCTGGATCGTATCATACAGTCAGAGTTTCAGAGCTATTATGAAAACAATAACAGGTTTCCGGCTAAGCTCGAGAAGGAAACTGCGATCGATTTGGCGGATATGGAAGACAGAAGCGGTCTTTTCGATGAAGTGGTAGGCAGTGTCCGTAAGACTGAGGGGACCTGGGATAAGTATCTGAAGCTGCCTGTGCTGAATGATGAAAGATATGTATATATAAAAGGTCGTAATTCGAACTTCAGCTACAGAGAACGTGATGCCTATATTGAAATCGGATGCTTTGATGAAGACTATAACGGCAAACATTTCAGTGTTGTTGACGGATGTACGGTAAATGATGCAAAGGATGTGCCGGAAGGTTACTATCCGTGTATGGTAAGCCGATATACTGTAGACATCTACAACCTGGTAGTGGGAGAAACAGTTACGATGACAGGACTCGGTGAAACCGAGGATGATGAAGTGAAGTTCATTATAGTAGGTATTATCGAAGAAGCCGGTGTAGAAGATTACTATTGGGAGAAAAGTCTGGCCGCTATCGGTAAGGTGCTTTTTATAGATAAGAAAGCATTCGATGAAATAGTTGAAAAAAATACAAAGATCGGCAAGATATATGTCGATACATACAGATTATATGATTACAGAAAAATCAATTGTAAGAATGTTAGGGCGGTAAAGGGATATCTCAAGGAATTTAAAAAGAAGGATACTTATCTTGCAGAGAATATTTCAACACTTCTTAAGCAGGCAGATCCTAAGCAGACATCCGCTAAGGCAATCCTTTATGCAATATCAATTCCGCTTATACTTCTTGTTATTATTTTCATAAGCATGATCTCTGTCAGAATCGTTAATTCGGAACAGGGCGAGATCGCAATGCTTCACAGCCGTGGTGTAACAAGGATAAGGATATTCGGATTATATGTTATCCAGTCCTTTATCATTGTAATCGTAGCATTGCTGCCGGGACTTATACTCGGATACGGATTAGGACTTCTCATCGCGTCTGTTACCGGATTCCTGGACTTCTCAACAAGTGTTGCAGCGGTATATGTAATGAACACCGAAATGGTGCTTGCATCTTTTTTAGCAGCCGGTGTATGTATGATTGTAATGCTCATCCCGGTTATTTCGAGATCAAAGAATACTGTTGTAGAGAATAAGAGTAAGAGAGTACTCAGCGGAACACCTTTCTGGGAGAAATGCTTTATCGATGTTATACTGCTCGTTCTTTCGATATATCTTCTGTACGGATATATGAAACAGCAGAATACACTCAGAATGGATGTCCTTTCGGGAAGAGGTATCGATCCGATGATATTCATCGATTCAACACTTTTCTTATTATCCTGCGGACTTCTCATTCTCCGTCTTATGTCTTATCTTGTAAGACTTATATTCAAGATTGGTAAGAATAGATTCAGCCCTTCGGTGTATGCTGCATTTATGCAGATCATCAGAACAAGAAAAGGTGCAGGGACAATCTCGGTATTCCTTGTTCTTACTATTGCAATGAGTATCTTTGATGCAAATATGGGACGAACCATCAACTCGAACCAGGAGCAGAGAATCGTATATGATACGGGTGCTGATGTTGTAATCAATGAAAAGTGGAAGTTTGAGGTTCTCACCAAGGATTTAAAGGTGTGGAGATATACCGAACCTGATTTTGCTATTTACGAAGAGCTTGTAAATGAGGGGATGGCAAAGTCCATAACAAAGGTCGTAAATGATAAGAAGGCTGTGGTTCAGACAAACGGAGGAAAGAATACAGAGAACTGTACGCTGCTGGGTATTAATCCGAAGGAGTTTGGTAATACATCATACCTTCAGCCGGGAGTCACCTCCAAGCATTGGTTCAATTCACTTAATGCATTATCTCAGTCATCCAACGGAGTTATAATATCAAAGAATCTGGCTGATAAATATGATATAAAGATCGGAGATATTATCTATGTTTCCAGATATTCTCCGGCTGAATCGGATTATATATATGCTACCACAAATGTGAATGTTATCGATATCATCGAGGCATTTCCGACGTTTTCACCGTATCTGTATCAGTATAATGATAACGGTGAGCTGGTTGAAAAAGAAAACTATCTTGTGGTTGCAAACTTTACTGCAGTTGTTAACACTTTCCAGAAGAGACCATATGAAATATGGCTTAATACAGATCATTCTGCTGAAGAGATAGAACAGGCGGTTCTTGAGAAAATGGGTGATTCAAAAAGAACTCTGAGAAGTGTTGAAGGCGTTGAGAAGAAAATAGAGCAGATGAAGGCTTCTTCGACTATCAAGATAACAAACGGACTCTTCACGCTCAGTTTTCTTGTTGCACTTATACTCTGCGTTCTGGGTTACCTCATACATTGGATAACTTCGATCAGAGACAGAGAGCTTCTGTTTGGTATTTACAGAGCTATGGGTATTTCCATGGGTGAGATCAACCGTATGCTGTCACTCGAGCAGCTCTTCATGTCGCTGGGACCTGTACTTGCGGGAGTCGGAGCGGGAACGATCGCGACAATCCTGTTTGCAAAGATTTATGCGGTTGTATATCTTCCGGAGAAGCATGCTATCAAGCTGCTTACCTATGTTTCCGGAGCAGATATGATAAGACTCGGAGTGATTATCGGCGGAGCTATGATAGCCTGCTTCATAATCATCAGAACGATCATCAAGAAGCTTAAGATCACAGAAGCACTTAAGCTCGGAGAGGATTAATAAATGGATAATGTGATAATAAGGACAGAAGGACTCTATAAGCGATTCCCCGTGGGAAGCGGTGATGAGATAACAGTCCTTAAAGATATAAATATAGAGATACCCTACGGTAAGCTTATTATCATAAAGGGACGTTCCGGTTCGGGAAAGACTACGCTTATGAATATACTGAGCGCACTTGATACTTCAAGTGAGGGAGAGGTATATTTCCATGATCAGAAATTTTCGGATATGTCTGATAAAGATAGAGATGGACTCAGGCGTGCACAGATTGGATTCGTATTCCAGTCTGTAGCACTTATCCCGATAATGACCGCATATGAAAATGTGGATTTCGGTCTCAGAACAGCGGGATACAAGGGTGACAGGGATGAGAGAATCAGAGAGTCTCTGGCGTCGGTAGGTCTCGAACAGAGAATGAAGCATATGCCTGCACAGATGTCAGGTGGTGAGCAGCAGCGTGTGGCTATTGCAAGGGCTATGGCTCACAGACCGGAAATTATATTTGCCGATGAGCCGACGGGAGCTCTCGATACGGCAGCCGGCCTTGCTGTTACACAGCTTTTCAAGGATCTTGCAGAAAGAGAGAATATGACCATAGTCATGACAACCCATGATCCGGGTCTTATGGAACTGGGAGATGTGGTATTTGAGATAAACGACGGTATGATAGATACTACGCATATCAATTTCTGATTATATGTATTATCGGAAACCTACTTAACATATAAGATTACAGGTGGTAGAATGTTATTCAAAAAGAAGCATAATGAAAATGAAGATTCTCCGGCTATGGTGGATGTTGATGCGGTGAACGATGCTCAGTCTATGGCAGGCGTTGCGGCCGTGATAGATGTTGCCGGCGACAGCGGAACGGAAGTTGGAGAGGATTTGCAGTATCGGGGTGAAACCGAAAAACTTACAAATGATGGTGCAGAAAAAACTGAAGATGATATTCTGATCGATTGCGACAGCCTGGTTAAAATCTATAAGACCGAGGATCTCGAGGTTATGGCGCTTCAGGGACTCGACCTTACTATAAAAAGAGGAGAGCTCCTTGCGATAATCGGAAAGTCTGGTAGTGGTAAGTCGACGCTTATGAGTATTATCGGTGGGCTTGAGAAACCGACGGCCGGAAAGATCACATTTGACGGAATTAATCTTGCTGAGCTTACCGAGAAACAGATGATGGATTACAGAGAAAGCCGTGTAGGCTTTGTATGGCAGAAGAGTGCGGATAATCTGCTTCCGTATCTTACTGCAATACAGAATGTTGAGCTTCCGCTTATGTTTACAAAGATGAGCAAGGCTAAGAAGCGTGAGAAGGCTATGGAAATGCTCCGCCAGGTAGGAATGGAGCATCGTGCCAACAGCTATCCAAAGATGCTGTCAGGTGGTGAGCAGCAGAGAGTTGCCATAGCGCTTTCCCTTATGCATGATCCGGATATGATCCTTGCCGATGAGCCTACCGGAGCGGGTGACTCAAAGACTTCGGGAATGATACAGGACCTTTTCAGAAAGCTGAACAGAGAAAAGGGCGTTACCGTTATCATAGTTACACATGATATCAGTCTTGCAAATAAGGTAGACCGTGTTGTAATGATCGCCGACGGTAAGATAAGCAGCGAGCGTATCATTAAGGAGTCCTATAAGGCGAAGATCGATGAGATGGCCGGAAAATCCGTAGAGGAGCTTCTGGAAGGCGAACAGGAGCAGGCAGCGGAGACACATGAGGAATATGTGGTTCTGGACAGAGCGGGACGTCTGAGACTTTCACCGGAGCTTCGTGAGCAGGTTGGAATTGATTCAAGCAGAGTTAAAGTTGAGATTGTTGACGGAAAGATTATGATTTCACAGGAGAGTGGTGATGATTAATATTTTTGGATTCGGCAAGAAGAAAGACAAAGAGCTTGAAGAAGTGATCAGCCAGATAAAAGTTGATCTGAGTAACAACTATAAGGATAATGCCGTAGAGAATATCAAGAAGCTGAGAGAGCTTATTGATCTAAGAAGTATGGACGGCGCGATGAAGAAGGAAGAACTCGAGGAGTATAGACAGCTGCTCGAGGGATTTGAGATGGACGTAAGGAGTTTCAAAAGAACATACTGATTAGTGCAAAAAACACTTTAAATACTGACAAAAATGCTTGACAAGGATTGATCCATGTGTTATTCTATCGCTCGATGAGCTGCCGTAGACAGCGGGTGTCGAAAGACGTAACACTGAAACCGTGAATAACGGAGGATGTACCTGCCGAGGAAGAGTCGTGGATTTATATTGTAAATTTACCTCTGTATTACGGTCGTGATACAGAGGTTTTCTTATGTATAAAGCCTGAATGTGCAGCCATTAATCTAAAAGGAGGTACATAATCATGGCAAAGGTTGAACTTAAGGCACCTGTTGTTGAGGAAATCAAGGCAAATCTTGAAGGTGCTAAGTCTGTTGTACTTGTTGACTATCTTGGTCTTACAGTTGAGCAGGATACAAACCTTCGTAGAGCTACCAGAGAAGCTGGTCTTATCTACAAGGTATACAAGAATACAATGGTTAAGAGAGCAATCGCAGGAACTGACTTTGCTGAGCTTGAGAAGGATCTCGATGGTCCTACAGCTGTTGCTATCTCAAAGGATGATGCAACTGCTCCGGCAAGAGTAATTGCTAACTTCGCAAAGAATGCAAAGAAGCTTGAGATGAAGTCAGGTATTGTCGAGGGAAGTTATTACGATAAGGATGGTATTCAGGTTATCGCAAGCATCCCATCAAGAGAAGAACTTCTTTCAAGACTTCTCGGAAGTCTCCAGTCACCTATTACTAACCTGGCTCGTGTTATCAATCAGGTATCAGAGCAGAAGGCTGAGGCTTAATCAGAGATTGCACAAAAGGTGCATAGTATTTAATCGTTTGTGCGGTATCGGAACCGCAATATCAAAAAAATTAGGAGGATATTAAAATGACTATTGAAGAGTTAGTATCAGCAATTGACGAGCTCTCAGTTCTTGAGCTCAATGATCTTGTAAAGGCTATCGAGGAGAAGTACGGCGTATCTGCAGCAGCAGGTGTTGTAGTTGCAGCAGGTCCTGCAGCAGGCGCAGCAGCTGAGGAGAAGACAGAGTTTGATGTAGAGCTTACAGATGTAGGCGCTGAGAAGATCAAGGTTATCAAGGTTGTTCGTGACGTAACAGGTCTTGGTCTTAAGGAAGCTAAGGAAGCAGTTGAGTCTGCACCAAAGGTACTTAAGGAAGCTGTATCTAAGGAAGAGGCTGAGGACATCAAGAAGAAGTTCGAGGAAGTTGGAGCTAAGGTTACTCTTAAGTAATTTATCCTTAATTTAACAACTAACAATCAGACAGCACGTCGTTTCGGTGTGCTGTCTTTTTTGTGCTATATCATTTATTTTTTTTCTGTTTTGTCTTGTTTTTGATATTTTTTTCGGTTCTTTACTATTTTACCGCAAAATAGTATTATATTAACAGGTGTTAAGTCATCTTTAGGGCGGGGTAATAGTGAAGAAGTTTAAGATATATAAAATTCTGCTGATCGTTCTGATCAGTCTGATTGTTAATGTCGCAGGCAGATTCTTCGCGGTTAGTCATAATCTTCCGGTGTGGATGGACGCATTCGGAACTGCGTTCGCGGCATATGTTCTTGGGCCTGTCAGCGGTGCCGCTGTAGGTCTTTCATCTAATGTCATTTTCAATATTCTTTCCAATCACAATTTCTTTTTATACGGTATCGTAAACGCGATAATCGGAATTATCGTAGGAATAGCAGGACGAAAGGGCTGTTTCGAATCAATGTTCGATACCATGACGGTGAGTGCACTGGTAACGGTTGTGGCACTCGTTCTTTCTACGCCTTTAAACTTCCTGTACCATAACGGATTGGTGGGAAATATCATAGGCGACGGTGTTGCTGAATACCTTATGCGCGGCGGCATGAACAGATATCTTGCAAATCTTATAGGAGGCTTCTACATCGATTTCGTGGATAAGGTTCTTACTCTTGGACTTCTTGCAGTCCTGCTGTTTATCAAAAGAGCGATATTCGGCGGTTGTACCAGAAATAAGAGGTATTTAAAGAAGGAAACCATAGGAACATTCATGCTCATCGGTACATTTCTCACGGGAATGTTTATCATGTCTGCATCGGATACACCGGTAAGGGCGGATGATACGAAAACGGATATAGATTTCCATACATATTTCCAGACAATCTATAACAGTGATAACGGACTTACCTGCGGAACTGCCAACGATATCGCAGAGACTAATGACGGAATACTCTGGATCGGAACATATGCGGGACTTTACAGATATAACGGCAGAGAATTCAAATGGATGAATTCCTTTGATTCCGTAAAAAACGTTAACTGTCTTTTTGTGGACCCGGAGGGAAGGCTTTGGATCGGTACGAATGATAACGGCCTTTCTGTCAGCATAAATGAAACAATAACAAATACACTTGTGGAGGGGGATGGTCTTCCTTCTAATTCGGTGCGTTCAATTACCATGAGCTCTGACGGATATTATTATATCGGAACTGCATCATCGGTTCAGGTACTTCAGCTCAGCGGCGGTATGAATCTCATGAATGAAATCCCGGAGGTTGTTTATGCCAGAAGCATGTCGGCTGATCAGTATGGAAATGTGGCAGCGGTTACCTCAAAGGGTGAGCTGTTCCTGATACATGACAGACAGGTAGTGGAAGGGCCGAGAACTTATAAGGGGGATAAATTCTTTACCTCATGTCTTTTTGCAGAGGACGGAAATCTGTATGTCGGAAATTCCGGCAGTGAGGTATATGTTTATAATATTGAGAACGGAAAGCTTGTGTTTAAGACAGTTCTTTTGACGACGGGGCTTAATCATATAAATACTATGTACGAGAATTCCCAGGGAGATCTTTTCGTCTGTGCCGATAACGGCATGGGCTACTTCAATCTGGAAAAGAAATTCAAGATTGTTAATACAAATGCATTTAACAATTCCATAGACGGAATGATCGTGGATTATCAGGGGGATTACTGGCTTACCTCCTCACGTCTCGGAATGCTCCGTATGTCGCCTTCTGCATTTTCAAATATGTACGGCTACAGCGGAACGGAGGAGAAGGTCGTAAATACTGTTGAAAAATGGCGTGACAGGCTGTATATCGGAACTGATAACGGACTTGATATTCTGGATAGTGAGGGAACAGCAATCTATGACGACCCAATCCAGAATGCTATCGGTGATGTCAGGATAAGATGTATTGATACTGATAACGACGGTGGGCTGTGGATATCAACCTATGGCAGCGGTCTCCTTCATGTGTCAAAGAATGGTAAGCTGAGTTGGTACAATGCGGAAAAGAAGTTCTCTGACTGGATCAGATGTACATATGCCATGGATGACGGAACGGTAGCGGTATCTACGGATATCGGTGTATCGTTTATCAAGGACGGGAAGGTGGATTCGAGCATTTCTTTCGGAAAGGATTTCCTCGAATCAAAGATTCTCTGTTTCCTTCAGATGGAGGATGGAAGACTGCTTATCGGCAGTGACGGAGACGGTATTGCAATCCTGAAGGATGGAGTGATGGAAAGAAAGATAAAGACTACGGAAGGTCTTTCGTCAAATGTAATCCTCAGGATGGTTAAAACAAAGAAGGATCCGGGATATATAATCGTTGCAAGCAACGGTCTCTGCTATATGTCACCGGAGGGTGATATAAGGAAGCTTGAGAATTTCCCTTACTATAATAATTATGATATCTGGGAAACAGAAGACGGAACCGCATTTGTGCTCGGAAGTGCGGGCATATATGTTGTTTCCGAAGAAGACATGGTGAATGATGTCGAGAATATGACATACGAACTCCTGGACTCAAAAAGAGGCCTTCTGGAGGCCATAACAGCCAATTCCTGGAATTGTATGGATGAGATGGAGAATTTGTACATATCAACCGATGTAGGCGTTTATAAGCTGAATCTGGAGGACTACGGCAACCTTAAGAAATCATTTCGTATGAAGGTTACCACAGCTGTTCTTGACGGAGTTCCTTATCGTTTGGAAAGAGGAACGGAAATTGAGCTCGACAGAGATAATGCCAAGATCGAACTTTGTCCGGAAATCATTAATTACACTGTTGAGGATCCGACGGTTCAGTATATGCTTGAAGGATTTGATACAGACATGACTGAGCTGCCTTCAAGTGAGCTTTCGACGATAGTTTATACGAATCTTCCGACGGGCAGGTATACGTTCAGGATGATGATCGTTGATAATGATAAGAATGTGATGGAGGAAAGCTCCTATAAGATAGTTAAGGAAGAGGAAATATATGATCGCTGGTGGTTCAATTCATATATGATCCTTATCGCCGGACTTGCCGTAGCATGGATCACATGGTATATCGCAAGGACCAGGACACAGAGGACTCTTGAATACCAGAGAAAAGAACTGGCACTTGCCATGAAACAGCTGGAGCTCGGTAATCAGACAATTCTTGCCATAGCAAAGACTGTAGATAAGAAGGACGAGAATACGAGCCTTCATTCGCAGCGTGTTTCGGAATATTCGGTAATGATCGCTCGTGAGCTGGGATTCACGAGAGGTGAATGTGAGAATATCAGACGTGCGGGACTTCTGCACGATATCGGAAAAATCGGAATCCCTGACAGGGTTCTTAACAAAAAAGGAAAGCTTAATGATGAAGAGTATGCTCTTATGAAGACTCACGTTACACATGGTGGTGAGATTCTTAAGGAATTTACTCTTATTCCTCATGCCGCAGACGGCGCCATGTATCATCATGAGAAATATGACGGAACCGGATATATGATGGGACTTAAGGGAGAGGAGATTCCTTTATACGGTCGTATCATAGCCGTGGCCGATGCTTTTGATGCAATGACACAGAACCGTGTCTACAGAGAAAAGCAGGATATAACCTATGTAAGAAATGAACTTGAGCGCTGCAGCGGTACACAGTTTGATCCGAAAATCGCAGCGATAATGTTAAAGTTAATTGATGAGGGCGTTGTGCCTATAAAGGATAAGGACCTCCTGAAGAGCATGAAGAAGCATGAGAAGGAGGATGAGGAGAGACTGCATGAAGAAGATTAATATTGTGTCGATAGTTACATGTCTTCTGTGCATCCTTCTTGCTTATGAGTGGCATGTAAATGTGGAAAAGAAAAATAATGAGGAAAAGACTGTCACCGTAGGTATTATCCTTGACGGTGATGAAAGTACGCCTTATAATAATAACTTCCTGAGAGCCGTGCCTATGATAGAAGCAGAGTACGGTGACAGAGTAAAGGTTATTCCGATAAGAAATATACATCTCGATCATGAGCATGAGGCTCTGGATGAGCTTGTTGAAGCCGGCTGTGACATCATTTTTACCACAAGCTACGGCTACGGCAATATGGCAAAGGTGTATGCGGGAAGATATCCTGATATAGTGTTCTGTGAGGCGACATGCGATAACGCAAATACCGATCCTGTATATCCTAATTATCATACATTTATGGGAAGGATATATGAGGGGCGGTACATTTCCGGTGTTGTTGCAGGCTATAAGCTTGAACAGATGATAGCTGAGGGAGAGATATCGGCGGATGAAGCGATAATAGGATATGTAGCCGCTTATTCGACACCGGAGATCATTTCCGGATATACAGCTTTTTTCCTCGGGGTAAGATCTGTCGTTCCAAGTGCAAGGATGAAGGTATGTTATACCGATACCTGGTCGGATTATACACTGGAGAAGAGTAGCACAGAAAAGCTGATCGAGGAAGGCTGCGTGATAATATCCCAGCATTCTGATACCATAGGTCCGGCGATAGCCTGTGAGGAGGCTTCGGAGGATCATCCGGTATATCATGTTGGCTATAATCAGAGTATGCTTGATGTGGCTCCGACTGCAGCGCTTGTTTCCTGCAGGATCAACTGGATACCTTATATGATAGATACTGTCGGTGCGGTACTTGAGGATAAGAAGATAGAGGATTATGTGGATGCCGCATACTGGGGAAATGATATGTGTGCGGGCTTCGACAAAGACTGGGTACAGATGATCGAGTTGAATGAGATATCCGCCGCGCCCGGAACACAGCAAAAGATAGAAGAATTGGAAGAAGAATTCAAAAGGGGTTCAGTACATGTTTTTAAGGGGGATTATATCGGTGTAAATCCTGATGACCCTTCTGATACATGGGATCTGAACAACGAATATATAGAAAACAGATCACAATCAGCACCATCATTTCATTATATTCTTAATGACGCAATCGAAATTATTGAAATTTCTGATTGACAAAAATCCCAAGATTTGTTAGAGTATTAAATTGCCATTATAGGGAAACTATGCCCTTTTTTAAGCATGGTCTTTTTCCCGAGTAATGCAAATAATAAATCAAGGGGTGAATACGTCAATGAGAAACTACAGGATGCGTCCTATCACATCAGGCAAGAACACGCGTATGAGCTATGCAGGAAAGCAAGAAGTACTGGATATGCCGAATCTTATAGGTGTTCAGGTAAACTCCTACAAGTGGTTCCTTGAAGAAGGTCTGAGAGAAGCATTTAATGATATCTCTCCGATCCAGGACTACACTGGTAACCTCAGTCTCGAGTTTGTTGATTACAAGCTCTATACAGAGGATAAGAAGTATACCATTGAAGAGTGCAAGGAAAGAGATGCTACATATGCAGCGCCACTTAAGGTTCAGGTTCGTCTGATAAACAAGAATACTGACGAGATTAATCAGCATGAGATCTTCATGGGTGATATGCCGCTCATGACAGAGACCGGAACCTTCGTTATCAACGGAGCGGAAAGAGTTATAGTTAGTCAGCTGGTCCGTAGCCCGGGTATCTATTACCAGGTAGGCTATGATAAGGTAGGTAAGAAGTTATATTCATGTCAGGTTATTCCTAACCGAGGAGCATGGCTTGAGTATGAAACCGATTCTAATGATGTATTCCACGTTAAAGTAGATAGAAACAGAAAGGTTCCCGTAACCGTTCTTATCAGATCACTCGGAGTCGGAACAGATGCCGAGATACTTGAACTGTTCGGAAACGAGCCTAAGATTCTTGCATCGATCGAGAAGGATCCAAGCAAGAACTACAACGACGGTATCCTTCAGCTCTATAAGACTCTCAGACCGGGTGAGCCGCTGGCAGTAGAGAGCGCAGAAGGACTTATTCATGGTATGTTCTTCGATCAGAGAAGATATGACCTTGCTAAGGTTGGTCGTTATAAGTTTAATAAGAAGCTTGCGCTTGAGAACAGAATTGCAGGATTTATCCTGGCTGAGGACGTTATCGATCCTCTTACAGGTGAGGTTCTCTATGCTCAGGGTGAGATTCTTTCAAAGGAAATCGGTAAGGCAATCCAGGATGCTGCTGTTCCTTATGTAATGGTTCAGACAGAGGAGGCTAACGTTAAGGTTCTTTCTAACCTTATGGTAGATATCCGTCCATGGATCGCAGACAGACTTCCTGAGGTTGATCCTGAAGAGCTTGGTATTACAGAGATGGTTTACTATCCTGTGCTTGCAGAGCTTCTTGAGAAGTATGACGATGATGAAGAGCTCGTTCAGGCTATCAAAGACAGCGTGAATGCACTCATTCCTAAGCATATAACAAGAGAAGATATCTTCGCTTCAATTAACTACAATATGCATCTTGAGTATCAGGTAGGTAAGGCTGATGATATCGACCACCTCGGAAACAGACGTATCAAGTCTGTAGGTGAGCTCCTTCAGAATCAGTACCGTATCGGTCTTACAAGACTTGAGAGAGTTGTAAGGGAACGTATGACAACTCAGGATCCTGATACAATCACACCACAGTCGCTTATAAATATAAAGCCTGTTACAGCAGCTGTTAAGGAGTTCTTCGGTTCATCACAGCTGTCACAGTTCATGGATCAGAACAACCCGCTGTCAGAGCTTACACATAAGAGACGTCTTTCAGCACTTGGACCTGGTGGACTTTCAAGAGAAAGAGCCGGATTCGAGGTTCGAGACGTTCACTATACACACTATGGCCGTATGTGTCCTATCGAGACACCTGAAGGACCTAACATCGGTCTTATCAACTCACTTGCTACATATGCAAGAATTAATCAGTACGGATTTATCGAAGCTCCTTACAGAAGAGTAGATAAGACGGATCCTGAAAATCCGGTCGTAACCGATGAGGTTGTATATATGACCGCGGATGAAGAAGATAACTACATCGTAGCACAGGCTTCCGAACCGTTGGATGAGAATAATCATTTTGTAAGAAACAACGTTGCAGGACGTAGAAGAGATGAGACTTCCGAGTTCCCAAGAGCTCAGGTTGATTTCATGGATGTGTCACCTAGAATGGTATTCTCTGTTGCTACATCTATGATTCCATTCCTTCAGAACGACGATGCTAACCGTGCCCTCATGGGATCAAACATGCAGCGTCAGGCGGTTCCTCTTCTTACAACAGATGCGCCTGTTGTAGGCACAGGTATGGAGGCAAAGGCTGCCGTTGACTCAGGAATCTGTATCGTTGCTAAGCGTGACGGTGTTGTTGAGATGTCATCAAGTGAGAAGATCATTGTCAAGGCTGACGAAGACGGTACATTTGATGAATATCATGTAATTAAGTTCGCTAGATGTAACCAGAGTAACTGTATGAACCAGAGACCTATCGTAAGAAAGGGTGACAAGGTTAAGAAGGGTGAGGTTATCGCTGACGGTGCTTCAACTTCAAACGGTGAGCTTGCTCTCGGTAAGAACCCACTTATCGGATTCATGACCTGGGAAGGTTACAACTACGAGGATGCTGTACTTCTTTCAGAGAGACTCGTTAAGGATGATGTTTATACATCAATTCATATAGAAGAGTATGAGGCAGACGCAAGAGATACAAAGCTCGGACCTGAAGAAATCACAAGAGACCTTGCAAACCTTTCAAACGGTGCGCTTAAGGATCTTGACGAGAACGGTATCATCCGTATCGGTGCAGAGGTTCGTGCCGGTGATATCCTTGTAGGTAAGGTTACTCCAAAGGGAGAGACTGAGCCGGATCCTCAGAGTAAGCTTCTTCGCGCTATCTTCGGTGAGAAGGAGAGAGAGGTAAGAGATACCTCACTTCGTGTACCTCACGGTGCATACGGTGTCGTAATGGACATCAAGATCTTTACAAGAGAGAACGGAGATGAGCTTCCACCGGGAGTTAACAAATCCGTCAGAGTATATATAGCTCAGAAGAGAAAGATATCAATCGGTGATAAGATGGCCGGCCGTCATGGTAACAAGGGTGTCGTTTCACGAGTACTTCCGGCAGAGGATATGCCATTCCTTCCAAACGGACGTCCGCTTGATATCGTTCTTAACCCTCTCGGCGTTCCTTCACGTATGAATATAGGACAGGTGCTTGAGCTTCATCTCGGACTTGCTTCTGAGGTTCTCGGATTCAAGGTATCTACTCCTATTTTCGATGGAGCTAAGGAGGAAGACATCACAGCACAGCTGGAGATGGCTAACGATTATGTAAATACAGAATGGGAAGAGTTCGAAGCTAAGTATAAGGATCATGTTGATAAGGGCGTTATGGATTACCTTTATGAGCATAGAGATCATCGTGCTGAGTGGAAGGGCGTTCCTATTGATAAGACTGGTAAGGTACAGCTTCGTGACGGTCGTACAGGTGAACCGATTCCTTCACCGATCGCCATCGGATACATGCATTATCTGAAGCTGCATCACCTTGTTGATGATAAGATTCATGCTCGTTCAACAGGACCGTACTCACTCGTAACTCAGCAGCCACTCGGTGGTAAGGCTCAGTTCGGTGGACAGAGATTTGGAGAGATGGAGGTTTGGGCTCTCGAGGCTTATGGTGCTTCATACACACTTCAGGAGATACTCACAGTTAAGTCTGATGATATCGTAGGACGTGTTAAGACATATGAGGCTATCACAAAGGGCGAGAACATTCCTGAGCCTGGTATCCCAGAGTCATTTAAGGTTCTTATCAAGGAGTTCCAGTCACTTTGTCTTGACGTCAGAGTTCTTGACGAAGAGGGTAAGGAAGTTGAAATGCGTGAGTACGCTGACAACTCTGCTCCTTCTATGGCAAGTGAGATTATTGATGAAGAGGGCATCGCTCTTGACAGAGATGATATGGACAGCTTCTCAGGAGTTAACGAGGATAATGAACTTGTAGATAATCTTGAGTATGACGATTTCGGTTCATCGGATGATTTCGATGAATTCGGCGACGATGATATGTAAGGAGGAAGTAAGATGGCGTTTAATAGCAGTGCAGAGACAGATCAGCCAATGTATTTTGACTCAATCAAGATTGGACTTGCATCCCCTGAGCAGATCAGAGCATGGTCATATGGCGAAGTAAAGAAGCCTGAGACCATCAACTATAGAACATGGAAGCCTGAGAAGGGCGGACTTTTCGCAGAGGAGATCTTCGGACCTACAAAGGATATGGAGTGCCACTGCGGTAAGTATAAGAAGATCAAGTACAGAGGAATCAAGTGTGACCGCTGTGGAGTTGAAGTTACAAAGTCTGCAGTTCGTCGTGAGCGTATGGGTCACATCGAGCTTGGTTGTCCTGTTTCACACATTTGGTATTTTAAGGGTATTCCTAGCAGAATGGGTATCATTCTCGATCTTTCACCGAAGGAACTTGAGAGAGTACTTTACTTCTCATCATATATAGTTCTTGATCCGGGTACTACAGATCTTAAGCAGAAGGATATTCTCTCAGAGCAGGAGTACAGAGCAAAGCTTGCACAGTATGGCGACGGCTCATTCAAGGTAGGAATGGGTGCTGAGGCTATCGAGAAGCTTCTCATGGAGATCGACCTTGATAAGGAAGCTAAGGAACTCAGAGAAGAGCTCGAAAATGTAAGCAGCGGACAGAGAAAGTCAAAGGTTGCAAAGAAGCTGGATGTTGTTGAGGCGTTCAGAAATTCAGATAACAAGCCTGAGTGGATGATACTCAGAGTTATCCCTGTTATCCCACCGGATCTTCGTCCTATGGTACAGCTTGACGGTGGACGTTTTGCAACATCAGATCTTAATGATCTTTACAGAAGAATTATCAACAGAAATAACCGTCTCAAGAAGCTTCTTGAGATTTCAGCACCTGAGATCATCATCCGTAATGAGAAGAGAATGCTTCAGGATGCTGTAGATGCACTTATAGATAACGGTCGTCACGGACGTGCAGTAACAGGAGCAGGTTCCAGAGCGCTTAAGTCTCTTTCAGAGATGCTTAAGGGTAAGCAGGGACGTTTCCGTCAGAACCTTCTCGGTAAGCGTGTTGACTACTCAGGACGTTCAGTTATCGTAGTAGGACCTGAACTTAAGATCTATCAGTGTGGTATTCCTAAGGAAATGGCTATCGAGCTTTTCAAGCCATTCGTTATGAAGGAGCTCACAGCTCGCGGCCTTGCAGATAACATCAAGGCAGCTAAGAAGAAGATAGAGAGACTTGAAGCAGGTGTATGGGATGTACTTGAGGATGTAATCAAGGAGCACCCGGTTATGCTTAACCGTGCACCTACACTCCACAGACTCGGTATTCAGGCATTTGAGCCTATCCTTGTAGAAGGTAAGGCTATCAAGCTTCATCCGCTGGTATGTATGGCGTTCAACGCCGACTTCGATGGAGACCAGATGGCTGTTCACCTTCCTCTTTCAGTAGAGGCTCAGGCTGAGTGTCGTTTCCTTCTTCTGTCACCTAATAACCTTCTAAAGCCATCAGACGGTGGAGTTGTATCAGTTCCTTCACAGGATATGGTACTCGGTATCTACTATCTGACAATGGATAAGTTTAAGGAATATAAGGATGCTGATGATGAGGTAGTTAAGGAGTATCTTCTTGATGATGAGGATGCAAACCTTGCAGCAGTTAAGGCTGACGCTGAGTCAGGTGAGATCAAGGCATTCGATAAGATCAGAATCAGAGTTACCAAGAAGGTTTCAAAGGATGGACTTACAGTATTCTTCAAGAACATTGTTAGTACACCGACAGACCTTATCGGTAGAAGATTCAAGGATATAAACAGAGCTCTTCTTGCTTATGATAACAAGGAGATTACTCTTCAGCAGAGAATATATGTTAAGAAAACAGGCTATACAACAGAGGGTGAGGAGTATACAGGATTTGTATCAACAACTCTCGGTAAGCTTATCTTCAATGAGATCATTCCTCAGGATCTTGGTTTTGTAGACAGATCTATCCCTGAGAAGTGTGTTGAGCCTGAGTACAATAAGCTTGTAAAGAAGGGCGACCTTAAGAAGATTCTTAACAAATGTATCAATATTCATGGTTCAACAGTAACAGCTGAGGTTCTTGATAAGATCAAGGCTACAGGTTATAAGTATTCAACACTCAGTGGTATTTCAGTTTCTGTCGCAGATATGCATGTACCACAGGAGAAGCCTGAAATCCTCGGCGGAGCGCAAGAACGAGTTGACCAGATCAATAAGTTCTATGAAATGGGCTTTGTTACAGAAGAAGAGCGTAAGAAGTCAGTTATCGTTCAGTGGAAGAACGCCGATGACAGACTTAAGAAGGCCCTTCTTGACGGACTTGACAAGTACAATAACATTTACATGATGGCTGACTCCGGTGCCCGTGGTTCCGATGATCAGATCAAGCAGCTCGCAGGTATGCGTGGACTTATGGCAGATACGACAGGTAACACTATCGAGCTTCCTATCAAGTCTAACTTCCGTGAGGGTCTTGACGTTCTCGAGTACTTCATCTCAGCTCACGGTGCTCGTAAGGGTCTGTCAGATACAGCTCTTCGTACAGCCGATTCAGGATACCTTACAAGAAGACTTGTTGATGTATCTCAGGATCTTATCATCAGAGAGACAGACTGCTCAGCTGATAAGACAGAGAAGCCGGGAATCTTCGTTAAGGCATTCATGGATGGTGATGAAGTAAAGGAAAGCTTCCAGGAAAGAATTACAGGAAGATATGCAGCTGAATCAATCTTCGATAAGAACGGAGAGATGATCGTTAAGATCAACCACATGATCACTCCTGCCAGAGCTGAGAGAGTTATCAAGTATGGTATTCAGCCGGTAGACGGCAGACCGTTCCTTGATCCTGATACAGGAGAAGAGAGACGCGATGCTAAGATGAAGATCCGTTCAGTACTTACATGTAAGTGCCGTCTTGGTATCTGTGCTAAGTGCTACGGTTCAAACCTTGCTACAGGTCAGGCTGTTCAGGTAGGTGAGGCTGTCGGTATCATAGCTGCTCAGTCAATCGGTGAGCCTGGTACACAGCTTACAATGAGAACCTTCCACTCAGGTGGTGTTGCCGGTGGTGATATCACACAGGGTCTTCCTAGAGTAGAGGAGATCTTTGAGGCTCGTAAGCCTAAGGGTCTCGCAATCATTTCTGATTTTGCCGGTAAGGTTGAGGTCAGAGAGACAAAGAGAAAGAAGGAAGTAGTTGTTTCTAATAAAGAGACAGGTGAGACAAAGGCTTATCTTATTCCTTACGGATCACGTCTCAGAGTTAAGGATGGAGATGAAATCTTCGCAGCTGATGAGATTACAGAGGGTTCTGTAAATCCTCATGATATCCTTAAGATCAAGGGTGTTGAGGCTGTTCAGAACTACATGCTTCGTGAAGTTCAGAAGGTTTACCGTTCACAGGGTGTTGAGATCAACGATAAGCATATCGAGATCATCGTTCGTCAGATGCTTAAGAAGACGCGTGTTGAGGATGGAGGAGATTCAGATATCCTTCCTGATACAATGGTTGATGTTCTTGAGCTCGAGAGAGTTAATGAAGAGCTTCTTGCTCAGGGCAAGAGACCTGCAACATCCAACCAGGTACTCCTTGGTATTACTAAGGCATCGCTTGCAACAAACAGCTTCCTCAGTGCAGCATCATTCCAGGAGACAACAAGAGTTCTTACTGACGCTGCTATCAGAGGAAAGGAAGATAATCTTATCGGTCTCAAGGAGAACGTACTTATCGGTAAGCTCATCCCTGCAGGTACAGGTATGAAGAATTACAGATCTGTTATGATCGACTCAGATCTTGTGAGAGATGTTCCTGAATTTGATGAGGACGAGGTTATTTTCTCAGACGACGAAAGCTTTGATGATATTGAAGCAGAGGATGAAGTTCTTGTAGATGATATCGAAGATGAAGCAGCAACTGAGTCAGAAGATATTACTGAGGAATAATCAAAAAAACAGTTATATATAAAAAACATTCACAATGTCTATTGACATTAGAATTACAGATGTATATAATTATTGGGCATGCGCGAAAATCGCATGCCCAATTTTAAATTACAAAAAGAACGGAGGTGAAAACATGCCAACATTTAACCAGTTAGTTAGAAAGGGAAGACAGGATACTGTTAAGAAGTCTACAGCTCCTGCACTTCAGAGAAGCTTTAACTCTCTTAAGAAGAAGCCTACAAACGCTTCATCACCACAGAAGAGAGGAGTTTGTACAGCTGTTAAGACTGCAACTCCTAAGAAGCCTAACTCAGCTCTGCGTAAGATCGCCAGAGTACGTCTTTCAAACGGAATGGAAGTAACAAGCTACATCCCAGGTGAAGGTCACAACCTTCAGGAGCACAGCGTTGTTCTTATCCGTGGAGGAAGAGTTAAGGATTTACCTGGTACAAGATACCACATCATCAGAGGTACTCTTGATACAGCAGGTGTTGCAAAGAGACGTCAGGCACGTTCAAAGTATGGTGCTAAGCGTCCTAAGGATGCTAAATAATTGTTTTTTAATTCTGGAACAATTATGGACCATATTTAACAGTTTAGTGTGCTGGTTACATTTGGTAATGTTTTCAGCACGTACATGTTATTCGGTGGTTTTGAACCAATCGGATAATCATTATCCGAAGGGATCATTACTGACGGATTAATATGAGTACCTAAGAATTAATTATTATTAAGGAGGGAAGAATCGTGCCACGTAAAGGACATATAGTTAAAAGAGACGTACTCGCCGATCCTATTTACAACAATAAGGTTGTAACACGTCTTATCAATAACATTATGTTAGACGGTAAGAAGGGTGTTGCCGAGAAGATCGTTTACGGCGCATTTGACCGCATTAAGGAGCAGACAGGTAAGGATCCTGTTGAGGTGTTCGAAGAAGCAATGAACAACGTAATGCCTATGCTCGAGGTTAAGGCAAGACGAATCGGTGGTGCTACATATCAGGTACCTATTGAAGTTAGACCTGATAGAAGACAGGCTCTCGGACTTCGCTGGCTTACAAATTTCTCACGCCAGAGAACAGAGAAGACTATGGAAGAGAGACTGGCTCAGGAGCTTATGGATGCAGCTAACAATACAGGCTCATCTGTAAAGCGTAAGGAAGAGATGCACAGAATGGCAGAGGCTAACAAGGCATTTGCTCACTATAGATTCTAATCATAATCAGATGATTAGCAGTATGTGCTACATTTATTTTCGATAAGGAGGAAAAAGCCTTGGCTGCAACTGGAAGAGAATATCCATTAGAGAGAACCAGAAATATCGGTATCATGGCACACATCGATGCCGGTAAGACTACTCTTACAGAGAGAATTCTTTACTATACAGGTGTTAATCACAAGATTGGTGAGACATATGAAGGTACAGCAACCATGGACTGGATGGAGCAGGAGCAGGAGCGTGGTATTACTATCACATCCGCTGCTACAACATGTCACTGGACTCTGCAGGAGCAGTGTAAGCCGAAGGCCGGCGCTCTGGAGCATCGTATAAATATCATTGATACACCGGGACACGTTGACTTCACTGTAGAGGTTGAGCGTTCACTCCGTGTACTTGACGGAGCTGTAGGTGTATTTGATGCTAAGGGTGGTGTTGAGCCACAGTCAGAGAACGTATGGCGTCAGGCTGATACATATCATGTACCAAGAATGGCATTCGTTAACAAGATGGACATCCTTGGTGCTAACTTCTTCAATACAGTTGAAGAAATTAAGACAAGACTCGGCAAGAAGCCGATCGTTGTAAATATTCCTATCGGTAAGGAAGATTACTTCGAAGGAATTATCGACCTCTTCGAGATGAAGGAGTATTTATATAATGACAATAAGGGTGAGGATATTTCAATCGTAGATATCCGTGACGATTATAAGGAACTCGCTGAAGAGTGGCATAACAACCTCGTAGAGAACTGCTGCGAGATTGATGATGAACTTATGATGGCTTACTTAGAAGGTGAAGAGCCTTCTATTGACCAGCTTAAGGCAGCTCTTCGTAAGGGTACATGTGCACCTATCGACACACCGGAAGGTGAGAAGGAGAGAGTTGTTCCTGTACTTTGCGGTTCAGCACATCAGAACAAGGGTATTCAGAAGCTTCTTGATGCTGTTCTTGAGTTCATGCCTGCACCAACAGATATCCCTGATATCAAGGGTGTTGATATGGACGGAAACGAGATCACAAAGAAGTCATCTGATGATGAGCCTTTCTCAGCTCTTGCATTCAAGATCGTTGCAGACCCATTCGTTGGAAAGCTTGCATTCATCAGAGTATATTCAGGAACACTTAACAAGGGTTCTTATGTACTTAATGCAACAAAGGATTACAAGGAGCGTGTAGGACGTATCGTTCAGATGCACGCTAATGATCGTAAGGATATAGATAAGGTTTACGCAGGAGATATCGCTGCAGTAGTAGGTCTTAAGAATACTACAACAGGTGATACAATCTGTGATGATCAGCATCCGGTTATTCTTGAGTCTATGGAGTTCCCAGAGCCTGTTATCGAGCTCGCTATCGAGCCTAAGACAAAGGACGGACAGGATAAGCTTGCTAACGCACTTGCTAAGCTCGCTGAAGAAGATCCTACATTCAGAACTCACACAGATCAGGAGACAGGTCAGACAATCATCGCCGGTATGGGTGAGCTTCATCTTGAGATCATCGTAGACAGACTCCTTCGTGAGTTCAAGGTAGAGGCTAACGTTGGTGCACCTCAGGTTGCTTATAAGGAAACATTTACATCACCTGTTGATGTTGATTCCAAGTATGCTAAGCAGTCAGGTGGACGTGGTCAGTACGGACATTGTAAGGTTAAGTTTGAGCCTATGGATCCTAACGGTGAAGAGACATTCAAGTTTGAGTCAACAGTAGTTGGTGGTAACATTCCTAAGGAATATATCCCTGCAATCGGTGAAGGTATCGAGGAAGCTGCTCAGGCAGGTATCCTTGGTGGTTTCCAGGTGCTCGGTGTATCTGCTAACGTATATGACGGTTCATACCATGAAGTCGATTCTTCTGAAATGGCATTCCATATTGCCGGTTCTATGGCATTCAAGGATGCTATGAAGAAGGGTAATCCGGTACTTCTTGAGCCTGTTATGAAGGTTGAGGTAGTAATGCCTGAGCAGTACATGGGTGATGTTATCGGTGACCTTAACTCAAGACGTGGACGTATCGAAAGCATGGAAGATGTTGGTAACGGAAAGAAGGTTACAGCATATGTTCCGCTTGCTGAGATGTTCGGTTATTCAACAGACCTTCGTTCAAGAACTCAGGGACGTGGTAACTACTCAATGTTCTTCGAGAAGTATGAGCAGTGTCCAAAGAACATTCAGGAGAAGGTTCT
>JAGBNF010000015.1 GCA_017634555.1 Eubacterium sp. | reverse complement strand
TTCGCTACCTCTTAAATATAATCAGTAGCGAAAGCGGCCGCACATTTGGGGATGTTTGTCAAGTGTATTTATAAAAAAAGAGCCCCATATCACTTATGATATAGAACTCTTATTTCTGTCATCTTAACTTAATGACATTGATGCATAAAGCATCCCTCATTTTTTTATGGAGTAGCGGGGAATCGAACCCCGGTCCAAAGACCCATCCATTACGGTATCTCCCATCACAGGCAGTCAATTAACATTCCCTACGTCATACGCCGTCTGCCAGGCTTATGATTTCAGTAGCTTCATGATTCTTCCCTGCCCTCAAAGCTTTGGGAGGAAGTGCTCCGACTCTTCGATGCCCGTATCACATGCATCGGATGACACGTGGCGGACAGCTGCCATTAGGCAGCGAGTGCTACTCTATCGTTAGCGTTTATTTTTTTTTAAAGGTTTTAACGAGGTCCCTCACCTCGGATGGCTGCCTTAACTTCCAAATCCCTGTCGAAACCAGTACTACCCCGGTTCGAATTATTCAGCGGCATCTGTAGTTGATGCATCCTCATCTTCAACAAAGTCCATACCTGCGTAGAGATCTGCGTAGTTGTTTGCCCATAACTCATCAAACCATGAACTGTACTGAAGTGAAGAAATTGTAGCATTCTGCTCAGCCTTCTTCTTCTGATACTTATAAATGCCCTTACCAAGCGGAATACCTACGAGAGCTCCGACACCAAGTGAGATAATTGTTACCCATACTGCAGTCTTAAGCTTCTGCATTCTGATTGTCTTAGCTCTGTTCTTCTTTTCTTTCTTATGCTTATCAACCTTAGCCTGACTCATGATAATCACCCTTCTATAATACCAACGGATTTTCACCCGAAGGATTATCACCTACTTTATTATTTGTATCGGGCATAAATATCCTATGCCCGACACAATAACATATTTTACATTTTATAAGCTCGAAAATCAAGTCAAAAAGCTTATTTCAGATTTCTGACCTTAAACTCTCTTGCCGCTTCTCTCTGCTGATCCTTCTTTGCAATATCAGCTCTCTTATCGTAGAGCTTCTTACCTCTTGCCAAACCTATCTCTACCTTAACGTTGCTTCCGTTCCAGTAAACCTTCAGCGGCATAATGGTAAAGCCCTTTTCCTTGATCTTACCCGCAAGTCGGTTGATCTCATATTTATGAAGCAGGAGCTTTCTTTTTCTGAGCGGATCCTTATTGAATATATTTCCCTTCTCATAAGGATTGATATTCATTTTATAGATAAATATCTCACCGTTCTCTATTCCCACATATGATTCCTTTATGGAACAGTTGCCCTGTCTCAGCGATTTAACCTCTGTACCGAAAAGCTCAATACCGGCTTCAAAGGATTCATCAATAAAGAAATCATGATATGCCTTTTTGTTGTTTGCTATGAGTCTTATGCCCTTCTCTTTAGCCATTATTTGTCTCCGTAAATTCAAAATCTATTATTCTGTCAATCTTATCGCAGCGGACAACAGAAACCCTGACCTTATCTCCCAGTCTGAACTTTCTACCCGTGGCTGAGCCGACCATTTCCATCTTAGCTTCATTGTAATTATAGAAATCATCATTCAGCGTTGCGACACTGACAGCACCTTCTATAGTATTATCCAGCTCCACAAATATATTCTGTGATGTAAAGCCCGATATCATACCGTCAAATTCTTCACCTAAATGCAGTGACATGTACTCAATCTCCTTGAGCTTCTCTACATCACGCTCCGCATTTTCCGCTCTTCTCTCCTTGAAGGAATTATCCTCGGCAACCTTCGGAAGAAGCTTCTTATAATGACGAAGTCTCTTCTCATCCAGCTTGCCGTGAAGATTCTCCTTTATGATCCTGTGTATCTGAAGATCCGGATATCTTCTGATCGGTGAAGTGAAATGACAGTAATACTTGCATCCCAGTCCGAAATGTCCCGAACAGTCTGTACTGTATCTTGCCTGCTGCATGCTTCTCAGTGTAAGCCTTGTAACAAGCGCTTCATAAGGCTTTCCTGAAATGTTATCCAGCAGCTTCTGGAATTCCATAGGATGCATTTTATCACGGCTCACCTTAAAGTAAAGTCCAAAGCTTCTGATCACCGATCTGAGAGCATCTACCTTTTCCTCATTCGGAACCTCATGGATTCTGTATTCGAAAGGAATGTCTGCCCAGAAATACTCCTCTGCAACAGTCTCGTTGGCAATGAGCATAAAATCCTCAATGAGTCTGGTGGCATCATTTCTCTCATAAGGCTTAACATCTATAGGTCTATGTTCCTCATCAACTATGATCTTCGTCTCTGAAACATCAAAGTCTATGGAACCACGTCTGCGCCTGTTCTCTCTAAGCTTGAGAGACAGCTCCAGCATAAGCCTGAACATAGGAATGAGCTTCTCATATCTTTCAACCGGTGCGCCCTCTCTTCCCTCAAGGATAGCTGCCACATCGGTATAGTTCATCCTCTCGTTTACATTTATCAGGCCCTCACATATTTCATGAGATATTACACGTCCCTTATCATCGATATCCATAAGTACCGAAAGAGTAAGTCTGTCCTCGTCATGATTCAGTGAGCATATGCCGTTGGAAAGCTGATGAGGAATCATCGGAATAACACTGTCTATGAGATAGTTGCTGGTTCCTCTTCTGAGAGCTTCTTTATCAAGCGGTGAATTCTCCTTAACATATTCTGATACATCCGCGATATGAACTCCGAGATGATATATTCCATCTTCATAGCTGAGCGATATGGCATCATCGAGATCCTTCGCATCCTCACCGTCGATAGTTACGGTATCGAGGTCTCTGAAATCACGGCGTCCTTCCTTCTGCTCAGGAAGCACACTGTCAGGAATACTCTTTAATTCGTATTCCACATCATCCGGAAATTCTACCGGAATATTGTAGCTTTTTATTACAGATAAAATGTCCGTCGCCGGATCATCTATATGTCCTATAACTTCAGTCACCACACCGGTCGGTGATTTCTTGCCCGAACCATAATCCTGAAGCTCAACTATTACAAGGCTTCCCGTAACCGCACCGCGGCTTGCCTTTTCTGGAATGAAGATATCATCAGCTATCTTCTTATTATTCGGTATAACAAATCCGTATCCGTCACAGCTTTGGTATACACCAATAAGTCCTGTGATTCCTCTGTTGAGGATCCTGACGATTCTTGCTTCACTCTTCATGTCTGCATATCGTGCACTCTTCGTAATCTGAATAAGCACCTTATCATCATGAAAGGCATTAAGCGAATCCCTCTCGGATATAAAGAAATCATCCTTATAACCTTCTACACGGACAAATCCAAAGCCTCGTCTGGTACTCATATATGTACCCACCAGCACATTATCCGGCGGAAGCATATATCTGTTATTCTTTGTCTTTACTATGCTCACCTCATCCTCCATATCATTAAGGAGACGAAGGAACATATCCTCTTCATCAGATCTTATATCAAAAAGACACTTCAGATCCTTAAATCTCATCGGTCTGTAGTCTTTCATTGCCATTGCATCAAGAAGCTTCTCATGCATTTCATCACGAAACGCCTGCTCCTGTTCCGAATACTCAACCTCTTTAATTTCTGTATCCATACTTACCCCCATTCCCGTAACTCATACTGATATTTGGCGCTTTTGTCACATAATGACATATGCGTCATTAAGTCAAAACACGTCTCTCACAAGTGAGAATGTGTTTTGACTTATGGCGCTTTTGTCACATTATATCACAAGACGAAAAAAAGTGCTCCGCTTTCGCAGAGCACTTTACTAATTATTCTGATTCATCGTAACCATTTGGATCCGAGAGCAGCTGCAAGCACAATAAACAGAACACCCAGGATTGCTGTCACTCTCTTGATTACAGCTTCCTTTGAATGCTTCTTGTTCTTGCTCCAGTATGTATCAACTGTTCCTGTCATAGCGGAACCAAATCCGTTATCCTTTCCCTCCTGAGAAAGAACTATAATTGTAAGCGCTACTGCAACTATTATAAATAAAATCGTTAATGCGAGTTTCAAATCTATTCCCTCCAAACAAATACTGTTCTAATATAGCTTCTTAAAATCATACTTTGCTATATTAGCATAATATAATTTATCAGTCAAGTCTGAAAAGATAGAAATTCTTTTCATCATAGTTATCAAATATTGCAGCATCACTGCTTACTCCGTCATATGTGGAAATTCCGGAAACAACTCCATCATATCCTTCAGGAGCAAGTATCATAACTTCAGGTCTTGAATACCAATGGTCTTCCTGCTGATGATTCCACTCTATCCAGTAATATATGGACTTCTCTTCTCCGTTAACCATAACCTTAAATGTTCCGTAGTTCTCTCCGTACGAATCTGTACGAGACTCATAGGTTTCGTTAGCCAGATCTGTTGAATAATAATCATCTACCCATAAGCTGTAATTGAAGCCGTTATTATCAAATTCCGGAGCATCAAATATGATCTCATAATGAAGATACTTCTTTACATATCCTGTAAGGTCCATGTCATTTTCCTTACCAAACTCAAGAAGCTCATCATCTACAGGTGTATTCTCATACTCGGTAAGCGCACATTTTGCTGTTGCATAAACGCTTGGATCATCATTTGTAGATGTACTGAATTCATAATACTCATTCTTCTTCATATTGATCTTGATACCGTACTTCTCAAAGCCCGGTGTATCATTTCCCAGAGAACCTGTTACGGTTGTTCCTTCTGTAGAACCTTCTGTTTTGCCCTCTGTAGCATCTTCTGTTGTACCTTCTGTTGTGTCTTCCTCGTATATTTCATCGAAGTTTGCAACAAACCAGTCATTTCCCTGCTTTACAACTGTCAGATAGAATGTCATCGGCTCATCAAATGATTCTCCGTCGAATTCCATATGCATCTTTGTGGAACACTTAACCTTAGCTGCTGCATCAACCACAACATCAACACCGTATTCTGTCTTCAGATCACTCTTTGTTTCTTCAGCATCAAGCTCTTCAACTTCGCCATATTCTGTATCTATAAATGATACACCATATTCCTTAAGTTCATCGAATGATGCCTGAATCTCTTCAGGTGTGCTTCCCAGAGCTGTAGCTCCTGTATCGCCTCTGAACTCAGGTGACATACTGTCCATCATAGCCTGTACATCAAGCTTTGAATATCCATCCATGAATTTCTGAGCAGCACCCAGTGCAGCATCACCTGAAAATGTATCGCCGCCATCGATTACAGTCGGATCATCGCCGCCATTGTCCGGATCATCACCACCGAGATCAATCTCGCCGTCATCCAGCTGCTGTACATCACCGACATACCACTTGCTGCCCTGCTTTACTAAGATAAGGTCAAAGCTTGTAGGCTGATCTGCGGACTCATCCATAAATTCCATATGCATATTAAATGAGCAAGTTACCTTTGCAGCTTCCTTAGCTTCAATATCGATTCCGCCCTTATCCTTAATATCCTTCTTTGCTTTATCTACATCAAGCTTCTGAGCCTCACCTATAACTATATTGTCAAATGTAACGCCGAAGCCCTTAAGCATATCAAAACTGCTCTGTACTTCTTCTACGGATTCACCTAGACCCATTTCAGAAAGATTATTCTTAACCTCAGGTGCAACTGTTTCTACAAGTGCATTTGCGTCCATTTCGGTATATGCCTTTACGAAAGCCTCTGCAGCCGCCTCCGGTTTTCCGCCCTTCAGACCGAAAACATCAAATACGAATATAAGAAGAACTGCTGCGATTATAACAGCCGCTCCTGAAATAAGTCCTATTATAAGTCCTTTATTAACAGGCTTTTTCTCCGGTGAAGGACCTCCCGGTCCACCCTGAGCTGCCTGCTGAGGTGAGCTGTATGCAGACTGAACATAGTTCTGCTTCTGCTGTGGTGCCTGCTGTGGCTGTCCCTGATTATATGGGCTGCTTACACCGTATGGCTGATTCTGCTGCATTGCTCCTCCATACTGAGGCTGGCTTGGTCCACTCTGCTGCGGTGCTCCTCCGTACTGTGGCTGGCTTGGTATGCTCTGCTGCGGCGCACTTCCGTACTGAGGCTGACTCTGCTGTGGCTGGCTCTGCTGCAGTGTTCCTCCGTACTGCATTCCATGGTACTGTCCCTGCGGTTGTGGTGCTGCCTGCTGTTGCGGCTGCACCTGTGGTTGTGCCGCTGCCTGCTGCTGTGGTTGTGGAGCTGCCTGCTGTATTGCTCCGCACACCGGACAAGAAGCTGCCGTATCGGAAATCTGGCTCTTACAAATGTAGCATATACCCATAATTTCTTACCTCGCTTTTATTTTATATAACTCTGGATACTTTCATTTGCCGAATCAATATCAGCCTTCAAATCTGCCGCCGACATTCTGTATGCCCCTGTTCCCGTAATGATAAGCTGTATCATTCCATCATTGCTGGCTACGGAAATGTCATACTGTTTATGCTTTTCGATAGCAAACTTTTCGATATACTGATCGGCGGTCTCTGCCTGCCTTGTGTAAACGACGTGAACATTATGGTAATCGAAGAGCTCGGTGCCGTGCCCCGGAACCTTATAAGCATCAAAAACAACAATGATGTTTACACCCTTGATTGCCTGATAATTCGAGATGATATCCAGGAGCTTGTCCCTGGCCGCCATCATATTATCCTCAGCAAAAATCTTCAGATCGTCCCACGCATATATCATATTATAACCATCTATGAGAAGATATTTATCCTTCAATTTGATGATTTTTTGAGGAAATGTACCATTATTCGACAGATTATTCGAATTATTTACGCCGCTTCCCACCGATTTCACGGAATTGCTCCGTTTATATATATGTCTTCTCTTCTCCAGTGGGTCGCTGTGCTTATTCGCACCGAGAGTCTTATTAAGTATCTCTTCAACCTCTTCATAACCGATGGCATCCAGTCTTTCCGTGAGACTCATACTGCCCTGTCCCGCAGACTTTCCTGCATCTGCCGTATCTGTCTCATCCAAATCCTCGGTATAGTATTCCGGTTCAAGATATTCAACTATCCTTGATTCTACATGAGCTCTAGCATCCACCTCATCCCATGGTATATAATGGCCTGCACCATGCTCGGTAAATACCGAACCTGACGGATTATTTCTGTCAGCCTCCGGATCGTATCCGTAGAGTTCTATCACTTCCTCTGGATTATGACACTTCTTATATCCGCCCATAGTTAGAGTCACTCTTCCTCGTCCCGCTGTGAGCTTTGTCAGTTCCGACTGATAATTCCTCATGGATATGGCCGGTGCATTTCCCGTAATGACAGCCTTCTCCTCATCACTTTCGGAGAGTATCGCTGTGCCGGACATTTTATCTATATCGTTCATCACTCTTCCGACATATTCCGTCGGAGTATAGATCGTAAAGTTGAAGAACGGCTCAAGCAGCACACTGTCCGTCTTCATAAGAGCCTGTCGTACCGCCCTTTTAGCCGCGTGTCTGAAGTCGTAGCTTTCTGAATGCTTGGTGTGGGATTTACCCGCAACAAGCGTGATCTTCACATCCGTAAGCTTAGCGCCCGTAAGAACGCCGTAGAGTTTTTCTCTGGAAAGCTCATCAAGCACAATTCTCTGAAACGCAGCGCCCAGCCTGTCATAGCTAAGATCTGTTCCGACTCTTATGCCCATTCCCTCCGGCAGCGGTTCAAGCAAGAGATGAACCTCCGCATAATGTCTGAGGGGTTCGAAATGTCCGATTCCGTAGGCCGGTGCAGCTATTGTCTCCTTATAGACAACATCGCCCTCATCAAATGTAACCTCTATTCCGAAGCGGTCCATAATGAGATTTTTGATTATCTCAAGCTGGAACTCACCCATACATGCTATCTCAAGAACCCCTGTTCTCGGATTTGTACTGACATTCAGAAGCGGTTCTTCATCCTCAAGCTCACGGAGCATCGGAAGGAATACGGCTCTGTCCATTCCCGCCGGCGGTTCGATACCGTATCTCAGCACCGCATTTACCTGCTTCTCCCCCATTCCCGGATCTATACCAAGGCCGTCACCTACTGCGATAGCTGAAAGCCCGGTAAGTGCCACCACATCACCTTCCTCTGCATAATCCAAAGTCTTGAAGCTTCCGCCGCTGTAAAGCCTTATCTGATTTATCTTTTCTTCACCTATTTCCTGTCTTACATTTACCCTTCCCGAAGTAACCTTGATAAATGTAAGTCTTACTCCCTTATCATCCTTCGAAACCTTATAGCATATAGCTCCGAAGTCTTCCTTTGCCTTTTCTGATTTCTCATTGTCTCTATTATCCTCGGCCTTACCGACATCATTCAGATTATCCGCAAGTCCGATAATTCCTGAAAGCAGTTCATCTATGCCTGCCATTTTAAGAGCACTTCCGTAATATACAGGGATAATACGCCTGTTGAGTGTAAGATAAGACATGGTTTCTTCGGACAGCTCTCCTGTCTCAAAGTATTCCTCCATTGCGCTTTCTTCCGAAGCTGCGATGGTATCGTAATCAGGTACAGCACGCCCTGCAAGGAACGGGATTTCCCCACGTACAGCAACCTTATCCTCTATCTCCTTAAGGATCGGATTTATCACCCTCTCCTCAAATTCTTCTTCAGTCTCATCATCATATTTCAGCTGATCAGTCTTATTTATAAAGAAAATAACCGGAATCGCATAACTGTCCAGCATTGCAAAAAGAGATTTAGTATCATCATCGATACCGTCTGCCGCATTTATGATAAAAACAGCAGCATCCAGTATCGACATAGCTCTCTCGGCATCAGCTCTGAAGTCCGCATGTCCCGGTGTATCTATAATGGTAATACGAAGGTCTCTGTCACTGATATCAAGAACAGCCTGCTTTGAAACGATGGTAACTCCTCTTTTCCTTTCGAGAGTCTCCGTATCAAGAAAGCTGTCTCTGTTATCAACACGTCCCAGCTTTCTCAGCATGCCTGTCTTATAGAGAAGAGCCTCCGTTAATGTAGTTTTTCCGGCATCAACATGTGCCATGATGCCGATAGTAATCTTCTTCATTTTATATATCCTTATATTCATAGATCGGCACAAAAAAAGCACCATCCACATTTTATCATTAAAACATGAATGGTGCTATATCTTCTATATCATTCGAAAGCCAATTAATTCTTTTCTTTTAAAAGATCTCTGATTTCTGTAAGAAGTGCTTCCTCTGCTGATGGCTCTGCAGCCTCCTCTGCTGCTTCTTCTTCCTTCTTGCGAAGTGAGATCATCTTGTTCATACCCTTAAGCATAAGGAAAAGAACAAAAGCAAGAATAATGAAGTTAATGATCGCCATGATAAATGCACCGATGCCGAGCTGAGCCTCACCAATTGTTATTGTCCATCCTTCAAGTCCGCCCTGTGTAAAGCAGCCGATGATCGGGTTGAGGATATGCTCTGTAAGTGCATCTACAATACCCTTAAATGCGCCACCGATGATAACACCGATAGCCATATCCATTACATTTCCCTTAAGTGCGAATTCTTTAAATTCTGCCAAAAATTTCTTCATTTGAATATCTCCTTCCCCAGCTGAAATGATAATAGTCTTGTATTAAAAAACCAACTAAAATTATAGTATTATTGTCAGCTAATTACAAGAAAAATAACATAAAAAAATGCTGTCCACCGAATGTTTTCGATGAACAGCATTTTTTATCTTTAGATTATCATATGATTACTTGTAGCAAACGATCTTTCCGAAATCTGCCTTAAGTGAAGCTCCACCTACGAGACCACCGTCGATATCAGGCTGAGCGAAAAGCTCTGCTGCGTTACCTGCGTTAACAGATCCGCCATACTGAATACGAACAGCCTCAGCTGTAGCATCATCATAGATCTCAGCGATGCACTCACGGATACCCTTGCAAACTTCCTCTGCCTGCTCTGTTGTAGCTGTCTTACCTGTTCCGATAGCCCAGATTGGCTCATAAGCGATAACAAGGTTCTTAACATCATCAGCTGCTACACCATCAAGGTCGCTCTTGATCTGAAGTCTGATCCAGTCCATAGTAACGCCCATCTCTCTCTGCTCGAGTGACTCACCGCAGCAAAGGATTGGTGTAAGGCCTGCTTCGATTGCCTTCTTAACCTTCTTGTTAAGAGTGCAGTCACATTCCTTGAAGTAATCTCTTCTCTCTGAATGTCCGATGATAACATACTTAACACCGGCATCTACAAGCATCTCTGCTGAGATCTCGCCTGTGTAAGCACCCTTATCCTCGAAGTACATGTTCTCAGCACCAACTTCTACGTTTGTGCCCTTAACTGCCTCAATTACAGGAACTATATCGATTGCAGGTACACAGTAAACAACGTCTACTTCGTCGTTCTTTACAAGATCCTTAAGCTCTGCACAAAGTGCAACAGCCTGTGAAGGAGTCATGTTCATCTTCCAGTTACCTGCGATAATCTTCTTTCTTGCCATTGTATTATTCTCCTAATCTTTATGGAAAAAGTTGAATTACTTATCGTTAGCTGCTGCTACACCAGGAAGCTCCTTACCCTCAAGGAACTCAAGTGAAGCACCACCACCTGTTGAGATGTGGCTCATCTTGTCACCGAATCCAAGCTGGTTACAAGCTGCTGCTGAATCACCACCACCGATGATTGTTGTAGCATCTGTCTCAGCAAGTGCTTCAGCTACTGCGATTGTACCTGCAGCAAGTGTTGGGTTCTCGAATACACCCATAGGTCCGTTCCAAACAACTGTCTTAGCTGTCTTTGCAGCATCAGCGAAGAGAGCTCTTGTCTTCTCACCGATATCAAGACCTTCCTTATCAGCAGGGATAGCATCTGAAGATACTGTCTCAACTTCGATAGGTCCGTCGATTGGATCAGGGAAACC
>JAGBNF010000014.1 GCA_017634555.1 Eubacterium sp. | reverse complement strand
TCTTCCACTCATTTACGAGCTCTGCCTTACCGATATACACATAACCATTAGAAACGCTGCCATGTTTCACTATCATTGTTAGTCCATCACAATCGATTTCGGATGAAATCTGCCACTCATCACCAAGCTCGGCAACATATTTATTTACAAATTCCGTATAATCCTTATCACTTATCTCAGTTGATTCTCTAAGATCATTTGAAATGTACTGCTGAATATTTTCTTCTGATATAGATCCATAATAATTACTCATCATGCCTATAAAACCTCTTGTATCTGAAAACATCTCATCCATTGCAAGAAATCCATAGTCATCGATCATCTTCTCAATATCTTCTCTTGGATAATCATCTTCACTTATTCCTAAATCCTGATATACGAAGGACGGAACATCATCGATCACCTCTGTCGGATACTCGACCAGATCTGCTTTACACAGCTTATTCATTCTATCAATAACTTCATTTAATTCTTCAGGAAATACATCGTAACCATAAGCCACTTTCATTGTGTCTATATCTGATGAATCACCCTTATAGCAGGTAACTCTAAGACAATACGTTAATACCGAATCTTCGGTTTTGTCAGCAGTATTATTATTCTCAATAAAATTCAGGAAGAAATCCACATCTTCCTTCGGAACATATTTTTGTGTTTTATATTCCAATTCAAGATCAATCAGATCATTGTCATCAGAGGTAGATATATAATAATATGGATATCTGACAAAATGAATATTATTCGAACTAGGCGATACAACGGTAAGCTCAATCTGATAGACTGCAACCATATCATCACTTACCTTAACACCACCATCTTTTTTAATATCATTTTTTATATCTTTATTTCCACTATGATAAACTATCAGAACAATCAGCGTTATGATCAAAACAACAGCTATCGCTATCAGCGCAATTATTACCTTATTCCCTTTCGCTTGTTTTTCCATAGATATAATCCTTTCATGACAATCCGAACACTTGTTATTATCATTTTGATTATATCTTATCATTTCACTAATAGTCTGTCAATTAACTTTTTATATATCCTATATATTTATCTTGTATATTTATCCTATCGTCTGGACTATATGGCTTCCGCCATCCTTCTCAACTATCCTCAGCTTACTTGGGATCTGATCCTGAAGTATCTGAACATGAGAAATGATACCTACAAGACCATTTGCTTCCTGTATGCTGTTAAGTACGCTCATGGCATCATTTATAGATTCATCATCCAGAGAACCAAAGCCCTCATCTATAAAGAGCGCCTCAATCCTGATGCCACTTTTCTGAGCAACTGTAGACATACCGATAGAAAGAGCCAGCGAGCATAAGAACTTCTCACCGCCCGAAAGTGTACTGACAAATCGACCACCATGTTCTTCACTGTTATTATCAAATACCTTAAGCTCAAGTCCCTTCTTATTCGTTCCCTGAGACCTGTCATCGGAACGGAACAGACGATACCTTCCACCGTGAACCAGCTCAAGCATCTTATTAGCCGCAGTAACAACAGACGAGAACATGATTCCGAGAACATATCTCTGAAGACCTGTACCGGAATCTCCACGAAGTCTCTTTGCAAATGTGAAATCCTCTTCTGCTTCACGGATCTTATCTTCGATGCCCTCACCTTCAGCTTTCAGATTCATAAGCTTTTCACTAAGCTTCTGTATTTCGCTCTCACATCGACTCTTATTGCCGTCATATTCTGATTTTTTCTTAAGAGCTTCGTTAAATCTGCGCTCACTCTCAGCTTCATCAGGCTCTGTCTTACCCTTTAGCTCATCAGAAATATTAGCCAACGATTCCTCTGCAGCTTTAAAGCTCGTGTCATATGCAGTTATTTTGTTGCTGATAGCATCTATTTCCGATTGACCGATCATAGACTTCTCTGCTTCTTCTGCAGAATCAAATCCATTGGCCTTAAGTCCTTCATTTAAACTCTTCTCTGCTGTTTCAAGCTTCTTCTCAGCATCAAGAGTTTCCTTTTTAGCATTATCTATATTTGCCTTAGCTGTCGCCAAAGCTTCTCTGGCTTGATTCAGTTCTTCGTTTAGCTTCTCAGTTTCCTTAAGATGATCTCTTATTTTCTTCTCAATCTTAGCTATTTCACTATTAAGTTCTTCAAGAGAATCTATTCCTTCAACCAGATTCTCCTTCAATCCTTTTAGCTTTGTTTCAGATATAGAAACCTCATTTATCGCCTTCTCAACTATCTTATGCTTTTCGGCTGCAATATTATCAGCATCATTTTTGTCGGCTTCCTTCTTATTACTCTCATTAAACTTGGAATCTGCCTTTTTCTTGCTTTCTTCTACATCCTGTTTAGTAACACTGTCTTCTGAGAAATGTGCTATTACCGGATGTTCCTTACTTCCGCATACAGGACAAGCTTCGCCATCCTTTAACTGCTTGGCAATCTCACCGACTATACCTGCATTATACTTTTCAAAAAGCTCCGAATGTATCCTATTAAGCTCTATATATTCATTATTAAGTCTTGCAAGTTCTTCCTTGAGAGAATCGCATTTTACCTTAGCCTTCTTCTCCTCTGCCTCAGCCTTCTTTAGCGCAGCTTTCTTTTCATTCAGTTCCTTCTCTGCCGCATCGATTCCGCTGTAATCCTGACGCTTATTCTCATATCCGGTTTTATCCGAATTTAACTTCTCAACGTCAGCATCCTTCTCAGAGTGAGACTTAAGCTTATCTTCAGCAATTTTATACTGTTCCTCAGCCACTTCTGCAGCCTTAATAGAAGCAGCTTCCTGCTTACGCCTTTGTTCAAGCGATTCAGTAGCTACCTTTACGTCATCAATACACTTTCTTACAGCTTCAGCACGTTTAGCTTCCTTCAGATTCTTTTCCCAGGATACACGCTCATCAGCCTTATTTTTCAATTCCTTAAGTTTACACTCAGCATTATGAAGCTCTCTAAATCTACTTATCAGCTTCTGGTTTTCACGCTCATCCGCAATAACCTTTTCATAGTCCTGCTTCGCAAACTCATCTTCAAGCTGCTTTTTTTCGTCCTTCTTTGACTCAATGATTGTTTCAAGATCGGATATCTTCTCACAGCCTTCATCCTTAAGACTTCGCTCGATTCTATCCTTCAATCCTTTGAGCTCATTTTTTCTTTCTTCAGCCTCATTATAGAAATTCTCGGCAATTTTCGCCCATTTCTCCTCACCGAAGATGCTAGTCAGAATCTTCTCTTTCTCTGAAGAATCGGACGTAAGAAGCTTCTCAAATTGTCCCTGAGGCAGTACGATAACCTGACGGAACTGATCATATTCAAGCCCGATAATCTCAACCGCCTTTGAATTAAGCTCCTTATCCTTCGGATTCTCAAGAAGTGTCTGCCATTCGCCATTCTCATCCTTCTTCATAAGATTATAGCTTGCAGAAAGATTCTTCCTTTTACGCTCCAGCCTTCTCTCGAATGTATAGTAATCTCCATTATTCTCAAATACGAATTTAACAAATGTGGTCGCCTCGAAAGGTGCCTTAGTACAGCGCATTGCTTCAAAATCATTTCTTCCGTTGCCGCTGCTCTTTCCATATAGTGCAAAGGTCATGGCATCAAGTATCATAGTCTTACCGATACCTGTCTTACCGCATATAAGGAAAAGGCCTCTGGAAGAAAGCGCCTCAAAGTCAACCTCTTCATGTCCCACATAAGGACCAAAAGCTTCAAATTCAATCTTTAAAGGTTTCATTCCTCAGTCACCTCCTTCTCGTATTTTACGAGTGCTTTGGTGAACAGTTCTTTCAGATGATCACTCGGTGCATCTGCCATGATATCCATACAATATCTATCAAATACAGTCTCAGGATCAGTCTCAGCACTTTCAAATTCATCCATGGTCATTGTTATTTTCGCATCTTCACGCTCAAGACTCTTACCTGATATCTCCAGAAGATTCTTATATCTCTCACGTAATAAAGAAGCAGCCTCAAGTCCCACATAGCTGTCTGTTACTTCAAGACGTACATATCCGTCCATTATATCCTTTTCATAATCCGCATTCATCAGCTCGTCATAGGTTCCTGTCAGAGTTTTTCTTCTGTACAACTGAGGAATCGGAACTATCTTACGACTCATATCATCGGTATCGATTATCGTAACACTCTTTATCTGGTTCTCCTCCTTACCGAAGGAATAAGCCATCAGAGATCCGCTGTAACGAATCCTGTCTCCGATATCCTGCGATCCATGTAAATGTCCGAGAGCAACGTAATCAAAGCCCTCAAATACATGAGAGCCTACCATTGTTGCCCTTCCCACCTCAGCAGATCTGTCACTGACCGAAGTCTCGGCATTTACGATAAACGCATGAGAGACGAGCACATTTTTATGCCCGTCTACAAAGCTTTCTCTATATTTATCAAGAACGACACGATATGCGTCCTCCATTGAATTAATCTCTTCAGCCTTATCCGGAAATACCGTCTTCACCTTATCCGTTGAAATCCACGGAAGCAGATAAATGTCCACATCGCCTTCATTTATCACATTCACCTCAGAAGTGAGTGTGCCTGCAATATAAAGTCCACTCTTCTTTAGGAGCTCGTTGCACTGGGATATACGTTCTGCACCATCATGATTACCTGCGATAAGATAAACCTTCATTCCCATCTTTCCGCAGATTTTAGTCATCACATCGTTGTAAAGCTGTAGTCCTTCCTGTGATGCAATGCTTTTATCAAATATATCTCCGGCAAGAAGTATGCCGTCTATCTTCTCATCCTTTGCAATCTCACATATCTTATCAATCGCATATCTTTGATCAGCTTGGTACGTCTTTCCGCTTCTGAGAAGCATTCCCAGATGCCAGTCTGATGTATGAAGTAATTTCAAACAAACACCCCCAATGAAGAATTTATTGTATTTATCTATAATCCTAACTATGAAGAATCAATCACACCGAAACCGGTAAGCCTACAAACATGAACATTACAGCATCGTAAAGCCCGTGGCTCAGCATCGGCGTAAGTATATCTCTCTTCTTCTGTAATATGGAAAATGTAAGGCCGAACATCAAAAACAGCATACCCGTTTCTATCAGCCCTTTTCCGTGCACCATAGCATGCGGCATTGCCATCATAAAGTACATGGTGAAACACTCAAACAGATTCATCTTATCCTTTGAGAAACACATAAAATATGACATAAATATGGCGCGGCCGGCCATTTCCTCGAAAATCCCCGGATTAAGACAGATCATTAGCTTCCATGCTGAAAAGCTGAAATGCTTCTCATTATTGGATATGAGAAAACATATTCCAAGCAGAACCACTGTAACCAAAAGCGCTATAACAATACTCTTAATCACAGGATGCTTTCCCTTATGTGATATAAACTCATATCCTCCATGCTTTTCCATTACGGAAAATACCGCAAGCGATGAAAGAAGCGTTGGAACAGCAGATATCATTCCATATAAAAGAACCCATGGATTCCTTGCCGCACCGATATATGAAACATCTACCAAAACCGCTAGGAGAATGGATATAAAAATATACTTCCTTGATGGAAGCTTGCATTTCACAAAAATAATAATCGATAAAATGACCGCAACAACCTGAAGCACTTCCCAATAATCCGATCTGGGAATAAACACTCTGATTGCAACCATTACCGCAAATATGATCCATATAAATATTATATGCTTTTTCATGATATGACCTCCGTCTTAATTTTGAGGTCATACTAACATACACATATTTAAATAGTCATATCCGCATCTTAAATCCGTCTTAAATTCACTTTATAGCTGCAGCCCCTGCCATCCATTGATTCTAGCTCAATCTCTCCGTCATGAAGCTCAACAATCCTCTTTACTATGGCAAGACCGAGTCCGCTGCCGCCCTTATCCTTCGGCCTTGAACCGTCAATGCGATAAAAAGGTGTAAATATCTTATCCCTGTTTTCTGCAGGAATTCCTACACCGTCATCGTAAATCCTAATAAACACCTCACCGTCATCCGACGCAATGCTGATTCCGATTTTTGTTCCGGATTTATTATATTTCATGGAGTTTTCAAAGAGATTGTCATACACTCTTCTGAAAAGCTCTGTATTAATCTTAACCTTAATCTCATCTTCCGGAATATCTATCTCATACTTGAAGCCCTCTTCCTCAAAACGAGATATATACTCTGCAACGATAAGTCTTGTAAATTCGCAGATGTCAGCCTCTTCAAGCTTAGGATCATATCCGCTGCTTCCCAGCTTTGAATATGTAAAGAGTGCCTGAAGTATACTGTCCGCCCTTACAGAATTATCATGTATCATTTTCAGATAATCCTGCTTCTTATTCTCATCATCTACGCCCTTCAGAAGCATTTCACTGTAGCCCTGAACACTTGCAAGAGGAGTCTTCAGATCATGAGAAAGCTCAGATACGAGGAGCATACGTTTTTCCTCTTCCTTTATCTTCACCTGCTCCATAGCTCTCAGTTCAGCCGCAGCCTTTCTCGAATAGAAAGCCACAAAAATAATAAGAGCAGCAAAATAAACACCAAAGATTGCTGCAAATACCATGGATGTTGATTTATAGTCAGGTGCTTCCTTATTGAACAAAAGGGTTATATCAAATGTAACCGCCTTCGGTACCATGATTACCAGCCAATAATTACAATCACCCTCAGCCACATTATCTACGGTATCTATAACATCATCAATTGCAGCATCTATATTATTACCACCATGATATGCCACACTATATTCATATCGTGATTTTTCTCCGATACTGCAAAGAAACTCCGTCCACTCAGCTTTTGTTAGAGCATCACTTTCTATTATCTTCTTACCGCCCAGATGCTTAACATTCAGATTTCCATCAACTACGGCAGCACTTCCACCGTTATCAAGAATCGCAGAAACATCGATATCAGCCATATCATCACGCAGATAATCCGAAGCATTAAAGGTATATGGTACATTTCCCACGGACAGTCCCTGGATCAATACAATAAGCACAAACGGCAGAATTGCAAATCCAATGGTTGCAAGTATAACTCTCAGAAATCGGAGTCTCAGATATTTTCTTGTATTTTGAACCTTTTTCCTTCGTGCCCTCATTTAACCTGAATGCCGCCTATCTTATCGAATGATTTCTATCATGTAAATCTATAACCTATTCCTATCAATGTCTCTATATGCTTATTCTCATCGTCATCTATCTTAGAACGTAAATGCGATATCTGAACCATGATCGTATTGTCATCATACATATATTCATCCTGCCAGGCGCCCTGATAGATCTGTTTCTTTGTCAGTACCCTGCCACGATTTTCAGCAAAAAACTTGAGAATATAGTATTCCTTCGCATTAAGATTAATTACATCTCCGTCCTTTTCGACTACTCCATTCGTAAAGTCTATTTTCAGATTTCCTGATATGATAACCTCGGCATCGTTCTTAGCTTCATCAAGCTTCATATGTCTTTTCTGAACTTCAATCCTTGCCAGGAGCTCATTCATTCCCCAAGGCTTTACGAGATAATCATCGGCACCTAGTCTCAACCCACTGACCTTATCTATCTCGTCACCTCTGGCAGTAAGCAGGATAACAGGCATTTCCGAGCTCTCGCGGATCTTCGAGAGTACAGATAAGCCATCCATCTGAGGCATCATAATATCAAGGATTGCCATATCAGGCTTTTCACTGCCGAAAAGCTCCAGCGCTTTCCTTCCGTCCTCCGCCTCAACAACCTTATATCCCTCACCTGTCAGCTGATCATATAGGAGCTGTCTTAAATCTTTTTCATCTTCTGCAATAAGTATCTTCAAATTAAGCTTTTCCCTTTTTCTTCCTGAACATGAATTTTCGGGCTATATTAATCCCTACCTTATATGTGATCGGTCTGAGTGCTTTATCAGCTTCCTTCAGTTTTTCTCTGATAGGAATATTCTGTGGACAATGCTGCTCACATTTACCGCAGCCTACACACTGAGTAGCAAATGCAGGCTCCTTCGTAAGTCCCACTGTCTGAGCAAACTGAAAACGTCCCGCACTCTTATTTTCCGTATACATCGTGTTATAGCAGGCAAAGGTTCCCGGTATATCCACGCCCTTAGGGCAAGGCATACAGTAACGGCATCCCGTACATCCGACCTTTTCCTTCTCTTTAATTGCTTTCTTAACTTCTTCGAGAAGCTGAAAATCCTTTTCTGAAAATGTACCCGGCCTCATATCACTAGCCGTCTTTACATTTTCTTCAACCATCTCCAAAGAATTCATTCCTGAGAGTACAACCGTAACCTCAGGCTGATTATACAGCCACCTGAAAGCCCACTCTGCAGGAGTCCATCCGTGAGAATCCTCCTTGAAGAGCTTCTTTGCCTTATCGGGAAGCATATTTACAAGCTTTCCGCCTCTTAAAGGTTCCATAATAACAACCGGAATCCCCTTCTCTGCAGCAGCCTTTACGCCCTTAACTCCGGCCTGAGTGACTTCATCAAGGTAATTGTACTGAACCTGACAGAAATCCCAGTCGAAATCGTTGAGTATAGTTATAAAGTTATCTGTATTTCCATGATAAGAGAATCCGATATTTCTTATCTTTCCGGATTTCTTCTTTTCCTTTATCCAATCAATGATTCCAACTGACTTCAGCTTTTCCCACATATCGACGTCTGTCAGATGATGCATCAGATAATAATCCACATAATCCGTTCTGAGTCGCATCAATTCTTCACTGAAATACTTCTCGATAGCTTTTGCATTTCTTATGAGATACTGCGGCAGCTTTGTGGCGATATTAACCTTATCTCTAATTGCGTTTCTTTCAAGAATCTCGCCCAGCGCAGCCTCACTTCCGGGATAAATGTATGCCGTATCATAATAATTCACCCCGGCTTTATATGCAGCCATAATCTCCTTCTCTGCCTTATCTATATCTATGGCATTGCCCTTCTTCGTAAAACGCATACAGCCATAGCCCAGCATAGAAAGATCATTACCGTACTTATCTTTTCTGTATTGCATACCCCAAATCCCTTATATAATCTTTACCGATTGGTAAATCTATGAAACGTTAATTATCTGATACATATTCCTCTATATGCAGCTCCTACTGCGGTATATCACACAAGAATCCTGCATATGGGAACTTATATAAACATACATCATTACCGAATATATTGACCTGCGTACCTTCAGCCTTACCTTCCAGTATGGATGTAGCTCCTTCGATCAGCTTATCCACAAGCTCAGGCTTCTCAGGCATGGTTCCGTGCATCGGATATACCTCATCATATAATCCGTCAAATTCCTTAAGATGCTTCATGCTCTCAATATAAAGACTTAAATCTCTTCTATCCCCGAACATAAAGATTTTACCGTTCTGAACCGAATCACCGCTGACGAGAATCCTGTTTCGCTCATCAAGTATTGCAATACTTCCCGGAGTATGTCCGGGAATATCTATAATCCTGAGAGGTCTGTCACCGAGTTCGATCACATCACCTTCATGTACTGGAACTATTTTATCCCTGTCACTATAAATCTCAGCAGGATTCATATATACCTTATCAAATGCACCGTTGCCGGAAATGTGATCTATATCGGCATGTGTATTTATAAGCACTATTTCAAGATCAGTAAGTCCTTCAGCAATCTTCTTGGCATTAGGTATATTCATGCCTGTATCAATAAGTGCAGCCTTCTCGGTTCCACAGAAAAGGAAGAATCTTACATCTCCATCTTTGATTCTCCAGGTATTATCATTCATTCTGATGACCTGATAATCGGCATTTGGAACAAATCCATTCTTAGACCCTGCTGTATCCTCAACAGTCATAAGTATAGCTCTGCATGGCGCACCATCTGAGCCTCCAAGATTTATCGGAGCCGCATTAAGAAGATATACTCCCTCTGGAACCTCACTAAGTCTTATTCCCTCAAGAAGAACAATCTCTGCGCCAAGCATTATAAGATGAACTTCCATCGGCGCATCTAAAGGTCCCACCGTCTGGGATTCATTTCCGAAAAGCTTTATTCCTTCAGCAGCAAAGATCTTTGCTGCATCAGCTGTAACAGTTGCTTCGCCCTTGATAAGGATTCTTTCAGCAGCTCTCTTATCGCATGACTTTGCTGCCTGTAAAATATTCTCGGCATCCTCAGCGCTGACATCACCTTCATGTTCCGCCACATAGCAATATCCTATAAATCTGTCCATATCCACCTGGTCTATAGTCTTTGCTCCATCAATAAAATGATATGGCGCATCCACATGTGTTCCGTTATGTGCACACATATTGAAAGCGGTCAAGTTACATGCATCACCGTCACTGATACGCAGTTTCACCTCTCGCTCCGGACTTGGATCTCCCGGATACACATTACACCCAAAGACCTCCTGTGAAATATCGTAAATCCTCATAATTCTTAACCCCTCGTATATCACTTAAACAAACAGCTTTAACACTACCTGTGTCGGTGCTCCGACCAGCTTCTTGAAATCATCGCCATCCGACTTCTTTCCCACAGCCGTACCGTAATGTGTAGGTATAGCATATGCCGGCTTTATCACATTTATCAGCTCAGCAGCTTCCTTATAATCCATGGTATAGAAGCCTCCTATAGGTATAAGTGCTATATCACATTTAACATTCTTTGCATCCTGTGTAAGATCCGTATCGCCTGCGATATATATTCTTGTATCCTCAAGCTTCAGGATATAGCCTACATTTTTCAGCATCTTTGGATGGAAAGGCTTCATTGGATTGTATGCTTTTACGGTCTCAAATGCGAAATCGTCCGTTTCATAGGATTCATCCGGAACAACCTTCATGAACTTATAGTCTTTACCAATGGTAGTCTTAAACTGCAGTCCCATGTTCTTCGGAAATACAAACTGAGTATCAGACTTTACTATCTTTACGATAGATTCCTTCGAAAAATGATCGTAATGTGCATGTGTCAGAAAAATATAATCCGCATCGTGGGGCTCATCCTCTATATGATAAGGATCGATATAAATCTTCTTTTCCGCATCGATACGGATACTATTCTGCTCATTCATTATGATTTTTGCTACATCAAACATTGTTTTCCCCTTAAACTTAAATCTAATATCCGCTAAGACAGTTCTTACACGGCTTATACCCCATTTCCTTCAACTCTTCGATAGTTCCGATATATTCCCACTTATTCTTCTCTGCCATATCACCGACACTCTTACAATTCGGAACGTGAAACTTACCGGAATTTGTATTCACGATAAATGTTTCCTTCTTATCATCTGCTGTCGATTCTTCCGATGAGTATTCAGTCGCTTCTGATACGTTCTCTGTTACTAATTTGGTATCTTCAGTATCTTCGGTAACCGCCGTATATCGCTCGGATGTATCAAACTCAGTCGTATCATCATCAACAGCAGCGATTTCGAACATCCTTGCACCGCCGCCTGCAATATAATCATCTACCTGCTCGCTATCGCCTGTTGCATAATCAATTAAAATGTACGGCTGCACATTGTAGCAGAATACGTTGAAGCATATGCCTTCGCCATTATCCTCTACGGACCAGGCTTCCATCTCAACACCTGACGCAATAAGATTGTCACCCTCAAATAAAGGTGTCACTCTATATAAAACATGATTCTCCGTAGCCCTTACATAATTCAGGACCTGAAGCTCGAATATCTGCATCGTTTCCTGATTCAGATATCTGGTACCGGTGATGAGATTCTTTTCATTAGCATTCTCACCTGCAAGACTGTATGCGATAAGATGAGAACGATTGTAAAGATATCTGTCTTCTATGACATCACTGTACTTCGCGGTATGCCATCCAGAAGGCCTTATATCACCGATGTCTCCTCTTGGTTCAGACGGCATAAGGTCCGGACACACATTTGCATACGCAGTTCCGCAGCGTCCCAGATCATCCAGTTCACTGTAATATTCAAAAGGCTCTGTGCTTTTCTTTTCCTCTTCAGTGAAATAAGGCTTGTTGCCATTTATCTCGATGTATGCTTCGCCGTTATAATTCGAGATGGAGACTTCATCCAGACCTTCAACTATGTTCAGATCAAGCATTATGCCCGTTGATTCAGATGCTGCCTCAGACTTACTGTCAGACTCAGCCGTCATATCCTTCATGTCAGCTGCATCTCCAATCTCCGAAGGTACCTCTGTAGTGGTCACAGTGTTATTCGTAGACTCAGCAGCTGATTCAGTCACCGTGTCAGTCACTGTCTCAGTCACCGCCTCAGTCACACTCTCCTTCGCATCCTTCGAGAAGAATACTGTTTTCAATACAACCGCCACGCAGATTAGACAAATGATCAAGCCAAGCGTCGTTTTTAATTTATTTTTCAATAAGCATCACTCCCCGGATTAGATGATGATTCCGTCGAGATGGTCCATTTCATGCTGGATTATCTGTGCTATAGCTCCTGTATACTTTTGAACCTTCTCGTTGAAGTTTTCATCCTGATACTTAACCTCAATCTCTCTATATCTCTTAGCCTTTCTGGCACCTGTAAGTGACAGGCATCCCTCGATAGCTTCAAACTCACCTGTTCTGTTAACATAAACAGGGTTATGCATTACAACACCTGTAAGTCCGATAAATACTATTATCGAACGCTTCTTATATCCGATCATGTTCGCTGCCATACCAACACACTCGTCAATGTGCGCATCCAGCGTATCCTTTAAATCCTGTGCTACCTGCTTATCCTCCGGTGTAGTCTCTACAGACTTCTGTCCCAGAAAAAACATATCCTTTACTATCGGTTTTACCATGATGTTTGTCCTCCTAAAATTCTATGGTATTGATATATAATACAGTCTCAATACTGTCATATATCTTAATTTCATCAGCCATCTGACTCCGTTCCTTTGCAGTTCCACTGATATAAACTCAGATCAACTCTTCCGTTCGTAAGTACTATTCCTTCAGCTTCAAGGAGCTTCGCCTGAACCTCTGCGCCACCGAACGCAAATCCGCCTGCCAGTTTGCCCTTTGAATCAACGACTCTGAAGCATGGGATATTGTCGGGATCCGGATTCTTATGCAGTGCATTTCCCACGGCGCGGGACATTTTACTGTTTCCCGCAAGAGCTGCCACCTGTCCATAGGTCGCAACACGGCCATATGGAATCTTCTTTACTGCTTCATATATGCGCTTTATCGGACTGTCGCTTATGATATCGTAACTCTCTCGGATCATCTGACGCACATCCTCATCAGGGATTGAGCCATCAAGGATTATGGCATTCCAATTATCCTTGTTTTGATGATATCCCGGGATAACCGACTCATAAGCCTGGCGCCAGAAGTAAGCATCATCGGGCTTAACCTTAACATTCAGATTTATAATGCCATCCCTCTCATACGTCCAGAGAAATGCCTTCTTATTGCCCTTATATCTTATAAGCTGCCAGTTATCATCATGGAACGGTGCATCCTGATATGTATCCGGAAATGTAAGGCCAAAGCTTAACGCTTCTTCTCTCGTCTTCATACGTAAATCTAACTCCTGAAAACATCAATAATACTATTAGTCATACAACTTTATCATTATACCATGAATCTCAAATTGAAACATCAAAAACACATTACGATGCCAGTGCAAGTGCATAAGCACTGATCATCTGTAGTGCCAATGCAGTCTTATATTCATGCTCCTTCTGCTTAACCTTGTTATAAACCTTCTTCTGCTTCTTGGTACGCCTCGGCATTTCCTCTACGTCTTCTATAACATGGCATCTGTAATCCTCATGATCCTTGATGTACATAAGACATGTAAGAAGCTTCTTATGCTGACGAGCCGACTTCTGAAAATGATAATCAGCGTCCACATACTTCTCAGGATTCACATCATTAGGAATAGAATTACCATGGTACAGAACGAAGCAGTCCCAGTCCTGCAGATACTCTATTCTCCAATAACCTATATCAGATACAACTATAAGCTTATTCCCGATCAGCTTATATTCCAGATAATTATCGTATGCATATAACCCGATTTCAGTCTCCTCAATTTCGTACTTGTCTTTCATTGTGAGTTTTCTACTTTCCATTAAAATTGCCCCCTTTTTAAAATGTATAATCCGCTCAAATACCGGAAACTCCGGCTGTTATATACAGTATAAAAAATCGGCTGTCCCATTTTCCTCACACCACAAAAAGAGCGGTTACTATTCACACTTTCCCAGATATGGTATCTTTCACATAAAGAGTTTACGGCCATATAAAAATGCCAAGAAGCCAGAAAAAATCAAGCTTTTTAGGCATTTTTTGTTGCAATAAATATCTTTATGTTATATACTATACACATAAAGATGAAGGAGGCAACTATGGGAATTGTATATCAGACCGACAAGAGATCTGGCATCACATATGCCTATGAAAACCAATCATTCTGGGATCCGGAACTCAAGCGTTCCAAATCTAAAAGGAAGCTGATAGGCCGCGTTGATCCTGAAACGAAAGAGATCATTCCCACCGATGGCAGATGTAAAAAGCGCAGTCCTTCCTATGAAGCAGGAAGTGATGATTACGAAATGCCAAAGACAATGAAAGGTCTCAAGGACGAAGTCAGAAGGCTATTAAAAGAGAATCAGGAACTGCGAGAGCAATTAGAAAAATATAAATCAAAATGATTGTTGAGGTTATCGGGGATGGACTTAAAAGAAGCTTATGAAGTTATAAAAAAGGAATGGCACGCTGCTGAGCGAAAGGTAAAAAAGCTTGAAAAAGAACTGGAAAAGTTCAGAAAAGAAGGTGCTTCAGACTCTCGCGTGCAAAAGCTTCTCAGCCAGATCCAAGGCCTCAACAAAAAGATTTCACAATACAAATCCCTCGCTGATCGCTATCAGGAACTCTATGAGAAAGAACGAGCCAAAGTCAAAGAACTTGAGAACGATAAATACAGTCTTGAACTTGAAAACCTGCATTTAAAGGATAAGCTGGAACTTCTGGAAGAAGGTTCTTCCGAAAAAATCACAGCTTCAAAAGAAGCAGAAGCTCAGATTGCAGCGCTTAAGGATGAAGTAGCAAGACTTACTGCAAGGCTCAATAATAACGGAGCCAATACCGGCACTCCTACATCCAGGACAGCAATTGATCAGAAAAAAGTCATCCCAAACTTCAGGGAAAAATCAGACCTTTCCAAAGGCGGACAGCCAGGTCATGAGAAATATGAAATGGCACAGTTTTCTGAGGAAGAGATTACTGATACCATTCCACATGAGCTTTCTGAATGTCCCAACTGTGGAGGTCACAACCTTGAAGAAATCGAAGTATCTGTCAAGGATGAATTCGATTATGAAGTAAAGGTGATCAAGCACAGGCATAACTTTGTCATATACAAATGCCTTGATTGTGGAGCAACAGTCAGAGCTCCGCTCGGTTCTCTTAAGGCTGCAAACCAATACGGCAAGGTGATTCAGGCAATGGCTTTATCCCTGATGGATCTTGGATTCGTAAGTATCAACCGTACAAAGAAAATACTGACAGGCTTTTCTCCCGAACCACTAACCCTCAGTGAAGGATATCTGGCAAAGCTACAAAAGCTCTATTCCAAAAAGCTTCATGCTTTTGTAACAGACCTTAAAAATTTGATCATCGGACTGCCTCTTATCTACTGGGATGACACTGTAGTTTTTGTCAATACAGCAAGAGCATGTATGAGGTTTTATGGCAATGAGCGCATTGCACTATATACTGCACATATGCACAAGGACCTTGATGGAATCCTCGAAGATAACATCCTTCCTGTACTAAGTTCCGGAACAAAAGTCATGCATGATCATAACACCATCAATTATCATGAGGGCTTTGTCTTCAGAAATGTAGAATGCAATCAGCATCTGGAAAGAGACCTACAGAAGCTGTTCGACTCGTCAAGCCACTCCTGGGTCAAAGTGCTAAAAGAGCTGATACAGTCTATGATGCACGACCGGAAACATCTGATAGCCGAAGGTGCTACTACTTTCTCAAAAGAAGCTGTCGAAGCTTTCCTCATGAAAGTGGATTCTCTTTTGGATAGTGGATATAAAGAATACATTGCCGATCTGGGGCATTATTATGAAAGTGATGAAAATGCTCTTCTCAACAGAATCAAAGAATATAAGAGCAACTACTTTGACTGGGTTAAGGATTTCTCCATTCCGACAACAAACAACCTAAGCGAAAGATCACTCAGATTCGTAAAAACCAAGGACAAAGTCTCTGGGCAGTTCCAGAGTATTGAATACGCATCATATTTCGCAGATATCAGGACTTATCTTGAGACCTGCGCAAGAAATGGTGTTAATGAATTCACTGCACTTTTGAGACTGACTTCCGGTGAACCATATACTGTAGAAGAACTATTAGGCGGAGCATAACTCCGCCTAGAAATAGTGCTTTCTTTTCAACAAACTTGAATTTGTTAATCAAAAACTTCCCTTATCGAATCATCATAGTTTTCTGTGATTAGGGTAATCTGTTCTCCATTAGATCTGTAACCATCTATGACCTGATGATTATCTTGTTTCATTTGTTCAGCTGTACAATAAGAATCATCAAGCCTTGTTTCGATATCAGAGGCATGTGATTTTATTTCTTCAAAATGCGAATCTATATATTCATCTGACATAGCAAGGCAGATGAATCTTATCGACTGAAGATACTGCTCACCAAAACTATTCCTCCAATCAAAAGGTATATAGCAGCCTTCAACAATAAGGTTCTGCTCATTCTCAATAGCAGTCTTTATTATCTCTCGAACGATTGGCCAAAGATAGTCTGTAAGTTCAACATCGTCTTCTGTGGTGAGAAAAGAACCGGTCTCCCGATTCTTCTCAAAAACATTTCACTTTTTTTATACGCGCTATTTGCGCTTTCTTTTTCCTGTATTATCGGATCCGCGGATTTCTTCATGATAAAAATAATCCACGATTACCGGATGCCCCTGCGGAACCCTTCCATAAGGCATTTCATTATCCACAAACGGGCAATCATACTTCTCGGCAAGTTTCTCGGCTTTGTTTTCCAGAGCCTCGAAATAGCTTCTGTTATGCTTGTTATAAATCTCATCATAGAGCGGCACTAAATCAGGATACTCTTCAGCGATATAGTCCATAACGGTATTCTTAAATCCGCCTCTCAGATTAAGATTCTCCAGCCAAAACAAATCACATTGGTCTTTTACACGTTCAAAGATAGCCTCAAAATCCGTAATGCCCGGAAATACCGGGGATACAAAGCATACTGTCCTGATACCGGCGTCATATATCTGCTTCATCGCAGCAATCCTTCGTTCAATGGAAACCGCTGCATCCATATCGTCCTTGAACTTCTCGTCCAGCGTATTGATCGACCACGATACTGTTACCTGTCCGAGCTCTTTTAGCAGGTCAATATCTCTCACCACAAGGTCGGATTTTGTGCAGATCAGAATATCTGCTCCGCTCCCCCGCAGCTGTTCAAGCAGTTTCCTTGTGTTTCCGAACTCTTTTTCCTGCGGATTATACCCGTCTGTCACGGATCCGATCACAACGCGCTGTCCGGCATATTTCTCAGGGTGCTTGATTTCAGGCCAGTGCTTGATATCAAGAAATGTTCCCCACTCTTCCGTATGTCCTGTAAACCTTTTCATGAAAGAAGCGTAACAATACTTGCAGGCGTGCGTGCATCCGACATACGGATTCACAGAATACCCTCCCACCGGCAAGTTTGACTTTGTCATGATATTTTTGGTTTCCACATCCCTTATCAGGATATCTTCCGTTCTCACTTCTTCCATGCCCGCTGTACCTCCAATACCTTCTCAAATGCTTCAGGAAATTCCTGCACCATATTTCCATCGCCTATGATCGATTCAAGATCTTCCTTCATAAAAACAGGTATATTCCTTTGATGCGCCTGATCCGTAAGCGACCATGCCCATTCCGGCTCAGTACGGATTTTTCTGCTCTGAGCGCCTGTCATGGTTCCTACAACGATCCAATCAATACCAGAAAGATCGACCTCTCCAGGATCATCAAAAAGCGGCTCAAAGGTCACATGATAATGCTTTGCCCTTACATGATTCCTCAATGCTTCAATGCGCCAGAGTTCTGATCTTCTGGTAACCGTCACCCCAAACCAGGCGTTCTCAAGATCCGTTTCAAAATCCAGGAGATCAGGCCTTTTTGACAAAAATAAAAACTGATGCTGCGGATTTTTCCGGATCTTTTCAAACACCTCTTCTCGCCATTCTTCTTTCCATCCCGCAAGATCACTCATACCGGTCAGAAGGAAATTCTGCGGTCTTGCCTTGTCCATCATTTTAAGCTTGCCTTCAAAAAATTCAGGCTTACTGAAATCCGGTATCGTATGCCACCGCTTCACATTATTCCGCGCATAGCAATAATCGCAGCCTACCGTGCAGCCGATGACAAGGTTCATATTCTGGATATTGTCTTTTATACAAACACTCATAGCTCTCCACATAAAAAGTTATGGGCATCTGCTTGCAGAAATGCCCACAACTTTAAAACTCATACTTACTCGATTACTGCATCGTCGGCGGTATACGCTTCAAGAGAACCTGCCTTCACCTGGATACAGGCATAGCTGATCTCAGAATCATCTGCCGCGAAGAACTGTCTTTTCCCATCCGGCGCAATACGCACGATATCACCGGAAGAAAGCTCTATATCCTCACCGTCAACTACCGCTTTTCCCTTGCCGGAAAGAATGATGTAAATCTCTTCATTGGTCTTATGATAATGAACAAAAGGAACACTCGCACCTGCCGGAAGATGGTTGATGCTGATCTCAGCCCCTGTAAGTCCCAGCTGATCATGAAGTTCAGTTCTCGGATCGTTTGCAACACTTACCTTACTATAGTTAGACATTTTTGATACCTCCATTTGTTGTGATATTGATTGATACAACAAAAGTGTACCACTGCCCTGTTGTGATGTCAAGTGTTACAACAAAACTTTTTAAGATTCTATCAGCTTGTTCGCATCCGCCATTACATCAGCTATGGTTATTCGCCGCATTTTATCTTCCATGGCATTCTGTATTTCTTCAAGCCTGTGATCCATGATCCTGTGAATGTTCCGTCCCACAGGGCATAACTCATTCGGATTCTCATGGAAATGAAACAACTGTCCATTTTCGACAGGCTCCACAGCATTGTAAACATCCAGAAGCGTTATTTCCGTCAAGGATTTCTCTATATCGGCACCGCCGCTTCCCCGCTTCACTGTTACAATCTCCGCCTTCTTCAGCTGCTGCAAGAGTCTTCTGATTACCGTCGGATTTACATTTGCGCTGGACGCAAGAAATTCACTGGTGATTTTATGGTCATTCTTAAATGTTTCAATTGCTATAAGCACATGAACCGCTATTGTAAATCTGCTTGAAATCTGCATTCTGACACCTCCATCGACTCTATCTTAAATCATTTTCGTTGTAATTTCAATAGTCACAACAAGGTACGATTATCCCTTCTAGAATCGATCCATATCATCCTGAGATGCCAGAGTGCTGTATGATCCCTGGTTTTTTAGCCGAAGGATCTCACGATACTTGGTCATAGATTTGACCCTCCTTTATCTGTAGTCACGCTGAAGGCGTGCACGTACAGTATAAAGGAATATATGATTCAGTGGCCGCAAGGTGGCTCCAAAACTCCGGAATCAGTGGCTCTCATTCTCCGGAATGGTGGCTCTGGGAGGGCCGGAATAATCACTTAGTTTCTCGAAGAATTGGCTGTTCTCATTATCCTCTATCAAACTGTGCGTAAAATTCCGATTTGCTTAATACAAAGATTCTAACCGTTTCAACAATAAAAATAAAGCCCACTGATGTGAGCTTCATTCTTCACTTCCATTTATCTGTGA